>NZ_JBVIPT010000023.1:8481-136891 GCF_055577685.1 Streptomyces sp. NPDC033178
ATGGTTCCGACGATTCCTGGCGCCACCCACCCCCCCCCACCCCCCCCCCACCCCCCCCCCCCCCCCTCCCTCCCCCCCCCCCCCCCCCCCCCCCACGCCGTCGTGTGCGCCACGCCGGATCAGGCCGCCGTGGCCACCTCGTCCCGCTCGAAGGAGTCGATGGTGCGGGTGAAGTCACGGGTGGAGAGCAACAGCTTGTAGATGATGGCGAGTTCGAAGACGAGAAGCAGGGCGCCGGAGACCAGGGTCGCCTCGATGACCGCGTCGAGGAGCGGGCCGACGATGAAGACGCCCATCTGGAATTCGATGCCGCTCACCAGGTGCGTACGAATCCGGTGGCGCAGGAGGAAGGACCGCATCCGGAGATAGACCGGGAAGCGGTGGCGGAACTCCTGCTGGAGGTCGATGACCTGGCCCTGGGGCTTCCGGGGAGCGTCGGCGGTTTCTTCGGAGGCCAGGTCGGCCTGGTCGGAGCCCGGGGCGGCCGGGTCGGAGGCCGGGTCGGCGAGGCCGGAGGCAGGCTGGGCGAGATCGAGGGCCGGTTGGACCGGACCGGAGCCCGGTGCGGACACGGTCGATGTCTTGAGGATGTCGTGTTCGATGTCCGCCGACGGATTGTTGCGCAGCAGGTCCTCCATGAAGGCGACCTCGGCGGAGTTCTCCGCGCGGCGGGCCTCCCGCACCCGCGCCTTGATCTGCTTGCGCATGTTGTAGCGGATCTTGAAGATCTCCAGGGAGTTGATGTACCGCAGCGTGTCGAGGCCGACGACCGCGAGGGCCAGCCAGATATAGATGGTGTCACCGGTGCGGTCGTACTGTCCGGCCATCAGCGCGACCCCGCACACCGCCACCCGGATACGGTCGAAGACGAAGTCCAGCCAGGCCCCGAAGACGGAGCCCTGGCCGGTCAGCCGGGCCACCTTCCCGTCCATGCAGTCGAGGATGAAACTCAGGTGGTAGACGAGGGCGCCGGCGATCAGCCACCGCCAGTCGCCGAGGGCGAAGCAGGCCGCCGAGACCAGGCCGAGCAGGAACGCCCCCCAGGTGATCTGGTTCGGCGTGATCCTCGTACGCATCGCGGTGAGCCTCACCAGCGGCGTGGCCACCGGGTCGACGAGCAGCACGGTCCACCACGCGTCACGCTTCTTCTCGGTGAGGCGGCGTACCTCGGCGAGGGGCGGTATGTCTCGGCGCATTGATCAACTTCCCAGCGTTCGTAGTGAGTTCACCTCACGCTAGGAAGGTGTTCATGCAAGGAACAAGAAGTGACCCGTGCAACCTTCGACAGGGGGTAACCGTCCAACCCCATAACCCTGTCCATGCCCTGACCGGGCGGATGCCGCGTTACCCGAGCGTTATCGAATGACCGTCCCGTTATCCAAAGGGCGCCATGGCTTCACCGTTGGCCCTACAACCGTGACCCGTGGGAATTCCGAGTTCGCGGACGGTCACCCCGGTTCGCGGAGGGTCACTCGATTTCGCGGACGGTTACCCGATCACACCCCTTCCGGTCTCGGTAAAGGTTCAGTCATGTGCCGTGGCGCTGTTGGGGATTTCCGCCTCGATCAGATCCGCCGCGCGTGCCGTGCCGCCCTCGGTCGCCATTCCCGCCTGGATCTCCTTGAGCCGCCGCGCGACGTCCGGGTCTTCGGTGAGCGTGAGTACGGCCTCGCGCAGGGTCTCGGCCGTCGCCTCCTCCATCGGCAGGTGCCGGGCGACGCCGAGCGCCTGAAGCATGTCCGCGTTGCCGAACTGGTCGACGGCCTGGGGCACACAGACCATCGGCGTGGCGGTGGCCAGTCCTTCCTGGCTGCCGCCGGCGCCCGCGTGCGTGATGAAGGCGTCGGCCTGCTTGAGGATCGCCAACTGCGGTACCCAGTCCCGCACTTCGACGTTCCCCGGAACCTCGCCGAGCTCCGCGGGGTCGACGTGCTTGCCGATCTGCAGCACCACGTGCCAGCCCGGCAGATCGCGGAACGCCTGCACGCACTCGCGATAGAAGGCGGGCTGCTTGGTGAAGGAGGACCCCAGGGACACGAGGGCGACACGCTCGGCACCGGCGGGCCGCCGCCACTCACCCTGGGCGGCACGGTCGCCCTGGCAGGCGCCGACGAAGGTGTACACCGACTCGTCGACCCGGTCGGCGTTCGGCTGCAGGGCCTTCGGGATCAGCACGACGGAACGGGCGGGGCGGCCGGTGAACGGGTCTGGATGCTCGGTGATCCCGTTCTCCTCCAGCCAGGCGTGGAAGCGCGCGTAGTACGCCCTGCCCCGCTCGGTCTGCTTCGGCTCCGCCCACATGGGCTCGGCGACCTCCTCCTCGTACCCCTCCCAGGCAACGAGGTTCGGCGACAGCGAGACGGCCGGGACGCCCCAGCGGTGGGCGAGGACACGGGCCGGGTACGAGGTGATGTCGTGCAGTACGAGGTCCGGTTCGTCGCCCTCGTACGCCTCGATGAGCTGCGGAAGTGCCTGGATCGCGTCGGCCAGGAAGGGCTCCACGTTGTCCAGGAGTGTGGTCCCCCATGCCGAGGGGTCGTCGTCCGGGGACGGCAGGGTCGAATTCCAGAGCTTCGGCTCGGCGCCCGTCTCCGCGACCTTCTCGGCGAAGACGGGCGGAATCGCGTACGTGACCCGGTGCCCGCGGGCGATGAGCTCCCGGATCACCTCAAGGCTCGGGTTCACATGCCCGTGGGCGGCGATGGAGAACATGGCGATGTGGGCGGGGCGTGAGGTGGTCATGAGCCGACCATAAACGAGACGATACGTCTCGTGCAACTTAATTGCGGCCGTCCGCCGTCCACGGCTCACCGCGACGCCAGCACGTCGTGGAGGCCCAGCCACTGCTCGGGCGGCACCTCCCCGACGAGCGCACGAGGGTCGAGCCGCGCGGCCCGGAACGCGGCATCCACCCGGCGCCTCGGATGGGCCCGGCGCAGCGAGGCGTGCAACGAGCCGCCGACCCCCGAGAAACCGAGCTCGACGAGGTGCCGCCAGTCGTCGTACGAGGTCCGGTCGAGCAGCGGGGTACGGCGTCGCTCGATGCGTACGATTCCGGCGTCGACCCGGGGTACGGGCCGGAACCTGGTCCTGGTGACCCGCCCGAGGAACCGCCACTCGAAGCGCGGCCAGGTACGGACGGTGAGCAGGGTCCAACTCCCGTAGTCCCC
This sequence comes from Streptomyces sp. NPDC033178, assembly GCF_055577685.1. Classification (NCBI taxonomy): domain Bacteria; kingdom Bacillati; phylum Actinomycetota; class Actinomycetes; order Kitasatosporales; family Streptomycetaceae; genus Streptomyces; species Streptomyces sp. NPDC033178. The sequence goes on from NZ_JBVIPT010000023.1 coordinate 11,652, forward strand.
GGTGCGTTTGCGGGCGTATTCGAGCTGGGCGAGGAGCGTGGCGTCCGTGAGGCCGGGCGCGCGCAGACACCAGTCGACGACGTCCGCGGTACGTGAGAAGGGCACGTTCCCGGCGACGGAGAAGGGGCTGCCCGGAGGCCGCGCGGCGAGGAAGTCGCCGCCGATCACCCGCACTTGGGGCGTCCCGGAGAAACGGGCGCGCAGGGCGGGCACGAGTCGTGGGTCGATCTCGTAGGCGAGCAGCTCCCGGCAGCGGGGGGCGAGCACCTCTGTCAACGCGCCTTTGCCCGCGCCCACTTCGAGTACCAGGGGCGGGTGCCGCGGCGGTACGGCGAGCCGGGCGAAGCGGTCCGCGGTGGCACGGTCGGTGAGGAAGTTCTGCGAGAGCGTGCGCGAAACGTGGGTGGGGCGGGCCATGGCCTGCGGTCCTTGTCTTCCGTGAGGGTGAAAACGGGCAGACGAAGGCCCCGACCGGAAGGGAGGAAAAAGGACGCGCACAAACGGGCACGCGTCAGCCGCGTACCTGCTTCAAGGCGTACGTGAGAGGGGGCACCCCTGCGGCGAATGCCGTCAGCGGGCGCAGATCCCCGGGCCGGTCAGGGCACCGGGGGCGCAACGCATCCGAATGGAGTACGCGCAGCCCCGGCCGAGACCGGAAGAAAAAATCGCATTGATACCCACACCCGGCACGCTAGGCGGCCGGGGCCACCCCGGACAACCGATTTTCACCCGCACGTTCCTCCAGGGGCCCACCCCTAAGGGGCGCGGGGAACGGCGCAGTCTTTGGGGGCGCGGGGAACTGCGCAGTCTTTAGGGGCGCGGGGAACGCCGCAACCAGCCCCACCGCCCGGCACCCAACAAACCACCCCGTCCCCAAGCCCAGCGGCAGCGCCCCGTCACCTCTGATATCGCGCAAGCACCAGATTCCCGTCCCCCACCAACCGCTCACGCAACTCACCAAGCCCAATGGCCCCGCTGTAGTACTCCTGAAACGCAGGCGTGGCCACCTTGTCCTTCCACTCCGGATACCCCCGCACGGACTGCGCCGGCGCCGACCGCAGATACCGCGCAAGCGCTGTCCCGACCGCCCACCCGTCCTCCTCGACCCGCAGCGCCGGATCCCGGAGCGCCTCCGTACCGGTCGGCAGCATCCAGTCGCCTAGCGCAAGCCGCACCATGTTCCGCGGCTGGAGCAGGAAGTCGATGAACGCGGCGGCCTCCTTCTTGTGCGGGCTGTCCTCCGCGACGGACAGGGTCTGCGGACTCACCCCCTGGGTGAGCCCGTCCGCACCGGCTGGCGCGGGCAACACCTGCCATTCGAAACCCTTCGGCGCCTGCTGCACGATCTGCTGCCGGTAGGAGAACCCGAGCGGAACCATCGCGTACTTGCCGCCGAAGAAGCCGGGCAACGTGTCGGACCCACCGCTGCCGAGTGTCGAACTCGACGCGCTGCCATCGGTGTTGACCTGGTCGTGGATGGTGCGCGGCACCACCTCGTCGCCCGCGCCGAACCGGATGCGCACCTTGCCGTCGGCACCCCGGTGGAACAACTGCCCGCCGGTCGAGAGCGACAGGTTCAGGGTCGCCGACACGGGCTCCTTGAGCGGCCAGGCCACACCGTACTTGCCTTCCCCATCGCCCAGTTCATCGGTGATCGACCTGAACTCGTCCCAGCTCCAGGGCTTTTCGGGCGTGGGAATCCGTACGCTCGACTCCCTCAGCCACTCTGCGTTGGCGATCAGGACGCGCGGCTCCTGGAGGAACGGCACGCCGTAGACCCCGTCCCCGAAGGTCACGGTCTCCCAACTCCGCTGTGGAATATCGGACTTGAGCCGCTCCGGCAGCAGTTCACGCAGATCCGCGAGATACCCGCCGTACGCGAAGTCCGCGAGGTCGTCCGAGGCGTCATGGATGATGTCCGGCGCCTCACCGCCCTCGAAGGAGGTGAGCAGCTGGTCGTGGACGCTGTCCCAACTCCCCTGTACGTACTCGACCTTGACGTCCGGATGGGCGGCGTTCCACTCCTTCACCAGTTCCTTGTTGACGTCGACGGACTCCTCCTGCCAGGCGAGGGACTGGAAGCGGAGGGTGATCCTGCCGTCCTGCGAGTCGCTGTCGTCGCCGGTGCAGGCCGCACTGCCCGTGAGCAGCAGCGCCACCACCATCGCGACGAGCCGTTTCGTCCGCATCAGCTCTTCACCGCCCCGGCGAGCATCCCGCCCGTGATCCGTTTCTGGATGACCGCGAAGACGACCAGCGAGGGCAGGGTCGCCAGGAACGCGGCGGCCGCGAGGGGCCCGAGGTCCGCCACGCCCTCCGCACCGAGGAAGTGCGTGAGGACGACCGGAAGAGTCTGTTTCTCCGGGGTCTTGAGGAGCACCAGCGCGAAGAAGAACTCGTTCCACGCGCTGATGAAGGCGAACAGTGCCGTGGCGACGATCCCCGGCGCGAGCAGCGGCGCGGTGATCGAGACCAGTGTCCGCAGCCTGCCGGCGCCGTCGACGGCCGCGGCCTCCTCCAGCTCGGTCGGCACGGCCCGTACGTACCCCACGAGCATCCACAGTGCGAACGGCAGCGCCCACACGACGTACACCATGATCAGACCCGGTACGGAGTTGATCAGCCGCAGGTTCTTCAGGACCAGGAACAGCGGGATGATCACCAGCACGAACGGAAAGGCCTGGCTGACCACGACCCAGCCGGTCGCGGCCCTCGCGAGCCGTGTGCGGTGCCGGGCCATGACGTACGCCATCGGGGTCGCGATCAGTACGGCGATCACCGCCGCGCCGACCGCCGCGATCAGCGAGTTCAACGCGGCGTCCAGCAGCGGCTGTTCGTCGAAGGCCTGCCGGAAGTTGGCGAGCGTCGGGTCCTTGGGGATCCAGGTCGGATGCAGACTCCCCAGCTCCCGCGGCGGTTTGAAGGCGGTGGAGATCAGCCAGAGGAAGGGGAAGGCGAGAAAGACGAGATACGCGAGAAGCGCGAGGTACTGGCCCGTGCGAGCCGATTTCCGGGTCTTCACGCGTCCTCGCCTCCCCTCAGCCGGCCGACCAGGTGGAGGGCGAGGATCACCGAGATCACCGCGACCATCACACACCCCATCGCCGCCGCGTACCCGAACTGCCCGTAGCGGAAGGCCTCTTCGTACGCGAACAGCATCGGCAGCCGGGTGCGCCCGCCGGGCCCGCCGTTAGTCAGGACGTACACCAGGGCGAAGGAATTGAAGTTCCAAATGAAATTCAGCGCAGTGATGGCGAGTGCGACCGGTTTGAGGGCGGGCCAGGTCACCGTGCGGAAGCGGCGCCAGGCGCCCGCGCCGTCCATCGCCGCCGCCTCGTGCAGTTCGCGCGGGGTGTTCTGCAGTCCGGCGAGCAGGGCGACCGTCGTCTGGGGCATACCCGCCCAGACGCCGACCACGATCACCGCGGGCAGGGCGGTGGCCAGGCCGCTCAGCCAGTCGCGGCCATCGCCCAGGCCCAGGTCGCGGATCGTCTCGTTGAGGATGCCCGCGTCCGGGTTGTAGACGAGCCGCCACATGATGCCGACCACCACCTCGGGCATGGCCCACGGGATGATCGCGAGCGACCGTGCCAGCCAGCGGAAGCGGAGGTTCTCGTTGAGCAGCAGGGCGAGGCCGAGGGCGAGGAGGAACTGCGGGACCGTGACCCCCACCGCCCACAGCAGACCGATCCGGAACGAGTCCCAGAACAGGGTGTCGTGCAGCAGGTCCTGGAAGTTGAGGGTCCCGATCCACTGGGTGGGCTCGGTGCGGCCCGACTGGGAGTCGGTGAACGCCAGCGCGATGCCGTAGAGGAGCGGTCCGACGCTGAGCACCAGGATCGGGATCAGGGCGGGCAACACCAGGAACCAGGCGCCGTGGTCGACGAGGCGGTTCCCCGCGCCGCCGCCTCCCCCTCCTCCTCTGCCTCCGCCCGGCGCACCCCTCGCTGACCGCTTCCCTGACCGCTTCCTCACGGTCGCCGATGTCACGGAATCAGCTCCTTCGGGCGACTCGTACGGGTCTGGCCGTCCCGGCGGCCCTCGTCATCGTGCTGACGTACTGACACGCCGTCAAGGCAGCGCGCACACCCTCCTGAGGGCTCCCACCAGTGCGAATGCGACACTGGGCGGCGTATGGCGTGATCTCGACCGCCGACGCGACGACAACCGGAAGTCAACCGGACGAGAACCGGACGAGAACCAAGGGCTCCACGGGAGGCGAGTGATGGACGAGGCACAGGCGCGGGACGTGCTCGCCGAGGCGGGGTTCGACCGGGGCGCGGAGCTGCTCGCGCTGGGTGAGAACGCCGTGTTCGCCGCCGGCGACCTGGTGGTCAAGGTGGGACGCGACGCCGAACTCCTCGACCGGGCGCGGCGGGAACTGGCCATCGCCGTCTGGCTCGCCGAGGCGGGCGTCCCCGCGGTGCGGGCCGCCGAGTCCGGAGCGCGGTCCGTGTCCGGTCACCCGGTGACGGTGTGGCACCGGCTGCCCGCTCCCGTACGCCCCGCCGAACCCGGCGATCTCGCCGAACTGCTGCGACTGGTGCATGCCCTGCCCTCCCCCGTCTTCACGCTGCCGCGCCGCGAACTGCTGGGCGGCGTAGAGCGGTGGCTGCGGCTCGCGGGCGACGCGATCGACCCGGCGGACGCCGCGTTCCTACGGGACCGGCGCGACGGCTTCGCCACGGCCGCCGCCGCACTCACCCCGCATCTGACGCCGGGCCCGATCCACGGCGACGCGCTGCCCCGCAACGTCCACATCGGCCCCGACGGGCCGGTCCTGGTCGACCTTGAGACCTTCTCCACCGACCTGCGCGAACACGACCTCGTGGTCATGGCGCTCTCCCGCGACCGGTACGGGCTGCCCGCCGAGGCGTACGACGCGTTCACTCAGGCGTACGGCTGGGACGTGCGCGAGTGGGGAGGCTGCGGGGTGCTGCGCGGGGCCCGCGAGACGGCCAGCTGCGCCTGGGTCTCCCAGCACGCACCCAGCAATCCGAAGGCACTGGCGGAGTTCGAGCGCCGGGTGGCGTCACTGCGGGACGGCGACGAAACGGTTCGCTGGTATCCCTTCTGAGGCCCTCCCTTGGGCTTCTCCCTTCAGGGCGCACCGAGCCGCAAGAAAAGGGGGGTCAGCCTCGGCCCCGGATCGTCCCGGCCGCCCGGTCCAGTTCGGCGAGCACCGTCCGTACGGCCTTGCGGGCCGTGCGTTCGGGGCGGTGGAGCGCGTCGATGTGCCGACGGGCCTGAACACCGCTGAGCGGTTTGAGCACCAGCGCGGGGTGCGGGCGCATCGTCCAGCGCGGCATCAGGGCGAGGCCCCCTCCGGCGGCCACGACCTCGGCGACCACCGCGAACTCGTTGATGCGGTGGGCGAGACGGACGCGACGGCCCGCGGCCGTGGCGATGGCGTCGATGGTCGCCACCACCGGGAAGCCGTCGTGTGCCGTGATCCAGGGCTCGTCGGCCACATCGCGCGGGGTGAGCCGCCGTTTGACGGCCAGCGGGTGGTCGGCGGGCATCGCCACGTCGAGCGGTTCGCGCAGGAGGGTGGTGGCGGTGACCGTGCGCGGCCAGCCAGGGGTGTGTTCGAGGCGGTGGGCGAGCACGAGGTCGTACTCCCTGGTCAGCGGCGGGAAGTCGTCCTGCGTCACATCCGCGTCGGCGAGGGACAGCCGTGGTCCGCCGGGCGCGGCGAGCGCCTGGAGCAGCAGCGGGAAGAACGCCGAGGCCGCACTGTGGAAGGCCGCCACCGACACCTCGCCGTCCGGCCGGTCGACGAACTCCGCGACGGTGTGCCGGGCGCGCTCCAGCGCCGTCTCCACCTCGATCGCCGCCCCGGCCAGCGCCTGCCCGGCGTCGGTGAGCGCCAGCCGCCGCCCCTGGCGCTCGGTGAGCGGGACGGGGATCGCGCGCTGGAGCAGCCGTAGTTGCTGGGAGATCGCCGAGGGCGTCACGAGCAGCGCCTCGGCGACCGCGGTGACGCTGCCGAGTTCGCCCAGCTCACGCAGGATCCTCAGCTGCCGTTCGTCCATGTCCTCATCCCAGTCCGCGTCCCCGTCCTCGTCCCAGGGATCGCTTCGTTCCCGATGTAGGAATGCTAAAGGATCGTTTAAGAAGTTGGCTCTGGGCTTCAGGGACGTGGACGGTGCAGGGTGAGCGCGTGCCCGATGCCCGCCGTACCGATGCGGTACTCCTCCTTGTCGCCCTCGTCTGGGGTTCCAGCTATCTGTCCGCCCAGACGGCCACCGCCGTGCTGCCCGTCCTGGTGGTGCTGTTCGCGCGGTACGCCCTCTCCGCGATCGCCTGTCTCGGTCTGGTCGCCACCGACCGGAAGTCCGGCGGGTGGACCCGCGACGAACTCCGGATCGGTGTGCCTCTGGGGGTCACCCAGGCGGCCGTCCTGGTGGTGGAGACATACGGCGTCGCCCACACGAGTGCCGCGAACGCGGGGCTGATCATCAGCCTGACCATCGTGATCACTCCTCTCCTCGACCGCTCGGGCCACCGTGGGGGCCTCCCGCTGTCCTTCTACGCGGCAGCCGGTGTGTGCCTGCTGGCCGTCGGCCTCCTCATGTCGGGCAACGGCTTCCACGCGCCCCGCCTCGGCGACCTGCTGATGCTCGCCGCGGCGCTGATCCGGGCGGTGCATGTGGCACTCGTCGGCCGGCTCACCGTGAACCGTGCGATCCGCCCACTGCGGCTGACCACCGTGCAGACCCTCGTCGGCTCGGCGCTGTTCCTGCTGCCTGCCTCCGGCGAACTGTCCACGCTCGCCCACATCGGCTTCGCGGGCTGGGCCCAGCTGCTCTATCTCGCCCTGTTCTGCAGCGTGTTCGCCTTCCTCGCGCAGACCTGGGCCGTCCAGCGCACCTCGGCAAGCCGGGCCAGCCTCCTGCTCGGCACCGAGCCGATCTGGGCCGCCGCGGTCGGCATCGCCCTCGCCGGCGACCACTTCACGCCCGTCACCGCCCTCGGCGCGACCCTGCTGGTCACCGGAACGTACTGGGGCCAGGCAGTCGAGCGCGCCCACCGGTCCACCGCCCCTCCGGAGAAGGACACCGCATGCCTGACCACGACACCCTCGATCGCGACCGCACCCACGACACCTACGACACCTACGAGCGTCTGATCGCCCTCCTCGACACCGCCTCCGTCGCTTACGGACTCATCGACCACGAGCCTGAAGGAAGTACCGAAGCCGTCTGTGCCCTGCGCGGCCACCCCGAGTCCGAGGCCGCGAAGTGCATCGTCCTGCGGGTCAAGGTCGACCGCAGGACCACCCGCAACGTCCTCGCGGTGGTCCCCGGAGACCGGCGCGTGGACCTCGATGCCATCCGTGCGCTCTACTCCGCCCGCTATGCCGGGTTCAGCGACGCGGCCACGGCGGAGCGGCTGGCCCGCTCCGTACCCGGCACCGTGCTGCCGTTCAGCTTCGATCCCGAACTGGAGGTCGTCGCCGACCCGGAGGTCGTGGCCCGGCCGCGCCTCTACTTCAACGCGGCCCGCCTCGACCGCTCCCTCGTCATGTCGGGCTCCGACTACGCCCGCCTGGCCGAGCCGCGCATCGAGCCCATCGCGAGCCCGAGCCTGAACCCGACCCCGAACCAGGCGTGAACGAGCGGCGCGAACAACGGGCGTGAACGACCCGCGTGAACGACCGGCGTGAACGACCCGCGTGAACGAGTGGTTCAGACCCGCTCGTCCGCCAGGTCCCGTACCGGCCACGTCCCGTCGACCACCGCCGTCACGTCCCCCTTGCGGCGCAGGAAGCTCTGGAAGTCGGCCGCCCATTCCGCGTACCACTCGATCTGGCGGCGGTGGAGCTCCGCCGGGCCGAGGGCGGCGACCTTGGGGTGGCGGGCGGCTATCGCGCCGGCGAGACGGGCCGCGGCCAGGGCGTCCGCCGAGGCGTCGTGGGCGGAGTCGAGCGCGATGCCGTACTCCGCGCAGACCGCTTCGAGATTCCGCTTGCCGCGGCGGTAGCGGTCCACGGAGCGGTCGATCGTGTACGGGTCGATGACCGGCGCGGGATCGACTCCGCCGAGCCGGTCGCGCAGTGACGGCAGTCCGTGCCGCCGCAGTTCGGCGGAGAGCAGGGTCAGGTCGAAGGCCGCGTTGTACGCGACGACCGGGACGCCCGACTGCCAGTACGAGACGAGGACCGAGGCGATCGCGTCGGCCACCTGGTCGGCGGGCCTGCCGTCGGCCGTCGCCCTTTCGTTGCTGATCCCGTGCACTGCCACCGCGTCCGCCGGGATCTCGACTCCCGGGTCGGCGAGCCATTCGCGGTGCCCGACCGGCTCCGTTCCCCTGACCTCGATCACGGCCCCGGTGACGATGCGCGCCTCGCGCGGATCCGTCCCGGTCGTCTCCAGGTCGAAGCCGACCAGCAGCTCCCCGTGCCAACCCATGCCGGCCCCCTTCTTCGTGGTGCGATCCCCCAATGACCTCCACGATCCCATGGGCCACTGACAATCCGACGACCGCATTCCGCTTGACGCCCGTCAGGACACAGGTCGCGAATCGGCCCAAGCCACCTCGAACTCCTCGCGATACGTCCCGAAAAGCCCTTCTTCGCCGACCTCGTCCGGCTTCAACACCCGTCCCCCGCCGCGCAGCACGAGCACCGGCGCCTCCATCCCGCGCGTCCGCCGCAGATACGACTGCACGACCGCTATGCCGTCCGAGCCGTCCCCGTCGACGAGGTACGCCGTGAAGCGGGGCGTCTCGTCGTAGACCTGGATCTCGAAGGCGCCGGGATCGCGCAGCCGGGCCCGGACCCGGCGCATGTGCAGGATGTTCATCTCGACGGAGCGGCTCAACTCACCCCGCTTGATGCCCAGTTCACGCTCACGGCGCTTGACCGCGCTGGAGGCCGGGTTCAGGAACAGCAGCCGCACCCGGCAGCCGGACTCGGCCAGCCTGACGAGCCGCCGCCCCGAGAAGTTCTGCACCAGGAGGTTGAGGCCGATACCGATGGCGTCGAGCCGGCGGGCTCCGCCGAAGATGTCCTCGGCGGGGAACTGCCGCATCAGCCGCACCCGGTCCGAGTGCACGCCCACCACGTCCGCGTACCGGTCGCCGACCAGGTTCTCGACCGCGTCGACGGGGAGCCGGCGCGCGGACGGTACGTCGCTGCCCGCGCCGAGTATTTCCAGGAGCTTCGCGGAGGCGCGCTCGGCCTGGGCGAGGACGGCCTCGGACAGCGCCCTGTTGCGCGAGACGACGTTGCGGGTGACTTCCAGTTCGTCCAGGGCGAGTTCCACGTCCCGGCGCTCGTCGAAGTACGGCTCGAAGCACGGCCAGTGCTGCACCATCAGCTCGCGCAGCTGGGGCAACGTGAGAAAGCTCAGGACGTTGTCGTCGGCGGGGTCGAGCAAGTAGCCCTTGCGGCGGCTGACTTCGCGTACGGCGACGGCGCGCTGCACCCACTCCTGCCCAGCGGGTCCTGCGGCGGCGACCACCCAGTCGTCCTCACCGTGGACGGGTTCGTAGATCGGGCGCAGAACAGCGGCCACGACCGCGCGCAGCCGCTGTTCGACGAGGTTCAGCCAGATGTAGGCCCGGCCCGCCCGCTGGGCGCGCGTACGCACCTCGCGCCAGGCGTCGGCGCCCCAGTCCAGCTCCGCTCCGATCTCCATCGGTCGCGCCAGGGACACCGCGCCCGGTGGGGCATCCGTGGAGCTCCCCTCGTGACCGCCGTCACCAGGGGGCAACTCCAGCCCTCCGGACCCCACCCGCGCACCGCCTTCCGCTCCCCCGAGCACTCCCCCAGCCAACGATCAAGGAAGGGTACTCCGGGAGCGGCGGACGGTGCAGCCGGATGGACAGGTCGTTTCTCAACTACCGCGTTCTATTTGGCCGTTCTGATCGGCCAGCTCCGGCGGAGTGAGCGGATTCATAGCGGTGACGTCACGCGGGGCCAGCGAGAAGCCCTGCCAGTGGACCGGCATGGGCTGCTGGTCCTCGTCCCGGGCGACATGGTGGAAACCGATGTTCACCCAGGCCACGGGGTGCGTGAGGTTCTGTCCGTTGACCCACTTGTCGACGGACTTACCGGCTCCGGTACCGCAGTTGCGCAGGTTGTTGCTGGCGAACTGCTCGCACTTCTTGTACTGGGTGAAGTAGACGTCGTGCTTGGTGTAGCTGCGGCCCGGGTACTTGGAGGTGGCGCCCGGGACGAGTTCGTACGAGCGGGCGTGCTCGTCCTTGTTCTTGCCGGTCGTGCTGACCACACGCCACCAGCGCATGTTCTTGGCGTCGCCCGCGAGTTCCTTGGTGATCGGCGTGCGGGTGGTCTTGTTGCGCGGCGCCTCGCCGTTGGCGGCGGGCGGGCTGACCACGGAGTCGTACTGCTCGACCTTGTTCTTGGAGTTGCCGTCGAGGCCGAAGTTGAGCCGCCAGAAGACGTTGTGGCTGTGGCTGGTGGCGTACGACTTGGCGCCCTTGCCGATCGGCCAGCCGCGGCCGTCACCGGCGTCGTAGTCACCGGGCGAGAGGCTGCCGGTGGCGCCGACGTTCATGTTGATCGCACCGTCGTCCGAGAAGCGCCACTCGGTGATGTACTCGTACCAGCCGACCTGGTTGACGGTGTAGACCAGCAGGTCCTTGCCCTGCTGCTGGAAGACCTTGCTCGCCGAGTCGCCCTGCATGCGGTAGGCGTGGCCGCGCGAACGGGTCGTGGTGCACAGGCCCTTGACGTTCGGGTGCTCCGGGTCCCAGGAGTCCGGGACCTTGACCGTCTTGATGGTGCCGCCGGGGCACTCCCCGGGGGCCATGTTCATCAGGCCCTGGCCGAATCCGGCGCCGGTGAGGTCGTCGTACTCGACCGAGCCGTCGTCGTAGGGGACGTGGATCTGGGCGAGCTTCGCGCTCGTCAGGACACGTATGGGGGCGGCCTCGCCCTTGGGCTGGTACGAGACGTTCTCCAGGACGAGCCCGGCCTCGCTCTCGTAGTGCCAGCACATCGACCACTTGGTGCCGGTGGCGAGCGTCTGCTCGATCTTGTACGCCGCACTGCAGTCGGCGGCCGCCGCGGGGGCGACCTTGGGCTGGGCGACGGCCGGTCCCGCGGCCGTGGTGGCGCCGACGGTCAGGGCGGCCACCGAGAGGCCCACCGCCGTCCGCCTGCGGGCGCGACCGATGTTGTTCACGCGCATGAAGAAATGACTCCCTTGCACAAGCAGGAAAGTTGGAAAGGTGAACCGACCCCCGGTGCTCCGAGGCCGGTGAACGCGAGAGGCCGAACGGAAGGGCGGGTCAGCCGACCTTGGCGATCTTCCGGGCGCTCAGATCGACCACCAGGTCACGGCTGTCGATCCAGGGACCGTTCTTGGCCTTCACGAAGAGCCGCAGGCAGCGGTGCTTGCCGCAGTCGGCGAGGGCCGCGGGCGTACCGGCGTTCGCCCGGTAGACCATGCTGTTGAGCAACAGCTGGTCGGGAGTGGTCAGCTCCTTGCCGGTGGCGTCCTTGAAGTCGGCCTTCAGGCCGGCGCCGAGCCGGTCGGCGATCAGGAGCTGTGCGGCCTCGACGGTCTCGGCACGGCTGAGCGGCGGCTGGACGCCGTGCTGGGTGTCGGTCCCCTCGACCTTGCCGGTGTCGAGGTTCACGGTCTTGGTGACGAGCGAGTCGTCCTTGTAGTCGTAGAACGACACCTCGGCGCGGCGCGGCGCGTTCGGGTCGTCCAGTTCGCTCTCGTCGGGCTCGGCGAGGTCGACGGTGATCCGCTGGGGACCCTTGTCGCCCTCGACGTTCTCGCTGGTGCGGAAGAGCTGCCGGTCGAGGGCGAGCTTCTCGACACGCTCGGTCTCGTCGTCGGTGAGCGGGTCGCGCCCCTTGCCCTTGTCGCCCTCGGCCGGGGCGTCCTCGACGACGCCGGGCTGTACGGCCCCCTGAGCCTGGTCCTGGCTCTGTCCGGCCTGCTGGGAGGTCTGGCCCGTCCCGTTGCCGCCACCGGAGTCGTCGGCACCCGCCGAGCCCGGCAGGGTGATCCCGACCATGACGGCGGTCCCGGCGACCGCGATGGCCGCACCCGCCACCACCTTGCCCAGATGGCGGTGCACTATCGTGCGCACATTTCCCCCTACTCCCCCTGCATCTATAGGAGTCGCTCGAGTCCCACTGGTTCGGCATACCGCGTATGCACTGGTCGTTCGGTAAGAGGGACGTAAGTCATAGGTGGTTCCATCACTTTCGGGGAGACTCGGGCGGGAGTCGCCCCCGGCGACGTCGCACAACTGGAAGAGTTGCATCCATGCAGGTCTGGCCTGGACAGGCGTACCCACTCGGTGCCACGTACGACGGCGCCGGCACCAACTTCGCGGTCTTCTCGGAGGCCGCCGACCGGATCGAGCTGTGCCTTCTGCACGACGACGGCTCGGAGACGGCGATAGAGCTGCGCGAGACCGACGCGTTCGTACGGCACGCGTACCTGCCCGGCATCATGCCGGGCCAGCGGTACGGCTTCCGTGTGCACGGTCCGTACGCGCCCGAGCGGGGGCAGCGCTGCAACTCCGCGAAGCTGCTGCTCGACCCCTACGCGAAGGCCATAAGCGGCGGCATCGAATGGGGCGAGGAGGTGTACGGCTACCACTTCGGGTCTCCGGGCAAGCGCAACGACCTGGACTCGGCTCCCCACACGATGAGTTCCGTGGTGGTCAACCCGTACTTCGACTGGGGCGACGACCGGCGCCCGCGCACCGAGTACCACCACACGCTCCTGTACGAGGCCCACGTGAAGGGCCTGACGATGCGGCACCCGGGGCTGCCGGACGAGCTGCGCGGCACGTACGCGGCTCTCGCCCACCCCGTCATCATCGAACACCTGACCGAACTGGGCGTCACGGCACTGGAACTGATGCCCGTTCACCAGTTCGTGAACGACCACCGTCTGGTCGACATGGGCCTCAACAACTACTGGGGCTACAACACCATCGGTTTCTTCGCCCCGCACAACGCGTACGCCTCCTGGGGCGACCGCGGACAGCAGGTCCTGGAGTTCAAGTCGGCCGTCCGGGCACTGCACGAGGCCGGTATCGAGGTCATCCTCGACGTGGTCTACAACCACACCGCCGAGGGCAACCACCTGGGGCCGACGCTGTCCTTCAAGGGGCTCGACAACGCCTCGTACTACCGGCTGACGGACGACCCCCGCTACTACATGGACACCACGGGGACGGGCAACTCGCTGCTCATGCGCTCCCCGCACGTGCTCCAGCTGATCATGGACTCGCTGCGCTACTGGGTCACCGAGATGCACGTCGACGGGTTCCGCTTCGACCTGGCGGCGACCCTGGCCCGGCAGTTCCACGAGGTGGACCGGCTGTCGTCGTTCTTCGACCTCGTGCAGCAGGACCCCGTGGTCTCCCAGGTGAAGCTGATCGCCGAGCCCTGGGACGTCGGCGAGGGCGGCTACCAGGTGGGCAACTTCCCGCCCCTGTGGACCGAGTGGAACGGAAAGTACCGCGACACCGTACGGGACATGTGGCGCGGCGAGCCGCAGACGCTCGCGGAGTTCGCGTCCCGGCTCACGGGCTCCTCGGACCTCTACCAGGACGACGGGCGGCGCCCGCTGGCGTCCATCAACTTCGTCACCTGCCACGACGGGTTCACGCTGCACGACCTGGTGTCGTACAACGAGAAGCGCAACGACGCGAACGGCGAGGACAACCGCGACGGCGAGAGCCACAACCGGTCGTGGAACTGCGGGGCCGAGGGCGACACCGACGATCCAGGGGTCCTGGAGCTGCGGGCGCGTCAGATGCGCAACTTCACCGCGACGCTGATGCTCTCCCAGGGCGTGCCGATGCTGAGCCACGGCGACGAGTTCGGGCGCACGCAGAGCGGCAACAACAACGCGTACTGCCAGGACAACGAGCTGTCCTGGGTGCCGTGGCCCGAGAACGCCGAGGGCGAGGGCGATGCCGAGCTGCTGGAGTTCACCCGCGCGATGGTGTGGCTGCGCCGGGACCATCCGGTCTTCCGGCGGCGCCGGTTCTTCCACGGCCGATCCGTGGAGGGCACCCACGACGAGCTGTCGGACATCGCCTGGTTCACCCCCGAGGGCGAGGAGATGACCCAGCGCGACTGGAACTCCACACAGGCGCGGGCCCTGTCGGTGTTCCTCAACGGCAACGCGATCTCGGAACCGGGGCCGCGCGGTGAGCGCATCAGCGACGACTCGTTCCTGCTGATGTTCAACGCCTCGCCGAAGACGCTGGAGTTCGTGGTGCCGGTCAACCACGGGCGCCAGTGGCAGGTCGTCGTCGACACGGCGCGGCCGTCCGGCCTGGAACGCGGCACGGGCGCGAAGGTCCAGGCGGGCGACCGCCTGTCACTGGTGGACCACAGCATGATGGTGCTACAGCGACCGGCGTAGAAGCAGGGAAAGGTCCAGCGGTACCCGGGCGCCTACGAGGGCGCGCGGGTACCGCCGCCCTTCAGGGGCGCGGGGAACTGCGCACCCCAGCCGAAGCGAACCCGCACCTTCAATCGGCGCACCCCGCGGAGCGAGACGCGGAGCGCAAGCGTGTCGATGGCGCAAACCGCCCCCGGGCGGGTACGTAGGTTCCCATGACACCTGAGCGTCCCGACCCGGTGGCCCCCGCCGCGCCGACCGCCACCTACCGGCTCCAGCTGCAACCGGAGTTCCCCTTCGGGGCGGCCGAGGCGGCCGTCCCGTATCTGGCCTCGCTCGGCGTCTCGCATCTGCATCTGTCGCCGGTCCTGGAGTCGGTTCCGGGTTCGGGGCACGGCTACGACGTCGTGGACCACGCGCGCGTACGCGACGAACTCGGCGGCGAGACCGGGCTGCGGTCCCTGTCGCGCACCGCGCGGGAGCACGGTCTGGGTCTCGTGGTGGACATCGTGCCGAACCACATGGCGATGGCCCCGCGCCACAACCACGCCCTGTGGGAGGTGCTGCGCGAGGGCCCCGACTCGCCGTACGCGCGCTGGTTCGACATCGACTGGCGGGCCCACGAGGGACGGATGCTGCTGCCGGTGCTGGGGCAGCCGCTCGGTGCGGAGAGCGGCGCCCTGGAGGTCGACGGGGACGTCCTGCGCTACTACGACCACGTGTTCCCGCTGCGGGCAGGCACGGAGAAGCTGCCGCTGCCCCGGCTCCTGGACGCGCAGTGGTACCGCCTGGGGTGGTGGCGGCTGGCCCGCACGGAGCTCAACTACCGGCGGTTCTTCAGCATCTCGGAGCTCATCGGGGTGCGCGTCGAGGACCCGGAGGTGTTCGCGGCCACGCACGGGAAGATCCTCCAGCTGCTGGACGAGGGCGTGGTCGACGGGCTGCGGATCGACCACCCGGACGGCCTCGCCGACCCCGACGCCTACCTCCGCCGTCTCCACGAGGCGACGGGCGGGCGCTGGACGGTCGTCGAGAAGATCCTCGCGGACGGCGAGCCGCTGCCCGCCGCCTGGCCGGTCGCGGGCACCACCGGATACGACGCGCTGCGGCACGTGGACGGCCTCTTCACGGACCCGGCGGGCGCGGGGGAACTCCTCGGCCAGTACCGGCGGTTCGCGGCCCCCCAGGCCGACCGCGGGGGCGTCTGGGAGGCGACCGTGCGGCGGGCCGCGTACAAGGTGGTCCATCACGAGCTGGCCGCCGAGGTCGACCGGCTCACGCGCGAGGCGGACCGTCTGTGCCGCACCTCGCCCGACCCCGCGCTGCGCGACCGCGCCCCCTGGGCCCTGCGCACCGCTCTGCGGGAACTCCTCGTCCGCCTGGAGGTCTACCGGCCCTACACCTCCGGGGACGCCGCGACGGTCGTCACCGAGGAGGCCGCGGACGAGGCACGCCAGGCCTTCCAGGTGCCCGAGGAGGCCCAGGCGGTCGATCTCGTACGGGGCCTGGTGCTCGGCCGGATCGGCGACGGGCCCGAGCACGAGGCGTTCCGGGCGCGGTTCGCGCAGACCGCGTCGGCGCTGCGGGCCAAGTCCGTGGAGGACACCGCGTTCTACCGTTACGTTCCGCTGCTGTCGGCGACCGAGGTGGGCGGCGAACCGGGGTCCCCGGCCGTGTCCCCGGAGGACTTCCACGCGTACTGCGCGCGGGTGCAGCGCGACTGGCCCGCCACCGGCACCGTCCTGTCCACGCACGACACCAAGCGCAGCGCCGACGTACGGGCGGCGATCTCGGTGCTCACTCAGATGCCGTCGCGCTGGGCCGACCTGCTGGCCGAGGTGACCGGGTGGACGGCGGCCGAAGGGGTCGGCGCGCCGGATCCGCAGGTGGCCTGGGCCGCATGGCAGACAGCGGTCGGGCTCGGTCCCGCGGCCGGGGAGCGGCTCCAGGGCGCGCTCCTGAAGCACGTCCGCGAGGCGGGCCTCGGCACCTCGTGGACCGAGCAGGATCCCGCGTACGAGGCCGCCGTGACGGAGTTCCTCAAGGCGGGGCCGTGCGGGACGCCCGGGCAGCTGGTGGCCGGGTTCCGGAGTTCCGTCGAGCCTCATGTGCGCGCGAACGTCCTGGGGGCCGCGCTGGTCCATCTGACGATGCCGGGCGTGCCGGACCTCTACCAGGGCACGGAGGTCGAGTACCGGGCTCTGGTGGACCCGGACAACCGGCGGCCCGCGGACTTCCCGCCGGTCGACCCGGACGGCCTCTCCGCGGAGAAGGCCGCGCTCACCGGGGCCGCGCTGCGGCTGCGCGGGCGGCGGCCCGCCGTCTTCGGCGAGTCGGCGACGTACACGCCGCTTCTCGCCCAGGGTCCTGGCGCCGCGCACTGTGTGGCGTTCGTGCGCTCCGGGGAGGTGGTCACGGCCGTCACCCGGCTGTCGCTGCGCCTGGAGGAGGCGGGCGGCTGGCGCGACACGGTACTTGCGTTGCCCGCGGGGCGGTGGGCGGACCTGCTCGCTCCGGGGCGGGAGTTCACGGGGCACGCGCGCGTGGAGGAGCTTTTCGGACCGTTGCCCGTGGTGCTGCTGGAGCGGATCGACGACTCCGGCGGCGGATCCGGGGTGGGCGGCTGACCGGCGGCGCCCGGCGGAGTGCACGGGCCGCGCCCGCCGTCCGGGGGCAAATTGCCCCCCGGCTACCGGTAAATGCTGCTGGGCGCTCCCTGGTGGCGCCCCTTCACATCCTTGACAGTTCATCCGGTCCGTGGAGTACTGCGGATTGCGACGCCGGGCGGACCTAGTCGGGGGTGAGTCTCCTGCCGGAGCTGCGCTACCCCAGTGTGACCGAAATCGTCTCCTCGGCCCGGGCGTTGGCGGCCCACCGGCCGGGCCTGTGTTTGCTCAGACAGGTCGGTTCCTCGCGCGCCGGCCGGCCCCTGCACGTGCTCTCCGTGGGCCACGCCGCGCGCGCGGTGCTGGTCGTCGCGGGCGCCCACGCCAACGAGCCCACGGGCGGTTCTACCCTCCTGTCGCTGGCCGAACGGGTGCTGCGCGAGCGGGAGTTGCGGGCCGACACCTCCTGGCACTTCCTGCTCTGCGCGGACCCGGACGGCGCCAGTCTCCATGTGACGCCGGCGCCGCGCACCCTGCTCGACTACCACCTCGGCTTCTTCCGTCCGGCGGGGCCCGAGCAGCCCGAGTGGTCGCCGTCCGTGCTGCCGCCCGACCGGCTGCCGCCCGAGACGCGGGCCCTGACCCGGGTCATCGACGAACTCCGCCCCTACCTCCAGGTCACCCTCCACGGAACGGATCTCGGCGGCAGCTGGGTGCAGTTGACCAAGGACATCCCGGGGCTCGCCGAACCGTTCGCCAAGTCCGCGGCGGAGCTGAACATCCCGGTCGAGACGGGCGCCTCGGACGCCGCCGGCTGGCCCACCTCCGGGCCGGGTGTGCATGTGATGCCCGCCCCGGGTTCGGACCTGGCGTACCCGAGCATGCCGGACGACGCCCGGCACAGCACCTGGTACCACGCCCACCGGTACGGCGGTCTGACCGCGGTGGTCGAGGTGCCGATGTGGGCGAGCGACCTGGTCGACGATCCCGCGCCGCATCCCGCCCCGGCGGCGGCGATGCGACGGCTGGCGCGTCGCCTCCGCCAGGACGCGATCCAGGTCGAGAGCGTCCTCGCCGAGGCGCTGCCGCGCCTTCCCGGACCGGACGGTCCGCTGCTGCGCGCCTCCAAGTGGGCGCTGGAGCTGGTGCCGGGACTGGCGGGCGACTGGGCGCAGGTGCCGCCCGCGGACTCCACGATGGCGTACGTGGGCAGCGTGGACGCGTTCGGCCGACGGCTCCCGCTGCGGGCCGCGGCGATGCTCCTGCGGGTCCTCCAGGAGGCCGACGACCGCGCCGCGCCCCCTCTGGAGCGTCTGGTCGCGTCCTGGAGCGAGGCGTTCGCGGAGCGTTTCCGGGCGCGCTGGGTGCCGCTGGAGCATCAGGTCGAGCACCAGAGCCGCACGGTGGTGGCGGCGGCACGGCACGCCCGGGACCGGGCGGCTTGAGGCACGCGCGCGTGGAGGCCGTTTCTGCGGCACGCGCGCGTAGGTCTCTTCGTCGCCGCACGCGCGCGTGGGCCAGTTCGTGCGGCACGCGCGCGTGCCCGGCGGTCGGCTCGCGCGCGTGCCCGGCGGTCGGCGCGCACGCGTATCCGGCGGTTCCCTGCGAACGGCTCAGTCCGACAGGGCGAACACCGATCCCGTCCGTGCCGCCATCACACAGGAGTTGGAGTGCGTCTCCTCGTACGTGA
This sequence comes from Streptomyces sp. NPDC033178, assembly GCF_055577685.1. Classification (NCBI taxonomy): domain Bacteria; kingdom Bacillati; phylum Actinomycetota; class Actinomycetes; order Kitasatosporales; family Streptomycetaceae; genus Streptomyces; species Streptomyces sp. NPDC033178. The sequence goes on from NZ_JBVIPT010000023.1 coordinate 30,308, forward strand.
CCGCGCGGCCGCCCCACTCGCCGCGCGCGGAGGCGGCCACCGGCGCGTAGATCATCGGGCAGTAGACCTCCTTGGGCGGGATGCGGCCGATGTCGCCGCCCGCGGCCCGGAGTTCCGCGCAGGCCCGTACCGCGTGCGCGTGGCCCTGGGGCGGGTCGCACAGCAGCAGCGTGCCGCGCGTGTCGCTGGAGCGGGCGTCGCCCCGGGTGACGGTGACGTAGAGCCAGTTGCCCGCGAGCGACTCCGGAGGCGCCGCCGCCCGGGCCGGCACCGAACCCGCCACGAGGAGGGCACAGACGGTCAGCAGACAGGCCCGTACGGCCGCCGTCGCTTTGTGAGTGTTCGTCATTGCCAGTGCATCGGCACACCGGGCCCCGCAGCCCACCCCGACTCACTCGAACGGCACTTCGGCCCTCATCGGAGGCGTGCCGAGCGGACTCGCGCCGGGCGGCGCGACGGGTGCCTGGTGCCGCGCCAGGTCGAACGCGGCGAGTACCACGCGCGCGTGGTACTCGACCTGCCGCGCCACCGGGATCCAGCGAGCCCCGTGGCCGTCGTGGTAGTCCGCGCACCACTCGTCGATGAGCCGGTCGAGGTCGGCCGTCGCACCGGACGGGTCCTGCCCCGCAGCGGCCACCAACTGGCGCAGCAGCCCCGCCGTGCGCAGCGCTATCCGCCGCCCGGAGATGCGCAGCGCGGTCAGCCGGGCCGTGTCGAGCGGCGGCAGCGGACGGGCGCCGCCGTCCGCGTCGGTGTCCGGACCGGTGTCGGGGTCCCAGGAGTCGGCGAGGCCGGGGCAGACCAGTAAATAGTCGTCGACCGGCGCGAGGAGACGGTCCGCGTCCGGAGCCGTGTCAAGGGAGGGGCGGATACGGGCCAGCAGGACCTCCAGAAGGGCCGTGTCGCGCCGCAGCGTGCGGCTGACGGCCCGCAGGGCCCCGTCGGTGTCCGCGGGCACCGAGCCGTCCCCCACGGCCGCCACGCCCCACATGGGCGCCTCGACGACGGCGGTCACCGTGCCGTACCGGTGCGGGTGGAACCAGGTGGACTCGACCGCCGCCTCCGTGATGGCCGCGGCCAGGTCGCCGCGCCGCGGGGGCGGGATCCGGTAGACCGCGGGCCCGAGGGTGGGCCAGTACAGCGTGTCGTACGGGCCGAGTTCCAGCGGGATGCCCAGGCGCCCCGCGATGTGCGCGAGGCGCGGCGCCAGCCCGGGCAGGTCGCGGGTCAGCTCGACGAAGCCGCCGCCCACGTCGACACCGTGCAGGGAGCACTGGAAGAAGGGCCGCAGTTCGTCCTGGAGGGCGAGCAGCGCGCGGGTCTCCGGCAGGGCTGCCGCCGCCGCGCCGTCGGGCAGCCACTCGGGCTGTTCGAGGAAGCCCGGGCGGAAGAAGTGCCGGAAGTAGTGGCCGAGGGTGTACGGGCCCGACAGCCAGCCCTCGTTGCGGCGGGCGCCGTCGGGGTCGAGGCACAGCAGCAGGTTCCAGGTCACGTCGGCGCCGTCGCACAACCGGGGGTCGGCGAGGGCCCGTTCGGCGAGCCGCAGGGCGGTGGCGCCGCCGACCGGCTCGTTGGCGTGGGGTCCCGCGACGATCAGGGCCTGGCGGCTGCCGTGTCCGACGGACAGCAGCAACAGGGGCAGTCCGGCCCGTGACGTGCCCACTTGGCGCAGCCGGGCGTCCCGTGGGCGGCGGTCGACGAGCGCGGCCGCCCGCACGCCAAGTTCGTCGACGGACAGGTAGCGGAGGAGTGGCGGCAGCGTCTTGACCTCCGCTGTGAAGAGCCATCGATTCACTTGGTGTGCATGGCGTACGCACAGTGAGTCACGACTACGGAGGCACGTCAACACCACGGCACGGCCGAAACGTTCACATCGGCCTGGGCCGTCCGGCGGAGGCTTCGGTTCCGTCGGGGTGGAGCAAGCAGGCCCGGTACCTGCGCCCCTTCAGGGGCGCGGGGAACTGCGCGACCAGCCACAGCGAACCCGCACCCGACGAACGAGCAGCTGCAGGACCACCCTCCCGCACAGCGAAGCGTCAGTCCGCAGCGAGCCGGAACGCCATCCGCCCGAAGCTGACCTGGTCACCGACCTGGACAACAGCGGCACCGATCACACGCCGCCCGTTCACGGACGTGCCGTTGGTCGAGCCCAGATCCCGCAGCACCCACATACCGCCCTGGCGGGTGAGCTCGGCGTGCACCCGGGACACCGTCTCGTGACTGAGCCGCAGACCGCTGGCCGGGTCGCGGCCGATGCGCAGCGGGTACCGGTTCTCCGGCCGGGGCAGCAGCAGCTTGGGCAGCTTCTCGGCCTGCCACGCCCTGCGCAGCCGCACGGTGAAGCCGGAGACCGCCTCGACCGCGCCGAACAGCGCCCGCGACCAACGGTTCTCCGTCCGGAGGTCGGCGGTGAGCGCGGCGAGTTCGTCCAAGGTGCGGGCGGCGAAGGCGAGTTCCATCCGCAGGACGAACGTGTCGTGCGAGAGCCTTCCCAGGGCGACGCCCTCCCGCAGCACCCTCAGCGCCCGGTCGCGCTCGGCGTCCGACAGCCGCGCGGGAGCGGGATAGGTGTGGAACTCGGAGGACGACGTCACGGAGCCGATTGTCTGGCAGCACGGCCGGAGTGTCCAGAAAACGCAGCACTTCAGAGGAGCACCTACGTCGGATCCGGTCCTTTCAAGTCGTTCGATCCGGAGGATTCGAAGGTGAATTGATCTCGTTTGACGCACCATGGGACCGGCGACGTCACGGTGAGCAGACGAGGGAGAACCGTCCGTGCAGTTCGAGGTGTGGGCACCACAGGCCGACCGCATGACGCTCCACTGCGCGGACACCACGCGCGCGCTGGAGCCCGATCCGGAGCGCGTGGGGTGGTGGACGGGGGAGGCCGAGGCGCAGGACGGGACGCGGTACGGGTTCGCGGTGGACGACGGCCCCGTACTGCCCGATCCGCGCTCGCGCCGGCAGCCGGACGGGCCCGACGGGCTGAGCGCGGTCGTCGACCACGAGCGGTACGCGTGGCGTACGGAGTGGGCGGGGCGCGGGCTGCCGGGCGCCGTGCTGTACGAGCTGCACGTGGGCACGTACACGCGCGAGGGAACCCTGGACGCGGCGGCCGAGCGGCTCGGGCATCTGGTGGAACTGGGCGTGACGCACGTCGAGTTGATGCCGCTGTGCCCGTTCCCGGGGCGGCACGGCTGGGGGTACGAGGGCGTGTCGCTGTGGGCCGTGCACGAGTCGTACGGCGGCCCCGAGGCGCTGAAGCGCTTTGTCGACAGGGCGCACGAGCTGGGGCTCGGTGTCGTCCTGGACGTCGTGCACAACCACCTGGGGCCGTCCGGCAACTACCTGCCCGCCTTCGGGCCGTATTTCACGGAGACGCACCACACGCCCTGGGGCTCGGCCGTGAACCTGGACGCGCCCGGTTCGGACGAGGTGCGTGCGTTTCTGCTCGGCAGCGCGCTGGCGTGGCTGCGCGACTACCGGTTCGACGGGCTGCGGCTGGACGCCGTGCACGCGCTGCACGACACGCGCGCGTGCCACTTCCTGGAGGAGCTGTCGGCCGCCGTGGACACGTTCGCCGAGGAGCAGGGGCGGCCGCTGTTCCTCATCGCCGAGTCGGACCTGGCGGACCCGCGGATCATCACGCCCCGCAAGGAGAACGGGCTCGGCCTGCACGCGCAGTGGAACGACGACTTCCACCACGCGCTGCACACCGCGCTGACCGGTGAGGCGCAGGGCTACTACGCGGACTTCGGCCGGTCCCCGCTCGCCTCGGTCGCCAAGACACTGACCTCCGGCTTCTTCCACGACGGTACGTATTCGAGCTTCCGCGGTCGCCGTCACGGCCGCCCGCTGGACGTCACGAAGGTCTCCGCACACCGCCTCCTGGGGTATGCGCAGACCCACGACCAGATCGGCAACCGCGCCCAGGGCGACCGGCTCTCGGCGTCCCTCTCCCCCGGCCTGCTGGCCTGCGCGGCCGCACTGACGCTGACCGGGCCGTTCACGCCGATGCTGTTCATGGGCGAGGAGTGGGCGGCGGGCACGCCCTGGCAGTTCTTCACGGACCACACGGATCCCGAGCTCGCGGAGGCCGTACGCCGGGGCAGGCGCCGGGAGTTCGCGGCGCACGGCTGGGCCGAGGAGGACGTCCCCGACCCGCAGGACCCCGCCACCCGTGACCGCTCCTGCCTGGACTGGTCCGAGCCGGAGAACGGGCTCCACGCGCGCGTGCTCGACTGGTACCGCGAACTCATCGCCCTGCGGCACACCCAGCCGGACCTCTCCGACCCGGACCTCGCGGACGTCAAGGTCGCCTTCGACGAGCGCACCCGCTGGCTCGCCTTCCGGCGCGGTGACGTCCGGGTGGCCGTGAACCTCGGCAAGGACCCCGCGGCGATCCCCCTCGGCACCCGGCAGGCCCGCGTACTGGCGGCGTGGGAACCGGTGGAGGTGCCGGGGGCGGACGGGGTACTGAGCCTGCCGGGCGAGTCGTGCGTGGTGCTTCAGCAGGGGTGACGGGGGTGCGGCGGGCGGGGCGCCGGCGGGAATGGTGCCCCGCCCGGCGCCGGGGTCACGTAAACGCTTGCGCAAGCGTTTACGCGCGCCACCCCCGGCCCAGCTCCCGAACTCCGCCTAAAGCGTCTCGTCCGTCTCGTCCCGCAGTTCCGTGACCCGTTCCAGGAGGATCGCCTCCCAGGAGCGCCGCAGTTGGGAGCGGAGGAGCGGCAAGGGGCTGTCGTCCTGGTTCCGGAGGCGGTCGGCGAGGCGGGTCAGGGCGTCGCAGCGGGCGAGCCACAGGCCTCGCAGACACGGGCGGGCGCCATAACCGGCGAGGGTGGCCGCGCGGACGGCGGCGGGGGCGCCGACGGCCAGGGCGAGGCCCGCGATGTCCTCGGCCGGGTCGCCGACCACCGCGTCGGTCCAGTCGAGGACGCCTCGTACGCGCCCGTCGGCGCTGACCACGAGGTGTTCGCCCTTGAGGTCGTGGTGGACGAGGAAGGCGGCGCCGGGCTGCGCGGCGAGCTGGCCGGCCGCGGGCGCGGTCAGCTGGTGGAGCCGGGCGGGGTCGAACTCGTCGGCGGCGGCGAGCTGTTCGGCGGCGCGTTCGGCGGCGGTCCGGAGCACTTCGAGGGACCGGGGCGCGGCCCGGGGCACGCCGAACGCCTCGGCCTGGCGCACCGGCACCTCGCGCAGTCCCGTGAGCAGTCCCGCCAGGTCGGCCTCGCCCACGGCGGAGACGTCCTGCCGCTCGCCGGAGCCGCCCGGGATCAGTGTGTCGAGCGTGTACGTCAGACCGCTCGCCCACTCGCCGTGCGCGATGCTCACCGGCACGGAGACGCCGATGTGGGGGCGCACCAGGTCGCGCAGCCGCAGTTCGCGCCGCTGGCGCAGGGAGGCCTCGCGGTCCGGGGCGAGCCGCAGCACATGGCGTGCGCCCACGAACCAGGTGGAGTGCTCGCCGCCTTCGGCGACGGGCCGGATCTCGGGCCCGCCGCCGTCCGGGAGGAGGGAGCGGACGAGGCGTCGCACGGTGTCCGCGGTGGGTGTCGCTGCCTGGGTCATGGTCGCGCCGTCTGCCGTTCGGGGTCCGGTTCTCCTGGGGGTGGTCAGTGCACGACTGCCATCTCCCGGGAGGTGTTGTTGAGGCGGCGTCCGCCGTCCTCGGTGACCGTCACGATGTCCTCTATGCGTACGCCGAAACGGCCCGGCAGATAGATTCCGGGCTCCACGGAGAAGCACATCCCGGGCACGAGCCGCTGTTCCTCGCCCTCGATCATGTAGGGCGGTTCATGGGTGGTGACGCCGATGCCGTGCCCGGTGCGATGGATGAAGCGGTCGCCGTACCCGGCCTCGGTGATGTGCGCGCGGGCGACCCGGTCGACGTCCTGGCAGGCGATGCCCGGCCGTACGGCCCGGAACGCCGCATCCTGGGCCTCGCGGACGACGTCGTGGACCCGCCGCTCCTCGGCGGTCGGCTCGCCGACGTGCACGGTGCGGGAGGTGTCGGAGCCGTAGCCGTGCTTCAGTCCTCCGAAGTCGAGGACGACCATGTCGCCGTTCTCGATGACGCGTTCGCCCGCCTCGTGGTGCGGGTTGGCGCCGTTCGGTCCCGACCCGACGACCGTGAAGTCCACCTGTGAGTGCCCGAACCGCCGCAGCAGCCCGGCGAGGTCACCGGCGACCTCCGACTCGCGGCGACCGGCGAAGGAGACCTTGAGGATCTCCTCGTACGTCGCGTCCGCGGCCTCTCCCGCCGCCGTCAGACGCTCCAGTTCCGCCGCGTCCTTGACGGCCCGGAGCATCGGCAGTCCCTCGGTGAGGGAGACGTACGAGGTGCCGGGCAGTGCCTTCTGGAGGCCCAGCAGGTGGAGCGCCCAGGCGTTGTCGCTGACCCCGAAGCGGCCCCCGGCGTCGAGGAGCGGGGCCGTCGTCGCGTACGGGTCCTTGCCGTCGGTCCAGTCGCGCAGGGTCAGCGCGGGCGCGCCCGCCGCCTTCTCGGCGTCCGGGGCCTCCAGGGTGGGCACGACGAGTACGGGCTCCTGTCCGGCGGCGAGCACCAGCAGGGTGAGCCGCTCGGTGGCCGCGGGCGGCGCGTAGCCGGTGAGCCAGACGAGGTCAGGGCCGGGAGCGACGAGCACCCCGGCGAGCCCCGCGTCGGCGGCGGCCCGCGCGGCTCGCTCCATCCGCGCCTGGTAGTCGTCGGCGGTGAAGGGCGCGGGCGTGCCGGTCATCCGGGCCTCCGTGGGTCAAAAGGGGCTACGGGCAGCATCCTGCCCGGACAGCGGGGGCGGCGCGAGCCGGTCACCGCGACTTTCACGACAGCGCCTTCCGCGACAGCACCTTCCGGTGACGGCATCAGCTCTCCAGGGCGAGGCGGGCGCCGAGGAGCAGCAGCACTCCTCCGGAGACCTGTTCCAGCCTGCGCCGCACACCGGCCCGGGACAGCACGGTCTTCATCCGGCCGACGAACCAGACGTACAGGCCGTAGTAGCCGATCTCGTAGACCGCCCAGAGGGCGGCGAGCCCCACCATGGTGGGCAGGTGCGGGGCACCCTCCGGCACGAACTGCGGGAGGAAGGACATCGCGAAGATCGCCGCCTTGGGGTTGGCGAGGTTGATCAGCAGCCCGGTCCGGTAGGAGGCCCAGCCGCTCTTCCCGCCGCTCCGACCCAGGCCGTCGTCCGCGGCGCCCTTGGCGCGCCGCGCCTGCCACAGCATCTGTACGCCGAAGACGACGAGCACGACGGCGCCCACGACGCGCATCACGTCGTACGCCATTTCGGAGGCGGCGAGCAGTGCGGTGAGGCCGAACGCGGCGACGACTCCCCAGACGAAGACGCCGGTCTCGTTGCCCAGCACCGTCAGGAATCCGGAACGCCTGCTCTGCAGGGACTGCCTGATGATCAGCACCGTGCTCGGTCCGGGCGAGGCGGCGATCAGGGTGCAGGCGCCGAGGAAGGCGAGAAGGGTGCTCAGCATGGGGCCCATCGTGGCCCGGTGGAGGGGGCGCGGCCAAGACATTTAACGATCCTCGATTGCCCAACCATTAGTTCTAATGCTTGGATGCGTTCAGACCATTAAGTAGCAACCTGGGGGAGGCGGAACCACCATGCTCGTGCTCGCACACATCAGCGACCTGCATCTCGACGGGACCGAGCGGGCGACGGAGCGCGCCCAGCGGGTACGGGACCGGCTGTGGGAGCTGCCGGGCCCGGTGGACGCCCTGCTGGTCACCGGGGACATCGCGGACCACGGGACGGAGGCCGAGTACGAGGAGGCGGCGCGCATCCTGGGGCTGCGGGACCGCGGCGCCCCCTTCCCCGTACTGACCTGTCCGGGCAACCACGACAGCCGTGCCCCCTACCGCAAGGCGCTGCTCGGCGAACCGGCGGGCGACGGGCCGGTCAACAGCGTGCGGGTCTTCGACGACGCGGCCGTCCTGATGTGCGACTCCAGCGTGCCGGGCAGCGACGAGGGAGAGCTGGACGAGGAGACGTACGCCTGGATCGAGGAGACGCTCGACGAACTCGACGGCACACTGCCGGCGCTGCTCGCCTTCCACCACCCGCCGGTGGCGCTGCATCATCCGCTGCCGGACGCGTGCCAACTGCGCCGGCCGTCGGCGCTGGCCGCGCTGCTGAAGCGCAGGAGCGAGGTCGCCGGGATCATCACCGGGCACGCCCACACGCCCGCGGCCACGACGTTCGGCGGGCTGCCACTGGTCGTCGGGCCCGGAGTGACGTGGACGCTGCGGCTGCCGTGGGAGGGCGAGGGGGCGGCGGACTGGGAGGCGCCTCCCGGATTCGCCTTTCATGTGCTCGACGACGAGGGCCGGTTGACGACCCACTTCCGGGTGGCCGTGTGACGCCGGGGTCGGTGTGGCCGTGTGACGCCGAGTCCAGTGTGGCCGTGTGACGCCGGGGCCGGTGTGGCCGTGTGACGCCGGGGCCCGTCAGGTGACGACCCCGGGGGTCACCGACAACTGCTGGTAGCCGCCGCTCGCGTGCCGCAGTGTGAGCGTGACCGCCGTGCCGGGGCGCGCGGCGGCGACGGCCCGCGCGAGGTCGGCGGCCGAGTCGACACGGGTCCTGCCGAAGACGAGCAGGACGTCACCCCGTACGAGACCCGCGGTGTACCCGGGGCCGGGGACGTGCACGCCGATGAGGAGCGCGCCCGGGCCGTCGGGGGCGTCGACTGCCTCCACGCCGAGGGTGGGCCGCTCTTCGGGCGAGTCGTTCCGCGGATCCCGGGACGGATTCTTCGGCGAGGCCGAACTCCCCGCGCCCGGGGCCGACTCGGTGCCGCCCGGCCCCTGCTTCGATCCCTGCGCCGGACCCTCCGCCGACCCCTGCGCCGGGCCTGAAGCCCCCTGGGCGCCGCCCGCTCCACCCGCCTCCCTCCGCAGGTCGGCCAGCTTGCTCATCCCGATCACCGTGGCGCCCACGGTGCCGAGGCCGATCCCCGACAGCACGAGGACCGCCCCGACGAACAGGCTGAACAACAGGGTGATGAGCCGTCGCCCGCGCCGGCGTGCGGCGTGCGGGCGGCGGACCGGGGGGGGGGGGGGGGGGGGGGGGGGGGGGGGGCCCCCCCCCCCCCCCCCCCGGCCCGGCATCGGCTTGGGACGCAACGCAGTCTGTTCCATGGATGATCGCCTCCGGCCAGAGCCCTACCCTCCGCACCGGCACGCCACGATCCTCGAACGGGTGATGCGAGGCGGCGGTCCCGTCAGAGGGCTCCGATCGACGCCCGCTGCCGGCTCGTGGCGACCGGCAGGCCCGGGAGCTGTCCTGGTACGAAGCCGTGGGCGCGGCGGGCCAGGTCGGCGGCCCCGTAACGGCGGCAGTCGTAGTGCCACTTCAGGATGCCTGCCATCCAGTTCTGCAGCTCGACCACATAGCCCTCCATGATCTCGCGGGCCTCGTCGGAGAGTTGGAAGTCCTCGTAGAGGAGAGGGAACTCGTTGGCCGCGACATGCTGGAACTGCTTCATCCGCTGGGTCATGAGGTCGTGGACGACGCCGAGTCCCGTCGGGTAGTCGCAGCCGAAGAAGTTCTGCACGACGAGGATCAGGTTGTGCACCTCCCCCTCGTACTCGATCTCCTTCTGGTACGAGAAGACGTCGTTGATGAGCATCCCGTAGTCGATCGCGGCGTTCTCCAGCGAACGGACCGGACCGCTGCGGTAGACCTCGGGAGGCACCGCCGGGCCGTGGCCCAGGCGGCACAGACTCTTGGTGAGGTCGGAGCCGAAGGTGGCGCGACGCATCTCCAGGAAGTCGACGGGGTCGGGGATGCGGTTCTGGAGCTGGTTGGACAGCTCCCACACCCAGCTCTCGGTCATCACGTCCACCGAGGCCCGGAAGGTGCGGCGCGCCTCCGGGGTCATCGTGACCGTCGTGCGCCGCCACAGATCGGCGAGGGCGCGCTCCATCGCGTTGGCCGGGGGCGGGATCTCCTCGCCCGCGAGGGGCATACAGGCGGAGAGCCGCTCGGTGCACAGCTTCGCCGCGGCCACGTCACGCCGGTGCCCGAACACCATCGGGTAGTAGTCGTCGCCGTACGTCCCCCACACGAGCCACTGCGCGCTGAGGTCCAGGGCCTCCGGCGTACCGTCGGGATCGAGGCCCGCCGAGCACAGCGGCAGGTCGTAGGCGGCGAGCTTGTCCTCGTCCCAGACGCCCTCCTCCAGGATGCCCATGCTGTGGGCCCACGGCGTGATGCGCTGCCGGGCCCCGTCCAGATCGGCGTTGAGACGGACCTGGAACGGCATGTAGAAATCAGGGAGTTGGGAGGGCCCCACCTTCTGGTACGGCACATGGGTGTACGCGCGCAGTCGCTCGGCACCGGCGGCGGCGAGCAGCGCACCGACGTCGGCGGCGGAGGTGCCGGGACCCGTGAGGCCGCTCAGCGGTGAGGTCGCGAGAGCCCCCTCGTTCATGTAGCGGCTCGACCGCAGGTGCCACTCGTGGCCGCCCGACTGCCAGTCCTGCAGCCCCTGTGCGTACGCGCCGATCGCCCGGACCTCGTCCGGTGTGAGGCCCTTGTCCAGGGCCAGCGCGGGCACTTCGGTCAGCGCGGTGTGCTCGAACTGGTGCAGCCGGGAGGTGAGGATGTCGTTGACCGTGTCGGCGGCCTGCTGGGTGGTGCAGCCGAAGAAGGTCTCCAGGACGAGCACGCCGTTGCTCAACTCGCCCTCGTCCTCGACCTCCCGCTGGTAGGAGAAGAGGTCGTTGCGCAGGTGCACGGCGTCGGAGAAGGTCTCCATCAGCACGCGCAACGGCCGTGTGCCGGCGACGGGTTCGGGGACCTCGGCCGTCGCGTACTCCACGAGCCCCGCCGACCAGGGGGCGCCGCCGACCTTGCGGCGCATCTCGATGTACTCGACGGGGTTGGCGATCCGCCCCTCGTTGATGTTGGACAGCTCCCACATCGACTCGTTGAGCAGATGCTCGGTGGACTCGGCGAACCGCTTGCGCCAGCCCAGGGACATCGAGGGAACCGTGCGTGCCCACAGGTCGGCGAGTCCCGCCTCGACGGGATTACGCGGCTCCGGCACGGGGGCCGACAGGTCGAGCGGCATGAAGAGCGGGAGCCGGTCCAGGTAGTCCTTGCCGCCGGAGCGGTCCTGGCTGCGCTTGAAGGTCTCCAGGAAGTGGTCGTCGAAGAAGAAGACCCACACGTACCAGTCGGTGATGAGCGAGAGGGCCGGTCCGTCGCACTCCGGATGCGTGTACGCGCACAACAGGCCGTAGTCGTGCGCGTCGAGGTCGGCCTGCTCCCAGATACCGGAGCCCTCCAGCATGCCCATACCGCGCGCCCACTCGCTCGAATGGGCGCGCGCCTCGTCGAGATGCGGGTTCAGCCGCGCGGGATACGGCATGTAGAAGTGCGGGAGTTCGAACGGCTGCGTCATGGCCCGGCCCTACCCGCGGCCTCCCACAGGCATCCGTACGGCGGCACATGATCGCACCATCGCGTGAACGGATGAGTGTCGGGAGGCGGTTCGGGGAAAGGTGTGCTGTTCCGCGCCCTGCGGGCGGGCTCAAGAGTGTGTGCGGTGAACCCGTACGACGTGCGTACACCAGGGCGTCGGCCGTCCGAAAGCCCCGCTTCACCGTCGTCCGCGAGTCGTCGGCAGACCCTTGTGCCACCCGCATCTACGCGCGCAGACTACGGGAGTTCACGTGCCCTCCTCGTCTCTCCTCCCTCCCCCGGAGTACCGATGAACCACCCCAGACCGCACCGCCCGTCGTTCTCCCGCCGCACCGCGCTCGCCGGTCTCACCGGAGCCGCGCTGGCCGGCACGACGGCGTTCGGCGCTTCCGCCTCCGCTTCCCCCTCCGCGTCCGCGTCCGCGTCCGCAGGCTCGTCCCGGCGTGCCGTCCGTTTCGCCACCTTCAACGCCTCGCTGAACCGCGGCACTCAGGGCGCCCTCGTCACGGACCTGTCCACGCCGGACAACCAGCAGGCCCGCAATGTCGCCGAGACGATCCAGCGGGTCGACCCCGACGTTCTGCTGATCAACGAGTTCGACTACGACGAGGACGGCACCGCGGTCCGGCTGTTCCTCCGCAACTACCTGGCCGTGGGCCAGAACGGCGCGAAGCCGGTGCGTTTCCCGTACCGCTTCACCGCGCCCGTCAACACCGGTGTCGCCTCCGGGGTGGACCTCGACGGCAGGAACGGCGCCGTCACCACGCCGGGTTCCGACGCGTACGGGCAGGACGCCTTCGGGTACGGCTGGTTCCCCGGCCAGTACGGCATGGCCGTCCTCTCCAAGTACCCCATCGACGTCCGGGCGGCCCGTACCTTCCAGCGCTTCCTGTGGAAGGACATGCCGGGCAACGTCATGCCGGAGGGCTACTACAGCGCGGAGGCCACGGCGGTCCTGCGGCTGTCCTCCAAGAGCCACTGGGATCTGCCGGTCCGGCTCGGCCACGGTTCCTCCTCCACCGTGCACTTCCTCGTCTCGCATCCCACTCCGCCCACCTTCGACGGGGCCGAGGACCGCAACGGGCGGCGCAACCACGACGAGATCCGGCTGTGGGCGGACTACATCGGGGGGCGGCGGCGGGGGGCGTACCTGTACGACGACCGGGGGGTACGGGGCGGTCTGCGGGGCGGGGCCCGGTTCGTGATCGCGGGTGATCTCAACGCCGATCCGTTCGACGGGGACAGTTACGACAACGCGGTGCGTCAGCTCCTCGATCACTCGGCTGTGCGGGAGCCTGGCGTGCCGCCCGCCTCTCGTGGTGGCGTCGAGGCCTCGCGGCTTCAGGGGGGTGCCAATGCCTCTCATGTCGGTAACCCGGCGTACGACACGGCGGACTTCGGTGACGCCTCGCCCGGCAATCTGCGCGTCGACCATGTCATTCCGTCCCGTGGGCTGATCCCTGTCGGCAACGGGGTCTTCTGGCCCACGGCCGACGATCCGCTCTACCGGCTGGTCGGCAACGGGACGGTGGTCCCGACGTCGGACCATCGGATGGTCTGGCAGGACGTCCGGCTGGGGTGACGGGGCTTCTTTCGCCCCCGCCGCCCCTACCCATTCCCGTCCCTTACTCAGGGGCTCCGCCCCTGAACCCCCGCTCCTCAAACGCCGGAGGGGCTAAGGACTGCGCAGTTCCCCGCGCCCCTTAAAGGGGCGCGGGGAACTGCGCTACCAGCCACAGCACACCCGCACCCGTCCCCTCACCCCCGTACCGCCCTCCCCACCTCCGCCCGCAACCCCACGAACTCCGGCAACCCCCGCGTCGCGATCTGGTCGCGCTTGCCCGGGAGGGTGACGGGGAGGTCGAGGACGATCCGGGAGGCGGGGCCGGACGAGAGGACGACCACGCGGTCCCCCACGTACACGCTCTCGTCGATGTCGTGCGTGACGAACACGATCGTCGGGGCCTCGGCCTGATGCACCTCAAGGAGGAGGTCCTCAAGGTCCTCGCGTGTCTGGGCGTCGAGGGAGCCGAAGGGCTCGTCCATGAGGAGGAGGGAGGGGCGGCAGACGAGGGCGCGGGCGATCGCGACGCGTTGTTGCATACCGCCGGAGAGCTGCCAGGGATGCCGCCGCCCGGCGCCGGGAAGCCCCACCCGTTCCAGCATCCGCTCGGCCTCGTCCCGCCGCTCGGCCCGTCCGAGGCCCCTCCGACGCAGGGGAAGGGCGACGTTCTCCCGGACGGACAGCCAGGGGAAGAGCGACCGCCCGTAGTCCTGGAAGACGACGGCGAGCCGGTCGGGCACACCGGTGACGGGCTCCCCGTCGACGCTGACGGAGCCCTCCCGCACGGGCTGCAACCCCGCGATGGTGCGGAGCAGTGTCGACTTGCCGCACCCGGACGGCCCGACGACACAGAGGAGTTGACCGTCGGGCACGGTGAGTGTGATGTCGTGCAGCACGGGATGGTCGCCGTACCACTGGCTGAGCGAGTCGAGGCGGAGCATGCGGGGCGGTCACCTGTCCCTGGAGTCGGAGTCGAACGCGCCGTCGTCGACCCGGACGTGGAGCAGGAAGGGCCCGTCGTCGTCACCGTGGCCGGCCAGCGCGCGGTCGAGTGCGGCGGGGAGGTCGGCGGACTCCTCCACGTACGCCGCCGGGCAGCCGAAGCCCGTCGCCACCCGGGCGAAGTCGATGTCCCCGATGTCCGTGCCGGGCACGGGTGCGATGTCGATGCGGCGGCCGAGGGCGCGTACGGCGGCGTATCCGCCGTTGTCGAGGAGGACGTACGTGACGGGCGCCCGATGGCGTGCGGCGGTCCACAGTGCCTGCACGGAGTACAGCGCCGAGCCGTCGCCGACCAGGCACACCACCCGCCGCCGGTCGGCCAGCGCGCGCCCCACGGCGAGCGGCAGTCCCCAGCCGAGCGCGCCGCTGCCGGTGGTGAGGAACCCGCCCGCCGATTCGATCCGCACGCGCGCGTGGAGCGCTTCGCGATGGCTGGGCGTCTCCTCCACGAGGACGCGGTCGCGGGGCAGCCGCTCCTGGAGCAGGTCGAGTACGAGCTCCGGTGTGATCGGGCCGTCGCCGTTCCCGTTCCCGTTCCCATCGCCGTCGCCTTCGCCGGAGGCGCGCGCCGGGAGGGGGATCGGGCGGGAGGGTGGCGGTTTGCGGTCCGACTCCCGCACCAGCGCGGCTAGTTGGCCGACGGCCGGTTTCAGCGTCGTGACGATGCTCGTGCCCGTCGGCAGCCAGGCCGCCTGCCCCGGGTCGCAGTCGAGGTGGAAGAGCTCGGTACGCGCGGGCAACGGCGGGCTCTCCGTGTGGAAGTGGTACGTGAACAGGGGCGCCCCCAGGGCCACCACCACGTCGTACGCCTCCAGGCAGGCCGCCAGCCGGTCGGCCGCCGGCGGCAGGAACCCCTGGAAGAGCGGGTGCGACTCGGGGAAGCCGGAGCGCCCGGACATCGGGCTCATCCAGACGGCGGCGCGGGTGCGTTCGGCGAGGGCGCGGACCTCGGCGGTCGCCTGCTCGTCGTCGACTCCGGGGCCGACGACCAGCGCGGGCCGCTCGCAGGTGTCCAGGCGCGTCGCCAGGGTGGACAGGGCCCCCGCGTCGGCGGTGAACGCGCCGTGCAGCGTGCGCGGTTCGACGTGCGCGGCCGGCCGGTCCCAGTCGTCCTCGGGGACGGACACGAAGACGGGGCCGCGCGGATGCGACATGGCGAGGCGGTGGGCCTCGGCGAGCACAGCCGGTACGTCGGCCGCGCGGTCCGGCTGGCGGCTCGACTTCACGTACGGGCGCGGGAACTGTACGGGGTCGTCGGCTCCGAGGAACGGCCTCAGCTGGGTCAGGGCGCGCGACTGCTGGCCGGCCAGGACGACGAGGGGCACGCGGTCGCGGTAGGCGTTGAAGACCGCGCCCAGGGCATGGCCCACTCCGCCGGCCGAGTGGAGGCTGACGAGGGCGGCGCGGCCCGTGCCCAGTGCGTGTCCTGCGGCCATGCCCACGGCGACGGATTCCTGTAGTCCCAACACATAGGTGAAGTCGTCGGGCCAGTCGCGGAACATGCGCAGTTCCGTGGAGCCCGGGTTGCCGAAGACGGTGGTCATGCCGGTGTCTCGGCAGAACCGGATGACAGCTTCCAGGACGGTGACGGTTTCCGCCGCGCGGGCCGGACCCGCGTCCGGCTTCGACTCGGACTCCGGCTTCGGCTTCGGCTTCATGCAGGCCTCCCTTTGCCCAGCAGTCGCTTCTCGACCGCCAACAGGCCGGTGTTGAGTACGTATCCAAGGGCGCCGAGGAGCACCAGCGCGGCCCACACGGTGAGCAGGTCGGAGCGCGACTGGGCGTCGGTGAGTGTGAAGCCGATGCCGTTCGCCGTGCCGGGCAGCAGCTCCGAGAAGACCATCAGGATGAGGGAGAGCGAGAGGCTCAGACGCAGGCCCGCGAAGATGCGCGGGAGGGCCGAGGGCAGGAACAGGAGCCAGAGTCGTTGCGGCGTGGTCAGGCGCAGTACGGCCGCCACGTCGATGCGTAGGGGGTCTGTGTTGCGGGCGCCCTCCGCCGTGTTGATCAGTACGGGCCAGATGGCGCTGAAGACGATCGACGCGAGTTGCATCTGGGTGCCGAAGTCGAAGATCACGACGAAGACGGGGACCAGGGCCGGGGGTGGGACGGCTCGGGCGAACTGCAGGGCCGGGTTGCAGAGGGCGTAGGCGCGACGGGAGCGGCCCAGGGCTGTGCCCAGGGCGATTCCCGCGGCTGCGGCGAGGGCGAAGCCCGTGGTCATGCGGGCGAGGCTGGGGAGGATGTTCTCGGTGGCCTCCGGGGTGAGGAAGGCGTGGGTGGGCGGGCCCGAGAACCACAGGTCGTGGGTGTGGCGGGCGATTTCCGAGGGTGGCGGGAAATAGACGCTGTCGTGTGTGCGGGTGACTGCCTGCCAGACGCCTACGACCACGGCGAGCACCCCCCACCGAAGCAACACGCTCCGCGCCGCCTTACCACCCCTCATCGCCCGACCTCTCCGTCCTGGATCTCGCCCCCGCCGCCCCTACCCATTCCCGTCCCTTTCCGGGGGCTCCGCCCCCAGACCCCCACATCGCGCTGAACGCGCTCGTCCTCAAACGCCGGACGGGCTGAGTGTGTCGGCCGGGCTGCGAAGTATTTAGCCTCTCCGGCGTTTGAGGAGCGGGGGTTCGGGGGCAGCGCCCCCGAGTAGTGACGGGAATGGGTAGGGGCGGCGGTGGCGAGAACCCAACCCCCCACCCACCTCACCGCATCCCCCGATGCTCCGGCGTCCAAGGGAACAGCCTGCGCTCCCCCCACACCAGCACGCTGTTGATGACCAGCCCAAGGGCCCCGGCCCACACCACCCCCGCCAGCACGTCCCGTGTGCCGTCCGTCGACAGGCCGGACTGGGCGATGAAGATGCCGAGGCCCTCACCGAAGCCCGCGAGGATCTCGGTGGCGACGGCGAGGATGAGGGCGATGGCGGCGGAGATACGGACGCCCGCGGCGATGAAGGGCGCGGTGGCGGGGAGTTCGACGCGCAGGAGGACCGAGAGACGGCCGAAGCCGAAGGCGCGCAGCGTGTCCTTGGCCAGGGGATCGGTCTCACCGAGGCCGTAGACGGTGTTGAAGAGGACGGGCCAGACGGACGCGTACGTGATGAGGGCGACCTTCGTCTCCGTACCGGAGCCCAGCAGCAGGGACACCAGCGGGATCAGCGCGACGGACGGCAGGGGCCGCAGGAACTCCACGATCGCGCGCACGGCTTCGTCGACCACGGGCACACTGCCGAGCAGCAGCCCCAGCGGGACGGCGATCGCACAGGCGAGGCCGAGGCCGTAGGCCCAGGCCCGGACCGTCGCTCCGACCCCGTCCAGGAAGACCTGATCGCCCGCCAACTCCACCGCCCGCACCAGGACTTCGGAGGCGGGCGGCAGATAGCTGCGGCGCACAAGACCGGCCCGGCCGACCGCCTCGCACACGCCGAAGGCGAGCAGCACGCCGAGCGCCCCGAGCACCAGTTCCTGACGACGTCTCCTCACGTGACTCACTCGGCTCACTGGGCTCACTGGGCTCACTGGGCTCACTTGACGAGCAACGTTCCCGGATCGATCGCCTTCTTCAACAGGCCCTGTTTCTTCATGAGTTCGGTGAGGCGGCGCAGCTGGGTGACGTCCGTGGTCGCCGGGTAGGCCGGCAGGCGGATCGACTCGGCCTGGTCCGCGGTCACCTTGGCGTACTTGGGCAACTCCTCGCGTACGGCGCTCTGGTCCTGGGTGGCGATCTCCGCGGCCGCGGCGATGGCTCGCTTGAAAGCCGCCGCGGTGTTCGGGTTCTCGGAGGCGTAACCGCGGGTCGTGACGTAGCCGCTGATCGGTATGGACTCGACGGGCGCGGAGCCGCCGTCGACGAGGACTCGGGCGTCGAGGTCGTTCTGGATGGCGCTGTTGAAGGGCTCGGCCGCGTGGACGGCGTCGACCTGTCCCTTCTCCAGGGCGGGTCCCATCTGGGGGAAGGCGATCTGCCGGTACTCGGGGCGGCCGGCGCCCTGTTGGTCGAGGATCGCGTTCAGGGTCAGTGACTGGATGTTGTTGAGGATGTTGACGGCGACCTTCTTGCCCTTGAGGTCGGCGACGCTCCTGATGTCCGAGTCCTGGGGCACGAGGACGTCCATCATGTGCGGCGCGACGCGCGCCCCCTCGGCGAGGATGCGGAGGTCGAGGGTGCCCTTCTCGTGGGCCTGGAGGAAGGTGACGTAGTTCGCGCTCGCGATGACGTCGACCTGCCCCTTCGACAGGGCGGGCAGTGCCTGGATGCTCTGCTGGACGGGCTGGATGCGCACGTCCAGGCCCTCCTTCTTGAACAGGCCCCGGTTCTGCGCGATGTAGAGGGGTGCGTCGTCGGCCAGCGGGAGCGCGGCGACGGTGATGCTCGACCTCTCCAGCCCGTTGCCCCCGGCGTTACTGGAATCGGAGTCGTCGGAGTCGCCGCCGCAGGCCGCCAGGGTCATCACCAGGGCGATCGCGGCGACGGTCGGTTTTCCCGTACGGATTCGGGATCGGCGCGTCGGCATGCGCGCATGATGCCCCCGACTTGACGTGATCACCACACACTTATGCGCCGTTCCCGCGGTCCTCGGGAAAATGCGAAAGCACATTCGCGCAGCCGGTCGCGCGAGCCCTCGCGCACGCCCTTGCCGCCCCGCCACGGCCGGGCCACCGTGGTGGCGTGACCTCACGAGCGACGCCCACGCCACCCGCCGGGGAACCCGGTCCGGACGCCGGCCCGGACGCCGGCCCCGACGTCTTCGACCCCCGGCAGTACGCCGCCGGTGTCCCCCACGCCGCCTATCGCGTCCTGCGCGACCACCACCCCGTGGCCTGGCAGCAGGAGCACGAGGTTCTCGGCTGGCCGGCCGGGCCGGGCTTCTGGGCGGTCACCCGGCACACCGACGTGGTCCGGGTGCTGAAGGACTCGGAGACGTACTCCTCATACCTCGGGGCGACGCAGATCAGGGATCCGGATCCGGAGGACCTGCCGTTCATCCGGCGGATGATGCTCAATCAGGATCCGCCGGGGCACGGGAGGTTGAGGCGTCTCGTCAGCCGGGCGTTCACCCCTCGTCGCGTCGACCACTTCGCGTCGGTCGCCCGCACCCGGGCCCGCTCGCTGTTCGAGCAGGCGGTGGCGACCGCCCGTAAGAACGACGGGACGTGCGACCTCGTCACCGACGTCACCGACGACTACGCGCTGCTCAACCTCGCGGATCTGCTCGGTGTGCCGGAGAGCGACCGCGGGCTGCTGCTGCACTGGACCCAGCGGGTCATCGGCTACCAGGACCCGGACGAGGCGGGCCCGCCCGTCCTCGACGCCGTGGGCAGACAGGTCAACCCCCGCTCCCCCGCGGCGCTGCGGGACATGTTCGCGTACGCCCGCGAGCTGGCCGGTCACAAGCGGCGGCATCCCGGTGACGACGTCATGACCGTACTCGCCGCCGACGGTGAACTCGCCACCGCGGAACTGGAGATGTTCTTCTTCCTGCTGACGGTCGCGGGCAACGACACGGTTCGCGGCGCGGCTCCCGGCGGGATGCTGGCACTGGCCGGGCATCCGGAGGCGTACGCCCAACTGCGCGCCGGAGACGTCGACCTGGAGTCGGCCGTCGACGAACTCCTGCGGTGGCACCCGCCGGTGCTCACCTTCCGTCGCACGGCAGCGCACGACACCGAGCTGGCCGGGACGCCGGTCCGCGCCGGGGACAAGGTGGTGGTCTTCCACGCCTCCGCCAACCACGACGAGCGGGTGTTCGCCGAGCCGCACCGGCTCGACCTGGCGCGTACGCCGAATCCGCACGTCTCCTTCGGGGACGGGCCGCATGTCTGCCTGGGCGCGCACTTCGCCCGGCTGCAGCTGCGGGTGCTGTACGAGGAGGCGCTGCGCGCCCTGCCCGTGGCTCCGCGCGTCGCCGGACCTCCCCGGCGGCTCGTCTCCAACTTCATCAACGGCCTGAAGTCGCTGCCGCTGCACGTGGCCTGAGTGCGCCGGTTCGGCTGGGCTCCCTGAGGTACGGGTTGACGATCCATTGACCTGCAACTTAGGTTTGCCTTACCTAAGTGGTTTTCGCCTCCGAAAGGCCAACTGCCCATGAGATCCGCCGTGTTCGCCCGCGCCACCCGAATCGCCGCCGTCGGTGCCACCGCCGCCGCGCTGACGGTCGGGCTCGCCACCTCCGCCTCGGCCGCCACCGCCACGCGGTCCGTGACGGTGAGCGGAACGACGTACAACCTGTCCCTGACGGCCCCCGACACCCTGTCGGCCGCCGGACAGAACATCACCGTCTCCGGCAGTGGCTACAACACCATCCAGGGCGTCTACGTCGGCCTGTGCGTGATACCCGACGGCGTCGTGCCCGGTGACCCGTCGACGTACACCTCCCGGCCGACCCCCTGCCTGGGCGGCGCGGACCAGTCCGGCACGACGGGCGCCTCGCACTGGGTGTCGAACTTCGGCGGCGGCACGGTCGCGAACAGCTCTGCCTACGGCTCCGGCGGCTCCTTCAACGTCAGCGTGCACGTGAACCCCAACATCGCCTCCGGCCAGGTCTGCGGCACGGACGTCGACTGCGCCATCGTGACGCGCGCCGACCACACGGCGAGCGGCACCCGCTCGTACGACGTCTACATCCCGGTCACCTTCTCGTGACCGCGCCTCTCAGAACCCGGGGGCGGAGCGATGTGCTCCGCCCCCGGGCGGCGGGCGCCCTCGTGGGGATCACGGCGGTGGTCCTCACCGCCGTCGTCGTCAGCACGCCCGCCGTCGGCGCCGACGACCCGCCGGGGACGGAGGGTTACGAGCAGACGGCCCGCCTCACGACCGTCGGCAAACCGCTCGACCTGCTGGTGCACCCCGAGTCGGGGAAGCTGTACGTCGGATCCGACACCGTCGCCGGTACGACGGGCGGCAGCCTGGCCGGCGTCTATGTCGTCGACCCGGCCTCCGGGAACGTACTGAACTGGGTGAAGACCTCGCCCGGCAGCACGGGCGCGCCCGCCCAGCTTCCGGGCAAACGGCTCGCCGGGCCGCTGCCGGGCGACGGGGTGCACTATCTCGTCGGGCTGCGCGGGATCGCCGCCGTGAAGGACGGGGACACGGCGGGGCGCGGGGGCTGGCTCACCGGCACGACGATCACGCAGGCCAAGGCCGGGGCGAAAGCCGGCACGGTCGTGGTCGTACGCGGGACGAAACTGGAGGAGGTCGCCGTCGGCGAGACGTCGGTGACCGTTGAGCGCTCGCTGACCCTGCCGGCCGCCGGAGGGCCGCTCGCCGTGGACACCGCCGCCGGGCAGATCTGGGTCGCCGACAACACCAACAGCCTGCTGCGCAGGGTCGGTTCGGCCGACTTCACGCCGGACGGCAAGGAGATCCCGCTGGCCGCCGGTGCCGCGGTGTCCTTCCTGGAGTGGGACACCGAGCGCGGAGTGCTGTGGGCGGGGCGCGGCACCGTGCTGGAGGCGTACGACATCGCCACCGGCAAACTGGCCGCCTCCTTCGACGCGCAACCGGGCGACACGATCGCCGATGTCGCGGTGGACCCGCGCTCCGACCGGGCGTTCGCGGTGTGGCAGGACTGGGGCAACCCGCCGGAGGAGGGGGACGGCGTGGGGCAGCTCGCGGTGTACGACACGGCGACACTCAAGGACCTCGACATGGGTGCCGAACTGCCGGGTGTCAACGGCCAGTTGGGCAGCTCGTCCGTCGCGGTGACGCCGGGCGGCGACTCGGTGTTCGTCGCGAGCCCGTCCGACGCCTCGCTCACCGTGTTCCGGGCGCCGGTGCCGCCGTCGCCCTCCGAGTCGCCGTCACCGTCCGACCCGGGGTCGCCGTCGCCCTCGGACCCGGCCTCGCCAAGCCCCTCGGACGGAACGTCCGAGCCGTCGCCCAGCGACTCGGGACCGGACGCCGACCCGACCGACTCCGGGACCACGGTTCCCGTCGACGGTCCGAGCGCCGACGGCAACAGCGCGGGTGGCACGGAAGGCGGCGGCGCGCAGACCACGACCGGTGGCGGCTCGCTCGACGCCACCGGCGACGGGTCGCTCGCCTCCACCGGCACCGACGTGCTCCTGCCCGCCGCGGCCGGCACCGCGGCGCTGCTCGCCACCGGCACCGCCGCGGTGCTGTGGCGCCGCCGACGGGCCACGACGTAGACCCGTCGGAGGATCGCGAAGGAGACAGGCGGACACCCGGCACCACAGGAAGGTCCGACAACCGCGAACAGGCCCGACAAGGGCCCGTATCAGTGCTGTTGGACCTTCTGCGGTGTCGCCTCGCTCGGCCGTACGACGACGTATCCCTCGCCCTGGAGCATCAACTGCACGGCCTCGCCCGAGCCGCCGCGGATCATCGAGCCGATGGACTGCGAACGGTGCAGCGAGGTCTGGAGGTTGGCCGTCCAGCCGACGATCGCGTCCGTGTCGACGTACACCGGCCACTGCGGCGAGACCGGGATGACCAGCGGGTTGCCCTCGCAGACGAGACCGAGCCTGCCGTGCCCGGTGAAGACGCTGTTGAACAGCCCGCCGCCGGTGATGCCCGCGCCCTTCACCGTCTTGATCTCGTACTTCAGCGAGGCGTCGAAGCACAGTACGTTGCGGCCGTTGACGGTGAAGACGTCACCGGGGTCGATGTCGACGATGAAGCAGTTCTGCGCCTCGTGCGCGAACCAGGCCTCCCCCTGCCCGCGCACCGCCATGAGCGCCAGCCCTTCGCCCGTGACGGCCCGTTTGAGCATGCCGCCGACGCCCTGGCCCTTGCGCTCGAACTGCAGATTGCCCCGGTAGGCGATCATCGCGCCCTGCCGGGCGAGCATCTCGCCGTTGACGGCGTACTTGATCGACTTGGCGTTCTCGACGCTCATGCCCGCCGCAGTGGCCGGCTGCACCATGTACTCGCTGGAAAACAGATCACCCTTCATGCGGGCATCCTGTCCCGGACGCGCGGGTTCCACCATCCAGCGGCGGGATGAAAGGCGGCGACGAAGGTATACGTCCGTGGAACGAAAGGCGGGGCGGCCGACGCCCGCTCGCGTCGGCCGCCCCTGCGGGGGCCTTTCGGCCCCACCCTGTGGGGGGTGGTTCGTCAGTCGTCGATCAGCCGCCGTCCGTCTGGGTCATCAGCCGTCCGACAGCCGCTCGACGGTCAGAAGGTCAGCTTCCAGCTGTTGATCGTGCCGGTGTCCGCCGAGGCCACGTCCTGCACACGCAGCTTCCAGGTGCCGTTGGCGGTCTCGCTGGAGGCGTCCACGGTGTACGTCGTGTTGACGTTGTCGGCCGAGTCCGAGCCCGAGGACTTCAGCCGGTACGCCGTGCCGTCCGGGGCGACCAGGTCGATCACCAGGTCACCGCGGTAGGTGTGGGTGATGTCGACACCGACCTGGAGGGCCGAGGGCGCGTTGCCGGTGCGGCCACTGACGGCGATCGAGGACTCGACGGCCGAACCGGCGTCCGGGATGGAGACGGCCGTGGTGCTGGTGAAGGTGGTGCCCCCCGTGGAGCCTCCCGACCCGCTCACCGCCTGCACCGTCTTGGCCGCGTCCGCGAGGCCCGCGCCACATCCGCCCGAGCAAGTACCGGGCAGAGCACGCGAGTTGGTCTTGATCGCGGACTCGATCTGGGCCGGGGTCAGCGCGGAGTTCGCCGACTTGGCGAGCGCGGCGAGACCCGCGATGTGCGGGGCGGCCATGCTGGTGCCCTGGTAGTAGGCGTACGACTCCGAACCGGGGCCCTGCGTACCGGAGTTCAGCGTGGACAGGATGCCGTTGGCGGTACCGGTGCTGGTCTGGCCACCGGGTGCCGCGATGTCGACGACCGAGCCGTAGTTGGAGTAACTGGCCTTGGCGCCCGTGCGGTTGAGCGCGGCCACCGAGATGACGTTGCTGCAGCTGGCCGGCGAGTAGTTGGCCGCGTTGGCGTTGCTGTTGCCGGCCGCGACGACGACCGTGGTGCCCCGGCCGACCGCGTTGTTGATCGCGGTCTGGGTGGCCGTGGTGCAGGCACCGCCACCGCCCAGGCTCATGTTGATGACCTTGGCGACGTTGGCGTTGGCCGGGACGCCGGAGACCGTACCGCCGGACGCCCAGGTGATGGCGTCGATGATGTCGGAGTCGTAGCCGCCGCACTTGCCGAGGACGCGCAGCGGGGAGATCTTCGCGTTGTACGCGATGCCCGCGACACCCTTGCTGTTGTTGGTGACGGCCGCGATGGTGCCCGCGACGTGCGTGCCGTGCCAGGAGGAGGAGCTGCCCGTGGTCTGCTCGCACTCGCCGGCGGCGTACCAGTCGCCCGGGTCGGCCGGGTTGCTGTCACGGCCGTTGCCGTCGACCGAGACCGCGGTGTCGGAGATGAAGTCGTAGCCCGCGACGACGTTGGCGGCGAGGTCGGAGTGGGTGACGTAACCGGTGTCGATGACGGCGACGGTCACGCCGCTGCCGGTCGCGGTGTCCCAGGCGCCGGGCACGCGCATGCCCGCGGTGGTCTCGAAGAGGTCCCACTGCTTGCTGTACTCGGTGTCGTTCGGGTCGGCCTGCGGCTTGTTGAGGCGGTCCGGCACGACGTACGCGACCTGCGGGTCGGCCTGGTACTCGGCGACGACGTCGGCGACATCGGCCTTGCTCAGCTGCTCGCCGAGGTCGACCAGCGCGGCACCGGTGCCGAGGCGGCGCTGGAAGTCCAGGCTCTCGCCGGCCTCCTTGCCCTTGGCCTCGGCGTCGGCGGAGGCGGCCTTGTTCGACCTGGCCTCGGTGGCGCCCGACTTGTAGCCGACGATCAGTCGCTCGGCGGGGGCGGACACGGCAGCGGCGGCGGTCTTCGCGGCCTGTTCGGCGGGGACCTTGGCGGTGGCGGGACCGGCCAGCGCGAGGGACGTGGCGGTCCCGGTCAGCAGCGTCGCGGAGATCGCGGCGACGGATATCAGCTTCCGTCTCGCGGGTCGAGGAGTACGCAAGTGAGTGCCTTTCGTGGCCGGCTCCGGGCAGCGCGAAACGGGCGGTGCGATGCGGTGCATGCGGTGCCGTGCGGTGCGGAGCAGCAGTTCGATTCGCTTCGTCGTCGAAGCGGCGGGGGTGCAATCGAGAGGGCGCTGGGGCCGGCCGTGCGCGAGCCTCCAATCAGGGGTTACCTGTGGTTCGGCTGTGGTCGAACACTAGGCGGAGCCCTTGTCCCGCGGATACGGGGAAAACCCTCGATCCATGGCCGAGAACCCCCTATGGGGACCGCCCAGTTGGCGGGAAAGCACCCTTTCCGGACGTTTGGCGGTTCAAGGACGACCGCGGCACGAAGGCCGAGGCGGAGCGGACGCCGATGCCCCTGGTCGCCTTCGTCCGCGCGGCCGCCGCCCTGCACGACCTCGGCATCGAGTGCACGATCCTCGTCGACAACCGCGACGGCAGCCTCCAGCCGGCCGACCTGAAGAAGACCAAGCCGACCTGGGCCCGGCTGCCCGCCGTACGGGCGGACCGGACGTTCCCGTGGGCCGTCGAGGAGCGGTACAGCCACGCCGGGTACGCACCGCGCATCGAGCAACTGGCGGCGGCGCTGCGGCAGTTGGAGCCCGCGACCTCGTAACCGGCGCTCCGCGCGAGGGGCTCGGCTGACGTCGGCTGAGCCTGCCGCCGGGCGCAGTCGTCAGGCGCAGTCGTCGGGCTCAGCCGTTGGGCTCAGCTGTCGACGGGCTCGGGCGTCTTCAGGCCGTCGTCGGTGGCCGCGAGGAACTGCGTGGCGGCGAGTTCGGCGTACAGCGGGTCGCCGGCCACGAGTTCGCGATGGGTGCCCACCGCCCGTACCTGCCCCGCGTCCATGACGACGATCCGGTCGGCCATGGTCACGGTGGACAGCCGGTGGGCGACGACCAGGACCGTGGTGGTGCGGGCGACATCGGCGACGGTGTCGCGCAGCGCGGCTTCGTTGACCGCGTCGAGCTGGCTGGTGGCCTCGTCGAGCAGCAGCAGCCGGGGCCGCCTGAGCAGGGCGCGGGCGATGGCGACGCGCTGGCGCTCACCGCCGGAGAGTTTGGTGCCGCGGTGGCCGACGAGGGTGTCGAGCCCCTTCGGCAGCCGGTCGACGAGGGAGTCGAGGCGGGTGGTCTTCAGCGCGCGGAGCACCTCGCCGTCGTCGGCGTCGGGGTTGCCGAGCAGGAGGTTGTCGCGGAGGCTGCCGGAGAGGACGGGCGCGTCCTGCTCCACATAGCCGATGGCGGACCGGAGCGCGGAGACCTCCCAGTCGGTGAGGTCGCGGCCGTCCAGCGCGATGGTCCCCTCCTCCGGGTCGTAGAACCGTTCGATGAGCGAGAACACCGTGGTCTTCCCGGCGCCGGACGGGCCGACGAAGGCGGTCATGCCGCGCGGCGGGACGGCGAAGGTCACGCCGTGGTGCACGTACGGCAGGTCGTCGTCGTAGCGGAAGCGGACGTCCTCGAAGGCGATCGCGGCGGGCTCGGAGCCCGGCTGAGGCAGCGGCGAGGGCTCGGCGGCCGGTTCGGCGGGCAGCAGCCTGGCCTCCTCGATCCGGGCCAGGGCGGCCGAGCCGGTCTGGTACTGGGCGACGGCTCCGACGACCTGCTGGATCGGCGCCATCAAGTAGAAGACGTACAGCAGGAACGCGACGAGGGTGCCGATGTCGACCGCCCCGGTCGCGACCCGTGCGCCACCGACGGCGAGCACGGTGATGAAGGCGACCTGCATAGAGAGGCCGGCCGTGTTCCCCGCCAGCGCGGACCACTTGGCGGCCCGTACGCTCTGGCGCCACGACTCCTCGGCCGCCGCGTGCACGGCCTGCTCCTCGCGGTGCTCGGCGCCCGAGGCCTTGATGGTCCTGAGCGCGCCGAGGGTCCGCTCCAGCGAGGCCCCCATCGCTCCGACGGCGTCCTGCGCGCGCCTGCTGGCGCGGTTGATCCGCGGCACGATCACACCGATCACCGTGCCCGCGGCCAGGACCACGCCCAGGGTGACGCCCGTCAGCACCGGATCGACGAACCCCATCATCGCGAGCGTGGCCACCAGGGTGAGCCCGCCCGTGCCGAGTCCGACCAGCGAGTCGGTGGTGACCTCCCTGAGCAGTGTGGTGTCCGAGGTGATCCGGGCCATCAGATCGCCGGGCTCGCTGCGGTCGACGGCGGATATGCGCAGCCGCAGCAGATGCGAGACCAGGCCCCGCCGCGCGCCGAGCACCACGGACTCGGCGGTGTACCGCAGCACGTACCCGCCCAGCGCCCCGATCGCGGCGTTGGCGACCACGAGACCCGACATGGCCAGCAGCGCGCCGGTGATCGCCCGGTCGTGCCCCAGGTCGTCGATGAGCGTTCGGGCGACCAGCGGCAGCGCGAGCCCGGCGGCGCCGGTCAGCAGCGACAGCACGGCCCCGAGCAGCAGCGTCCAGCGATACGGGCGTACGTAACCGAGCAGGAGCCGCCACGGCGGTGTGGACGGTGTTTCGGACGGGTCGGGCTGTGGCACGGTGCTCCCCCTCGATCGGCTCCCCTCCCGCGCTCGACCGAAGTCTTCTCCGGGGCCTCGTCCGGAGCGAGGGGGGATCGATGAAGTATCGCCGATGCCACTGACAGTGCCGAAGGGGATTTCGACCGGCGTTCTCCGGACAGACCCGTCGAGTAACGTTCGATGAATGACCGCTGCCCCCGAACAACCGGCGTGGCGCCGGCGTGCCGTCGAGCGATCCACCCGGGCCGCGAAGCTGCGCGCGGAGGAACGCGTACAGAGGTTTCTGGACTCGGCCTACGAGCTCATCGCCGAGAAGGGCACGACGGACTTCACCGTCCAGGAGGTCGTCAACCGCTCGAAGCAGTCG
Source organism: Streptomyces sp. NPDC033178 (assembly GCF_055577685.1). Classification (NCBI taxonomy): domain Bacteria; kingdom Bacillati; phylum Actinomycetota; class Actinomycetes; order Kitasatosporales; family Streptomycetaceae; genus Streptomyces; species Streptomyces sp. NPDC033178. Next base: position 58,114 of record NZ_JBVIPT010000023.1, read on the forward strand.
CTGCGCAGCTTCTACCAGTACTTCGACGGGAAGCACGAGTTGCTGCTCGCCCTGTTCGAGGACACGCTCGCCAAGTCGGCGAACGAGATCAGGGAAGCCGCCTCGTCGAAGAGCGATCCGCTCCGGGCGCTGCGTCTGGCCGTGGAGATGCTCCACGAGCGGGCGCGGCCGGGCCCCGACGTGCCGCGGCAGCTGTTCGGCGGCTTCGCCCTGCAACTGCTGGTGAAGCACCCCTCCCAGGTGGCGGCAGCCCACCGGCCGCTGCTCATGGTGTTCGCGGAGCTCATCGAGCGGGCCGCCGACGCGGGCGTCATCTCGGCCGGGCGGCCCCGCCGTCAGGCCGCGCTCGTCCTGCAGACCGTCATGTTCGCCGCGCAGGCCCATGGTGCGCCCGCCGACGGTCACGCCGAGCCGGTCACCTCCGAGGAGGTCTGGCGGTTCTGTCTGGGCGGCATCTCCGGCCCCCCGCCGACGGCGGGCAGGCCGGCCACGGCCTGACGGCCGGGTTCGACACCGCGTTCCTCACCCCTCCGAAGGCGATCGTGCCGACAGGCGCAGGACGCTTCCCTCGCCGTTCGCCGAGAGGAGGAGGGAGCCGTCCGGGGTCACGGCGAGGCCCGCGAAGCGGTGGGGCGAGCCGGGCATGCCCGCGGCGAACAGGGCGGGTTCGGTACGGGTGATGCCCGGGGGCAGGCCGACCGCGAGGTCCTCGGCGTCGATCCGGGTCTCCCCCGTCGTGAGGGACACGGCCCGCAGGCACCGGTGCTCGACGTCCACCGTGAACAGTTCGTCCCCGCGGACGGCCAGCCCCTGCGGCGCGCCGAGGCCTTCCGCGACGGCCACCGCCTCGCCGTCGTCGATCCGTAGCACCGCCCCGAGTTCGTCGTCGCTGACGTAGCAGCGTCCTTCGGCGTCGAAGGCGACGTCGACGGGGTGCCGGAGCCCTTCCGCGAGCACGGTGACGGTGTCCGCCCCGTCGATCCGCCCGTCGATCCGTACGACGCGGCCTGCGCCCGACTCGGCCACGACGAGGGCTCCGTCGGGCGAGCGCTCGATTCCGGTGGGCTCGTTCAGCCCCTGCACCCGTACCCGCGTGGTCTTCCGCACGGGATCGTACGTACAGACGTCGCCGTACTCCGAGGCGAAGTGCAGGAGTCCGTCGTCCGCGGTGATGCCGTGGATGAAGGGCTGCAGTTCGTGGGTGATCACGCCGCTGGAGTCGTGTTCCCCGGAGTCGCCGGGGCTCACCAGGCGGTAGTGGTCCGCCGCGTAGACCGTGCCACCGAGGTCGACGGTCACCCCGAAGGGGCCGCTGAGCCCGCGGGGAACGATCTCCCTGGTCCGGCCGTCCTCGCGCATCTCCGTGACCCCGCCGCTGCCGAAGCTGGAGACGAACATGCGGTTCTCCGCGTCGAAGGCCGCATTGTCGAGCCCGAGGACGCCGCTGACGACCACCGACCGCGCTCCGGTGGCGAGATCGATGCGGGTCACGATGCCGGCCGGGCCCCGCGACAGGACGACCAGGACGCCGCCCTTGTCGAAGCGGACCGCGACCGGGTCGTCCACCTCCTCGGCGAACAGTTCGGGTGTGCCGCCGTCCGGCGGGATCCGCCAGACCTGGTTGCCGATCATGTGCGGGTAGTACAGACAGCCGTCCGGGCCGAGCTGCATCGCGTTGCCGAGGGCCAGCCCGTCGGTCAGCACCACCGGGTCGCCGCCGTCAGGGAACAGCTCCAGCAGGCGGCCGTTCATCTTCATCTCGTTGACGAAGAGCCGGTCTCCTACGCAGGTGATGCCGTTGGGTACCTGCACCTGGTCGGAGACGAGGCTGTACGCGCCCTCGGGGCTGCGCCGCCAGACCCGCCCCGGCGTCAGGTCGGCGATGTACATGGAGCCGTCCGCCCCGAAGGCGAGGTCGTCGGGCGCCTGCACCGGACCGTCCAGCGGCACCACCACGTCGACGTCCCCCGAGGCCGTGTCGACGGCGCTGATCTGCCCGGCGAGGAACTGTGCCACGTACAGCCGTCCGTCGGGCCCGAAGGTGACGCCGTTCGAACCCCACAGCCGGTTGGGCGGGTTGAGTCTGCGCAGGTCCCAACGCCTGCTCGTGGGCCGCGTGTTGCCTGTCTCGTCGTATCGGCTGGGCCGCATCGTCGCTTCCCCGTCCCTGGGTCCGGTGATGGTCGCTCACGCGGTCGGGGCGTCGGCGCGCCCTGCGCCGACGCCCCGGGCGGATCACTCGACGATGACGTCGTTCATGCCGCCGTTCGCTCGCCAGCGCCTGAGCAGTTCGTGGAACGCGACCGGTCCGTCGCCGTACGACTCGCTGCGCTTCCTGGGCCTGCCCTCGTTGTTGTAGTAGCCGGGGGTGCACTCGGCCTGGAACTTGTAGAGGTCCGCGGCCTTCTGACGGATCGTCGCCACCCAGGCGTCCTGGGCCTCGGGGGACGGCTCCACGTACCGGGCGCGGCGCCCTCGTGCCTCGGCGACCACCTCGGCGACGTGGCCGGCCTGTTCGTCGAGGATGTGGACGTAGTTCACGGCGCTGGCGTTCTGCAGCGGGCCGAGCTGGAAGAGGTTCGGGAAGCCGTGGCTGTAGAAGCCGTGGAGTGTCTTCGGGCCGCCCTGCATCCAGGCCCCCGGCAGCGTGGCGCCGTCCCTTCCGTACACGGGGAGTTGACCGGACAGGATCCCCGAGACTCCCACCTCGAATCCGGTGGCGAAGATGACGCAGTCGACCTCGTACTCGGCCCCGCCGACGACGACGGCGTCCTCGGTGATGCGCTCGACGCCCCCGTGGTCGGCCGTGTCGACGAGCGTCACGTTGGGCCGGTTGAACGTGTCGAGGTAGTGGTCGCTGAACGTGGGCCGCTTGCACATGTAGCGGTACCAGGGCTTGAGCGCCTCGGCCGTCGAGGGATCCTTGACCACGGTGTGCACGCGGTCGCGGATCTCGTTCATCTTCTGGAAGTCGGCGAGTTCGTTCACACGGTCGCGTTCCGCCTGTGGGAGGTCCGCGTAGTTGTTGGTCGGGATGAGGTTCTGGAGCAGCCTGGCACTGCTGGTCCAGCCGTCGTTCACCAGGTCCTCGTCCGCGTGGGACCCGGTGACGGTCCTGAGGAAGTTGTCCCTGCGACGCCGCTGCCAGCCCGGTTCGAGCGACTCGGCCCACCCGGGGTCCGTGGGCCGCTGGCCGCGTACGTCGACCGAGGAGGGCGTGCGCTGGAACACGTACAGGCGCTCGGCGTCGCGGCCGAGGTGCGGCACGACCTGGATGGCGGTCGCGCCGGTGCCGATGACGGCCACGTGCTTGTCGGCGAGCCGGTGCAGGTTCCCGTTCGCGTCGCCCCCGGTGTACGCGTAGTCCCAGCGGCTGGTGTGGAAGGTGTGGCCCTTGAAGTTCTCGATGCCGGGGATGCCCGGGAGTTTCGCCTGGCTGAGCGTGCCGCTGGAGACCACCACGAAGCGCGCCCGCATCCGGTCGCCGCGGTCGGTGGTGACGATCCACTCCAACTCGGTGTCGTCCCACCGGAGTTCGGTCGCCCGGGTCCGGAAGCAGGCGTCCTCGTACAGGCCGAAGTGCCGTCCGATCGCCCGTGCGTGCTGCCTGATCTCCTCGCCGGGCGCGTACTTCCACTGAGGTACGTAGCCGATCTCTTCGAGGAGCGGCATGTAGACGTACGACTCGATGTCGCAGTGGATTCCCGGGTACCGGTTCCAGTACCAGGTCCCGCCGAAGTCCCCGGCCTGCTCGACGACCCGGATGCGCCGCACCCCCGCCTGCCGCAGGCGCGCCCCGGCCAGCAGACCGCCGAACCCGCCGCCGACGACCACCACTTCCACCCGGTCGGTCAGCGGCTCTCTGCCGGATTCCGGCTCCTCCACGTACGGATCGTCGGCGTAGTAGCCGAACTCACCGGCGACGCGGTGGTACTGCGCGTTGCCGTCGGGGCGGATCCGCCGATCGCGCTCGGCCCGGTAGCGAGCGCGCAGGGCCTCCGGGTCGAACCCGAGCTCCTGCGGGTCGAATTCGGGTGCGGCGGACGGGGTGTGGGGGGTGGTCATGCGTGTCCCTTCTGTTGTGGAGGGGGTGCGGTCGTCGCCCGGTCGCTACTGCGGGCGGAAGTGGAGGCGGAGCCAGGCGGCCTGTCCGCCGTCGACGAGGAGGTCGGTCCCGGTGATGTACGACGATTCGGGGCCGGTCAGGAACGCCACGGCGTCGGCGATCTCCCCGGGCGTCCCGACGCGGCCCGATCCGCTCGCGTCCAGCATGTCCATCATGTGCGCCCCGGACGGCGACGCGGCCTCCGCCCGGGACATCGCGGTGGCGATGACGCCCGGGCTGACGCTGTTCACCCGGGCGCCCCGCAGGTTCCAGGCGAGCGCGGCGGCCTGCACGCGTACGTGGTTGGCCCGTTTGGTCACGATGTACGCGGTCTGCGCGTCGTCGCCGATGGCGGTGACGACGTCGAGGCCGAGGAGGTCCTCGGTGGCGGTCGTCGCGAGGGCGGCCTCCTCTTCGCGGCTCAGGGACGCGACATGACCGGCCATGCTGGAGATCACCACCAAGGCCGTACCGCGGGTGGCGACCGTCTCGAACGCGTCGATGACATGGGCCGTGCCGAGCAGGTTGACGTCGACGATCGCCTTGGCCGACCCGGTCGCGGGCGAGACTCCCGCGGTGTGCACGACGGCTGCCACCCGCCCCTGCGCGGCCGCCGCCTCCGCGAGTTTGTGCACCGCCGCACGGTCGGACACGTCGGTCACCATGCCCCGCACCACGTAGCCCTCGTCGGTGAGCGCGGCGACGGCCCGGTCGAGCCCCTGAGCCGACGCATCGGCGAGGAGCAGGCTCCGACCGTTGCCCAGCCGGCGCGCGACCGCGACGCCCATCCCTCCCGCCCCCGTGACCACGACCACGTCACGACGCTCCTCGTTCGGACGGTCGACCATGAACAACCTCCCTGATCGTTGAACTACCCTTTCGCGGCGCCCGGTTGCGCGCGAGGGCTACAACACGCCAGTGACCGGTACGGCGTCGTGCCACGTGGAGCGCACGGCCACGGCCTGCCGCCAGCCGCGTATCGCCTTCGGTGGCATACCGACCGCGAGAACCCCGGTCAGGTGGTCACCCCTGCGGTAGGCGACCAGGAAGCGACGCTCGGACAAGTCCCCCTCAACGACGGCGACTTCGTCGTGCCCGCGCAGAAAGCCGAACGCCTGGACCTTCATGCCGTACTGGTCCGACCAGAAGTACGGCACCGGCGCGAACGGCTTGCGCGCCTGCGGGTGCAGGAGGTTCCGCGCGGCGGCCATGCCCTGCTCGGCGGCGTTCGTACGGTGCTCGATACGCATCGGCGCCCCGAACAGCGGGTTGTGCCAGCGGGCGACGTCACCGGCCGCGTACACACCCCCGGTGGCCGGCCCGGGGGACTCGCGGACCGCCTCGCAGTACTCGTCGCAGACCAGGCCGTCGCCCACGGTGAGGCCGCTGTCCGCCAGCCACTCGGTGTTCGGAAGGGAGCCGACGGCCACCAACACCTCGTCGCCCTCGACCAGTTCACCGTCGGCCAGCCGCACTCCGCCCCCGGTCACCTCGCGGACGGTGACCCCGGTGCGCAGGTCCACCCCGTGCTCCAGGTGGGCGGCCGACAGCACCCGTCCGACCTCGTCGCCGACGGCGTGGCCGAGTGGCACGGGAGCCGGTTCCAGAAGGGTGACCTCGGAGCCGAGACCCCGGGCCACGGCGGCGGCCTCGGCGCCCAGGAACCCGGCGCCGACGACCACGAGCCGCCGTCCCTCCCCCAGCCGGTCCCGCAGTGCGAGCGCGTCGTCCAGGGTGCGCAGCACATGCGCGTGCCCGTCACCGGGCAGCCGTCGCGGACGCACCCCGGTGGCCACGACCAGTCCGTCGTACGCGACCCGCGACCCGTTCGCTAGCAGCACCTCACACCCGTCGAGGTCGAGGCCCGTGGCCGCGCTGCCGAGTCTCAAGTCCAGCTTCAGGGCGTCCAGTTCGGCGGTCGAGCGCAGCGTCAGTCGGTCGCGCTCCCACTCGGACGCCAGGATCTGCTTGGACAACGGCGGCCGGTCGTACGGCGGGTGCGGCTCGTCGCCGACCAGGGTGAGCGTGCCGTCGTACCCCTCCCGGCGCAATGTCTCGACGGCCGAGAGTCCGGCCGCCGAGGCACCCACGACGAGAATCCGCCTCACTGGTCGACCAGCCGGATCGCCGCCGCCGGGCAGATCGCCACGGCTTCGCGCACCCCGTCGAGGAGTTCGTCGCCGGGCTCCTCCTCCAGCAGGATCGCCACCCCGTCGTCGTCACGCTGGTCGAAGACCTCCGGGGAGGCCATCACGCACTGACCCGCCGCCACACACTTCGGTTCGTCCAGTTCCACACGCATGGTCTTCTTCCTTGCTCCTTCGGTACGTTCACTCACTGCGTTCACCGGTGCGGGCCGTCACCAGGTGACGGGCAGGGAGGCGACGCCGTACGTGGTGCCGTCGTGGTCGAACTCGAGATCCTCGACCCTGGCCGCCAGGCGCAGCGTGGGAACGCGCCGGTAGAGGGTGCCGTAGACGACCTGGAGTTCCAGGCGGGCGAGGGACTGGCCCAGACACTGGTGGGGGCCGTAGCCGAACGCGTTGTGCTTGCGCGCGGGCCGGGTGACGTCCACCTGGTCGGCGCTGGGGAACGCCTCGGGGTCCCAGTTGGCGGCGTGCAGATCCACGATCAGGCCGTCGCCCGCGCGGATGACCTGGCCGCCGATCTCGATGTCCTCGGTGGCGACGCGGCGCAGACCGACCTGGACGATGCTCAGATAGCGCAGCAGCTCCTCCACCGCGCCGGCGACGACCTTCGGGTCCTCGGAGTCGCGCACCAGGGCGAGTTGCTCGGGGTTCTCCAGCAGGACCAGCGTGCCGAGGCTGATCATCGTGGCGGTGGTCTCGTGGCCGGCGATGAGCATCGCCACGCCCATGTGGACGGCCTCGCTCCGGCTCATCTCGCCGGCCGTGACCCGCCCCGCCATCTCGGACAGCACGTCGTCACCGGGGTCGGTGAGCTTCTTGCCGAGCAGGTCGTCGAGGTAGGTGGAGAGCGCGGTGCTCGCCGCGCGGGAGTCCTCGGGCGCGGCGGCACGGTCGAGCGCGAGGCTGCTGTTCTCCTGGAAGAACTCGTGGTCCGCGTACGGCACTCCGAGCAGTTCGCTGATCACCAGCGAGGGCACGGGCAGCGCGAGCGCCGTCAGGAGGTCGGCCGGGTTCGGCCCGGCCAGCATGTCGTCGATCAGACCGTCGACGATCTTCTGGATCGGAGCCCGCATGGCCTCGATCCGCTTGACGAGGAACGGCCCGTTGACCATCCGGCGCAGCCGGGTGTGCTCGGGGGCGTCCGTGTTGACGATGAGCTCCGGGGTGTACTTGGCGATCTGCTGCCGGTACGCCGTGACGAACGGGAAGTTGCCGGGGCTCTTGTCGTTGGCGCTGACGCGGGGGTCGGTCAGCAGGGCCCTCTGCAGGGCGTGCCCGGTGATCATCCAGGGCGTACTGCCGTCCCAGATCCGGACCTTGCCGATCGGGTTCTGCTCGCGCATCTCCTCCGCGGCCGGCGGCGGGGCGAACGGACAGCCCGCCGCCCTCGGCATCGGGAACTCGGGCATCGCCTCGGCTGCGTCGGACGCGGCTCCGGCCAGTGTCTCGGCCATCTGACTCCTCGGTGGGGGCTCCGCCGGGGCGGAGAACGGGGAAGGGTTGGAGACCTCTGGGACCACATGCAAGCGGAGCGGACTGACGGAGTCCGGTCAGTTGCCTGACATAAAGCTGACGTGACCCGGATCACATCTGCGACCCGTAGGAGGTCGGCCACCTGGACACACTTTCGCGCCACTTCGCCCCGCGCCCCTGCCCTGCGGACACGACGAGGCGGCCGGTGCGAGAGACGCACGGCCGCCGAGTTGGAGGGCTAAAAGGGTGTGGGGGTAAGGGAGTTGGAGGTGTGGGGAGTCGAGGCTCGCGGGATTCGGGAGACGCCGGGCGTCGGGACTTGAAGGGCGCCGGGCGTGGAGAGTCGGGGGCGCGGGCGATGTCAGGTTCAGCGGCCGAGCCGGTAGCCGAAGCCCCGGCGCGTGTGGATCAGCGGGGGCTGCTCCTGGTCCACCTTGTGGCGGAGGCGGGAGACGAGTTTCTCGATCGCGTTGCCCGCCCGGGTCTCGCCCCAGACGTGCCGGCAGATCTGTTCCTTCGACAGCACCCGGTCCGCGTTGACGAGCAGATGACGCAGCAGCCGGTACTCCGCCGGGGTGAGGTCGAGGGCCCGTCGGCCGCGCCGGGCCTGACAGGCGGCGTCGTCGAGGACGAGGTCGCCGTAGCACGGCCCCTGGCGCACCGCACCGCGGCCGCGGAGTAACACGTGGGCCCTGGTGAGGACTTCGGAGATCCGGAACGGCACGGTGACGTAGTCCGACTCGCCCAGGCCGAGTTCGGGGACGAGAAGGCCCAACTTCTCGTACTCGGCGAGGAAGAGCACCGGAGGCCGGTCGGCCGGCCGGAAGCGGCGCCCCTCACCCAGCTCCTCGATGTCCGGGACCGACACGTCCATGACCACGAGGTCGAAACGGTGCTCGGCGAGCCGCGCCAGCCCCTGGGCGCCGGTGCGTGCCGCAGTCACCCGGTAGTCCGCCAACTCCAGCGTGGTCGTGAGCAGTTCGGCGATCGCCGGGTCATGGACGATGACCAGGACGCACTGCCCGTTCCCACGGGCGGGCGCCGGCACGTCCGCGCCACTCCCGCGCACCCCGCCGACGCCGACACCGACGCCGTCCATTCCGTGCACCCGGTCCACCTCGTCCGTCCCGTCCATCGCATGCACCTCGTTCATGAGTGGGAGGCGGGCGGGGGCGACACCCTCGGGCGGGGCTCACGCGTCACGCCGTCGACCGGACCCGGCCGCCTCCGGTCAGGCCCGGCGCGGCGAGGCGTCCTCGCCCTCCAGCGTGACCTCGGTGTGCAGGAAGTCGTCGACCATCCGGTGGAACAGCGTGGAGAGTTGCCGCAGTTCCTCCGGCGACCAGTGGGACAGCGCGAGCTCCATGCCACGGCAACTCGCGATGCGGATACGGTCGATCGAGTCCTGGCCCATGGGGGTGAGCTGGATGCGCTGGGCGCGGCGGTCGTCCGGATCCGGGACCCGGGTCACGTAGCCGCCCTTCTCCAGCTGCTGCACCTGCCGGGTGACGTGCGACGCCTCCACGGCCAGCCGGGCCGCCAGCTCGCCGGGGCGCAGGGGCTCCGAGTCGGCGATCTGCCGCAGCAGCGCCACCGCGGCCCGGTCCAGCGACACCCCGGCCAGGGCCATCAGGCGGTCGTGCTGCCTGACCCGGCCTGTCAGATAGACGATGCGGTTGAGGGCTCGCTCGATCTCGATCACCTCATCGGAGACGGGGGCGGACGCGGCTCCGGACAGAGGGTCAGGGGTGTGTGCGGGTGATGGCGTGGACATGGGTCCACCCTAGCAGCTACTTGCCTAACTCAAGTAAATTCAGAAATAGATTGCTTTACTCAAGTAAGCCACATACGCTTGACTAACTCAAGTAATTCGAGGAAGAGAGCAGCGCCATGGCCACCATGAAGTCCGTCCGCACCGGCCCCGTCGGCGAGATCGAGGTCGTCGACGTCGAACGCCCCGTTCCCGGCCCCAAGGACGCCCTGCTCAGGATCCGCGCCTGCGGCATCTGCGGCACCGACACGTTCTTCCTGCACCTCGGCGGCACCCCCATGGGTCCCGGCGGTTCCATGGTGCCGCTCCCCCTGGGCCACGAACCCGCAGGTGAGATCGCGGAGACCGGCGCCGAGGTCACCGGACTGAAGGTGGGCGACCGGGTCGTCGTCAACCCGCAGGGCGTGCCCTCCGGCATCATCGGCTGCGGTGGAGCGCACGGCGCCATGAGCGAGTACCTGCTCATCGAGAACGCCGAGCCCGGCACCAACCTCAGCGTCTTCCCCGACACCGTGCCCTTCGACGTCGCCGCCCTGAACGAGCCGATGGCCGTCGCCCGGCACTGCGTCAACCGTTCCGGGGCCGGTCCCACCGACAAGGTCGTCGTCTTCGGTGCCGGGCCCATCGGTCTGGGCGCCACCATCTGGCTCAAGCTCCGCGGCGTCCAGCACGTCGTGGTCGCCGACGTACTCCCCGAACGACTGGAGACCGCCCTGGCCGTCGGCGCCGACGCGGTCGTCAACTCCGCCACCGACGACCTCACCGCCGTCCTCACCGATCTGCACGGCCAGGCCGCCAACGCCCTGGGCCAGCTCCGCCCGGGCACCGACATCTACATCGACGCGGCCGGCGCCCCCGCCGTCTTCCAGGCCACCGTCGACAACGCCAGATGGGGCGCCAGGCTCGTCATGGTCGCCGTCCAGAAGAAGTCCGACGCCATCGACCTCGGCGGCATGCTCCGCAGCGAACTCACCCTCATCGCCTCGCAGGGCTACCCCACCGAGATCTTCGAGGTCACCCCGGAGCTGGTCGAGCACCACGAGCGCTTCGCGAAGCTCATCAGCCACCGCGTGCCCTTCACCGACGTCGAGCACGCCTTCGGGCTGGCCCTCACCCCCGGCGCCGCCGAGAAGATCGTCGTCACCTTCGACGGCCAGGACGCCTTCGACGACCAGGTCTGAGCGGCGGACCCGGGGGCATGCATCGTACACATTAGGTGCGTGGTGCATATTTGATGTCATGGCTCCTGCCCTGACCTCAGGCCCAGGCTCAGGTTTCGGGGCATGAGTCGAGATCTGGGGAAGGACCGGCCGCATGGACAAGCCCACGCACTTGATCGAGTTCGAGGCGATGCTGCTCGGGCGGCACCTCTATCTGAACTCACCCCGGGCCCGGACCGGCGGCAGGCTGGAGCGCAGCGCCTACATCCTGCTGAGCCGCATCCGCATGGAGGGCCCGATGTCCATCGGGCAGCTCAGCGACGCCTTCGGTCTTGACGCCTCCACGCTCAACCGGCAGACCGCCGCGATGCTGCGCGGCGGTCTCGTCGAGCGCATCCCGGACCCCGACGGGGGCATGGCCCGCAAGTTCCGCATCACCGACGAGGGCGAGCACCGCCTCGACACGCATCGCGCGGAGGCCGTCCAGGGGCTGGAGAAGGTGATGGCCGACTGGGACCCCGAGGAGGTCGCCACCTTCGCCGGGTACCTCAAGCGGTTCAACACAGACCTCGAGAACCTCGACGAGCGGCCCTGGCCCCGCCCCTGACCGCGGGGCCCCTCTCCCCGTACGCCCTGATGCTGACGGGCGTGTACCCCGTCGTGCCCTCGGATGACGTGCCGGGCACCGGCGTACTGCGTTCTCAGTACGGGAGAGTGTCGGCAGCCGCACGACGACGTGACCGCCGCCGGCCGGGAGCCTTGTGAGGTACCCGAGACCAGATGTGGAGACCTTCGTCCCGTGGCTACTTTTCTCTATCGACTGGGCCGTCTGACCTTCCGACGGCGTTGGCTCGTGACGTTCCTGTGGGTGGCGGTGCTGGCCGCGGTCGGCTTCGCCGCCGTCAAGGCGCCCGAGGCACCCGACACGGGGTTGTCCATGCCCGGTATCGAGTCCCAGAAGGCGTTCGACCTGATGGACCAGCGCTTCCCCGGGGCCACGGCCGACGGGGCGAACGCGCGGGTCGTCTTCATCGCGGACGGCGGGCAGAAGATCACGGCCGCCGACAACCGGAAGACCATCGACGCGTTCGTCGAGCGGGCCGGCGACGGTTCGCAGGTCGCCAGTGCCGTGAACCCCTTCCAGGCCGAGGCGGTCAGCAAGGACGCGACGACCGCGTACACCACCGTCACCTACAAGGTGAAGGCCGAGGACCTCACCGACGCCGGCAAGAACCACCTCGAGAAAGCCGTCGAACAGGCCCGTGACGCGGGGCTGACCGTCGAGGTGGGCGGCACCGCGCTGGCCACCCAGCCGTCGGCAGGCGCTACGGCGGAGATCATCGGCGTCTCGATCGCGGCCGTCGTGCTGATGATGACCTTCGGATCGCTGGCTGCCGCCGGTCTTCCGCTGCTCACCGCCGTCCTCGGCGTCGGCGTCAGCATGGCGTCGATCATGGCGCTGTCCGACGCGTTCGGACTGTCCTCGTCGACCGGGACGCTGGCCACGATGCTCGGCCTCGCGGTGGGCATCGACTACGCGATGTTCGTCGTCTCCCGCTACCGCGAGGAGCGGGCCAACGGACACCACCCCCAGGAGGCGGCGGGCCTGGCCGCCGGCACTGCCGGATCCGCCGTCGTCTTCGCCGGGCTCACCGTCGTCATCGCGCTGGCCGGGCTCTCGGTGGTCGGTGTCCCGATGCTGACCAAGATGGGTCTTGCCGCCGCGGGCGCGGTCGTCGTCGGTGTGCTGATCGCGCTGACACTCGTCCCGGCCGTGCTCGGTTTCTGGCCCAACGCCGTTCTCTCGCGCAGGGCCCGCAGGAGCGGACGTGTCAAGGAGGGCGGCGAGAACAACGGCGGCAGCCGCTGGGCCCGCTTCGTCCTGCGCCGACCCGTGCCCGTCCTGCTGGCCTCCGTCGCCGGACTCGGCGCACTCGCCATACCCGTGATGGACCTGCAGCTGGGCATGTCCGGGGACGAGGCCAAACCGACCTCCACCACCGAACGCCGTGCCTACGACGACCTCGCCGACGGATTCGGCCCCGGCTTCAACGGGCCGCTGACCATCGTCGTGGACGCCAAGGGCGCCCGGGACGCGAAGACCGCCGTGGCCAAGATCTCCAAGGAGATCGGCGCCACGGAGGGAGTCGTGTCCGTCTCGCCGGCCCGGTTCAACCCGGCCGGGGACACCGCGGTCTTCTCCGCGGTCCCGGCCGACTCGCCCACCAGCGAGCGTACGAAGGGCCTCGTCCACACCATCCGTGACGAGCGGCCCGCGACCGAGGCCTCGACCGGCGCGGAGTTCGAGGTCACCGGCACCACCGCACTGAACATCGATGTCGCCCAGAAGATGCAGGACGCGCTGATCCCGTACCTGATCGTCGTGGTGGGACTGGCGATCCTGCTCCTGCTGCTCGTGTTCCGCTCCGTCCTGGTGCCGATCAAGGCGGCGCTCGGGTTCCTGCTGTCGGTGCTCGCGGCCCTCGGTACCGTCGTCGCCGTCTTCCAGTGGGGCTGGGGCGCGGACCTGCTCGGCCTGGAGACGACCGGCCCGATCATGAGCATGACGCCGATCTTCCTGATCGGTATCGTCTTCGGGCTCGCCATGGACTACCAGGTCTTCCTCGTGACCCGCATGCGGGAGGCGTACGTGCACGGCGACCGGCCCGGCCAGGCCGTGGTCACCGGCTTCCGGTACAGCGCCCGGGTCGTGGTCGCCGCCGCACTGATCATGATGGCGGTGTTCTCCGGATTCATCGGGGCCGGTGAATCCATGATCAAGATGATCGGCTTCGGGCTGGCCGTGGCCGTACTGTTCGACGCGTTCGTCGTCCGTATGGCGTTCGTTCCGGCGGTCCTCGCCCTGCTGGGCAAGGCTGCCTGGTGGATGCCCCGTTGGCTGGACCGGCTGCTGCCCGACATCGACGTGGAGGGCACGGCCCTCCACCGGAAGCCCGCCGTGCCCCTCACCGTGGCCGGCACGCACGACCGGGAGTCGGCCCACGTCTGACCCGCATCCCGTACGCGCCCGAGGGCCGCCCGTGCTTGTCACGGACGGCCCTCGTCGGCCGTACGCACGGGCCGTCACCCACCATGGCCCCAGCTCACTTCCCACCGGAGAGTCCGATGATCACCAGCTGGCAGCGGTACGCCAAGGACCATCCCCGCGTCGTCGACGTGGTGGTGATCGTGCAGCTCCACGCCGCCGTCACCCTGGGAAGCGCGTTCACCACGGCCGGGAACTCCCGTACGAACGGGTCGTTCGGTCTCGGCGTGCTGCTGGGCGGCATCGCCTGCGTCGCCCTGCTGTGGCACCGGAGCCACCCCCGTACCGTCGTCGCGGTCACCGCGGTCTGCGGCAACACCGCCGGGGCGGCAGGCTGTCTGCTCACCCCTCTGCTGCTGGCACCGGTCATGGCCGCGCTGTACTGGCTGGCCGTCCACACCGACCGCAGGACCACACGCGTCCACTGCCTCGCCGTCACCGCCCTGCTGGTGGCCACGGCGATGCTCTTCGACCCGTACGGTCATCCGCTGGCCCTCAAGACGATCGGCCCCGCCGCCTGGGTGGTGCTGCCGATCGCCTGGGGTACGGCCTCCCGGCTGCGGAGCGCCTATCTGGAGGCCGTGCAGGCCCGCGCCGAACACGCGGAGCGCACCCGTGAGGAGGAGGCGCGCCACCGGGTCGCCGAGGAGCGCATGCGCATCGCCCGCGAACTGCACGACGTGGTCGCCCACCACATGGCGCTGGCCAACGCCCTGGCCGGCACCGCCGCACACCTCGCGGCCAGCCGCCCCGAGCAGACGGAGCGGATCCTCGCCGACCTGGTCGGCACCACCTCCACCGCGCTGCGCGAACTGAAGGCCACCGTCGGCCTGTTGCGCCGGCCCGACGACTCGGAGGCACCCCTGGAACCCGCCCCCGGACTCGGGCGGCTGACCGAACTGGCCACCGCGTTCGCCTCCGCCGGACTGAGGGTCGACATCGTCACCGAGGGCGAACGGCGGCCGCTCTCACCGGGCGTGGATCTGACGGCGTTCCGGATCGTGCAGGAAGCGCTCACCAACGTCACCAAGCACGCGTCCGCGCGGGCCGCGCGGGTGACACTGGCGTACACGCACGACCGGCTGACCATCACGGTCACCGACGACGGATCCGGGGACACTCCCGTGGTGCCCTCCCCGAGCGGCGGCTTCGGTCTCATCGGCATGCGGGAACGTGCCCACTCCGTCGGCGGCCACGTCCGGACCGGACCCCGCCCCGAGGGCGGCTTCAGCGTCACCGGCGAACTGCCGATCCATCTCTGACCCCTGCCCCCGACCCGACCCCGACCGACTCCGACTCCGACTCCGGAAGCGAACCGAATCAGATGACCATCCGTGTCCTGCTCGCCGACGACCAAGCCCTGCTGAGAGCGACCTTCCGGATCCTGATCGACTCCTGCGACGACATGGAGGTGATCGGCGAGGCGACGGACGGCAAGGAGGCCGTCGAACTCACCCACGCACACCGTCCGGACGTCGTCCTCATGGACATCCGGATGCCCGGCTCCGACGGTCTGGGCGCCACCACCGCGATCTGCGCCGACCCGGACCTCTCGGGCACGCGGGTCCTCATCCTCACGACCTTCGAGACCGACGAGTACGTGGCCCGGGCCCTGCGCGCCGGCGCGAGCGGCTTCCTCGGCAAGGACGTCACGGCCGACGTGCTCCTCGACGGCATCCGGACGGTGTCCGTCGGCGAGTCCCTGCTCTCCACGCTCGCCACGCGCTCCCTCATCACCCGCTTCCTCGCAGCCCCGACACCCGCCGACCGGCTGGCGACGCCCGAACTCCTCGCCACCCTGACGGCCCGCGAACGGCAGGTCATGGCACTGGCCGCCGAGGGCAAGTCCAACGACGAGATCGCCGAGAGCCTCTTCGTGAGCCCCCTGACCGTACGTACGCACGTGCATCGCGCGATGACGAAGCTGGGCGCCCGCGACCGGGCCCAACTGGTCGTCATCGCCTACCAGTCCGGGCTCGTACAGGCCCCGCCGCCCGCGTCCTGATCCGGCCCGTGGGACCGTGCGGTCCCACGGGGCCGGGTGAGGGTCAGCTTCCGGCGGAGGCGCGGCGCTTCGTCAGCCACCACGCTCCGGCGCCGAGGACCAGCACCGCCGCGACCACCCCGCCGACGACGAGGCTCATGGGTGTTCCGTCGTCGTCCTTCTTCGTGTCGGCCGCTGCCGCCGTGGCCCCGGACTCGGAGGGCGTCGCGGTGACCGACGGGGTCGGGCTGGGCGTCGGGCTCGCGGTCGGGCTGGGACCGACCGGCTTCGCGCCCGGTGCCGCCGCCTTCAACTTCAGGAGCGGGGCGGGCTGTTCGGGCTCCTCACCGCCCTTGGGCAGCTCGATCCAGCGCGAGACCTTCCCGTCGCTGTAGGTGTCGATGGTCTTGAACGCCACTTCCTCGACGTCCGGAAGCTGGCGGATCCTCACCTTGTACTCGGCGTCGACGCCGGTCTTGAGAGGGGTGCCGCCCACGACGTACCCGTCGTCGGTGGCCTTCAACTGCCAGCCCTTGGGGGCCTCGACAAGCGTGACGTCGGCCGGTGCGATCCCCTCGGGCAGCACGACGCGCACCTCGCGGAAGCCCGCGGTGGCGGACTCCGCCTCGCAGACGACGGTGAGGGTGACGTTCTCCGCGAGGGCCTGCGCCTTGTCGGCCTCGACCTCCGTGTGCGCCGAGGCGGGACCGGCCAGCGCGAGGACGGCCGTGAGTGCGGCAGCGCCGGTCAGTGCGACACGACGCCCGTTGATGGACAGGGACACGGTGGAACTCCTTGGCTGTGGAACCGGGCGGGCCGAGGCCGGGCCCGGGTGAAGGGGGCGACGGGGACGGGTGTCCGTCCCGGGGGTCCCCTGCGCACCAGCGCGTGTTCCAGGGTCTGGGCCTGTGCCCCTGCCGGGAGTTCGAAGGAACCGGCGAGCGGTACGGGCGGCGGCCGGTGGGCGGTGGCGACGGCCGGACCCGGCAGGAGCCGGGCCATGACCGCCGCCGCGACCGCGCGCAGCGTACGGCCGGTGGCCAGTGCGGCCGTGACCGCCGTGTCGGCCTGGTGGAGGAGCCAGGCGACGACGAGGGCGGCGACGACGTGCGCGGTCGTCATGGCCGCCTCGGAGGCGTGCTGCCAGGGGTGTCCGCCGGCGCCCGTCGTCATCGCGTCGTGCCCGGCGTGGGCCATGTGTCCCGTATCGGCGCGGTGGCCACCGGCCGTGGTGAGCGCGAGATGCATCGCGGCCTGTGCCGCCAGGGTGCAGCCGCCGACCGCGAGCAGTCCCGGGCGGCGGCGGGCGAAGGGGCGTACGGCGACGAACTGCGCGACGGCGAAGGCGGTCACGAGCCGCCACGGCACCTGCCCGCCCTCGACCGCGTGATGGCCGACGGCGGCGAGCACACTGCCGACGAGGGCGAACGTCACGGCCCGGACCCGGGCGCCCGCGCGGCTCGGCCGGGAGCCCTGGCCCCGGCCGTCGCGCTGCGTCACATGGTCACCTGGCACGGTCGCCCCTCGTCCTCCACCGCGTTCACCTTGTCGCATACGTCTACGTCACAGGTGATGGGGCCGTTCACCCGGGGTGGCACAAGGAGGAACACACCGACGCTCGGACGGGGCGACGGTGGTTCAGTCCGCCGCGCCCAGGGACCACCGCGGGACGCTGCCCGCGAGGCGGCAGGTGAGGAAGTACAGGGGTATCGGCGGGGTGTAGGGCGAGCCTCCCGCGGGGCTGTGGATCAGCCGGGGCCGGTCGGCCCAGGGGCCGCGGCGGGCCCGTGTCCAGGACGGGTCGGCCAGGTGCGCGCCGACGGTGTACGTCGTGGAGGGCGGCCAGGTGACGCCGATGTGGGACCCGGAGGGGACGATCCACCACCAGCGCTCCTCGCCGTCGAAGTCGTCGGCGAAGACACAGCCCACGCGGGGCAGGGAGTCCATGATGCGTTCGCCGTGCTCCCGGGACGTGGTCACGGCGTCGCAGCCGAGTCCCGCGCGCAGTTGGGCGGGGATGACCAGGCGACCGGGGTTCTCGGACGGGAAGGTCGCGGAGGGGCGCAGCCGCGAGCCGTACGTGCGAGGCCGCGGTTCAGGGGCGTGCTGCAGTTCCATGAGGCAGGTGTCCTTCGGCCGAGTGGGGGTTGGGCCGGGTGAGGTGCGTGGTGGGCGCGCGCCCGGTGGAGACGGGTTCGTGCGTGGTGGGTGCGCGCCCGGTCGAGGCGGGTTCGTGCGTGGTGGGTGCACGCCCGGTGGAAACGGGTTCTCTTGACTCCGACGACGTCGGCTGCGGCGGCACCGACCGCAGCGACACCGGCGGCGAGGACGCCGGCGGTGACGGCACCGGCTGGGACGGCAGAACGGCCCAGACGACACGTCCGGAACCGTTCGCGCTGTCCCTGACGCCCCAGTCGGTGCTGACCATGCCGACGAGCATCAGTCCGCGGCCGCCCTGGTCGTCGGGTCCCGCACTGCGCTGCGCGGGGAGTGTCAGGCCGCGGTTCTGGTCCTCGACCTCGATGTGGAGCCGTCCGCCCGCGGTGCGCAGTCTGCAGACGATCCACTCGCTCGCCGTGTGCGTCAGCGCGTTGGTGACCAGCTCGGAGGTCACCAGGACAGCGTTGTCGCAAGTTTCGGGGCTCGCGCCCCATTCGCTCAGCAGTTCGCGCACGTTCCTGCGGGCCACACCCACCGAGGCGGGCGTCGGGGAGAGTCCGAACACGCCCGCTCTGTGGGGGTGTTCGCTCGCGGGCAGTCGGCCCAATGGCTTGGGGAGGGAGGGCGGAGCCATCGCCGTTCGCCTTTCGTCTGCCTTCGCACCGGGGGTCGGACCAGTGCCGGTACCGCTTGATCCGGTTCCGCCGCGAGGCGCGTACAACCCGTTGCGCACGGTGACGAATCACGGCCCGTTCTCCCCCAACTTGGCCGCGTCGTCTCGCCGTTCACCGGACCGGGACGGTACGCCCCACTGTGACACCTGCCAACAACAGCCCGCAACCGACAAGTTGAAAATTGCAATTCGAGAGGTGCATGCTTCCCCCGTCGAACGGATGATCGTGACAGACTGCGACCTCGAACCCGCTGTGAGGGGGTAAGGCGTGACCGCGGAAACCGACTGGGGCGGCGCGCCCTCCGTCCTGCGCATGATCCTCGGCAGGCAACTGGAGGAGTTGCGCACCCGTGCCGGACTGACGTTCGAGCAGGCGGGTGCGGCGATCGGGGTCAGCCACTCCACGATCCGCCGGATGGAAGCCGCCAAGGTGGCCCGGCTCAGGCTCCCGGACGCCGAGAAACTGCTCCAGGTCTACGGCGTGACGGACCAGCAGGAGATCGACACCTTCCTGAAATCGGTCCGCGAGGCGAACAAGCGCGGCTGGTGGCACACCTACCGTGACGTGCTGCCGGACTGGTTCGCGGCCTATCTGAGCCTGGAGCAGGCGGCACTGCAGATCCGCGCGTACGAGGCCCAGTTCGTGCACGGTCTGCTGCAGACGGAGGAGTACGCCCGCGCCCTGCTGGGCGCCGGGAACCCGCACGCCGCGACCGAGGCCACGGAGCGCAGGGTCGCGCTCCGTATGCGGCGCCAGGAACTGCTGTCCCGTCCCTCGCCACCCCGCGTGTGGATCGTGATGGACGAGACCGTGCTGCGCTGGCCGGTCGGCGGACCCGAGGTGATGCGTGCCCAGATCGACCATCTGATCGCCGTCAACTCGCTACCCCAAGTGACATTGCAGATCATGCCGTTCAAGAACGGCCCGCATCCGGCGATGCGGGCCGGAGCTTTCCATCTCTTCCGGTTCCGGGCACGCGAACTCCCGGACATCGTCTACCTCAACGGTCTGGTGGGCGCTGTCTATCTGGACAAGGACGACGACGTCGTGGTCTATCGCGAGGCCCTGGACCGGCTGGGCGCGCAGGCAACGCCCGCCAGAAAGACCGAGGCCCTCCTCGGTGCGATTCGCAAGGAGCTCTGACGTGCACCACCCCATACGCGACGGACACATACGCAACGGCATGCCGTCCCGCGACCTCGGCACACGCGGCTGGTTCAAGCCGTGGAGCGACGACGCGGGCGGCGCCTGCGTAGAGGCGAAGAAGCTCGGCGACGGCCGGGTCGCGCTGCGCCAGTCGACCGATCCCGACGGCCCCGCGCTGGTTTTCACGCCCCGCGAGATGACGAGTTTCCTGGCGGGTGTGAAGGCGGGTGTCGCCGACTTCCTGCTCTGAGGCACCCCCTTGTTCCCGCGCACAGACTTCCCTGGTTTCCTGAACACTTCTGCTTTGATCAACACCCTTGATTTTCCTGAGCGTTGACTTCGAACCCGACGACTTGACAGGAGGGGCGGCTTTGCCCGAAAACGGATGGCCGGCCGACCGCATCGACACCGAGAACGCCCACTCGGCGCGCATCTACGACTACATCCTCGGCGGTAAGGACTACTACCCGTCCGACAAGGAGGCGGGCGACGCCATGTCGCGGGAGTGGCCCGCCCTGCCGATCCACATGAAGGCCAACCGCGACTGGATGAACCGCGCGGTGGCCTGGCTGGCGAAGGAGGCGGGGATACGCCAGTTCCTGGACATCGGCACCGGCATTCCCACCTCGCCGAACCTCCACGAGATCGCCCAGTCGGTGGCCCCCGAGTCACGGGTCGTCTACGTCGACAACGACCCGATCGTCCTCACCCTCTCCCAGGGGCTGCTGGCCAGCACGCCCGAGGGCAAGACGGCGTACATCGAGGCCGACTTCCAGCATCCGGAGGCCGTGCTCGACTCCCCCGAGTTCCGCGAGACGCTCGACCTGGACAAGCCGGTCGCGCTGACCGTGATCGCGATCGTCCACTTCGTCCTGGACGAGGACGACGCGGTCGGCATCGTGCGCCGCCTCCTGGAGCCCCTCCCCTCCGGCAGCTACCTCGCGATGTCCATCGGCACCGCCGAGTTCGCGCCCGAGGACGTGGGCCGGGTCGCCCGCGAGTACGCGGCCCGCAACATGCCCATGCGGCTGCGCACGATCGACGAGGCCGACGAGTTCTTCGAGGGCCTCGAACTCGTCGAGCCCGGCATCGTCCAGGTGCACAAGTGGCACCCGGACGCCACGAGTGGCGAGGGCATTCGGGACGAGGACATCGCGATGTACGGAGCGGTGGCCCGCAAGCCGTAGGCCCTGGCAGCCCATTGACCTTGCTCGCGCCGGGCGCCCGGCGCGAGCAAGGTCAGGCGGTCTCGTCGCGCTCGTTCCAAGGAATCTGAAGCCGGACCTCTGCTCGCCCAGTGGAGGACGGCTGACTGCGTCCGCGGTCACGGAGCACCGTCTCGGCCTCCTCGACGCTGTCGAGAAGTTCCTCCACCCGGTCCTCGACGTTGCTCCCCGCGATGACTATCTCGTCCCGGATCTGCCTCAGGTTCGAACTGGCGAGTCGCTCACCCGTGACTCCTTCGCGACCCTCCAGCGCCTGCGCAACCGCTGCTAGCAGGCTGCGGATCTCTTTCCTGGCGCTGCCCTTGCACAGCCGGAGCAGCGCGCCTGCCTCCTTGCTCCCAGACGGGGTCAGCCTTCCCGACCTCGTCGCCTTCTTCAGCGTCTCCTCCAGTTGCGCCCGCTGCTGTTCAAGGTTCTCGGCCGCGGCCAGCAGTCTTTTGAGCTGATCGAGGTACCTCGGTTCCTGCATGGCGAGCCGGCACTCGTTCCGTTGCTTCTCCGCACGCGTGTGCCACCCCAGGAGGAAATCGGACAGCTCACTGTCGCCGGTCACTGTGCGGCCCTCGCTGACGTGTGTCAGCCGACCTCACTGGGCCAGAGGCGACTGCCATACCTACGCAGTCGTTCTCCGGCCTGCTGCACGAGACTCAGCACGTTCCCTGGCTGAGGAGAGTCGTGGAAACGCGACAGCAGGGCATCGGTATCGATGAGTTCATTGCGTAGCAGAGTCGTCTCCTCGTCCGTGAGGGCAGCCGCGAGCGCTGTGGGTCTCCCTCTCAGACGGCCTACGACGAGCGCCAGCCGTTCACTGCTCACTCCGATCGGGAGATGCTCGATGGCCTGAACGAGCGCGGCCAACTCCACCGCCGCTCGTGTGTCCTGCGGAGGAAACAACGGGATGACCTTGGCGACCGGACCGTCCGATTGCCGAGCCGCTTCCTTAACCAGTGGTTCACGGTCTGTCGCACACACCTCGGTCGGTTTGGTGATCCAGTTGTCCGGTTGTGGGCCGTCACCGTGCAGGAAAGCACGCGTCGCCAGAGCGGCCACCTCCAGAAACCACCAACGGTCGTGGGCGCGCGAGTCCTCCCTGGCGAAGTAGCGCAACGCGGTGCCGACGAGGACGAGATGGTTCTGCCTTTTCCACTGGGCAACGGCCGAGTGACGTTCCGCCGCCCAGCTCTCCGCCGTTCGGTGGATCTCTCCGGCAACGGCGCGATATCCGGCGAGAGGCGGGGAACTCGGGTGGGCTCCCGGGGCCACCATCAGTTCGGCGAGGCCGCTCCGGATCGCCGAGTGCGGTACGAGAGCGGTCAGCCATTCCGAGGCTGCGGACAGCAGAAGCCTCATGGGATCGTGTGAGAGCGGACCCGCATCCGAGAAGCGCCCCAAATCGATGAGCCGGAATTTGCTTGCCATCACCTTGCCGCGGTCCGACCTGGGCAGCAGTACGTTGCGCACGTGCAGGTCACCGTGGCTGTTGCCGCGGAAGACCCGGACGGTTCGACGCAGGTCCGACGGTCCGTCCTGCAGGAGACCGAACGGATTCGGGAGGGGCGTCTTTCGCCCCGGAATCCTGATGGTCGGTTCGGGTCTCTCGGTATCCAGACGTTCCGCGGCCAGGAAGTCGACGACTTCGTTGCCTCCAAGTCGGACATCAAGAAAATCTTTCAAGAATTTCTCAGGTACCAGGTCCTCGGGACCCGAGCCCGAGTTCCATTCACTCAGGAGCGAACGAGTAATGGTTCCGCAGTATTTGTGCAGGTCCTCCCCGTCCAGCAGATCCACCAGCCGAGGAGCTCGCTCGGGGGTGAGGTCATTGAGGGCTACCTTTTGGAGATGGATCCACCAAGGCTTGTCGTCGTCCGTCGAAAGAGCCCCTGACGGCTCTTCCAGGTCGACGAGATGGGCTGAGCGGAATGCGTTGGGATCCTCTAGGAGAGCTTTTCGGAAGTTCCTGGTTTCCTCCGGCCCGATTTTCGCCGGAACCAGTTTGAGCACCAGTTGCCGCCAGTGCGTCTCCCTGTCATGCGGAATACGGGCCACGACCGCTGCGTAGGATCCGCTGCCTCCTTCGTCCAGCGACCTGACGTACTCCAGGTCGAACGGCTTGTCGCGAAGCCACCGCTGGAGTTGACCGGTGACGCGCTCGAACTGTTCGTCACCGCCCCGACGCTCCGAGCGCCAGCGTTCGCCCTTGAGGAGCCTGCCGATCCCGCTCTGGTCGACCATGGACTCGCCCCTCGGCGTCGGAGACCGTCAGTTGAGGGCATCGAGTATCGCGACGACAACGGCCTCCTGACAATCAGCCAAGTGTGGCCTATGGTCGATTTCTGGTGGTCTCCCTGCAGGAGGATCCCGTGACGCAGTCCGCTCAGCGTGGTTCGGGGTCCGGGGATCAGGGGCCCGACAGCATTGAGAGGTTGACGCTCCTCCGGTGGCACCTCGACCGGTACGACCGGCTCCGCGCCTCGACGGCGTCACGCGCGTCAGTCGTGCTCAGTGCCGGAGCAATCTTGTCGGCGGGAAACGCGGTCGTCCTGGCAAGGCTGCTCGCGGGACCCGATGACCGGATCGAGACCTGGCCGACCGTGCTCTTCGGAGCCGGTCTGCTGACCAGCATCGGGCTCGTCGTGCTGTCACTGATCCGGGCCACCGGTGTCCTCGTCACCCCCAGAGCAAGCAGGGAGACATTCACGGACGCCCGCGATCTGCCGCCCGGTCTTGTCTTCAACGACTCCGACACGGTGCGCGAGCTGAGGACGTTCGACGACTTCAAGGCCGTTGTGCGCGCCCAGGACTATCCCGCGATGCTGGAAGCCGCGCAGGTCGAGCTCTGGATAGGCATCCGGCAGCATCGCCATCGGTACCAGCGGCTCCGCGCCGCCGCCCAGGTGCTCCGCTGGGCGGCGGTGGTCTTCCTCATCTCCCTCGCCGGATACGTCGTCACGATTCTCGTTGAGACTGCGTGAGCCAACCGAAGCACCACACTCGGCCGGTCCGGGGCCTCACCCGTCGGCCGACATGAGCGCTTCGTTCGAAGGTGCGACGATCCGGGCCGTCAGATCAGGGTCGGGCATCTCCCCGTCGAACGGGAACATCGGGCGGTGGATGCGGTGGTGGCCCAGGCGTAGGAGGTTCTGGTCCACGCCGCCCGGGGTGAGGGCCATCTTCCAGTCGGCGGCCATGGTGAAGAGTTCGGGTTCCAGGTAGCCGATCTTGACGAGGACGATGTCGGCCGTACGGGGCGACAACTCCAGGTCGGTGAAGTCGTGTTCGTGGTGGTAGGGCTTGCGCAGGGCGGTGAGGATCACGTGCACACTGCCGACGCGTAGCACCACCTCCGCCTGGGCGTGCGGGTCGCCGTGGCGGATCGCGTGGACCACTCCGGTCATGGTGAGCGGGCCCGCGTGGCGGTCGTCGACCGCCGCGCCCGCCGTGACGGTGACGGTCGCTCCGGCGCCCGCCCGTACCGCCGTCTCCACGGCGGCGGGAGCCGGGAGCGAGGCGTAGATGACCGTCGGTCCCGACGGGTCCTTGAACTCGGGCCGGGACAGCACCCGTTCGAGCCCCCAGGTGACGTCGCCCGCGCCGCCCGCCGTCGGGTTGTCGCCGGTGTCGCTGATGAAGTAGGGCCGGTTCTCCTCGGTGGCGGCCAGTGCCTCGTCCAGGCAGTCGTCGAGCGTGCCGGTCGGTGCGACGAAGGCGAAGTCGTGGCGTGCCTCCCAGAAGCCGCGCGCCAGGCGTTCGGCGCCCGCCGTGACGGCGTCCTGCGACGGGCCCGTGACGACGACCGCCGCCCGGTTGCGCGGCTCGTCCGCCCAGGCGTAGCCGACCCAGATCGCGGCGTCCGTGACGCCCTCCGTGGCCTCGACCTCGTCGACGGCCGCGTACACGCTCTTCGCGGGTTCGATACGGGTGGAGGTCTGTTCGCCGGCCAGGAGGACGGGGACCGGGATCCAGGCCTTGACCGGGCGGGGCGCGCCGGTCGTCAGGAGGTCCACGAGGTTGCGGGCCGCCCGCTCCTTCGTCTCCATGGCGTCCTCGTGCGGGGCCATGCGGTAGCAGGTGATCAGGTCGCTCAGGTGGGCGAGTTCGCGCGAGACGTTGCCGTGCAGGTCCATGGAGGTGGACACGATGACGTCCGGGCCGACCGTCTCCCGGACGCGGGCGAGCAGGACCGCCTCGGCGTCGTCGACGCCCTCCACCGTCATGGCGCCGTGGATGTCGAACCAGAGGCCGTCGAGATCGCCCGACTCCCCGAGTCTGGCGATGAGTTCGTCGGAGAGTTCGGCGTACGCGGCCGCCGTCACCGTACCGCCGGGCAGGGCCTTGCCGACCAGCGCGCCGCGCCACTCGGCGGCGTCCCTCAACGGCGTTCCGGGGGCCAGGAACGGGTAGCGCGCGAGGACGTCCGTGCCGCGCTGCGGGTGGAAGGCCGGGGCCTCGGTCCGCGCCGGCGAGAACGTCGACGACTCGATGCCGAGCCCGGCGATCGCGATGACGGGACGGGCGCCGGGGGTACGCGGTTGTGGCATGGCTCCTCGCACGGTGGTTGTCGTGAGTGGCTCGCACGGTGGTGGATGTCGTCAGTGGCTCGCGCGGTGTGGCGGGTGTCGGTGACTCGAACGGTGGACGGGTGTGAGCGGACTCGCACGGCGGTGGGTGTCGGTGGTCAGTGATGGGCGGGGGCGACGGCGCCGGTGACGGCCTGGAGGGCGTTCGCCAGGGCCCGTTGGAGCGCGAACTGGCCCGCGCCGACGAGTCCCGCGTCCGCGCCGAGGCTGGCCCGCTCGATCACCAGGTGCTTGGTCACCAGCGGATGGCAGCCCTCGTACAGCTGGCTGCGGACGGCGGCGACGAACGGTTCGAGCGTCGAGAGGAGGCCGCCGAGGTACACGGCGTCGGGGTTGAAGAAGTTGACGTTCGCGGACAGGACCATGCCGAGGTAGCGGCCGGCCTGGCGGACGGCGCGGGTGGCCTCCGGGTCGGCGTCGGAGGCGAGGCGTACGACGTCCTCGATGGACGCGACGTCCAGGCCGCGCTCGCGCAGGATCCGGACGAGCGCGGCGCCCGAGGCGACGGTCTCCAGGCAGCCGGTGTTGCCGCAGGAGCAGGGGATGTCGTGGCCCGCCTCGACCCGTACATGGGTGATCTCGCCGGCGGCGCCGGTCGCTCCGCGGTAGAGCTTCCCGTCGGCGATGACGCCCGCGCCGATCGCCGAGCCCATCTTCACCATGATCGACTGGCGGCGCTCGGTGGGCTGGACGCTGTGCTCTCCGACGGCCATGCAGTTGGCGTCGTTCTCGATCGCGGCCGGTACGCCGAACCGCTCCTCCAGCCAGTCCCGGACGGGGAAACGGTTCCAGCCGGGCATGCGGGAGGGGAGGGTGACCACGCCCGGCACGACGTCGACCGGACCCGGGAGGCAGAGGCCGACGCCGCGCAGCAGTTCCCGGCCGCGCCGCCCCGCGAGGGTCTCCAGGGTCTCGGCGAGTGCGGGCAGCGCGGTCTCGGGCCCCTCGGCCGTCGCGAACGGCACGGTGGAGACCTCGGTGAAGCCGCCGCCGGGCAGGACGACCCCGACGCGCGCGTGCCGTCCGCCGAGGTCGGCCGCGACGGCGAACCCCTCGCTCCCGCCGAGGCGCAGCACCTTGCGCGGGCGCCCGCCGGTCGAGGACCGCGTGCCCTGCTCGGCGACCAGCCCGTGCGCCAGGAGCTGGCCGACCGTGAGCGAGATCGTCGAGGGTGCGGCACCGAGCAGACCGGCGAGTTCCGTGCGGGTCGACGCCTGCCCGGAGGCGAGGAGTTCGAGGACGCTCTCGGCCAGCGAGGAGACGCCCGTGACGCCCCTCCGGTGTCCCGCACTTTTTTCAGACATGGACGAAGTAACTCCCAGGATTGGGGAAAGCCGGGGAAATCCGGAGGTCGAGGCGACGAGCGTATGCCCGTATGTCCCTCGCGCGACTTTTTCCAGAACAGCAGTAACAGACTTTTTACAGCGGGCCGCCTGTTTCTTCGAACCTTCCGGTCGTTGACTGGCTCCGCCGAGCGCCGCCGTTCATCTCCGGCCTCGCGTCCGGCCTCGCGCACCCTGAGCCTTGTTCACCTGAGGAGAGCCATGTCCCCTGCTCGCACGACGCTCGTCGCCTGTGCCGTCGTCTCGGCGGGCACACTGCTGCTCGCGGGCTGCTCCGGGACGAACGACACGTCGTCCGCGTCCCCCGACTCCATCGACTACGCGCTGCCCGCGAACTTCACGCCGAACTGGATCCTGCCGATCGGTACGGCCGCGCACCTCAACACCAACAACAGGTCCATCGCCGACAGTCTGTGGGAACGGCTCGTCGCGTACGACGGTTCCACCGGCAAGATCGCCTGGAACAAGAAGGCGTCCATCGCCACGGCCGCCGACTTCGCGTCCGACGGCAAGAGCGTCAAGATCACGCTGGGCGACCGCAGTTGGAGCGACGGCAAGCCGATCACCTCGCGGGACGTCGAGTTCTGGTTCAACCTCATCAAGGCGAACAAGGCGGAGTGGGCGGGCTACAACCCGGGCAAGGCGCCGGACAACTGGACCTCCTTCAAGACCGTCGACGACCGTCACTTCACGATCACCTTCGACAAGGCCTACAACTCCCAGTGGATGCTGGCCAACGAGTTCAGCGAGATCACTCCGCTGCCGCAGCACGTGTGGGACAAGACCGACGCCTCCGCGCAGGTGTCCGACGCCGACCGGACCGCGGCCGGCGCGAAAAAAGTCTGGACGTATCTGAACTCGGCCGCGAAGAACATCTCCCGCTACGACAAGGACCCGCTGTGGAAGACCCTCAGCGGCCCGTATGCGGTCAAGTCGTTCGCCACGTCCGGCAAGGTCGTGCTCGCCGCCAACAAGAAGTACGACGGCGGTGAGAAGGCGAACATCGCGACGGTGAACCTGCTCCCCTTCACGACGGCGGACGCCGAGAAGAACGCGCTGCGCTCCGGGAGCGTCGACTACGGCTACATCGAGGCGACCGACCTCGACCAGAAGGACCGGTTCACGGCGCAGGGTTACACGGTCAAGCCGTGGTCCGGCTGGGCGATCACCTACATGCCGTACAACTTCAACAACCCGGCCATGGGCGCGGTGTTCAAGCAGCTGTACGCGCGTCAGGCGGTCCAGCGGTCGATCGACCAGACGAGCCTGGCGAAGGTCATCTTCAACGGAACGGCCGTGCCCGGCTACGGCCCGGTCCCGCAGGCGCAGGCGTCCGACTTCGTCTCGCAGGTGCAGAAGGACAACCCGTACCCGTTCTCGACGTCGGCGGCCAAGTCCCTGCTGACCGGCCATGGTTGGGAGGAGAAGGGCGGGGTCATGGTCTGTACGGACCCGGGTACCGGGGACGCGCAGTGCGGTGAAGGCGTCGCCGAGGGAACGAAGTTCGAGATGCAGGTGCTGTCGCAGTCCGGCTCGGCCGTGACCGACAACATGATGAGCTCGATCCAGTCCTCGCTGGAGAAGACCGGCATCAAGTTCTCCATCAAGACCGCGCCCGTCAACTCGGTGCTCTCGCAGACCCCGCAGTGCACCTCGGGCCAGCCGATCTGCAAGTGGCAGCTGTCGTTCTTCGGCACCGCGGGCAGCTGGTACTTCAACGCCTTCCCGACCGGCGACTCGCTGTTCCAGACCAAGGGCGGCTCGAACTTCGGCAACTACTCGAACCCCGACGTCGACAAGCTGATCACCGCGTCCACGACGGCGAGCTCGTCGCAGGCGGTCCAGGACTACAGCGCGGCCCTCGCGAAGGACCTGCCGGTCATCTGGCTCCCTGCGCCGGACTACCAGATCTCCGTCGTCAAGAACGGCCTCGGCGGCTTCTCGCAGGACTCGCTCGCCAACTTCCACCCTGCGCAGTGGAAGTGGACCAAGTGAGGACCGGCTGAGAGCCAACTCATGGACACCTTCCTCTACTTGACCCGGCGGGTCCTGCAGGCCCTCGTGGTGATCCTCATCGTCACGGTCGTGGTCTTCTGCCTGCTGCACGCGCTGCCCGGGGGTCCCGCACGCGGGATCCTCGGCCCGCAGGCGACGGCCCAGCAGATCGCCGCCTTCAACCACGAGCAGGGCCTGGACCGTTCGCTCCCCGTCCAGTACCTCTACTACCTGCGCACGCTCGTCCAGGGCGACCTCGGCACCTCGTACACGCTCAACGAGGGGGTCTTCCAGCTCATCGAGCAGCGACTGCCCAAGACGCTCGTCCTGACCGTGCTGTCCGCACTCGTCGGGCTGCTGCTGGCGATCCCGCTCGGCATGTGGCAGGCCGTGCGGCGCAACAGGCCGGTGGACTACGTCGTCACCACGCTGAGCTTCGTGGCGTACGCGACTCCCGTGTACTTCCTGGGACTTGTGCTGGTGCTCGTGTTCACGCAGTGGCTGAACTGGTTCCCCTCACAGGCACCCCAGGGCGAGACGCTCGCGGACGTGTTCGCGCAGCCGGGCGCCCTGGTGCTGCCCGTGGTCGCGGGGGCCGCGTCGATGGTCGCGGTGTTCAGCCGGTACATGCGAGCGGCGACGCTGGAGAACCTCCAGGAGGACTACGTACGGACCGCGCGGGCCGGCGGTTCGCGGCCGCGCGCGATCCTGTGGCGGCATGTCTTCCGCAACTCCCTCACGCCCGTCGTCGCGATGCTCGGCTACTACGTGCCCGTGCTCTTCGGCGGTGCGCTCGTCGTCGAGCAGCTCTTCAACTACCCGGGGATGGGGCTGCTGTTCTGGAGCGCGGCACAGTCCTCCGACTATCCGGTGCTGCTCGGCTGTGTGCTCGTCATCTCCGTCGCGACCGTCGTCGGCACGCTGCTCGCCGATGTCGTCCAGCGGATCATCGACCCTCGTGTGAAGGCGGGCCGGACATGAGTGCCGTACTCCAGACCGAGGCGGCCACGCGGGAGTTGGCCACCGGATACCGCCTTTCCGTGCGGCGGTTCGCACGCAACAGGCTCGCGGTGGCAGGGCTGTTGGTGGTCGTCCTCTTCCTGCTCTTCTGCTTCGTGGGCCCGTTGGTGTACTCGACCGACCAGACCCACACCGACCTCACCCAGGTGAACCTCGCGCCGAGCGGTGCGCACTGGCTCGGCACCGACGCGGTCGGGCACGACGAGCTGGGGCGGCTGATGTTCGGCGGGAAGGTGTCGCTGCTCGTCGGGCTCGCGGCCGGTCTCCTCGCGACGGTCATCGGGACGCTGTGGGGCGCGGTCGCCGGGTACGCGGGCGGCTGGATCGACGCGGTCATGATGCGGGTCGTGGACGCCGGTATCGCCATCCCGGCGCTGTTCATCCTGCTCGTCGTCTCGGCGATCACGACCCCGGACTCGCTCGGGCTGATCCTCATCCTGGGGTTCGTGTCCTGGCTCGTCCCGTCCCGGCTCGTACGGGCGGAGACGCTCACCCTGAAGAGCCGCGACTACGTGCTGACGCTCCGCGCGATCGGCGGGACGCACGGCCGGGCGATCTTCCGGCACATCCTGCCGAACTCGGTCTCGACCATCGTGGTCGCGGCGACGTTCCAGGTCGCCGACGCGATCCTGCTCGTCGCGTACGTCTCGTATCTCGGACTCGGTGTCCAGCCGCCGTCGACCGACTGGGGCGGAATGCTGTCGGCCGGGCTGACCGCCGCGTACTCCGGGCGCTGGTGGCTGATCGTGCCGCCGGGCCTCGCGATCATCCTCGTCGTGTGCGCGTTCAACGCGGTCGGGGACGGGTTGCGGGACGCGTTCGACGTGAAGGGGCGGGCATGAGGACGACGACGGGGACGAGCGATGTGGGCGGTACGGGCGGCATCCTGGAGGTCGAGGACCTCGGGGTGACGTTCTCCACGGAGACGGGCGACGTGCCCGCCGTGCGCGGGGTGTCGCTCTACGTACGGCCCGGGGAGACGCTGGCGCTGGTCGGCGAGTCCGGGTCCGGGAAGTCGACGGTCGCGCTCGCCGCGATGGGGCTGCTGCCGGGGAACGCGCGGGCGTCCGGCCGGGCATCGGTCGACGGCACGGACGTCGTCGGCGCCGCCGAGACCGACCTCGTGGGTTTGCGGGGGCGCACGGTGTCGATGGTCTTCCAGGAGCCCGCGACCGCCCTCGATCCGCTGACCCGGATCGGGGCGCAGATCGCGGAGGTCGTACGCAACCACCGGCCGGTCTCCGCGCGCGAAGCCGCCGCGGAGGCGGTCGGGCTGCTGCGCCGGGTGGGCATCCCGGAACCGACCAAGCGGGCGTCCGCGTACCCCTTCCAGCTCTCCGGCGGACAGCGGCAGCGCGTGGTCATCGCCATGGCGATCGCGAACTCCCCGAGCCTCCTGATCGCCGACGAGCCGACCACCGCGCTCGACGTCACCGTCCAGGCCGAGATCCTCGACCTGCTCCGGGGACTCGCGGCCGACTCCGGCACCGGCGTCCTCCTCGTCACCCACAACATGGGCGTCGTCGCGGACTTCGCGGACCGGGTCGCGGTGATGCTGAACGGGGAGATCGTGGAGACCGGGCCGGTGGAGGACGTCCTGCTGCGGCCCACGCACGAGTACACGAAACGGTTGCTGGCGGCTGTGCCGCGGTTGGCTGTGGCGGGGGCGGGCGGCGCGAGCGTACCGCGGCCGCGGCCGCCCGGCGGCGTGGCGGCGGACGGCCGAGCGGCGGGCACCGCGGCCGCACCACAACCGGCTTCCGCCGAACCGGGAACCGGCGCGGCGCGCGAGCCGGCCACCGCGATACGCGGCGGCGAGGCCGAGCCGCCACTCACCGACGCCCAAGGCGTCGCCGCGGTCGGGGGCGGCACGGTCGGCACGGTCGGCACGGTCGGCAGCAAAGCGGGCGGTGGCGCCGTAGTCGGTGGCAAGGCGGCCGGTGGCGCCGTAGTCGGTGGCAAGACGGGCGGTGGCGCCGTAGTCGGTGGCAAGACGGGCGGTGGCGCCGTAGTCGGTGGCAAGACGGGCGGTGGCGCCGTAGTCGGTGGCAAGACGGGCGGCAGCGCCGTGGTCGGTGGCAAAGCGGGCGGTGGCGCGGTGGCCCCGGTCGTCGAACTGCGTGGCGTCTCCGTGCGGTTCGGGCGTGGGGTGCGGGCCGTGCAGGCGCTCCAGGACGTGTCGCTGACCGTGCGGCCCGGGGAAACCCTGGGGCTCGTCGGGGAGTCCGGATCCGGTAAGTCGACGGCGGCCAGGGTCGCGCTCGGGCTGGTGGCTCCCTCCGCCGGCTCGGTGTCGCTGTTCGGTGCCGATCTCCGGCGGGCCCGGGGACACGCGCGCCGGGCCCTGCTCTCCGGCGTCGGCGTGGTGTTGCAGGACCCGGTGGCCTCGCTGGACGCGCGGATGAGCGTGGCGGAGTGCGTCGCCGAACCGTTGCGGGTGCACCGCCGCGGGATGTCGGCGGCCGAGCGCCGGGAGCGGGTCGCGGAGGTGCTCGAACGCGTGCGGCTGCCCCGGGAGTTGGCGGGCCGCGGGCCGCGCGAGCTGTCCGGCGGGCAACGGCAGCGGGTGAGTCTCGCCCGGGCGCTGGTCCTCGGCCCCCGCCTGCTGGTCGCCGACGAGCCGACGAGCGCGCTCGACGTCAGCGTGCAGCGGACCGTCCTCGACGTGATCGCCGAGCTCCAGGACGAGCTCGGCTTCGCCTGCCTCTTCGTCTCCCACGACCTCGCGGTCGTCCAGCAGTTCGCGCGGCGGGTCGTCGTCATGCGGGCGGGCCGGGTCGAGGAGGAGGGCGCCACCGCGACCACCCTCACCCACCCGGAGACGGACTACACCCGCCGACTCATCGCCGCCGTGCCCGTACCCGACCCGGTGCTCCAACGGGTGCGCCGTACCGAACGACAGGCCGCGCTCGCCGCCGCCGGAACGGAGGGCGGGGCGTGACCGTACCCCAGCCGCGTCCGCCCGCCTCCGACTCCACCCCCGCCCTCGAATCCGCCGCTTCCCCCGACTCCACCCCCGCCCTCGAGTCCGCCGCTTCCCCCGAATCCGCTCCCTCCCTCGAGTCCGCCGCTTCCCCCGAATCCGCTCCCTCCCTCGCCTCCGCCCCCGAGGTGTTCGCCGGTGTCGACATCGGCGGCACGACCACGCAGGTCGTGCTCTGCACGCCCGAACTCGCCGTCGTGGACAGCCAGGAGGTGCCCACCCCGGCGGCGGAGGGCGGCACGGCGATGGTCGGCGCCGCGCTCGACGCCCTGGGCCTGCTCCTGGCCCGCGTACCGGCCCGGCTGCGCGCGGTCGGCGTGGGCGCGGCGGGTGTGGTCGACGTCCGCACCGGGCGCATCCTCGTGGCCAGCGACTCCTTCCACGCCTGGGCCGGGTTCGAGGTGACGGCGACCATGGAGGGCGCGCTCGGCGTTCCGGTCTTCCTGGACAACGACGTCAACGCGTTCCTGCGCGGCGAGGTGGCCAGGGGCGCCGTCGCCGGCGAGCGGCACGTCCTCGGCATGACGCTCGGCACGGGGGTCGGCGGCGCGCTGTGGCTGGACGGGGCGCTGTACGAGGGGCCGCGGGGCGCGGCGGGCGAGGCGGGCCACATCCCGGGCTTCGGGGACCTCCCGTGCACCTGCGGCGGCCGCGGCCATCTGGAGACCCTGGCCTCCGGCCGGTCCATCGCCGCCCGGTACGCCGAACGGACCGGGCTCGACCGCAGCGCCCGCGCCGTCGCCGAGGCGGCGGAGCGCGGAGACCCGGACGCGCTCGCCGTGTACGAGGCCGCCGGCGCCGCGGTCGCCCGCGCGATCCTGATCACCGCGGGCATGCTGGACGTCACGACCTTCGTGATCGGCGGCGGCGTCAGCGGCGCCTGGACCCTTCTGGAGCCCTCGATCCGCGCCGCGCTCACCGCCGAGCCCCCCGTCAGCGGCCACCCGGTGCGGGTCGTGCGGGCCGGGCTCGGCGGCGCGGCCGTCGCGGTCGGGGCGGCCTCCCGTGCCCGTACGGAATCCCGGGAGCCCCTCGCTCCGCTCCGGCCCCACCCCGGAGGCGCCAACACGGCGACTTTCAAGAGTGGTTGACCGCTTCTCACTCCACCTCAAGATCAAAAAAAGACAACTCCGGCCATCTGGGCGCTCACTTGACTACCAGGCGTCACACACGATTGGCTCCGGCCAGCAAAAGTCCGACAGTCGGCACACATGATCCGCCGACGGTCACACCGACTTCACGCTCCCCATCCGCTTGCCCGGCCGCACAGCGAGGTGCCATACCCCCATGAACACGACTCCCTCAGGTCCCGTCCCCGCAGGATCCGCACGCGGGGCCGCTGTGGCCGCCGCCGTCGCGGCCGTCTGTCTGCTCGCGTCCGGCTGTACCGGTTCCGGCGGATCGGACACGGGCTCGGACGCCGACACGGCGGGCAAGGCGAGCGCCGGCGGGATCAAGGTCGCCCTGATCACCCACGGCGCCCCCGACGACGCCTTCTGGGAGCTGGTGAAGAAGGGCGCGCAGGCGGCCGCCGCCAAGGACGGCATCGCCCTGACGTACGAGAGCAACCCCGACCCCAAGGGCCAGGCCGACCTGGTGCGCGACGCGATCGCCGACCGGGTCGACGGCATAGCGCTGACCCTGGCCAAGCCGGAGGCCATGAAGAGCGCGGTCGCCGCGGCCAGGGCGGCCGGCATCCCCGTGGTCGGCCTCAACTCCGGTATCGACGCCTGGAAGTCCGGTGGCCTGTTGCAGTACTTCGGCCAGAACGAGAGCGTCGCGGGCCAGGCGGTCGGCGACAAACTGGACTCCCTGCGCGCCAAGCACGCCCTGTGCGTCATCCACGAACGGGGCAACGTCGCCGTGGAGGCCCGCTGCGCCGGGGTGAAGAAGACGTTCGCCGGCCGCACCGAGATGCACTACGTGGACGGCACCGACATGGACGCGGTGACCGACTCCGTCGCGGCCGCCCTGCGACAGGACCGGACCATCGACGAAGTCGTCATGAACGGCGCGGCGTTCGCGCTCGCGGCGGTGAAGTCGGTGAAGGAGGCGGGCAGCAAGGCCGAGGTCGCCACCTTTGATCTCAACAAGGACCTGGTGAAGGCCGTGCAGAGCGGGGACGTGCAGTTCGCCGTGGACCAACAGCCCTATCTGCAGGGCTACCTGGCCGTGGACGCGTTCTGGCTGTACAAGACCAACGGCAACGTCAGCGGCGGCGGAGAGGAGCCCGTGCTCACCGGACCGGCCTTCGTCACCAAGCAGAACGTCGCCGCGGTCTCGAAGTTCGCGGCCAACGGAACGCGGTGACCCCGCCCCGCCCCGTGGCCGACCCGCCGGCGGAAAGTGCAGAGCCGGACCGGCGGAACGGCAGCACCGGGCCGGTCCAACCGCCGTGCAGGACCGGCTGAACCGCCGTGCCGGACCGGCCGATCCGGCGCCGTCAGGTAACAGCGTCGCCAAGGTTTGGGGTACTCACGGTGCGTACGGTCACTTGTACGGATAGCATCCTGCGCATCCCCTGTGCTGTTGCGGACACGCGGCCACCCGCCGCCCTCGTCCCGTCTCCCACCCCTGCTGACCACCCGACTTCCGTCAAGCCCCCTTCCGCTCACCGCTGATCGCCCTAGGACGACGATGTCTCCACGGACAGGCTCCCGCCGCCGTCTCGGCTCCATACGTCTCTCACTGATCCTGCTGGCTCTGGTGCCCAGCGTCACCCTCGCCGCCATGTGGGGCGTGACGACGATCCAGATGTTCTCGGAGGGTCTGCGGCTGCGGGACCAGACGGAGCTCAGCAAGTCGACCGGGGCCATGGGCACCGACGCGACGCTCGCGTTGCAGCGGGAGCGGAGCCTGTCGGCGGTGCTGCTGGCCTCGCCCGGCAGTTCCCGTACCGCCCTGGACGAGCAGCGGGCGCGTACCGACAAGGCGGTCGCGACACTCGTCAGCCAGTCCGACGCGATCCAGCGGGCACCCGAGCGGATCAGCGACCGGATGTACTCGGTCATCGCGTCGGTGGGCAGCCTGGAGTACTACCGGAGCCAGGTGGACAACCCCACCGACATCACCCCCGACCAGGCACTGGACCAGTACACCTCGATCATCGACGACCAGATCCACGCCTTCCAGGAGCTCTCCCAGGTCGACGACGGGGACCTCACCTCGCAGGCCGGCCCGCTCGTGGCCCTGGAGCACTCGGCCGAACTGGTCTCCCAGGAGGACGCCCAGCTG
Organism: Streptomyces sp. NPDC033178; assembly: GCF_055577685.1. Taxonomy (NCBI): domain Bacteria; kingdom Bacillati; phylum Actinomycetota; class Actinomycetes; order Kitasatosporales; family Streptomycetaceae; genus Streptomyces; species Streptomyces sp. NPDC033178. The sequence goes on from NZ_JBVIPT010000023.1 coordinate 94,161, forward strand.
CACCTGGCCTGGCCGTCCGGGAAGCTCGACGAGAACGCGTGGAACCACTACGTCCAGCTGGTCAACACGAAGCGCTGGCTCGTCGAGGACCAGTTGGTGCCCTCGCTGCGCGGCTCGGTGAAGGCGCAGACCGAGCGGATCCTCCAGGGCCCGGAGTGGAAGGCCCTGGAGGGCGTCGAGGACCAGGTCGTCGCGGCCCGGGCGAAGGGCCTCACCGACGGCCGGAAGATCACCCTGCCGGACGCGCAGAAGCGGTGGAGCCCCGCGTTCGACAAGCTCGGAGACCAGTACACCGCCCTCATCCGCCAGGAGACGGCGGCACTGCTCGAACGCAGTGACGACAGGGCGGAGGACCTGCTGATCAAGGCGGCCGCACTGAGCACCGGCGGCTTCGTCGCCCTGCTGGTGTGCGTCCTGATGTCCTGGCGCATCACCCGCTCCCTCTCCCGGCGGCTGCGCGGACTGCGTATCGCCACCCTCAGCCTGGCCGAGGAGCGGCTGCCCGACGTGGTGGCACGGCTCAACCGCGGCGAGAAGGTCGACGTGGAGTCGGCCACGCCCCCGCTGGACTACGGCCGTGACGAACTCGGGCAGGTGGCCCAGGCGTTCAACGCCGCGCAGCGCACGGCGGTCCACACGGCGGTGGAACTCGCCGACACCAGGCGCGGCTTCCAGAAGGTCATCCTGGGCATCGCCCGGCAGAGCCAGAACCTGGTCAACCTCCAGCTCACCAAGCTGGACGCGCTGGAGCGCCAGCACCAGGACCCGGAGATCCTCAAGGGCCTGTACGAACTGGACTCCACCGCGAGCCAGTTGCGCCGCTACGAGGAGAACCTCGTCATCATCAGCGGCGAGCAGCCGCGCCGCAGCTGGACCGAACCGGTCGCGCTGATCGACATCCTGCGCAGCGCCGTCGGTGAGGTCGCCGAGTACCAGCGGGTGGAGGTGAACACCGACGAGGAGGTGTTCCTCACCCCGCCGGCCGTGGCGGACGTCATCCACCTGCTGGCCGAACTCATCGACAACGCGACCGCGTACTCGCCCGCGCCCAGCCCGGTCGGGGTGCGGGCCGGGATGGTCGCCAAGGGGCTGGCCGTCGAGATCGAGGACCGCGGTCTCGGCATGTCCGACGAGGACTACGCGTCGTTCAACGGCCAGTTGGCGGTGCCCCCGCAGTTCGACGTGGTGGCGCTCGCCGACGACCTGCGGCTCGGCATGTTCGTGATCGCCCGGCTCGCCACCCGGCACGGCATCGCCGTCACACTGCGGTCCTCGCCGTACGGGGGCACCACCGCGATCGTGCTGATCCCGCACGAGATCGTGGTGCGCGAGCCCCTCGAATCCCCCTCCGCGGACGTGGAGAACGCCGACGGGGCCCTGCCGGCCGCCCGCGAGCAGGGCGGGGAACCGGCCGGTGATCCGGTCGCGGAGCCGGTCGGCGTCGTCGCCGCCGCCGCGAAGAGTTCGGCGGACCGGATCCCGGGCACGGACCGGCAGACCCACGAGCGTTCGCGGGAGGCGCAGCCCGTCGCCCGGGCGCGGACGCCCCAGGCGGCCGGGACACGGGTCGCCGCCGGTGCGGCCCGCTCCGGTCCGGCCTCGGCGGGGCACGGCGGTATCGCCCCGCTGCCGCGCCGGGTGCCACAGACCAGCCTGGCCGCCGAGCTGCGGGAGGACGCGCCGCCCGTCGCGTCCGCCGAGGCCGACGACTCCTTCGCGGACTTCACCGCGGAGCGCGCGGCCTCCTCCCTCTCGGGTTTCCAGCGCGGAACGCTCCAGGCGCGTGACAACGACACGGATACGGCGTACGACCAAGGGGAAGAAACCGCACCCGAAGGCGCATCCGTCACCTCGACTCCGCCCGCAGACCGCTCATGAAGGACAGAGAAATGACACGCCCCATCCCTGCCACGCACAGCCAGCTCGACCAGCTGCTCACCGGACTGGTGGACCGGGTCGCCGAGGTGAACCACGCCGTCGTGCTCTCCGAGGACGGACTGGTCGTCAGCAGGTCCACGGGCTTCCTGCGCGACGACGCCGAGCGGCTTGCGGCGACCGCGTCCGGTCTGATGAGCCTCAGCAAGGGCGTCAGCATGGACTTCCGCGGCGGCCCCGTGCGGCAGGCGCTCATCGAGATGGCCAACAGTTATCTGATACTCAGCACGGCCGGGCCGGGCGCCCATCTGGCCGTGCTCACCAGCCAGGGTGCGGACGTCGGAGTGGTCGCGTACCAGATGAACATGCTGGTGAAGAAGATCGGCGAACACCTCAGCGCGGCACCGCGGGCGGGCGTCGCCGTCACCGACAACGGCGAGTGAGGTGAACGGAGGCGACGCGAGCGGCCGACTGGTGCGGCCGTTCACGCTGACCGGCGGCCGCACCCGGCCCAGCCGCACCGACTTCACCCTCATCACGTCGGTCACCACGGTGGACCCGCCGCCCGACCGGGCCGCGCGGCCGCAGCCCGAGCACGCGCGGATCCTGCGGCTGTGTACGAAGCCGGTCGTGGTCGCGGAGCTCGCCGCCCAGCTCGACCTGCCGGTCAGCGTGGTCTGCATCATGCTCTGCGACCTGCTGGAGGCGGGCCGGATCGTCGCCCACGCCCCACGCCAGATCTCCCGAACCTCGGACATGGACCTGCTGCAGAAAGTGAGGGACGGCCTTGGCCGGCTCTGACCCCGTCATCCAGGGGACCTCAGCACCCGACACGGTCAAGATCCTGATCGCCGGGGGATTCGGCGTCGGCAAGACCACCATGGTCGGCGCGGTCAGCGAGATCGTGCCGCTGCGCACCGAGGAACCGCTGACCTCGGCCGGCCTGGGCGTCGACGACCTCAACGGCATCCCGGAGAAGCACGCCACGACGGTGGCGCTGGACTTCGGCCGGATCACGCTCAGCCAGGAACTCGTGCTGTATCTCTTCGGCACGCCGGGGCAGCAGCGGTTCTGGTTCATGTGGAACGACCTGGCCATCGGTGCCCTGGGCGCCGTCGTCCTCGTCGACGTCCGCCGCCCGGAGTCCAGCTTCGCCGCCATCGACTTCTTCGAGCGGCGGGACATCCCGTTCGTCGTCGGCGTCAACGGCTTCCACGGCGAGCATCCGTACGCCGCGGAGGAGATCCGGGACGCCCTGGCCCTGCCCGAGCACACCCACGTACTGCTCTGCGACGCCCGGGACCGGGAGTCGTGCCGGGACGTACTGATCGCGCTGATAGACCAGTTGATAGCAACCTCGGCCCAGAGCAACGGAAGCGGACGGCCGAGCGGGCGGGTGTGAGCGCCCTCGAAGGGACCGGCCGGGGCCGGACCTGGCTTGGCGGGACTGGCTGGTCCGGCGGGGATTGCCGGGATGGCTGGTCCGGCTGGGATGGCCGGTCCGGCAGGAATGGCCGGTCCGGCGGGAACAGCCGGTCCGGCAGGAATGGCCGGTCCGGCGGGAACAGCCGGTCCGGCAGGAATGGCGAAGATAGCCGGTCCGGCTGGGCCAGCTAGAGCGACTGGGCCGGCTGGGGCGACTGGGCCGGCTGGGGCGACCGGGCTGCAGTGGACTGAACGGCGCCGCACCGTGGCGGCACCGGAACCAGTCGCCGCCCCGCCCGGCCTGATGCCCCCTCAGGATGCCCCGCCACGCTGGCGCGGAGCGCGTGATGCGCGAACACGTCCGCCGCAGCCACCAGGCCATCATGGCGGGAACGGACGAGCGCCGGGACCAGTGACAGGTGACCGGTGACCGGACCGCACCCCCACAGGTCGCCCCGACACGCACTCCGCACAGCCCGCACTCCGTGCACGGTGGCCCGCGTCGCCCGCCCGCCCACGCTCCTTCGGCTCCCGGACACCATGACGTCACACCGAGCGGGCACGTTTCGGTCGTCCCCTCCTGCCTCGCCTTGTATCCGTCCGCCCCGCTCCCCGCGCGGGCGTGACGCGGAAGGACGACGTGCGCCGTGTCCCTGCTGCCGCTCGACACCACCGTCCCCCGGGCGCTCCCCACGCCCGCCCCGTCCCCTTCACCCTCCCGCCCCCGCTTCTCCGCCGCCGCGCGCCTGACCCGCTGGACGCTGAGCCTGCTCCCGCTCCTGCTGATCGGCGCGTGGGCGGTGCTCGACTGGCGTGCCGTCCGTGACGGCGCCGCCCGGCTGGCCTCCGCCGACCCCTGGTGGCTGCTGGCCGCGGCCCTGTTCACCTGTCTGGGCTGGGTGGCCGCCGCGTGTGTGCGGCAGGGCGCCATACCGGACCGGCTGCCGCCGGGACTGCTGCTGGCCTCCCAGGTCGCCGCGGGTACCGCGAACCACGTACTCCCGGCGAGCATCGGCGCCCACGCCGTCACCCTGCGCTTCCTGCAGGGCCGCGGCATCCCCCTGGCCAGGGCCACCGCCTCGCTCGCCCTGTACTCACTGGTCAAGCCGATCGCGAAGACGCTGGTGCTGCTGGTCTTCATGGTGGCCTTCCCGGAGTTGCTGCACCTCGGTGAACTCGTCCCGGACGAACGGACCATGCTCCTGGTCGCCGGTGCCGTGACCCTCGGGTTCGGCTCGACCGCCCTTCTCGTGACCACCGTGCGTCCGCTGCGCCGCCCGGCCCTCGACTGCGTACGCACCGCCCTGACCGACGTCCGGGTGCTGCACACCAGGCCGGCCCGGATCCTCGCGCTGTGGGGCGGTTCGGCCGCGACCCCGCTGCTCCAGGGGAGCGTGATCGCCACGGTCGGGTTCTCTCTCGGGCTGCCGCTGTCCTGGGCGCAGGTGATCCTCGCGCTGCTCCTCGCCAGTACGGCGGTCGGAGCCGTGCCCGCGCCCGGCGGCATCGGGCCGGTCGACGCGGCCCTGGTGTTCACCATGGTCGCCTTCGGCGCCCCGATCGGCATCGCCACGGCGACCGTCATCGGCTACCGCGTCCTGACGGTCTGGGTACCCCTGCTGCCGGGCGCGCTGGTCCTGTCGATCCTCGTACACCGCAAGGTGCTGTGAGCCGCACCGGACGACGGGACCCGACCACGGGCCACTGGACCGCAGGAGGTTACGACTCGCCTCTTCCGAGATCGAGCCGCCCGACGTGGGCCACGTTCCCCCGGTCCTCGGCGTCCTCACTGGCCTCCGCGGCGAACCACGCGTCGAGGATCTCCTTGAGCAGCGGCTCGGACGTCAGCCGCAGACTGAGCGCCAGCACATTGGCGTCGTTCCACCGCCGTGCGCCCTGGGCGGTGTACGCGTCCGTGCACAGCGCGGCCCGCACGCCGGGCACCTTGTTCGCGGCGATCGACGCACCGGTGCCGGTCCAGCAGCACACGACCGCCTGGTCGGCGTCCCCGGCGGCGACCCGACGAGCCGCCGTCTCCGAACACACCGCCCACTGCGGATCCTCCCCGGGACTCAACGCCCCGTACGCCAGCACCTCGTGACCACGCCCGCGCAACTCTTCGAGCAGGGCACGGGCGACGGGTTCGTCCATGTCGGAGGAGACGGAGATCCGCATGTCCCGGAGCCTACTCAGCGGACGAGCCCGACGCAGCACCGGTGACCCCTCCCGTCCATGGAGATCACCGCCTGGCCGATGACCGTGTTGAGGAACGCCACGAGGGTCAGGAAGGCACCCGCCCCCGTGAGAACGGCCTGTGCCCAGGACGCACCGGCCACCGCGGCGCCACCCGCCATCGACGCACAGGGCGTGACGCGGGTCCTGGTCGCCGACCCTCACCCCCTCTGGCGTCGAGAGGTCACCACCCAGCTCGATCGAGACCGCGGGATTCGACGTCGTCGCCACAGTCAACACCGCGGCACAGGCACTTCGCGAAGCTCGCGCGAGGACGCCCCACGTGGTGGTCACCTCGATGCATCTGCCGGACAGGTCGGGCGCACAACTGTGCAGCGACCTCAGGGACGGTGACGTGGCAGCGCGTGTTCTGGTGTTCTCCGCCGGCCGCGAGCCCGACGAAGTGGTCGCCGGTGCCCCGGATCAGCCCTCGTCCGGCGTCAGCCGCAGCGAGACGCTGTTGATGCAGTAGCGCTGGTCGGTCGGGGTGGGGTACCCCTCACCCTCGAACACGTGCCCGAGATGTGAACCGCAGCGGGCGCACCGCACCTCCGTCCGCACCATCCCGTGGGACCGGTCGGCGATCAGCTCGACCGCGTCGGACTCCTTGGGGTCGTAGAAGGAGGGCCAGCCGCAGTGCGACTCGAACTTCTCGGTGGAGGTGAAGAGCTCGGCGCCGCAGGCGCGGCAGGAGTACACGCCCTTCGTCTTGGTGTCGGTGTACTCGCCGGTGAACGCCGGCTCGGTGCCCGCCTTGCGCAGGACCGCGTACTCGGCCGGGTTCAGCTCCGCGCGCCACTGCTCGTCCGGCTTTTCGATGTCGTACGACATGAAGCTCAACCCCTCACTACAGGTACGGCTACTTCGACAGGCGGGTCAGGATCTCGGGTCCGAGGTCCGTCACGTCACCCGCGCCCATGGTGAGAACGAGATCACCGGGCTTCGCCATTCCCGCCACCACCGCGGGCACGTCCGCCTTGTCCTTCACCGGCGTCACGTCCGCGCCCGCGGCCCGGGCCGCTTCGATGATCAGCTCGCTGGTGACGCCCGGGATCGGGTCCTCGCGGGCCGGGTAGATGTCCAGCACGACCGAGGCGTCCGCCAGGGCCAGGGACTCGCCCATCTCCTTGCCCAGCTCCTGGGTGCGGGAGAACAGGTGGGGCTGGAAGACGACCAGGATGCGGCCGTCACCGGCGGCCGCCCGCATCGCCTCCAGGTCCGCGGTCATCTCCGTCGGGTGGTGCGCGTACGAGTCGATGACCTGCACGCCCGCGGCCTCGCCCTTCAGCTGGAGCCGCCGCTTCACGCCCGTGTACGAGGCGATGGCCGGGGCCAGCTCCGCCGCCGGGATGCCGAGCGCCGCGCCCGCCGCCAGCGCCGCCACCGCGTTGTGCGCGTAGTGGCGACCCGGGACCGAGACCGTGAAGGTCAGCGGCGAGCCGTCCAGCTCGACCGTCACCTCGCTCTTCAGCCCCTGGGCGACGACGGACAGGACACGTACGTCCGCGTCCTCGGACTCTCCGTACGTCACCACCCGGACGTCGTCCGACAGCCGCCGGGTCAGTTCGCGCGCGCCCTCGTGGTCCGCGGTGATCACCAGGGTGCCGCCCGGCACGATCTTGTCCGCGAACGTCTCGAAGGACTCGTAGATCTCGTCCATGGAGGCGTAGTTGGCGTGGTGGTCCAGCTCCACGTTCAGCACGATCGCCACCTCGGGCGCGTACTTGTGGAAGCTGCGGTCCGACTCGTCGGCCTCGGCGACGAAGATCTCGCCCTCGCCGTGCAGGGCGTTGGATCCGGGGGCGTCGAGGTCGCCGCCGATCGCGTACGAGGGGTTCAGGCCCAGGGTCGACAGGGAGACGGCCAGCATCGACGTCGTGGTCGTCTTGCCGTGGGTGCCCGCGACCGCGATCGGCCGCAGGCCGTCCATCAGGCGGGCGAGGGCGTCCGAGCGGTGGACGACCGGGATGCCCAGCTCGGCGGCGCGGGCCAGCTCCGGGTTGTCGGCGCGGATCGCGGACGACACGACCACGCAGGTCGCGTCGTCGGCGAGATGCCCGGCCGCGTGGCCGATGTGCACCGCCGCCCCCAGCGCACGCAGCGCCTCGGCGGTCGCGGACTCCTTCGCGTCACTGCCCGCGACCGCCGCCCCGCGCTGCGCGAGAATCTTCGCGATCCCCGACATCCCGGCACCGCCGATGCCGATGAAGTGCGGTCGGTCCATGGCGGTGGGAAGACCGGGTGCCATACGTGTTTCTCCCAGGACTCGGGTACGACGGTGAGCGCACCCAGCCTATTGGCTGCGGCGACCCGCGCCCCTCAGGGGCGCGGGGCTGTGACATTGTGCGGCTCCGCCGCGTGGGCGCGACCAGCCACATGCCCGCCGCACCCGACGAAGCCGAGCACCATCACGGCGCCCATGGCCAAGCCACAGCGGCAACGAACCGTCACGACTTGCTGTGCGAGAACAGCTTCAACACCGGCACCCCCACCTTGTGCCGAGCCCGCGAGGCCCAGTCCCGGTGGAAGAACTCCTCCACGTAATGAGGATCGGTCAGCACGATGACCTCGTCCGCGTCGATCTCGTCCACGAGCCCCTTGAGCGCGTCCAGCGGATGATCCTCGATCAACCGCCCCTCCGCCCCGCTCCCCGCCACCCGCAACGCCACCAGCGACACCTCCAGGGCCTTCTGCCCCTGGCCGACGGCCTCCTCGCCCTCGGGCGTCTCGTTCTCGCGCGCCGCTTCGTCCAGCTCGCCGAGCGCCACGTCGTCGATGGCCCGCAGCAACCGGTCGGCCTGGTCGCCGCGGGGCTGGAGCAGCACATGGAAGGCGACGTCCTCGTCACCGTGCAAGCTGGTGACGAACTCCACGTCCGCGGACGTCAGGGCCTTCTCGATCATCAGTACGCTTGTGAACACGACAGGCGCCCTTCTCATCCGTGGGCCGTCCGTAGGCCCCTGCGGAAACCATCCTGCCCCGTAACCGCACGGGGACTGCGAGATTTAGTGTGCCCAGCGAAAGCCAAACGGAACGGATGATTCCGTCTATTTGGTCAGGTCCGACGGTAACGGCTGAACAGGAACCCGGCCTCCTCCAGCAGAGAGGTCAGTTCGAAGCGCCTCGGCACGGCCACCGGAGGGCCGCCGGCGATGCGTTGGGCGTCGCCCGCGGTGAGCATCGGGGACACCGTCAGACAGAGCTCGTCGAGTACGCCGGCCGCGACCAGCTGGCCGAGCAGCCGGGGCCCGCCCTCGGTCAGGAGCCGGTACAGGCCCCGGTCGGCGAGCGCGCGTACGGCCCGGGCGGGGTCCACACCCATGCCGTCCCCGGCGATCACGACCTCTGCGCCGGCCTTCTCGGCGGCGGCGATCCGGTCGGGGGCCGCCGCGGCGCCCGTGAGCACGAGCGTCGGGACCAGGGGCGAGGTGAAGAGCGGCAGCGAGAAGTCCAGGGCCAGGCTCGCGCTGACCACCGCGATCGCCGGGGCCGGGCCCTGCCCCGCCGCTTCGCGGAGCGCGGCGAAGTCCGCCCGCGCGCGTGCCGGGCGGTAACCCTCCTGGCGTACCGTTTCCGCACCGACCACCACAGCGTCCGCGAGCGCCCGCAACGTGCCGAAGATCCGCATGTCGGCGGCGCTGGAAATGGGCTGTGAACGCCCGTCGTGCTGGGCGGCCCCGTCGAGCGTGGACACCATGTTGGCCCGCAGCCAGGGCTGCGGGCCAGAGGCCCCCGCACCCCCCGAGGCGTCCGAGGCGTCCGAGGCGTCCGGCGAACCCGGCAGACCCGATGGATAGGCGTACGCCTCCGCCAGCTCCTCCAGTCCCCACTCCCGGTCGGCCCGGTCGGCCCGGTCGGCCCGATGGGCTCGGTCGGCCCCCGCCGCACCGGCCTGCCCGGCCGTACCAGGGCCCCCACCCGAGTCCCGGGCTGCTGTCTCGTCGGTCACAGGGAACAGGCGTCGCATGTCGTGCAGTCTGGCACGGCCCGTAGAGTGGGGAACCGTGTCGACCTCCCCCTCTGCCCCCGGTCTCGGTTCCATAGCCGACGCGGCCCCGTCGTCCCTGTGCGCTCGCGAGCCGCACGTCCCGGCGGATCGGCTGGTCGCCGAGATGGTGCCGCCGCCCCGGTTCGACTCGGTCCGCTTCGATACGTACATTCCGGACCCGAACCAGCCCAGCCAGACCGAGGCCGTCCACGTGCTGGACGCCTTCGCGGCGGGTCTCGGCGGTGCGCAGGCCGCCGGCTCCGGCAAGCGCGGCTTCCTCGGCTTCGGGAAGAAGGCCGCGAAGGCACCGGCCGGCCCCCGCGGCGTGTACCTCGACGGCGGCTACGGCGTCGGCAAGACACACCTGCTCGCCTCCCTCTGGCACGCGACCCCCGCCGAGCCCTCCCTCAAGGCCTTCGGCACGTTCGTGGAGCTGACGAACCTGGTCGGCGCCCTCGGCTTCCAGCAGACCGTGCAGACGCTGAGCGGCCACCGGCTGCTCTGCATCGACGAGTTCGAGCTCGACGATCCCGGTGACACCGTCCTCGTGTCCAGCCTGCTCGGCCGGCTGGTCGAGGCGGGCGTGGCGCTCGCCGCGACCTCCAACACGCTGCCGGGCAAGCTCGGCGAGGGCCGGTTCGCCTCGGTCGACTTCCTGCGCGAGATCCAGGGTCTGTCCGCGCACTTCCGGTCGCTGCGCATCGACGGCGAGGACTACCGCCACCGCGGGCTGCCCGAGGCCCCGGACCCGTACTCCGACGAGCAGGTCACCAAGGCCGCGTACGCGACGCCGGGGGCCTCGCTCGACGACTTCCCGCATCTGCTCGACCACCTGGCCCGGGTCCACCCCAGCCGGTACGGCGCGCTGACCGACGGGATCACGGCGGTCTGCCTCACGGACGTCCGGCCGGTCCCGGACCAGTCGACCGCGCTGCGGCTCGTCGTGCTCGCCGACCGTCTGTACGACCGCGAGGTGCCGGTACTCGCCTCGGGGATGCCCTTCGACCGGCTGTTCAGCGAGGAGATGCTGAACGGCGGCTACCGCAAGAAGTACTTCCGCGCGATCTCCCGGCTCACGGCGCTTGCACGGGACGCGAAGGACCTCGTCGGAACGCGAAGGACCTCGTGACGGACCTCGTGAAGGGCTGACCGAACCGCCGTTCCCCAGCCGGTTTCCGGCCTGCTTCCGATGCTCTTCGGCCCACTTCAGGCTCTCTTCAGGGTGAAACGTTAAGTTAACCCTGCAAACAACTTCACCCGTTAACGTTCATGTTGACGTGAGAGCACTTGACCCGAAGCCGGCCGAGAGGGGGCGCATGCTACGAGGTACGACGGCCCGGACCCTGTTCACCGTTCTCGCCGCCGTCCTGCTCGCCCTGCAACTCTCCGCCCCCGCTTCGGCGTTCGCTTCCGCGCACACGACACCTGTCACGGGGCCCAAGAGCAAGGCCGAGTTCGTCACCTGTGGCGAGGCCCTGCACCCGGGCAGCCCGACGGGTCCCCTGCGGACCCGTGACCGGATCCGCGTCGCGGACCACGTCCCCCAGTCACCCGCGCGTCCACTGCTCTGCAAGGACCCCGCGACCTACCACGACGACCCGTCGCACCTCGCCGCTCCCGCGGCGCACCACCGTACGACGAGATCGTCGACAGGCCACTCCGCGGCGGCACTTCAAGTGTTCCGCTGCTGACCCGACCCCCACCGGGCACGAAGCGACTCCGACCTGACCCACCCTCACCACGCCACGTCCGCCGAGCGCGTCGACGTGGGGTCATGTCGCCGTACCCGCATGCGCTCCGTTTTGTACACCGACGCGCCCTGTGGCGCGCCAGGAGGAACTGACACATGCAGCCCCTCATCGATCACGCACGCTCCTTCCGCAAGCAGTCCGAGGACCGCCCGGAGGAGTTCGCCCGTCTCGCCGAAGGCCAGTCCCCGCAGGTCCTGTTCATCACCTGCTCCGACTCCCGGGTCGTCCCGGCCCTGATCACCGGAGCCCGGCCCGGTGAGCTCTTCGAACTGCGCACGGCGGGCAACATCGTCCCCCCGCACACCTCCGCACAGCCCACCAGCGAGGCCGCCACCATCGAGTACGCGGTGGAGGTGCTCGGGGTCGCGGACATCGTCGTCTGCGGCCACTCCCACTGCGGTGCCGTCGGCGCGCTGGTACGCGGCGACGACCTGACCGCCGTACCCGCCGTACGCGACTGGCTCGCGCACTCGACTCCCCGGCCCGAAGGCGCCGTCGGGGACCCGGCCGTCACCGAGGCCGTGCAGAGCCACATACTCACCCAGCTCCTGCGACTGCGCTCCTACCCGTGCGTGGCCCGGCGTCTGACGAGTGGTCAACTCCGTCTGCGCGGCTGGTTCTACGAGGTGCACACCGGCTCCGTCCTGGAGCACGACGTGCACACCGACTCCTTCAAGGGGCTGTGAGCAACGCGATGAGCACCCCCACAAGCAACCGAACGAGTACAAGCAACCGAATGAAGTTCCCCCATCTGCGGCAGGACGTCGCCGCCTCGCTCGTCGTCTTCCTCGTCGCCCTGCCGTTGTGCGTGGGCGTGGCGGTGGCGTCGGGCGTGCCCGCCGAACTCGGCCTGGTCACCGGCATCGTGGGCGGCCTCGTCACCGGTCTGCTGCCCGGCAGCAGCCTGCAGGTCTCGGGTCCGGCCGCCGGTCTGACCGTGCTGGTCTTCGAGGCGGTGCAGGAGTACGGACTACCCGTGCTCGGAGTCATCGTGCTGGCCACGGGTCTGATCCAAGTCGCCATGGGCGCCCTGAAGTTGGGGCGCTACTTCCGGGCCATCTCGGTGGCCGTCGTCGAGGGCATGCTGGCCGGGATCGGGCTCGTCCTGATCGCCGGGCAGCTCTACTCGGTGGCGGGCGCGGAGGCACCCGCCTCGGGTCTGGGCAAGCTGGCCGGACTGCCGGGACTGGTCGCCGACTCCGCCGGGTCCGCCGAGGCACTGGCCTCGTTCGGCCTCGGGGCCGGCACCATCGCCGTGCTGGTGCTGTGGAAGCACCTGCCGAAGAAGGTACGTACGGTGCCGGGGGCGCTCGGCGCGGTCGCGCTGGCCACGCTCGTGACGCTGGCGTTCGGCCTGCCCGTGGCGACCGTCGAGGTGAAGGGCCTGCTCGACTCGATCCAGCTGCCGGGCTTCGAGACCGTCGGCGAGCTGGCGAGCGTCGGCGTGCTCGGCACAGTGGTGGCCTTCGTGCTGATCGCCTCGGCGGAGTCGCTGTTCAGCGCCGCCGCCGTGGACCGGCTGCACGACGGACCGCGTACCGAGTACGACAAGGAACTGTTGGCGCAGGGCGCGGGCAACACGGTCTGCGGGCTGCTCGGCGCGCTGCCGATGACCGCGGTGATCGTGCGCAGCGCGGCGAACGTGCAGGCGGGCGCACGGACGAAGGCGTCCCGGGTCATGCACGGCATGTGGCTGCTGCTGTTCGCGGCGCTGCTGCCGGCCGTGCTCGCCTACATTCCGCTGCCGGCCCTCGCGGGCATCCTGGTGCACGCGGGCTGGAAGCTGATTCCGCTGCGCGGGATCGTGTCGCTGTGGCGCGAGCACCGGGGCGAGGCGCTGATCCTGATCGTCACGGCCGTGTCGATCGTCGCGATCAGCATGTTCGAGGGTGTCCTGATCGGGCTCGCCCTCGCGGTCGCCAAGACGGCCTGGGAGGCCTCGCACCTCAAGCTGGAGGTCATCGACAAGGGGGCGGGCCCCGTGCAGGCGTACCTGTCGGGCAACGCCACCTTCCTGCGGCTGCCGAAGATCCTCGACAACCTGGAGGCGCTGCCCCAGGACCGGCCGGTCGAGCTGGACCTGTCGGGGCTGCACCACCTGGACCACGCGTGCCGGACGGCCCTGGAGAACTGGGCCGAGCGGCACAGCGCGACGGGCACGGAGCCGGTGAAGGTCACCGCTCCCTAGCCTCTCCTGTAGTCCCCTGTAACCCCCTGATCAGGCACGATCGGCCCGGGGCTCGACAGAGCCCCGGGCCGATCCGTTGCCGGAACCCGGGCGTATCGTTGAATTAGCCACATAAGCGGCGACTCGATCGGCAGAAAGTGCGGAGGGCAGGGGTCGACATGGTCGAAGAACTCCTGGTCGCGGCGGCGACGGTCGCGTCCGTCGGGGTCGTGTACGTCGCGGCGGCGGCACGGATCGTGAAGCAGTACGAACGCGGAGTGGTCCTCCGGCTCGGGCGGCTGCGCGGAGAGCCGCGCACTCCGGGGTTCACGATGGTGGTCCCCGCGGTCGACCGGCTGCACAAGGTGAACATGCAGATCGTGACGATGCCCGTGCCCGCGCAGGAGGGCATCACCCGGGACAACGTCACGGTGCGCGTGGACGCGGTCGTCTACTTCAAGGTGGTCGACGCGGCACACGCGATCATCAGGGTCGAGGACTACCGCTTCGCGGTCTCGCAGATGGCGCAGACGTCACTGCGCTCGATCATCGGCAAGAGCGACCTCGACGACCTGCTGTCGAACCGCGAGAAGCTCAACCAGGGCCTGGAGCTGATGATCGACAGCCCTGCCGTGGACTGGGGCGTGTCCATCGACCGCGTCGAGATCAAGGACGTCTCGCTGCCCGAGACGATGAAACGGTCGATGGCCCGGCAGGCGGAGGCCGACCGTGAGCGCCGGGCGCGGATCATCAACGCCGACGCGGAACTCCAGGCCTCGAAGAAGCTGGCGGAGGCCGCCGGAGTGATGTCCGAGCAGCCCGCCGCGCTCCAACTCCGGCTGCTGCAGACCGTGGTGGCGGTCGCCGCCGAGAAGAACTCGACGCTCGTACTGCCCTTCCCGGTGGAGCTGCTGCGGTTCCTGGAACGGGCACAGCAGCCGAACGAACTCCATGGCCCAACTCCCCCGCCATCCGGGTCGTCTGACGCTGCGTGAGAACGCCACGCTACGCGCGTGGTTCACGTGTCCGGTGGTGCGTGATACACACATGCGGGTCACGTTCTCCTGTCCGCCAACAGGAAGGTTGCCCCATGTCCGCAACACGACGCGAGGTGCTCGCCCGCTCCGGTGCCCTGGGAGTGGGCATCGCGTTCACGGGAGCCATGTCGGAGCTCTTCACCGGCACGGCCACCGCGCTGGGCCACACCGGATACGGCCCCCTGGTCCCCGACCCGGACGGCCTGCTGGACCTGCCCGAAGGCTTCCGCTACCGGGTGCTCTCCCGCGAGGGCGACCAACTGCGCTCCGGCGAGGGCCGGGTGCCGAGCAACCACGACGGCATGGCCGCGTTCGCCGGGCGGTCCGGCTCCGGCGACAGACACGGCCGTGTCGTCCACCTGGTCCGCAACCACGAGAACCGCAACACCGGTCGTATTCCGGTCCCGACGATCGAGGGCCTCACCTACGACCCGATCGGCAAGGGCGGCTGTACGTCGCTGACGGTCGACTCCCGCGGAAACGTGCTCGACGAGCGGGTCGCGATCGCCGGTACGGCGGTCAACTGCGCGGGCGGGCCCACGCCTTGGGGCACGTGGCTCACCTGCGAGGAGACCGAGGACAAGGCCGGCACGAACGGTTACACCAAGGACCACGGCTTCATCTTCGAGGTCGACCCGGCGCATCCGCACCGCACGGGCGCGGTGCCCCTCACCGCGATGGGCCGCTTCCAGCACGAGGCGATCGCCGTCGACCCGAAGCGCGGCATCGTCTACGAGACCGAGGACGCCTTCGAGAGGCCCTTCGGTCTCTTCTACCGTTTCCTGCCCAACAAGCCCGAGGGCGGCCGCGGTTCGCTCCGCGCGGGCGGCCGGCTCCAGGCGATGCGCGTACCGGGCGTCCCGGATCTCTCCTCGATCCAGGAGACGGGTGCGAGCTTCGACCGCGTCGAGTGGGTGGACGTCCCGGACCCGCTCGCCGCCCAAACCGCCATCCGTTTCCAGGACTTCGGCCCCAAGGGCATCACCCACGCCCAGAAGCTGGAGGGCTGCTACTGGGGCGGCAAGTCGGTCTACTTCGTCTCGTCGTTCGCGCACAGCAGCGAGGGTTCGGCCGCGGACCACTTCGGCCAGATCTGGCGGTACGACCCCGACGCCCGCCGGCTCACCCTGGTGATCGTCTTCGGTCCCGACACCGACGTACAGCTGCCCGGCGAGTCCCCCGACAACATCTGCCTCGCGCCCAGCGGCGGCCTGATGGTCTGCGAGGACGGCGGGGGCGTCCAGCACGTGTACGGCGTGACACGGCGCGGCGAGGTGTACGCGATGGCCCGCAACCGGCAGAACATCGGCACGCCGGAGGAACCGGAGTGGGGTGAGTTCGCGGGCGTCACGTTCTCGCCGGACGGCAGGACGATGTACGTGAACTGCTACACGCCCGGGACGACGTTCGCGGTAACGGGCCCCTGGCGAAGGTAGCTCCGCGCCCGCCGAGCAGGCGGCCCGGCCGACGGGAGGGGTGGGACGCGGACAACGGGTCCCACCCCGGCGCCACACCGTCGGGCGCGGGTACCGCTTCGTGCAGGTGCCGGACCTGATCCGACCGGATTCATCACCGTCACCGCTGAAAGCGATCGGATTCTCTTGCTGGACGGCTAAAAGGTGACGGTGGAGGCTGGGGCGTACCGAATGAATCCCCAGGAGGAACCTCCATGCAGACACGCACCGTCGGTGACGTCCAGGTCGGAGCTATCGGTCTGGGCGGTATGCCGATGTCCATCGAGGGGCGCCCCGACGAGCAGCGTTCGGTCGCGACCGTGCACGCCGCGCTGGAGGCCGGCGTGACGCTGATCGACACCGCGGACGCCTACCACCGGGACGCCGACGAGGTCGGTCACAACGAATCCCTGATCGCCCGCGCGGTGGCCGAGTACGACGGCGACACCTCGGACGTGCTGATCGCGACGAAGGGCGGTCATCTGCGTCCGGGCGACGGCTCGTGGACGCTGAACGGCTCGCCGGAGTACCTGAAGAAGGCCTGCGACGCGTCGCTGGAGCGGCTCGGCGTCGAGGCCATCGGGCTCTACCAGTTCCACCGGCCGGACCCGCGCGTCCCCTACGAGGAGTCGGTCGGGGCGATCCGCGATCTGCTGGACGCGGGCAAGATCCGCTTCGCGGGCATCTCCAACGCCGGTCCCGACCGGATCCTGCTGGCCAACGAGATCCTCGGCGGCCGGCTGGTGAGCGTGCAGAACCAGTTCTCGCCCGCCTTCCGTTCCAGCGAGCCGGAGTTGGAGCTCTGCGCGGAACTGGGCATCGCGTTCCTGCCGTGGAGCCCGCTGGGCGGCATCTCGAACGCCGGCGCGCTGGGTTCGCGGTACGCCGCGTTCGCGGACGTGGCCCGGGCCCACGGCGTGAGCCCCCAGCAGGTCTGCCTGGCCTGGATGCTCGCGAAGGCACCGGTGGTGATCCCGATCCCGGGCTCCTCCCGCCCCGAAACCATCCGCGACTCGGTCGCCGCGGCGGAGCTGAAGCTCTCCGCGGAGGAGCAGGCACGCCTCGACGCGGTGTGAGGGGGCGCGCCTACCCTGAAGGCATGAGCGACCATTCGGACACCGAGCGCCCCGCGCCCCCTGAGGGGCGCGGGGCTGTGGCATCACGCGGCTCCGCCGCGGGGCTCGACCGGCCCACGACGACCGGCACATCACCCACCGGCCTTTCTCCGGAGCGCCCCGCCGAGTGCGTGCTCTGCCAGAAGCCCACGGAGTACCCGGAGTCCCACAAGGGCATCACCCTGTGCCCCGTCTGCGAATGGCAGGAGGCACAGCGCACGGCCTGCTCCGGTTGATCAGCCTCGGCGAGTGGTCAGCGCGCAGGCCACCGCGACGGCCGCCGCAGCCATCGCGCCGGCGACGAACAACGGCAACACAGGCGCCGGTACGACCCCTGCCTGCGACCCCGCCACCAGGTCGGTGACCGCCACGCGGGCCGGTGACCCCGTCACCACCAGCGCCAGCACCGCCGCGAGCAGCATCGCCGGGACCGCCCGGCCGGTCGACCGCAGCAGCGGCCGGGTCGTGAGCGCTCCGACGGCCGTGCCGAGCAGGGCGCAGGCGAGCGCGGCGAGCAGCCCGGCGCCGCCCGCCGGTACGACGGGCACCGGCGTCCGGTGGTCGGTGCTCGCCGGATCGCTGACCACGCTCACGACGACCGTCGCCACCACCCCGAGCAGCGCCGCCGCCCCGAACGCGACGAGCAGACAGGCGAGATGCGCCCGCGCGGGCCCGGCCGCCGCGCCCACACAACTCCGGGCGGCGGGCGGCTCGTTGGTGGCGCAGATCCGTACGAGCCAGGCGGCGACGGGGAGCACCGCGGCGGCCGCGTAGCCGAGCGAGTCCAGCACCGGCTGGCCCGTCTGGACGCCGATCCCCAGAACGGCCGCGTACAGGATGACCGGCGGCAGCCAGCGCTGAGAGCGCAGCAGGAGCGCGGCCTGATAGCGGAGGAGCGCGGTCATGAGCGGACCTCGGCACCGGCACCGGCGCCGGCGCCCGTATCGGCACCTGTATCGGCATCAACAGCCGCTGCTGCAGGGGATCTTGGCGGTACGCGGGTCGCGGGTGGGCCCTCCCCCACGCTCACCACATGCCACGGTGGGCGGGCCGTCAGCAGGGTCCTGAGCAGGGTGTCCGAATGCGTCTCGGGGACAGTGAGGCGGAGCCTTCCGGTGCCGGTGCCGGTGCCGGTGCCGGTGCCGGGCTCCTCGACGGAGACGGCCAGGCAGGTCGCCTCAGCGGGCGGCTCGGCGCCCGACGGCCCCTGCACCTCGACCACCACGTACGCCTCCTCGCTCTGCGCCGAACTCCCCTTGACCGTACGGACGTTGCCGTCCACGACCGCGTACGTCACGTCCGGTGCCCCCGCCAGCCGTCGCGGGTCGTGGTCGACGAACACCACCGTGCCGCCCACGGCCCTGCGCTCCAGGACCGCCCGCTCCAGTTCCGTACGGGCGGCCGTGTCGAGGCCGGTCCAGGCTTCGTCGAGGACGAGGAGTTCCGGTTCGGCGAGCAGTGCCTGGGCGACCGCGACCTTCTGGCTGCTGCCCTTGGAGAGTTCCGACATCGGCGTACGGGCGTACTCGGCGGCGCCCAGGCGTTCCAGCCACTCGACGGCGGCCCGGGCGGCCTCCCCACGGGACAGGCCGTGGACGCTGCCGAGGTGGATCAGATAGCCGGCCGAGGTGAAAGGCAGGGCGGCCGGGAAGCGTTCGGGGACGTACGCGGTGCGGGGGCGGCCCGTGATACGGCCCTCGGTGGGGGCGTCGATCCCGGCGAGGAGGCGCAACAGGGTCGACTTGCCGGTGCCGTTGGCGCCCTCGATCCGCGTCAGGGTGCCCGGGGCCAGCGTGAGGTCGACGCCGCGCAGCACCCATGGGGCGCCGCCGAGACCGTACCGGCGGCCGACGCCCTCCAGCAGCAACTCGCGATTCATGCGCCCCATCCTCGCGCGGACGTTCGCGCGAGCGCAGAGGAACCGGCCAGAGGAACTGGTCAAAGGAACCGATCTTCCGCCTGGCAGACTGGAGGGCGTGAGCAGCGACCAGACGACCGCCTCCGGTGCCGACGCCGGGGACACCCCGCAGGACTCCCCGGACGGCACCCCGCAGGACAGCCCCTTCCGCGACGAGCGGACCGCCCGCGACGAGGCACCGCAGTACGTGCTGCCCCTGGTCGTCCGCATCGAGCGGAACGAACCGCCGGGGCGTACGGACGCGCTGGAGACCGCGGCCCGTGCCGTCCTGGTGATGCTCAGCGACGAGCGGTCGCTGGGGGACGGGGAGTGGGCCCAGGCGATGCGGGACTGGCAGGACGCCCGGATCCGCAAGGTCGTCCGGCGGGCGCGCGGCGCCGAGTGGCGGCGGGCCGAGGCGCTGCCTGGCCTCACCGTCACCGGAAAGTCGGCCGAGGTCCGGGTCTTCCCGCCGGTCCCGCTCGACGGCTGGCCCAAGGACCTGGCACGTCTCCAGGTCTCCGGCACGGACCTGGACGACCCGGAGCCGCCGGGAGACGCCGACCCGGCTGCGCCCGTCCTCTGGATGAACCCGGACCTGGAGATGTCGGCCGGCAAGTCGATGGCCCAGGCGGGCCACGGTGCCCAACTGGCCTGGTGGAAGCTGTCGGACGAGGACCGCACGGCCTGGCGCGAGGCGGGCTTCCCCCTCACGGTCCGCACCGCCGCCCCCGCCCGTTGGACCGAACTCACCACGAGCGGACTGCCGCTGGTGCGCGACGCGGGCTTCACGGAGATCGCGCCGGGGACGACCGTCGCCGTCGAGGGATACGACCGCGTCGGCGCCCTCCGGCCGGACCACGTGCGCCGGTCGGCCGACTAGGACGCTCGCGTCTCCACTCGTGGCCGGCTCCGGGACGGGGCTCCGGGAACTGGGCTCCGGGACGGGCCTTCGGGAACGGTGAGCGTCAGGTGCGGCGCGCTGCCCACACCGTGCGCTCGGTGCGCACGCCGAGGTCGGTGCGGCGCAGGACGCTGTGCGGGCTGTCGGTGTCGAGGAGTCGGTCTAGAGCGGTCAGGTCCTCGGATGTCAGGGCCGATGCGGCGTTGCCGCGCATGCGGCGCAGGCTGCTGAGCGCGTAGTGGCCCACTGCGTCGGTGTGGGCCGGGCCGATGTCGACCGCGACGGTGCGTTCGCCCTCGACCGTGAAGCCGGCTTCCGTCAGCTTGGTCCCCCAGTCGGCGCCGCGGTGGGGTACCTGCTCGGCGTGGTGGTGGTCGAGTGCGGCATGGCAGCGCTCCTCAAGGCCGGGAGCCTCTTCCGGGGCACCCTCGGGCAGGAACCTGGGAAAGCCGGCCAGCTCGACGACGGCGAACAGTCCACCCGGTGCCAGCAGGTCGTGGACCCGGCGCAGGGCGCGGTCGGGGTCGGACATGTGGTGCATGGAGGCCGATGCCCAGACCAGCTCCGGCGCGCCGAGGTCGGGCCACGCCTTCGCGTCGAGGTCGGCCTGCACGATGCGCAGGCGGCCGACCGCTCCGGCTGTTTTCTCCTGGAGGCGGTGCAGGTGGGCGGCCGAGGAATCGACGGCCGTCACCTCCGCCTCGGGAAAGCGACCGAGCAGAGCGAGCGTGCCGGCTCCGGTCCCGCAGCCCAGATCCACGACGCGGCGGGGGCCGGCCGCGACGGGCAGCCAGGCGGTGATGGACGCGAGGTGTTCGGCGAGTACTTCCGCATCCAGGTCGAGGATCTCCGAGTGGTCGCCTGCGTCGTGCTCGTGCTCGTGGACATGGTGCGCTGTGTGCGGGGAGGGGTGGTTCATGCGCCCAAGCTAGGCGGGCCGTTCGCGTGTGACCTGGGCGCTTCCGGAATGCGCAAGACGATGACCGGCTGAACTGCGGGACACGCAAACGGTCACAGCCACAGCCACCATCACCGTCACAGTGACGGAGACGGGCGGTTCGCCTTCCCCGCTTCCTCGCCTCGCTGGTGGCCGCGACGGGCATCGCGGTCGAAGATGCCGAGGATCTCGCACGGTCCGCCGTCGGCCCCGATGGCGTGCGGAAGCATCGTGGTGAACTCCGCCGCCTGGTTGGTCTCGATCCGCAGGCGCCGGTTGCCCAGGAGCAGGATCGCGGTGCCGGAGAGGACGACGAGCCATTCGCGGCCCGGGTGGGCGCGCATCCGCGCGGGATTGTCGGGCGGCGGGTCGGTCATGCGCTGGCGTACGACGGTCATGCCGGGGTCCGCCTTGACGGGCCAGCGCATCAGCCCGTGGGACGCGTCGATCATCGGGTTGGAGATGACGTCGTCCGTGGCCGTCTCGACCAGCTGGTCGAGGGAGGTGTCCAGGGCACGGGCCAGGGTGACGAGCTGGTCCAGGGCCAGACGGCGCCGGCCGGTCTCGATGCGGCTGAGCGTGGACTGACTGACCTGGGCACGAGTGGCCAGATCTTCCAGGGACCAGCCCTGGGCCACGCGGAGGGCACGGATGCGTTTGCGCACCAGGCTGTCCAGCTCGCCATTGTCTTGCGTCATAGGCAACATCGTATGCCTACACGGCAAGAAGCGCTTAGCGTCGTTCCTGTCCGGCCCCGCAGCCCGCTCCGCCCCGCAGGCCGCTCCGGCCCCGCAGGCCGCTGCTCACCGACCGAGTGAGCCGGGACTGGGCCCACCGCTGTCACCCATAACTCCTGGCGCTCCCGCGCCGATGTCCGCATGCCCTCTTGAGAGGAATCCCGAGGAATCCATGAGTACGAACCAGGCTCCCGAAGTGAGCCCCGACCCAAGCGGCGCCCGCGCCGGCGCCCCGGACAAGGGCGCCCCGGGCGAAGGCATGCCCGACGCCCGTCAACGTCGGACGATCCTGATCGCCGTCTGTGTCGCGCTGATGGCCGTCATCGCGTCGGTGTCCGGGCTCAACGTCGCCCAGCCCGATCTCGCCGTCGCCTTCGACGCCTCGCAGAGCACGGTCCTGTGGATCATCAACATCTACACGCTGAGCCTGGCCGCGCTCCTGTTGCCGCTGGGCGCGATCGGCGACCGCTTCGGCCGCAAGCCCATGCTGCTCACCGGCCTGACCGTGTTCGGCCTCGCGAGTGCGGCGGCGGGTCTGGCCCAGTCGACCGAGGTCATGCTCGCCGCCCGGCTGCTCAGCGGAGTGGGTGCGGCGATGATCATGCCGATCACCCTCGCCGTCATCACCTCGACCTTCCCCAAGGAGGAGCGGGGACGGGCGATCGGTGTGTGGACCGGTGTGGCCGGCGGTGGCGGCGTCCTGGGCATGTTCCTCTCGGCCGCCCTGGTCGACGCGGTGAGCTGGCGGTGGCTGTTCGTCCTGCCCATCGCACTGGTCATGGTCGCCCTCGCCATGACGCTGCGGTCCGTCCCCGACTCCCGCGAGAGGTCCGGGCACGCCTTCGACACCGTCGGCGCGCTGACGTCCGTCGTCGCGGTGGTCGGGCTCATCTTCGTCCTCCAGGAGGGCCCCGAGCGAGGCTGGACCGCCCCGGCGACCCTGGTCAGCCTGACCGTCGGGGCCATCGCGGCCATCGGCTTCGTAACCTGGGAACTGCGCCGTCGGGATGCCGCGCTTCTGGACGTACGCCTGTTCCGTGAGCGCGGTCTGGCCGGGGGCTCGATCACGCTTCTGGTGGTCTTCGGGGTCCAGGCGGGCATCTTCGTGGTCCTCTTCCCGTTCTTCCAGGCCGTTCTCGGCTGGTCGGGGCTGCTGTCCACGCTGGCGCTGATGCCCATGGCGGTCATGATGATGGCGGCCTCCGGTCTCGCCCCGCGGCTGGCCTCGCGCATCGGTCCCCGGGCGACCATGGCCACCGGCATCCTCCTGGCCGGTGCCGGTCTGGCGCTCATGGCCGCCGTCGTCTCCGTCGACGGCGGCTATCCGTCCGTCCTTCCCGGGATGCTCGCCATGGGCGTCGGCATGGGCCTGTCGATGACGCCCTCCACCGAGGCCATCACGAGTGCTCTCCCGCGGGAACGCCAGGGCGTCGCGTCCGCGCTCAACGACGTCACCCGCGAGTTCGGCACCGCCCTCGGCGTCGCCCTGCTCGGAGCACTCCTGTCCGCCGGATACCGGGGCGCCATCGACTCCCGGCTCGCCGGCGTTCCCGAGGGCCCGGCCGACACCGCGCGCGAAGGTGTCGCCAACGCCCTCGACGCCGCGCACCGGGCCGGCCCCCAGGCGCAGGCCCTGATCCGTGCCGCCCGGGAGTCGTTCGTCGACGGCTGGCAGAACGCCATGTGGGCAGGGGTCGCCGTCATGACCGCCCTCTTCGTCTACGTACTCGCCCGGGGGCCACAGCAGCCCACGGACACACCGGCGAACGAACCGGAGCCGGCGGCCGAGGCGATCGCTCCGTAACCCCGGACCACCGCGAGAAGCCCGCTCACGGTGCCGACTGGATGTCCCCCCGCGTCGAGGAAGCGATGGTGTCGCGGTGTGCGAAGTCGCCCGGGGGGATGCCGGGATGGTGTCCGAGCCCGGCCGGCTGCGCCGTGGCCGAGGGGTCGAGGGTGAGCCGGGAGACGATGCGGTAGCGGTCGCCGCGGTAGATCGAGTGGACGTATTCGACGGGCTGCCCCGTGGTGTCCGAGGTGAGCCGCTCGAAGAGCAGCGCCGGGGACAGCTCGGGCACGTCGAGCAGTTCGGCCTCGGCCCGGGTGACGACGGTCGGCTCGATCGCCTGGACGGCCTCCTGGACGTGTACGCCGTGCTGTTCGCGCAGGTGCTCGTACAGGTCGCCGGCCTCCAGCTCCTCGGCGGACAGGGTGGGGACCAGATCGGCCCTGATGTGCAGGTGCTCGATGGCCATCGGGGCGCCGTCGACCAGGCGCAGCCGTGCCACGTACACGATCTCGGCGGCGGGTGAGATACGCAGCTTGCGGCCCACGCGTGCGCCGGCCGCGAAGGTGGTGAACTCCAGCAGGCGGCTCGACCAGGTCCCGGAGGCCAGAGGCGCCGTCATGGTCTGCTGGCCGGAGACGAGTTCCTGGGTGATCTTCTCGGGTGCGACGAACATGCCGCGGCCGTGTTCCCGTACGAGGAGACCCGCGGCGACGAGTTCGTCGACCGCCGCGCGCAGGGTCGGGCGGGACACGCCCAGGCGGGCACAGAGGGCACGCTCGGAGGGGATCGCGTCACCCGGGCTGTGCGACTCGACGAGATCGAGGATGAAGTCGCGAACCCGCTCCCGCTTGAGCACCGCACCAGGTGCGTCTTCCTTCATGCCGTGTCCTCTCATGCGCGCCAGCCGGTTTACCAGTTGACCAGTGGTCGCACGCAACCGCCCTCCTGGTGGGGGGAAGTGTAACCGCTTCCGAACGGTGATCACCGAGCCCTCGACCGGCCAAGACGTCAAAAACCCAGTGAGCGCAGGGGGTTGACGTCACTCATTGGTCTATGCCAGTTTCATCCCCGCATCAAGAGGTGAGCTGTCCAGTGGGCTTCACTGGTCAGGTGGTTGGGTCATGTCCTCCAGAGGTGAACCGTGAAGCTCCGCTTGTTTGCCGGTGTGTCCGTGCTTGTGATGACCGCCGGGCTGAGTGCCTGCAGCAGTTCCTCCGACGACTCCGACGGCAGTTCCGGCGGGAGCACCACCATCGATGTCTGGCTGATGCGCGACAGCGTCTCGGCCGAGTTCCAGAAGGACTTCGTCAAGGGCTTCGAGACCGCTCACCCGGACATCGAGGTCAAGGTGCAGATCCAGGAGTGGGACGGCATCGGCGAGAAGGTCACGGCGGCCCTCGCCAGCAGTGACGCACCGGACGTGATCGAGACGGGCAACACCCAGGTCGCCCAGTTCGCGCAGAGCGGTGGCCTGCTCGACCTCAGCGACAAGACCGACGAACTCGGGGGCAGGGACTGGCTCAAGGGCCTCGCCGAGCCGGGCGCCTACGAGGGCAAGCAGTACGGCATCCCGTACTACGCCGCCAACCGCGTCGTCATCTACCGCACCGACCTCTTCAAGGAGGCGGGCGTCGACCCGGCCGCGATCAAGACCCGCGACCAGTGGATCGCGGCCACCAAGAAGCTCAACTCCGGTGACACGCAGGGCATCTATCTGCCCGGTCAGATGTGGTACGCCCTCGCGGGCTTCGTCTGGGAC
The DNA here is from genome assembly GCF_055577685.1 of Streptomyces sp. NPDC033178. Taxonomy (NCBI): domain Bacteria; kingdom Bacillati; phylum Actinomycetota; class Actinomycetes; order Kitasatosporales; family Streptomycetaceae; genus Streptomyces; species Streptomyces sp. NPDC033178. The sequence goes on from NZ_JBVIPT010000023.1 coordinate 119,228, forward strand.
GAGGGCGGCGACCTCGCCACCGAGTCGGGCGGCAAGTGGCAGGGCAACCTCGACACCCCCGAGGCGATCCGCGGCATGGAGTTCTACGAGAAGCTCCAGGCACTCGGCAAGGGCCCCAAGGACTCCGACGAGGACAGCCCTCCGCAGGCGGACGTCATGGCCAAGGGGAAGGTCGCCCAGGTCATCTCGACTCCCGGCGGCGCCAACGTCGTCGTCGAGAACAACCCCGCGCTGAAGGGCAAGCTCGGCTTCTTGCCGATCCCGGGCAAGACCGCCGGGACACCGGGTGCCGTGTTCACCGGCGGCTCCGACCTCGTCATCCCGACCGCTTCCGCCAAGCAGGACGCGGCCTACACGTTCATCAAGGAACTCACCGGCGACGCCTGGCAGAAGAAGCTCGCCGTCGCCATGAGCTACGTCCCGAACAAGACCACCCTGGCCGACGCGGTCGCCTCCGACCCGGGCGCTTCGGCCATGGCGGTCGGCGCCGCCGAAGGCCATGCCACGCCCAACACACCGGGCTGGGCCGCCGTCGAGGCCAAGAACCCGATCAAGGACTACATGACGGCCGTTCTCACCGGAGGTGACGCCAAGAAGGAAGCCGCCACCGCGTCCGACGCCATCACCACGGCGATGAACTCCGGCTCCTGACCGCCAACGCACCGGAACCGCACCGGAACCGCCAACGCACCGGAGGAAGAGTGCCGTGTCGGCCGTCCGAGAGCAGACCGCGCCCCACCCCCCACCGAGCACCTCCCGACCCCGGCGCACCACCGGCTCAGGGCAGCGCCGCCCGTCGCGGGACGGCGGCCGCGGGATCTGGCCGTACGTCCTGATCGCACCCGCCGTCCTCGGCACGCTCTACCTGCTCGTCTATCCCCTGGTCCGCGCGGTGGTGATCTCGCTGCAGGACTTCGGACTGCGTCAACTCATCCTGGGCGACGCGCGTTTCATCGGACTGAAGAACTACGAGACGCTGCTCGGCGACAGCCGCTTCTGGGAGGTCGTGCGCCGCACGTTCCTCTTCATGGCGGTCAACGTCGTACTGATCATGGTGCTCTCCACGCTGGTGGCGCTGATGATCGAGCGGCTGGGCCGGTTCGGCCGGATCGCGGTCCTCAGCGCGCTGGTGCTGACCTGGGCGATGCCCGTCATCGCGGCGACCACCGTCTTCCAGTGGCTGTTCCACTCGGAGTTCGGCATCGTCAACGCGGTCCTGACGGACCTGGGGTTCGAGTCCTTCGACCGCTACCCCTGGTTCGCGCACGGACCGGCCGCCTTCGCCATCCTGGTCGCCCTCATCGTGTGGCAGTCCGTGCCGTTCGCGGCGATCACGCTCTACTCGGCCCTCACCACCGTGCCCACCGAGCTGTACGAGTCGGCGCGGCTGGACGGGGCGTCGGGGCCGCGGATATTCCGCTCCATCACCTTTCCGATCGTCCGGCCGATCTTCATGCTCGTGCTCTCGCTCGAAGTGATCTGGACCTTCAAGGCGTTCGTCCAGATCTGGGTGATGACCAACGGCGGGCCCGGCGACGCGACCACGATCCTGCCCGTGTACGCGGTGCAGACCGCCCTGTCGAGCCAGCGCTACGACCTCGGTTCGGCGGCCTCCATGGTCACCGTCGTGCTGATGTCGGGCGTCCGCGTCCTCTACTTCCGCCAGATGTTCCGCCAGGAGGACGAGCTCTCATGAGCACCACCACCCGGCTCCGCGTCCGCCGACTGCCCCTGAACGCCGCCGCCGTGATCACGGTCGTGGTGTGTCTGTTCCCGGTCTACTGGATGGTCGCCACCGCGTTCACGCCGAGCCGCGACATCCAGTCCGACAACCCCCGGATCCTGCCGGAGAGCTGGACGCTCGACCACTTCCGCACGGCCGTCGGCGCCGACGGCTTCGGTCTGTTCTGGCGCAACAGCGTCCTCGTCACGCTGAGCGCCGTCGTGCTCGCCCTCGTCATCGCGCTCGGCGCCGCCTACGCGGTCGCCCGGATGAGGTGGAAGGGGCGCCGGCAGTTCGTGCTCATGGTCTTCATCGCCCAGATGGCGCCCTGGGAGTCGCTGATCATCCCGGTCTACATCATCTCCCGGGACACCGACATGCTCGACCGGCTGCCGACCCTGACCCTCGTCTACTTCATGATGACGCTGCCCTTCACCCTCATCGTCCTGCGCGGCTTCATCGACACGATCCCCCCGGAGCTGGAGGAGTCCGCCCAGGTCGACGGCTGCACCCGGCTCGGCGCGTTCCGGCACATCGCGTTCCCGCTGCTCGCACCGGGTCTGATGGCCACCTCGCTGTTCGGCTACATCACCGCCTGGAACGAGTTCACGTACGCCAACTTCCTGATCATCAAGCAGCAGGACAACCGCACCCTGCCCGTGTGGCTGTCCTCGTTCCAGAACGTGTTCGGCACCGACTGGGGCGCCACCATGGCCGCCTCGACCCTCTTCGCCGCCCCGGCACTCGTGGTGTTCCTGGCGCTCCAGCGCCATGTCACCTCGGGCTTCGCCGCCGGCGCGGTCAAGGGCTGACACCGCACACTCCCCCCGCAGTCCCCCGCGAGCTTCGTTCCGGAGGCGATCCGTGCCCGCACACCCGTCCGCCATCACCCTCGTCCCCCGCCCCACCGAGACCGTGCTGCGGCCGGGGTACTTCACGCTGGACGACGACACCGCCCTGAACATCGGCGCAGGCACCGAACAGGCCGCGGAGCTGCTGCGCACCCTGCTCGCCCCCGCCACCGGACTGGCCCTGCCACCGTCCCCGAGTGGGCAGTTGAAGCTGGCCATCGACTCCGGCCTCGGCAGCCTGGGCGACGAGGGCTACGTCCTCACGATCGCCCCGTACGCCGTGCTGCTGCGCGCCGCGCACCTCACCGGTCTGCTGCGCGGCATCCAGACGATCCGTCAACTCCTGCCCCCACAGGCCCTGTCGGAGTCTCCGCAGGGCGGCGCTCCGTGGCTGCTGCCGTGCTCCGAGATCACCGACCACCCCCGTCACCCCTGGCGCGGCGCGATGCTGGACGTGGCACGCCACTTCCAGCCCGTCTCCTATCTGCGCCGGTACGTCGACGTGCTGGCCCTGCACAAGATCAACGTGTTCCATCTGCATCTCACCGACGACCAGGGCTGGCGCATGCCGGTCGCCGCCCGCCCCAAACTCACCGAGATCGGCGGTCGTCGCGCCGAGTCCCAGATCGGCCCGGCCGGCAGCGGCACGTACGACGGCGTCCCGCACGGCGGTGCGTACACGCGGGCCGAACTGGCTGGTCTGGTGCGGTACGCGGCCGCTCGCGGCGTCACCGTCATGCCGGAGATCGAGATGCCGGGGCACGTACGCGCCGCCCTCGCCGCCTATCCCTCACTGGGCAACCAGCCGGACCGCACCCTCGACGTGTGGACGCGCTGGGGCGTGTGCGACACCGTCCTCGGTGTCCACGACGAGGTCCTCGACTTCTGCCGCACGGTCCTCGAAGAGGTCATGGACGTGTTCCCGTCGCCGTACATCCACCTCGGCGGCGAGGAGTGCCCCACCACCGAGTGGAGCCACAGTGCCGCCGCGCGCGAACGGGCGGCGGCGGAGGGGCTGTCGACCCCCGAGGCGCTGCACGGGTGGTTCCTCGGACAGATCGGCGACTTCCTCGTCCGTCGCGGACGCCGACCGGTCGGCTGGGCGGAGACAGGCGCCGAACTTCCCCTGGACTTCACCGTGATGACCTGGCGCGACCCCTCCCACGCCCTGACGGCGGCCCGCCGCGGCCACCCCGTGATCAACGCGTACCACCGGGCCACCTACCTCGACTACGCCCAGTCCGACGCTCCTCACGAGCCGTCGGCCCAGCCCGGCACCGTCGTCGATCTGCGCGCGGTCCACGCCCACGACCCCGTACCCGAGGACGCGGACGCCGAGGCGGCCGGGCGGGTGCTCGGCACCCAGACCCAGCTGTGGACCGAGTTCGTCACGACGCCCGCCCACATCGAGTACCTCACCTACCCGCGGCTGTGCGCCCTCGCCGACCGCGGCTGGAGCGGCGCGACCGACTGGGCCGACTTCCGTGCCCGGCTCGACGAGCACACCGCCCGGCTCGACGCGCTCGGCATCCACCGCCACCCCTGACATCGCCCCCCTCACACCACCCCCAAGGCTGTCCGTTCCGGGAATCACCCCCACCTTTCTGGAGAGGAACAACGATGAGATTCGCGAAGAAGAGGCTGCGCGCCACCGCACACACCGCCGTCGCCGTGGCCATGGGCGCCGCCGCGCTCACGGCACTCCCCACCACCGCGAGCGCGGCCGCCGACGGGCTGAGCGTCCAGTACCGTACGAGCGCCACGGGAGCCGGTGCCGACCAGGCCGAACCCTGGTTCAAGGTGAAGAACACCGGCACCACCAGCGTGCAGTTGAGCGGCGTCAAGGTCCGCTACTACTTCAAGGCCGACTCGGCGGGCGCGACCTACCGCTTCGCCTGTTCCTGGGCCGTCAAGGGCTGCGCCAACGTCACGGGCACCTTCGGCACACTCGCCAACCCGACCGCCACGGCCGACCGTTACCTGGAGGTGGGCTTCACCTCCGGTGCCGGTTCGCTCGCCCCGGGCGCCGACACCGGCGACCTGCAACTGCGCTTCTACCAGTCGAACTGGGCGTCGCTGAACCAGAGCGACGACTACTCCTTCGGCGCCTCCCGGACGTCGTACGGCGACTGGACCAGGGTCACGGCCCAGCTGGGCGGCACCCTCCTGTGGGGCGAGGCACCCGCGGGCAACGGGCCGACGGATCCGCCCACCGACCCGCCGACCGATCCTCCGGCCGAGGGCGCCGCGCTGTTCGACGACTTCAACTACAGCGGCCACAGCGACCCGAACATCTCGGCGCACGGCTGGAACGTGCGCTCCAACTCCGGTGGTCCCGGCGTGCCCGGTGCCACCTGGGCGCCCGAGAACATCACCTTCGCCACCACGGGCGGCAACTCCATCATGAACCTGGAGACCTCGACCGCCGGCACCGCGGCGAGCACCGAGCAGACCGAGATCCTCACCAGGTCGATGAAGTTCAAGAACGGCACCTACGCGGCCCGCGTCAGGTTCAACGACGCGCCCAAGTACGGCCCGGACGGCGACCGTCTCGTCCAGACGTTCTTCACGATCAACGACCTCAAGGCACCGATGGCGGACGACTACGCCGAGTACGACTTCGAGTACCTGCCCAACGGCGGCTGGGGCGAGCCGGCCAACATCCTCTACACGACGTCCTGGGAGACCTACCAGGCCGACCCGTGGGTGGCGGTCAACCAGCACACCGAGGCCCGCCAGAGCTTCAGCGGCTGGCACGACCTGGTGCTGACCATCGACAACAGCACCATCAAGTACTACATCGACGGACAGCTCTTCGGCACCCACGGCGCCCAGTACCTGCCGGAGCGGCCGATGTCGATCAACTTCAACCAGTGGCTGATCGACCTCGCGGGCCAGACCAGCACCACCGCGCGGGCGTACGACCAGCAGGTCGACTACGTCCTGCACGTCAAGGACCAGGTCCTCACGCCGGCCCAGGTCACTGCCAAGCTCAACGCGTACCGCAGCGCGGGCACCAGGTTCGAGGACACCGTCCCCGGCGTCTGACCGGCGCCTGACCGGCCCGGGGTCCGCCCCGGACCGGTCACCCTCCGCTGCCGGGCCGGCGGCTCGCGGCCGACGTGACGATCGTCGAGCACCAGGCGAGGTCCGCGGCGTCCACGGGCGCCGCGGACAGGGTGTCGAGCCAGCGCTGCCAGAGATCCGCCCTGCTCCATGCGGTGAAGCGGCGGTGCGCGGTGGAGTGCGAGACCCCGAACTGCGCCGGGAGCTGCTGCCAGCTGCAGCCCGAGGTGAGCACGTAGACGACGGCGGTGAAGGCCGCGCGTTCGTTCGCGGAGCGGGAGGCCAGCAGCGGTTCGGCGGCGGCCCACAGCGCGTCCGGTACGAGATGCCGTGCCAGGACCGGGCTCAGCGTGGCGGAGAGATGGTCGCGGATCTCCTCGTCGTCCGTCGGCGCGGGCGTCGACGACGGTTCGTCGGCCGCCGAGCCGCCCTCCGCCTGGAGCCCGGCGGCCTGGTCCCCGGCCTCGTCCGTCGGCCGGTCCGTCTGCCGGTCCGTCGTCTGGTCGGCGGCCTGGGACCGGTAGGTCCGCCACTGGGTCAGCAGGTCGTGGTGGCTGCCCCGGACCCAGCGCATGTAGTCGCGCATGTTGCCCAGGCGGCGGCGAGGTGCCTCCTCCTCCGGGCCGAGGAGTTCGATGGCCCGCTCGGCGAGCTGTTCCTGCCGGTCCAGATAGCGGCGTTCACCGGCCAGGAAGCTGCCCCACACGTCGTCGTCGACGCGGAAGTAGTGGCTGCGTTCCCCCGGCACCGCGTGCCGTCTGATGAACCCGGCCTCGACCAGGCGGCGGGTCGCCAGTGAGACGGAACCGGCGCTGACCCGCAGGGCGCGGGCGAGCGCCGCCGAGGAGACGTACGGAACATCCGTGATGAGCAGGTAGGCGATGATGCGGCCGTCCATGCGGCTACTCCCGGCCGCCTCCCAGACCAGCCCGACCTCCTCCACGAACGACTCCCGGCTCCAGCCGCCGCCACTGTCCTGATGTGCGGAGCCGTCGAGATGTCCGGAGCTGTCGTGCGTGGTGCTGGCTGGAGCCTCGCCGGGCATTGATTCCTCCTCGTAAACTTTCATCTCATCTTAAAAGTTTCGCAGCTTTGCATTGACATGGCATCTCAGCGACGCCCAGTATCCCGGTACGCGCCCTGGTGAGCACCCGGTCGCCCAGGCCCTTTCCCCGGTGCCGGGCCATGGCGCGCCCCTGCTCTCCCATGGAGTCGTCGTGCCCAGATCACCCATGTTCACAGCCCCGGCGAGCCTATCGCTGGCCCTGGTTCTCGCCCTCGCCTGTTCCGGTTGCTCCGGCGGCACGAAGGACAGCGGCGGTTCGGCGGGGACCGGCGGATTCTCGGTCGCCGTCGCCGAACCCGACCATCTCACCCCGGGCCGCAGCACCGTCGGCTGGGACCAGCTGCGCGTGCTCTTCGCCCCGCTGGTCAAGGTCGACGCCAAGGGCGGGATCAGTTACGTGCAGGCGAAGTCGGTGACCTCCACCGACGCCCGGCACTGGACCATCAAGCTCCGGTCCGGCTGGAAGTTCCACAACGGCGAGGCGGTCACCGCCCAGAGCTACGCCGACGCCTGGAACGCCACCGCCTACGCCCCCAACGGCTGGGCGGGCAACGGCCAGCTCGCCGGCATCGAGGGCTACGCGGCGCTGAACCCGGCCAAGGGCAAGCCGAAGACCCGGACGCTCTCGGGCCTCAAGGTCGTCGACGCCACGACCCTGGACGTCACCCTCACCAGCCCGGACAGCCAGTTCCCGCTCCAGCTCACCCCGAGCCAGCTCGGCTTCTACCCGATGCCGAAGGCCGCGTTCACGGACCCCAAGGGCTACGACAAGAAGCCGATCGGCAACGGTCCGTTCCGGATGACCTCCGCCTGGAAGGCCGACGAGGGCACCACGGTCAGCGCCTACGCGGCGTACCGGGGGCCGAAGCCGAAGTCGTCCGCGATCACCTTCAAGAGCTACGCCGACCTCAACACCGCGTACACCGACGTGCAGGCGGGCAACATCGACCTGGCCTATGTGCCTGTCAGCAAGTACGGCCAGGCCAAGGCCGACTTCGGAGACCGGCTGCACACCTACGACGCGCCGTCGCTGGAGTTCATGGGCCTTCCCCTGCAGGGGAAGAAGTTCGACGACGTGCGACTGCGCAAGGCGCTGTCCATGGCGATCGACCGGTCCGCGGTCAACAAGGCCATCTACGGCGGCCTCTACACCCCGGCCACCTCGCTCACCCCGTCCTCCGAGGTCGGCGCCGAGACCGGCATCTGCGACGCCTGCGCGTACGACCCGGCCGCGGCGAAGAAGCTGCTCAAGGAGGCGGGCGGCTGGTCCGGCGAGCTGACCATCACCTACCCGGGCGGGCTCGGCCTCGACGAGCTCTACAAGGCGGTCGCCAACCAGCTCAGGCAGAACCTCGACATCGCCGACGTCAGGGCCCAACCGACCGCCGACTGGGCCGAGTTCAGCGAGAAGGCGTTCGGCGGGAAGATCACCGGGCTCAACCACTCGCACTGGGGCGCCCTCTACCCGAGCATGCAGGCGACCCTGCGCGGCATCTTCACCAAGGCCGGCGGCTGCCAGGTGTGCAGCCACTACAGCGACGCCGACGTCGACAAGCTGCTCCAGCAGGCCGACAGCGCGGCCGACACCACCGCGGCCGCGAAGCTCTACAACGACGCGCAGAAGCGCGTCCTCCAGGACTTCCCGGTGATCCCGCTCTTCTACGGCAGCTACATCTACGCCAGCACCCCCAAGGTGACCGGGGTGACCGTGGGCCCGGCCGACGTCGAGCTCAGCCGGATATCCGTCGTCGGCTGACCGTCCCGCACCCCGTGCACGTACGCGTACGCCGGCACCCGCGCCCCCGTACCCCCGACACCCCGGAGATCCGCACCAGCATGACCGCCGCGACATCCGAGCAGTCCGCCCCCGCCATGCCGTCCCCCGGGAACTGGGTACGGCACGCGGCGACCGTCCCCGAGACCCACGCCTACCCGGCCGTGGACGAACTCCTGGCCTCCTTCAGGCAGTTGGCCGACGCCCATCCCGGCCTGGTGACCGAGAGCCGGATCGGCACCTCCACCCTCGGCGAACCCCTGTACTGCTTCACGGTGGGTGAAGGGCCCGCGAGCCTCACGACGGACGGGGACGGCGGATACGTCGTCGTCGGCGGGGTGCACCCCAACGAGCCGGTCGGCGCGGTGACCGCCCTCCACCTGGCCACCGCCCTGTGCGAAAGCCCGGAACTGCGCGGGCACTTCGGCGGGGCCTGGCACATCGTGCCCTGCATCGACCCGGACGGGGCCCGGCTCAACGAGGGCTGGTTCGCCACCCCCACCGACAAGCGCAACTACGGACGCCACTTCTACCGGCCCGCCGGCAACGAACAGGTCGAGTGGACCTTCCCGTTCGCCTACAAGAAGGCGTGGTTCGACCGCGTACTGCCCGAAACCCTGGCACTGATGCGGCTGTTGGACGCCACCCGGCCGCGCTTTCTGACCACCCTGCACAACTGCGAGGCGGGCGGCGTCTATTACTACATGAACCGTCCGGCTCCCGAGCTGTACGGAGTCCTGACCGAGATCCCGGCCTCCCTCGGCATGCCGCTGGCGACCGGTGAACCCGAGGCCGCCCACGCCCCGGTGTACTCCCCGGCCGTCTACGGCTGCATCGACATGAAGGACGCGTACGACTACCTCGAAGGACTCGGTGTCGACGCCGCCGCCAAGATCGCGGGCTCGTCGAGCGCCGCGTACGCCGAGCGCTACGGCACCTTCTACTTCGTCACCGAGGTCCCGCACTGGAGCCACCCGGACGCCGACGACAACACACCCATCGAGCGGCGCCACGCCGACGTGGTCCGGGGCCGGGCTCGGGCGCTGGGCGAGGCAGGAACGTTTCTCGGCGGCATCCTCGACGCGGCGAACCCGCACCTGACCATCCGGTCCCCGTTCCTGCGGGCGGTCCGCGACTTCGTACCGTCGCTGACGGAACTCGCCACGATGGAGTCGGCCCGCGCCGACGAACTGCCCGACCGGGCCGCCACCGTGTCCGAACGCTTCGACTGCGAAGCCGGTGTCCACAGCCTCCGCGTCCGCTTCGGCGGCATGCTGCTGCGGGCGCTCGACGCGGAGGTGGTCGCGGGCACCGCCACCCCCGAAGTACGCCGCTGCCACCGGGAGTTGCTGGAGACGTACGAGACGTGGGAGCGCGCGGCCGGCCCTGCCACGGGCGACCCGATCGCGATCTCCACGCTGGCCGGGATCCAGTACGGGGCGCTGCTGGCCGCCGCGGACCACGCCCGCGCCCGTGACATCACGGGGGACCCCGGATGACGTACCTCATACGCCGCCTGCTGGAGGCGCTGCTCGTCTTCTTCGGAATCAGCCTGGTCATCTACGCGATGACGTACGTCCTGCCGGGCGACCCCATCGCCGCGCTCGCCGGCGACCGGCCGCTCGCCCCGAGCGTGGCGCGGGCCCTGCGCGAACAGCACCACCTCGACGATCCGTTGCTGGTCCAGTACGGCCACTACCTGGCCGGGCTCTTCCACGGCGATCTCGGGACCGACTTCAGCGGCCGCTCGGTCGCCGAGCAGATGGCCGACCGCTGGCCGGTCACGCTGAAGCTGGCGCTGACCGCCTGGGGCATCGAGGCGGTCGTCGGCATCGGGCTCGGCGTGCTCGCCGCGCTGCGCCAGGGAACCTGGACGGACCGTACGGTGCTCGCGTTCACGATCGGCGCCACCTCCGTGCCGGTGTTCGTGCTCGCGTACACCGCGCAGGTCGTCCTCGGCGTACAGCTGGGGTGGTTCCCGGTCGCCGGGAACACCGACGGCTGGCCGACGAGCTATCTGCTGCCCGCGCTGTGCGTCGCGGCCTTCGGACTGGCGTCGGTGTCCCGGCTGGTCAGGGCCGAGGTGATCGAGAACCTGCGCGCCGACTACGTACGCACCGCCGTCGCCAAGGGCCTCACCCGGCGCCGGGTGGTCGGCGTCCACGTGCTGCGCAACTCCCTCATCCCGGCCGTCACCTATCTCGCCATCGACCTCGGATACCTGCTCGGCGGCACCGTGATCATCGAGGGCGTCTTCAACCTCCCCGGCATCGGCCAGCTGCTCTTCCGGGCCGTCCGCGCCCACGCCGGACCGACGGTGGTGGGGGTGTCGACCGCTCTGATCCTGATCTTCCTGGCCGCGAGCGTCCTGGTCGACCTCCTCAACAGCCTCCTGGACCCGAGGATCCGCCATGACTGACGCCGCTCTCTCGCCCGTGAAGCACGGCACTTCGCCCGAGGCTTCGTACCAGGCCCCGCAGGGCACCTGGCACGAGCTGCGCCGCAGGCCGGTGTTCCTCCTCACCGGCGGCTGCGCCCTTCTGCTCCTCCTGCTCGCCGCCGCGCCGGGGCTCTTCGCGGGCTGGTTCGGCCACGGCGACCCGACCGTCTGCGAGCTGGGCCACAGCGCCGAGGGCCCGGCCCCCGGACACCCCTTCGGATACGACGTCCAGGGCTGCGACCTGTACGCCAACGTCATCCACGGAGCGGGCGCCTCGCTCGGCGTCGGCCTGCTCGCCACCGGCCTCGGGCTTGCCGTCGCACTGGTCCTCGGTTGTCTCGCCGGGATGGCCGGGCGGATCGTCGACAGCGTGATCGCCAGGATCACCGATGTCTTCCTCGGCTTCCCGTTCCTGCTCGGCGCGATCGTCGTCCTCAACAGCTTCACCACCCGGGATGTACCGACCGTGGCCGGAGTACTGGCGCTCTTCGGCTGGCCGACCATGACCCGGGTGGTACGGGCGTCGGTACGGTCGGTGCGCGAGGCCGACTACGTGGTGATGGCCCGCAGCCTCGGCGCGAGCCAGTGGTTCATCGTGCGCAGACACGTCCTGCCGAACGCCCTCACCCCTGTCCTCGTCCTCGCCACCATCACCGTCGGCGGAGTGATCGTCGCCGAGGCCGCGCTGACGTTCCTCGGTGTCGGGCTCCAACCTCCCTCGATCTCCTGGGGACTTCAGCTCGCGGGAGCCCAGAACTCCTTCCAGACCCACCCGCACCTGCTGATCTTCCCCGGGCTCTTCCTGTCCTTCACCGTCTTCGTGCTCATCACCTTCGGCGACACCGTGCGTGACGCCCTGGATCCGAGAGGCCGGTGACCCCCTCATGGACCACACGAACATGGGCCACACGACCGTGAAAGCCCCGCTGAACGACCCGCTGTTGGACGTCCAGGACCTCACCGTCGACGTGCTGTCCCGGTCCGGCGCCGCCCAACGGGTCGTCCACGGAGTCTCGTTCACCCTCCACGAGGAGGAGACACTCGCGCTCATCGGCGAGTCCGGTTCCGGCAAGAGCATCTCCGCGATGGCCGTCATGGGCCTGCTCCCGGCCACCACGGCCCGGGTCGGCGGCAGTGCCCGCCACCGGGGCACGGATCTGTTGGCGCTGCCCGAGGACCAGTTCCGCGCCCTGCGCGGCAGGCGCATCGCGATGGTCTTCCAGGACGCCCTGTCCGCCCTCAACCCCACGCTCACCGTGGGCTTCCAGATCGCCGAGACCATCCGGGCCCACGAGGGCGTCGGCCGCCGCGAGGCCCGCGCCAGGGCCGTCGAGCTGATGGCCCGGGTCCGCATCCCGGACCCGGCCCGCCGCTACCGCGACCACCCCCACCAGTTCTCCGGCGGCATGCGCCAACGCATCATGATCGCGATGGCGGTGGCGCTCGGCCCCGACGTCCTCATCGCCGACGAACCCACCACCGCCCTGGACGTCACCGTGCAGGCACAGATCATGGAACTCCTCGCCGAACTCCGCGAGGAGACCCGATCCGCCCTGCTGCTGATCACCCACGACCTGGGACTCGCCGCGGGCACCGCCGACCGGGTCGCGATCATGTACGCCGGGCGCATCCTGGAAGAGGCCCCGGTCCAGGAGCTGTACGACCGGCCCGCACACCCCTACACCCGGGGGCTGCTCGCAGCCGTGCCCCGCCTCGCCGGGGGCCCCGACGACCTCAGCCCGATCCCGGGCAGCCCGCCAGGACCCGGTCTGCTGCCCGCCGGCTGCGCCTTCCATCCGCGCTGCCCCGAAGTCGGCGAACGCTGCGCGACACAGGAGCCGATGCTGCTCCCGGCCCTCCCCGACCCGCCCGCGCGCCTCGTCGCCTGCCACTATCCGCTGGAGGTCTCCGGTGCCCGATGACGTCCCGAGCGGTGCCGCGCGCCTTGAGAACGGTGCCCCGCTCCTTGAGGCCCGCGGCCTGGTCAAGCACTACCGGTCCGGCGGGCTGCCCCTCGGCGGCAGGCGCCGGGCCACGGTCAGGGCCGTCGACGGCGTCGACCTGACCCTGCGGCGCGGCTCGACCCTCGGTCTCGTGGGCGAGTCCGGCTGCGGCAAGTCGACCCTCACCCGCCTGCTGATGGCCCTGGACCGGCCCACCTCCGGCACCGTGCTCGTCGAGGGCCGGGACCTGCTGACCCTGCCGTCGGCCGAGCTTCGCCGCCGCAGGCGCGACATCCAACTGGTCATGCAGGACCCGTACACCTCCCTCGATCCCCGGATGACGGCGCTGGAGATCGTCCGTGAGCCGCTCGACATCCACCGCGACCTGATGCCGAAGAAGGAACGCGCGTCCTGGGCCCACGAGTTGCTGCACATGGTCGGGCTCGACCCCGGGCACGCGCACCGCCACCCCCACCAGTTCTCCGGCGGGCAGCGCCAGCGCCTCGGCATCGCCCGAGCGCTCGCGCTGCGCCCGAAGATCCTGGTCTGCGACGAGCCGGTGTCGGCGCTCGACGTGTCCGTGCAGGCGCAGGTCATCAACCTGTTCAAGGAGCTGCAGCGGGAGTTCGGGCTCAGTTACGTGTTCATCGCGCACGATCTGGCGGTGGTCCGGCATGTGGCCGACGAGGTCGCCGTCATGTATCTGGGGCGGATCGTCGAGCACGGCGACCGCGACACCGTCTACTCCCGCCCCGCGCATCCGTACACCCGGGCGCTGCTCTCGGCCGTCCCCGATCCGGACCCGCGCCGGCGGGGCGCCACCGGCCGCATAGTGCTGCATGGCGACCCTCCCAGCCCGACCCGGCCACCCGCGGGCTGCGCCTTCCACACACGCTGCTGGAAGAGCCAGGATCTCTGCGGCACGGAGCGGCCGGTGCCGACCGCACCGACGGCCGACGGGCAACGGCAGGTCTCCTGCCACTTCCCCGAGAACTGACGGCCGAGAACTGACGGCCGAGGACCGACAGCCGAGGACCGACAGCCAAGAATCAATGGCCGAGAATCAATGGCCGAGAACTGACAGGACGGAACAGCGCACATGCTGGAGCAGGAGATCTTCCGGGTCGACGACCCCGGACGGATCCGTGATCTCGCGAGAGCCCACCCCTGGGCCACCCTGATCAGTCACACTCCCGACCGCGGACTGGTCGTCTCCCACCTGCCGGTCCTGGTCGACGACTCACGCCAGGACACCGGGGACACCGGCTGCACGCTCCTCGGCCACCTCGCGAGGGCCGACGCGCGGAAGCACGAACTCGGCTCCCACGAGGTCGTCGTCGTGATCCAGGGACCGCACGGCTACATCTCGCCGAGCTGGTACAGGGAAACACCCCACGTGCCGACCTGGAACTTCACTGTCCTGCACGTCCACGGCCGCCCCGAGGTCCTGGACCCGGCGGACACCTACGACGTCCTGTCCGCCACCGTCGACCACTTCGAGGACCGTTCTCCCGAGCCGTGGCGGCTGGCCCGCGTGGAGAGCTACGCCCACCGGATCGCCGCCGCCGTCACCGGATTCCGGCTGCCCGCCACGAAGGTGACGGCCAAGGCGAAGCTCAGCCAGGACGAGCGCGAGGAGATCGTCCTCCGCCTTGCCGGTGCCCTCGAATCCGGCCGGCCGTACGCCGTTCCCGAACTCGCCCGCGCCATGCGCGACATCCGGAGGAAGCCGTGACCCAGACGAACACCGCAGCGCCCGGCAACCGGCCGGCCACCGCCGAGCCGCTCACCCTGCGCCGCGTCCACCTCGGCGCGGGCGGACCGCTGAGCGACGTCCGTATCGAGTCCGGTCTCGTCAACGCCGTCTTTCCCGCGGGCGAATCACCGCGCGCCGACGGGCAGAGCCTCGACCTCGACGGCCGTACGCTGCTGCCGGGGCTGTGGGACTCGCACGTACACATGGTCCAGTGGGCGGGCCTGCGCCGACGGCTCGACGTGTCCGGCGCCCGCTCGGCGCGGGAGGCCGTGGACGCGGTCGGCCGGCAGGCCGCAACCCTGCCGGCCGGCGAGCCGGTGATCGGCCACGGCTTCCGCGACGGACTGTGGCCGGACGCACCCCACAAGGACCTGCTCGACGCCCTCGTCCCGGACCGCCCCGCCCTGCTGATCAGCATGGATCTGCACTCCGCCTGGCTCAACTCGGCCGGACTCGCCCTGGTCGGGCGCGGCGACCACCCCACCGGACTGCTGCGCGAGGACGAGTGCATCCAGGCCATGGCCCAACTCCCCACCGCCTCGGTGGAGTTGACGGACCAATGGGTGCGGGAGGCCTGCGTCGCCGCCGCCGCGCGCGGGATCACCGGCATCGTCGACTTCGAGTACGCCGACAACATCGCGGACTGGACCCGCCGGATGAACGGTGCCGCGGTGCCGCTCCGCGTGGCGGCCTCCATCTGGTCCCCGCAACTGGAGGCGGCGATCGGCCGCGGGCTCCGCACCGGCCAGACCCTGGACACCCCCGACGGGCTGCTGGAGGTCGGGCCGTTCAAGCTGCTCACCGACGGCTCGCTCAACACCCGCACCGCGCTGTGCCACGAGGCGTACCCGGGCGCGGTCCCCGGCGAGCCCGGCTCTCACGGACTGGAGCAACTGCCCCCGCAGGAGCTGGTGTCCCTGCTGCGTCGCGCCTCCTCCCACGGGATCGAACCCGCCATCCACGCGATCGGGGACCGCGCCAACGAGATGACCCTCGACGCCTTCGAGGCGGTGCGCTGCCACGGCCGGATCGAGCACGGCCAACTGCTCGCCCCCAAGGACATCCCGCGCTTCGCCGAACTGGGCGTCACCGTGAGCGTCCAGCCCACCCACGCGGTGGACGACCGGGATGTCGCCGACCGGCACTGGGCGGGCCGGACCCACCGGGCCTACGCCTTCGCCGACCTGCTCGCCGCCGGGGCCGTCCTGGCGCTGGGCTCCGACGCCCCCGTCGCGCCGCTCGACCCCTGGCTGACCATGGCGTCTGCCGTGACCCGGACCGGCGACGAGCGCCCGCCGTGGCACCCGGAGCAGCGGATACCGGTGGCGGACGCCCTGGCCGGCTCGACCCGGGGGCGGCGGCTGATCCGGGTCGGCGACCGGGCGGACCTGGTGGTGACCGACGCCGACCCGCTCACCGCGGACGCCCTGACCCTGCGCGAGATGCCGGTGCACGCCACGCTCCTCGCCGGCGCCTGGACCCACGGCCCGTCACTGTGACCTGTTCGCCGTGACCGATTCGCCGTGACCTGTTCCGGCCCGACGATGACCATCTTGGTCTAGACCTTGACGTGTCCCACTCATGAGGACCACTCTGAGAGCGCTCTCAAACGACCGGAAGGGGCCGCGCCGCCCTTGCCTCCCCATGACGGGACGCGGCCCCCGACCATCCGTCCGTCGCATTTCGACTCCGGTGGGAGAAGCCCACCTGGCAGGAGGACGAGCGTGCTTGCCCTACGGAAAGCGCTGGTGGCCCTGGTCGCCGCGGCAACCGTCACCGCGGGACTCACGACGGTGGGCCCCGCACCCCGAGCCGAAGCCGCGGTGCCCACGACCATCCCGCTGGAGTTCAAGAACAACTCCGGGCGCGGCGACCAGATCTACATCTACAACATCGGGACCCTGCTCTCGACCGGCCAGCAGGGCTGGGCCGACGCGAACGGCACCTTCCACGCCTGGCCCGCGGGCGGCAACCCGCCGACCCCCGCACCCGACGCCTCGATCGCCGGACCGGCCAACGGCCAGACCAAGACGATCCGGATGCCGAAGTTCTCCGGCCGGGTCTACTTCTCATACGGCCAGAAGCTCGTCTTCAAGCTGACCACCGGCGGTCTCGTACAGCCCGCGGTGCAGAACCCGTCCGACCCGAACGTGAACATCCTCTTCAACTGGACCGAGTACACGCTCAACGACGCCGGACTGTGGATCAACAGCACACAGGTGGACATGTTCTCGGCCCCGTACGCGGTCGGCATCAAGAACACCGCCGGCGCCACCAAGAACACCGGTCACCTGAAGCCGGGCGGCTACAACGGCTTCTTCAACGCACTCAGGGGCCAGCCCGGCGGCTGGGCCAACCTCATCAGGACCCGCTCCGACGGGACCATCCTGCGGGCCCTCGCCCCCGGCCACGGCATCGAGGCAGGCGCCCTGCCCGCCTCCGTCATGAACGACTACATCAACCGGGTGTGGTCCAAGTACTCCACCTCCACACTGACGGTGACACCGTTCGCCGACCAGCCGGGCACCAAGTACTACGGCAGGGTCTCCGGCAACGTCATGAACTTCACCAACGGCTCCGGCGCCGTCGTGACCAGCTTCCAGAAGCCCGACTCGGACAGCATCTTCGGCTGCTACAAGCATCTGGACGCGCCGAACGACCTGGTGCGCGGCCCGATCTCCCGCACCCTGTGCGCGGGCTACAACCGGTCCACGCTCCTGACCAACCCCAACCAGCCCGACACGAGTTCCGCGGGCTTCTACCAGGACACCGTGACCAACCACTACTCCCGGAAGATCCACGCCCAGATGGCCGACGGCAAGGCGTACGGCTTCGCCTTCGACGACGTCGGCGCCCACGAGTCGCTCGTCAACGACAACAACCCGCAGACGGCGTACATCACGCTGGACCCGTTCAGCTGAGCGAGCCCGGCCCGACAGCGTGTTGGGGGGGGGGGGGGGGGGGGGGGGGGGGGGGGGGGGGGGGGGGGGGAGAAAAAAGAAAAAAAAAAAAAAAAAAACCAAAAAAAAACAAAAAAAAAAAAAA
>NZ_JBVIPT010000023.1:136901-164820 GCF_055577685.1 Streptomyces sp. NPDC033178
TCTCCTCCCCCCCCTCTCCCCCCCCCCCCCCCCCCCCCCCTCCCCGCCCCCCCCCCCCCCCCCCCCCCCCCCCCCCCCCCCCCACGCCCGAACAACAAAAGTGACTCACCAAACATCGACCGTTGAACACACCGACCGCCCCGCACGTATCTCCCTGCGCTGGCCAAGTACAGATTCCCAACGACCAGTTGGCATATCCCGGGAGGCACCTTTGCGGCGTATCAACGGCACGGCCCTCGTCATCGTGGCACTCGTCGGCACACTCGGCGCGCTCGCGTTCCCGGTGTGGTCGTACGCCGACCGCGCCGGTACGGGGCAGGCGAACCTCGCCTCCGGAACCGTACCGACGCGTTGGGGGCCGCTGACCGCCACCGACCGCGACCTGATCGTCCGCGTCCGACTGGCCGGCCTGTGGGAGCTTCCCGCAGCGCAGCAGGCACTCGAGCGGGCCCCCGGCGAGGCGATGAAGGAGGCGGCCGACCACCTGATCGTCGGCCACACCGACCTCGACAAGCGGGTACGCGGCGTCGCCCGGGACCTCGGCGTCGAACTGCCGAACCAGCCGAACGAGCAGCAGCAGGGCTGGCTGAACCAGATGACCGCTGCGTCGGACGCGGACTACGTGAAGGTGTGGGCGAACCTTCTCCGGTCCGCGCACGGCAAGATCTTCCCGGCGATCGGCACGGTCCGGAACCAGACGCGCAACACGCTGGTGCGTCAGCTCGCCTCGGACGCCAACCAGACCGTGCTCGACCACATCACGGTCCTGGAGAAGACCGGCGCGGTCGACTTCGACGCGATCGCCAACGACTCGGTGGCCGGCTCGACGGCCAGCCCGAGCGGCCCGCCGCCGCCGGCCGCGGGGGTCACCCCGGGCGCGGCGCCGCCCGTGGAGGCGACCGGTGACATCGACACCACGTCGAGGCCCTCGCCGGGGCAGCCGGGCACGGTCAACACGAACCGTCCGGACCCCGAGGACCCGGACGCCGCGGCCACGCCGTAACAACCGGATGCCGAGCGCACTCCGTAGTGGTTCGTGACCGCCGTCCGCGTCCCGAAGCTCAAATGTTGCTCTGAACGTCCCCGCCGATGGGTTCGGCCCCGCTTCCCGGGGCCATGACCCCGTCACGCCGGAACAACAGGTCCGTCGAAGGAGACGACGCACAGGTCCTGGTGAAGCCGTGGTGAAGGAGGGGGACGCGATGAAGCACCTGGGTACGGGAATCGGGTGGCGGCCGGAGATCGCGGCGGCCGTGGAGAGCATGCCCGGCATCGACTGGGTCGAGGCCGTCGCGGAGAACGTGTGCCCGGGGCATCTGCCCGAGTCGCTGGTGCGGCTGCGCGAGCGCGGCGTCACGGTGGTTCCGCACGGGGTGTCGCTCGGCCTCGGCGGTGCCGACCGTCCCGACGAGGGAAAGCTCGCCGATCTCGCGGCGGCCGCCGAGGCGCTCGGCTCCCCTCTGGTCACCGAGCACATCGCGTTCGTCCGCGCGGGCGGGGCCCTCACCGCCTCGCCCCGCCTGGAGGCCGGGCATCTGCTGCCCGTCCCCCGCACCCGGGACGCCCTCGACGTCCTCTGCGAGAACATCCGCATCGCCCAGGACGCGCTGCCCGTGCCGCTCGCGGTGGAGAACATCGCGGCGCTGATCTCCTGGCCGGGCGAGGAGATGACCGAGGGACAGTTCCTGTACGACCTGGCCGACCGCACCGGCGTACGCCTCCTCATCGACGTGGCCAACCTCCACACCAACCACGTCAACCGCGACGAGGACCCCGCCAAGGCCCTGGACGAACTGCCCGTCGAGGCGATCGCGTACGTCCATGTCGCCGGCGGCTTCGAACGCGACGGTGTCTGGCACGACAGCCACGCCCACGCCGTGCCGCCGGCCGTCCTCGCGATCCTCGCCGACCTGTCCTCCCGGGTCCGCCCGCCGGGCGTGCTCCTGGAGCGCGACGAGAACTTCCCCGCCCCGGCCGAGCTGGAACGAGAGCTGACGGCGATCCGGGAGACGGTGGAGAGGGGGGCCCTTTCGGTGGTCCCGCAGGTGTCCGCCGATGCCTCGTCCGACGCCTCCGGAACGACCGGACCGGATTCCGGCGACACCTCGGATGGCGGCGACCGACCGGATTCCGGTGACGCGCGCAAGGCATCACCGTCCACCGACCCCTCCCGCCAGCGGCTCGCCCTCGCGCAGGCGGCCCTGTTGTCCGCGCTGGTCGCCGGGACGCCCGTGCCGGAGGGCTTCGACGGGACCCGGCTCTCGGTGCAGGCCCGGGCGCTGGCGGGCAAGCGGGCCGATGTCGTGGCCAAGGTCGCGCCCGAGCTGCCGGAGATTCTGGCGGGGGCGTACCGCAAGGCGTTCGTCGCGTACGCGCACGGCCACCCGATGAGCGGCGGCTACCGGCGTGACGCGCTGGACTTCGCCGAGCATCTGCTGCTGGGCGGCCGGCTGGACGACCCGGACGTACGGCGGCGGGTGAGCGACTGGTGGCTGGAGCGCTCGGGACCTGCGCCGCTGTCGCAGCACCCGGCGGCCCGGCTGGCCCGCGCCACGCGGCGGGTACTGCTGAGGCGATGAGGCGCGTCCCGCCGCAGCGCTGACCGGTCCCGCCGGGGCGTTGAGAACGAGTCGACGCCGGGCGTAGAGGCCTTCGTCACCGCGTGACATCGCTCACCGGGAGACATGGGTGCCTGATCTGTACAGAACCGTGGGCCCCTTGCCTGCTCAGTGCCCCTGCCCCGACGGCCGGGCGCGCGGGCTCGCATCCGGCCGGCGCCGGGCGCACCCCGCGTGTGCGCGTGGTGCGCGGAAGCCCGCCCGTCGTCGTCCGCGCGGCGCGACACCGCGTCCACCTGCGAAAACACCCCACCTGCAACCGTCTGTCCGGATTCGCACGGCAACCGTCCGAACCCGTACCTCAGTTGACGTACACCGCGCAGTAATATTCCAGCCCCGACCCGAAGCGCACTAACGTGCGGTGCCGCAACAGGAGGCACCATGCGATCCATCAACAGCCGCAGACTGTTCAGCGGCACCGGGCTCATCGTCACGGGCCTGGCGGCGACCCTCGTGGCGCTGGTCTTCCCGATCTGGTCGTACTCGGACCGGTCGGGCACCGGTGTGGACACGCTGAACGCCCAGACCTTGTCGACGAGGTACGGTCCGCTGTCCGCGCTGGACCGGGAGTTCGTCACCAAGGTGCGGCTCGCGGGCCTGTGGGAGCTGCCCGCCGGCCAGCAGGCCGAGGAACGCGGCACGACCCAGGCGGTCAAGACGGCCGGCGAGCACCTCGTGGAGGGCCACACGTTCCTGGACGAGCGTGTGCGCGAAGTGGCCTCGCAGCTCGGACTTCAGCTGCCCAACCAGCCCAACGAGCAGCAGCAGGCGTGGCTCGGCACGCTGAGCGCGGCACAGGGCGAGGAATACGACGTCCAGTTCGCGAACATCCTCCGCAAGGCGCACGGCAAGGTCTTCGGCCTGGTCGCCCAGGTCCGCGCGAGCACCCGCAACTCGCTCGTCCGGGGCCTCGCCGACGACGCGAACACCACGGTCCTGGACCACATCACGGTCCTGGAGGCCACCGGTCTCGTCGACTTCGACGCCCTGGCCCTGGACGCGGCCACCGCGAGCCCGCCGCCGCTCACCAACTCCCCGGCCCCGCCCGGTCCGACGGACTCCCCGAGCCCGCCCGTCCCGGTCTCCCCGTCCCCGGCCGCCCCCTCCCCCTCGCCGACGTACACCCTGCCGCCGCCCGCGACGAGCCGCCCGCCGGAGGACGACGAGCCGAAGGAGACCAAGGAGCCCAAGAAGTCCGAGGCCTCGAACGACGAGGACAAGTCCGGGAACAAGAAGCCCTGACAACCGGAACACAGCGAAGCGAAACGTCACACTGTGACGACGCTCCGTCCAAATTGTGAACAAGCCGTGGCGCGCCCCGGCCTCCTTCGCATAGAAATCCCGCATGTTCTGGGTCCTCCTCCTGCTCCTGGCCTGGGTCGCGGCCGGCACCACCTGTACGCGTCTGTGTCTGGCCTCCGTCCACGCCGCCGCCGTCGTCGACGAGACAGACCGGTTCAGCGGCCGCGGTCTCACGCTCTACGAGGCGGCGTTCCTGTCGGGCGGCCCCGCGCGGGTCGCCGATCTGACACTGGTGTCGATGGCCCGCCAGCGCCGTCTGCTGCTCGCCCACACGGGCTGGGCGACCGTCGTGGACCCGCGCGGCCGGGACGAGATGGAGCGCTCGGTGCTGGGCGCGATAGGCCCGGACGGACAGTCACGGATCGCGCCGGTGCGTACGACCGCGGCCGCCGCGGAGTCCGTACGCGTCCTCGCCGACCGCCTCGTCGCGGCGGGCCTCGCCGTGCCCGACGGCGCCCGCACCACCGTCGCGGGCGCCGTCCGCCAGGTGCGGGCCGCGGCGGCGGCCGTGCTGGTGCTGGGCGCGGTCGCCCTGTTGATGCCTGCTCAGGCGCAGGAGAACCGGCCCCTGGTGGCCATCTGGTTCACGCTCCCGCTCATCCTCACCCTGAGCTGCCTCGCCATCGCCCGGATCGAGGTCCACCCCTACACGCGCTGGGCGTCCCCGGCCGGCCAGCACCTGCTCAGCGCCCTGGCCCGCCGCGCGGACACCGGCAGCGACGACCGTACGTACCTCACCACCGTGGCCGTACGCGGCATCCGCGCGATCGGCGAACCGGATCTGCGGGCGGCCTTCGCGCACCGCGAACCGCACGCCTAGAGCGCGCCCGGGACGCGCGCCGGACGCGCATCGGGGTCATTGGGCCGACACCGGCGGGCCGGTGCTTTACTTCGCCAAGTACCAAACGAAATATCCCTTTTGTTGCTGCCGTGCACTGAAGGGAACGCGATGCGAGCTGCCGCCCTCTACGGAACGGCCGGGTCCCTGGTTCTGACCGCCGTCGTCGCCGCCCCCGCGGGCAGCGCCCAGACCTCGTTCGGCCAGACCTCGTTCGGCCGGGCAGAGCTGCACGGCACGGCGGTCGCCGCCCGGCGCGCCGCCGACGAAGGCATCCGGTTCGGCAACTGCTCGGAGGAGCAGGACACCCCGGGCAGCCTGCAGTGCGGCACGGTGGAGGTGCCGCTCGACTACGCGCACCCCGAGGGCAAGAAGATCAAACTGACCGTCAGCCGGGTGAAGGCCACCGGCAAGGACGGCAAACGGCCGGTCCCGCGGCAGGGCTCGCTGGTGTTCAACCCCGGCGGCCCCGGCGCTTCCGGCATGTACTTCCCGTTGATCGGCATGATCCCCGAGTGGAAGCGCATCGCCGGGGCGTACGACCTCGTCGGCTACGCCCCGCGCGGGGTCGGCCGCTCGGCGCCGCTCTCCTGCCAGGACCCGAAACGGCTCCTGAAGGGTCCCTCGCAGTCGCCGACGTACCCCTCGGAGTCGTACAAGGAGGAACGCATCGCGCGGGCCAAGGCGTACGCGCGGGGCTGCGTCGAGCGGTCGGGGCGCGAGATCCGGCACTTCTCCTCGCTCAACAACGCCCGCGACCTGGACGTCCTGCGCGCCGCCCTCGGCGAACGCAGGCTGACCTTCATGGGCGCCTCGTACGGTACGTACTTCGCCTCCCTGTACGCGACGCTGTTCCCCTCGCACGTACGCCGGATGGTCTTCGACTCGGCCGTGAACCCGGACCCGGAGAAGGTCTGGTACCGGAACAACCTCGACCAGTCGGCCGCCTTCGAGGGCCGCTGGGCCGACTTCCGCACCTGGATCGCCAAGCACCACAAGGTGTACGGGCTGGGCCG
Organism: Streptomyces sp. NPDC033178; assembly: GCF_055577685.1. Lineage (NCBI taxonomy): Bacteria > Bacillati > Actinomycetota > Actinomycetes > Kitasatosporales > Streptomycetaceae > Streptomyces > Streptomyces sp. NPDC033178. The sequence continues at coordinate 142,676 of NZ_JBVIPT010000023.1, forward strand.
CACGCCGGAGGAGGTGCTGCGCAGTTACGAGCGGGCGAGGGCACGGCTCGCCGCCGAACCCGCGGGCGGCAAGGTCGGTCCGGGTCAGCTCCAGAGCACGTTCCTGCAGGCCGGGTACTACGACGACTACTGGCCGCAGCGCGCCCTGGCGCTCTCCGCCTATCTGAAGGGCGACCCGCAGCCGCTGATCCGGCAGGCGGGGCCGAACCCGGACGCGGCGGAGGAGCAGGAGAACAGCAAGGCGGTCTACACCGCCACCGAGTGCAACGACGCGCCGTGGCCGCGCGCCTGGCACACCTGGGACCGCGACAACACCCGGCTGGCACGCGTGGCCCCGTTCGAGACCTGGGACAACGTCTGGACGAACCTGCCCTGCGCCTACTGGCCACTGTCCCGGCAGCGTCCGCTCGACGTACGCACGTCACCAGGCGAGCTGCCGCCGACGCTGATCCTGGCCGCCGAACGAGACGCGGCGACCCCGTACACCGGCGCCCTGGAACTGCACCGCCGCCTGTCCGGCTCGGCCCTGGTCACCGAACGGGCATCGGGCTCGCACGGCATCGGCGGCGCCTCCAACGCGTGCGTCAACGCCTACTTGGACGCGTACTTGCTGGAGGGCAGGCTCCCGGAGCGACGCGCGACCTGCGCGCCGCACAAGGAGCCGAGTCCGGTCGCGCCCCAGTAGGGGCGCGGGGCTGCATCTGTGTGCGGCTCCGCCGCGTGGGCGCGACCAGCCCCCACGCACCCGCGGCAGACGTACCGGCCCTCCCGCGGAGCGGCTACGCGAGCCCGGCGACCAGCTCGGCAACGGACTTCCGCCGCCCGGTGTAGAACGGCACCTCTTCCCGGACGTGCATCCGGGCCTCGGACGCACGCAGGTGCCGCATGAGATCCACGATGCGATACAGCTCATCGGCCTCGAAGGCGAGCATCCACTCGTAGTCACCGAGCGAGAACGAGGCAACCGTGTTGGCACGCACGTCCGGGTACCCACGGGCCATCTTGCCGTGGTCGGCGAGCATCCGGCGACGGTCCTCGTCCGGCAGCAGGTACCAGTCGTAGGAGCGCACGAAGGGGTACACGCTGATGTAGTTGCGCGGCGTCTCGTCGGCGAGGAACGCCGGGATGTGCGAGCGGTTGAACTCCGCCGGCCGGTGCAGCGCCATGTTCGACCAGACCGGCTCCAGCGCGCGGCCCAGCTTCGTACGACGGAAGAGGTTGTACGCCTCCTGGAGCTGGTCGGACGTCTCGGCGTGCCACCAGATCATGAGGTCGGCGTCGGCGCGCAGCCCCGACACGTCGTACGTGCCGCGGACCGTGACGTCCTTGGCGTCGAGCTGGTCGAAGAGCTCCTGGACCTCCTCCGCGTAACCGGCGCGCGCAGCGTCATCGGGGAGGACGTCTCGAAGTCTGAACACGGACCAGAGGGTGTAGCGGATGACCTCGTTGAGGTCCTTGGCCTTCTTGCCGGCGTTCGGAGTCCTGGCCTGGCCGGTGGTGGGGGCGTCGTCACTCATGGGGCTATTCTCCCGCTCCGCCGTGCAGGCTCTGCACCGGGTTCGTGATCAGGGCGTCCGTCAGTCCTGCGCGGTCGCCGGTCAGCTTGTCCACGGCCGCGTTCGCGCTCGCGATACAGGCCGGGATGCCGACACCGTCGTACGCCGCTCCGCAGACGGCGAGCCCCGGCAGCTTGCCGACGTGCTCGCGGATGCGGGCCACGCGCGCGTGGTGCCCGACCGGGTACTGGGGCAGTCCGTCGGTCCAGCGGGTCACCCGGGTCTCGACGGGATCGGCGTGCAGGCCGGTGGCCTCGCGCAGGTCGTGCCGTGACACGTCGACGAGGCCGGCGTCGTCCCGGTCGAGGATCTCCGTCTCTCCGTAGCGCCCGACGGACGTGCGCAGGACCACCACGTCCGGGTCCTCCTCCGCGATCCACCCCCACTTCTGGGAGGCGAACGTCGAGGCCTTGATGGTGTGCCCGTCAACAGGCGGCACCAGAAAACCGCTCCCTTCGGGGAGGGCGATCTCGTCGCGACGGTAGGCGAGGGTGATCAGTGCCATGGAGGCGTACTCGACGGCCGCGAGTTCGGCCGCGGCGGCCGGGGCCTCGGCGCCGAGCAGCTGGGCCGCGGCACCGGCGGGCACCGCCACGACGACGGCGTCGGCCTGGAGGACGCGACCACCGGCGACGCCACCGACGACGACGCGCCAGGGCCCGGTGCCGTCCGCCTCAGCCGTCCCGGCCGTCCCGCCCTCGACCCGCCGCAGCTCCGTCACCGGTGCCCCCGTGACGATGTCGCCGCCCCGGGCGCGCACCGACTCCGCGACGGCGAGCGGGAGCCCGCCGATGCCGCCCTCGATGCCCGTGAAGACCGGTCCCGTCTGCTGGCTCTTCGCCGCCCTCGCCTGGATCTCGCGGACGGCCTCTGTCAACGACGTGTGCGTGCGGGCCGCCTCGAAGAGCTGGGGGACGGCCGAGCGCATCGAGATGCGGTACGCGTCGCCCGCGTAGACACCGCCGAGCAGTGGCTCGACGATGCGGTCGACGACCTCGCGGCCGAGGCGCGCGGCGACGAACTCCCCCACCGCCACGTCGTCGCCGATCTCCGTGCGCGGCAGGTCGCGGTCGCGCTCGATCCGGCGCAGGCCCTCCTCCGAGAGGACTCCGGAGAGGGCGGCCGCGTCTCCGGGGACACCCATGACGTGGCCCTTGGGCATGGGCCGCAGCGTCCCGCGCGTCCAGATCGAGGCGCTCGCCGTCGCGGGCGGCCGCAGCCGGTCGGCGAGGCCCACCTCGCGGGCGAGGGCCACCGCCTCGGGCCGCCGGGCGAGCATCGACTCGGCGCCGAGGTCGACCCGGACGCCGGCGATCTCACCGGGCAGCAGCTTGCCACCGAGCCGGTCCGAGGCCTCAAGCACGGTCACGCGCGCCCCGCCGTCCAGCAGCCGGTGGGCGGCGGCCAGACCGGCGATACCGCCCCCGATGACGACGACATGACCCGTGCCCGTACGTGTGTCTGCGTGCATGTCTCCACTGTCCCAGACCCCACCGACAGTCCCGCGGGCCCCGGTGCCCGTGAAGGTGTTCGGTGAAGGTGCCGGTGAGCGGGCCCGTGAGGGTGTCCATGACGAGTCCGGACCGTGACCTCTTCGGGACCGGATCCGGCCAACGTCTCGCGGGGGTCGCGCGTCGTAGGAGCGTCAGTCATCACGACACCCTCGGGGGTAAGCCGATATGCAGACGCGTGGCAGTGGTACGACCAGGCACCGATCCGCACGACCTGTCCAGATCCTCTCGGCGCTGTGCCTCGCCGCGGCCCTCGCCCTGACGGGATGCACGGGCGCGGACGACAGCGGGAGCGCGAGCTCGGATTCCGACAAGGCCGCCGGCGCCCCGGGTGCGAACGAGGCGGGCGTGGGCGCGGCCGACAGCGCCGCGGGCAGCGGCAGGAAGGAGCAGGCCGCCGCACCGAGGCTGACCGCCCACATCATCCACACCGCGTCCCTGACCGTGCAGGTCAAGGACGTGCCGAAGTCCCTCGCCGAGACCCGCACGGTGGTCGAGAACGCGGGCGGCATGGTCGGCAACGAGACCACGGACCGCGACTCCAAGGGCCGCGAACGCTCCCGTGTCGTCCTGCGGGTGCCCTCGGACAAGTACGAGGAGGTCCTCACGGAGCTGGAGGGCTCGGGCAAGCTCCTCGACCGCAGGGCGAAGGCAGAGGATGTCACGGAGCAGGTCGTCGACGTGGAGAGCCGGATCAAGTCGCAGCGCGCCAGTGTGGTGCGGATCCGCGAGCTGATGGACCAGGCGACCAAGCTGAGCGATGTGGTCACTCTTGAGGGCGAGTTGAGCACCCGTCAGGCCGACCTGGAGTCGCTCCTGGCCCAGCAGGCTTCCCTGAAGGACCGTACGAGCCTGGCCACGATCACCCTGTCGCTGTCCGAGACACCGGTGAAGAAGGTCGCCGAGGACGACGCCCCGGGGTTCGCGGACGCGCTCGGGGGCGGCTGGGACGCGTTCGTCACCATGTTCCGCTGGATCGCGCTGGCTCTCGGGGCGATCCTGCCCTTCCTGGTCGGCGCGGCGCTGCTGCTGTTCCTGTGGGTGCGTTTCCTGCGCGGCCGGACGCCGGCCCGCCCGGTCGCGGCGGCGCCGAGCGGCGCGGGCGCGAGTTCGCTGCCGGTCGCCCCGCCGGTCCGGGGAGAGGGCGGCGACAAGGACTGAGTGGACCCGGGCGAATCGGCGCGATCCTGAGCAGGACCGAAATGCGGGACCCCCGTAGCGTGTTCGTATGAGCATGAGCCGTGCGAGCCGTTCCCAAGAGCGCCTGGTGGTCGTCGGAGGGGACGCGGCGGGCATGTCCGCCGCGTCCCAGGCGCGCCGTCTGAAGGGCCCCGACGAGCTGGAGATCGTGGCGTTCGAGCGGGGCCACTTCACCTCCTACTCGGCGTGCGGCATCCCCTACTGGGTGGGCGGTGACGTCACGGACCGGCACCAGTTGATCGCCCGGTCACCGGAGGAGCACCGGGCGCGCGGGATCGACCTGCGCATGCGTACGGAGGTCACGGAACTCGACGTCGAGGGCGGCCGCGTACGCTCCCGGGACCTGGAGTCGGGTGCCGAGGAGTGGACGTCGTACGACAAGCTCGTGCTCGCGACGGGCGCCCATCCGATGCGGCCGCGGCTGCCCGGCATCGACGCGCCCGGGGTGCACGGCGTGCAGACCCTCGACGACGGGCAGGCCCTCCTCGACACGCTGGCCCGTACGGCGGGCCGCCGCGCGGTGGTGATCGGCGCGGGCTACATCGGCGTGGAGATGGCCGAGGCGCTGATCAACCGCGGGTACGAGGTGACGGTCGTCAACCGTGGCCAGGAGCCCATGTCAACGCTCGACCCGGACATGGGCCGTCTGGTGCACGAGGCCATGGAGGGCCTCGGCATCACGATGGTGAACGACGCCGAGGTCACCAAGATCCTCACCGGTGAGGACGGCCGGGTCCGCGCGGTGGCCACGGAGGACGCCGAGTACCCGGCGGACGTGGTGGTCCTCGGCATCGGCGTACGTCCCGAGACCGCGCTCGCCGAGGCCGCGGGGCTGCCGCTCGGCGACCACCGGGGGCTGCTGACCGATCTGGCGATGCGGGTGCGTGGGCACGAGAACATCTGGGCGGGCGGCGACTGCGTCGAGGTCCTCGACCTGGTCTCCGGCCGCGAACGGCACATCGCCCTGGGCACCCACGCCAACAAGCACGGCCAGGTGATCGGCGCGAACGTCGGCGGCGGCTACGCCACGTTCCCCGGCGTCGTGGGCACGGCGGTCAGCAAGGTCTGCGATCTGGAGATCGCCCGGACCGGCCTGCGTGAGAAGGACGCCCGCCGGGCGGGCCTCCGGTTCGAGACGGTCACCATCGAGTCGACGAGCCGCGCGGGCTACTACCCGGGCGCCGACCCCATGACGGTCAAGATGCTCGCCGAACGCCGCACCGGCCGCCTGCTCGGCGTCCAGATCGTCGGCCAGGAAGGCGCCGCCAAACGCGTCGACATCGCCGCGGTGGCCCTCACCGCCTGCATGACGGTGGAACAGATGACAGCCCTGGACCTCGGCTACGCCCCACCGTTCTCCCCGGTCTGGGACCCCATCCTGGTAGCGGCCCGCAAGGCGGTGATCGCGGTACGAGCAGGAAGCGCCCCGTAAGGGGCGCGGGGAACTGCGCGCTCAGCCGTCACCGGGCCGGTGTTCGAGACGACACCTCAGCCCTCACCCCCAGGGGCGCGGGGAACTGCGCGACCAGCCCCCACCGGCGGCCGGTCGAAGCACAACCTCAGCCCACCCAGGGGCGCGAGGAACTGCGCGACCAGCCACGACGAACCCGCGGCCACACGGCCCCGCTCAAGCCCCTTGAGCCGACCCGTTCCCATTGATCTTCTCTATGGCCTGCCGAGCCTGCTCACCGGGCGACCGAGGCAACGACGACACCGTCGACACCGCAGGCGCAGAAGACACCGCCGAAGGCGGCATCGGCGGCGCCTGCTGAGGCCGCGCATGCGACCCCGCCTGCCGGCTCCGCAGCCGGTGGCTCACCGCCTCGTCCAGCGTCACGGGCCGCTGCATGCTGGCGGACAACCGACCGGCCTCCTGGCCGAGCGCGGCCACGTCCTCCCACGACAGCCTGACCACGAGGGCAAGCTCCGCCTCTCCGTCCGGCGTGGCGATCAGGGGCTGAGTGACTCGGTCGTTCATTGACCTGTTCCTCACGTGTTGCTTGGATCACGACGGTTGCCGAGACATACGCACACGCCCGCGGTCCCGTTCAGAGTCCCCGAACCCGGGCAGAATTTCCCCGTGGTCATACCCGTCCATGACGTGAACCCGGTCCGTCGCACGCCGTATGTGACGTACGCGCTGATCGCCGCCAACTTCGTGGTGTTCCTGGCCACTCCGGGTGTGGCGGGCTCCATCACCGGCGAGAGCGGCCCGGCCCAGCTGTGCCACCTACAGGCGTTCCTGGACCACTGGGCGGCGGTGCCCCGGGAGCTGATCCACGGCCAGACGCCGACGACCGTCCCCACCGGTGACGTGGGCGTGGGACCGCAGGGCGCCGGCTGCCTCGTCGGCCCGCCGGGCTACGACAAGTCGCCCCCGGTGTCGGTCCTCACGGCGATGTTCCTGCACAGCAGCTGGCTGCACCTGCTCGGCAACATGCTGTTCCTGATGATCTTCGGCAACAACATAGAGGACCGCCTCGGCCACATCCGCTACGCGCTGTTCTACGTGGCCTGCGGCTACGCGGCGGCGTACGGCTTCGCCCTCGTCAACGCCGACTCCGGCGACCCGCTGATCGGCGCGTCGGGAGCGATCGCCGGCGTCCTGGGCGCGTATCTGGTGCTCTACCCGAAGGCCAGGGTCTGGGTCCTCGTCCCGTTCCTGATCTTCCTGCCGCTGCGCCTGCCCGCGTGGATCGTGCTGGGATCCTGGTTCGTCCTCCAGGCGGTGTACTCGTCCGGCACCGGCGTCTCGACGGCCGGCACCGTGGCGTACGTGGCCCACGTCGTCGGCTTCCTGGCAGGCATGCTCCTCGCCTGGCCCCTGCGCCCGGGCACGACGCCCCCACCCGAGCCACGCGGCCTGCTGTGGGGCAGACGCGCGCGGCCTCGGTGGTGAGCGTGGACTAGTCGGCCGTGCGCGTGTGGACGTACTCGACAAGGCGGGTCAACGCGTCCGGGTCCATCGACGGCAGGACACCGTGCCCGAGATTGAAGATGTGCCCCTCCAGACCGGCAGCCGCGTCGAGAACCTCCTGGGTCTTCTCCTCGACGGCCTCGGTCGGGGCGAAGAGGACCGCGGGGTCGAGGTTGCCCTGGAGCGCCTTGCCGGGGCCGACGCGCCGGGCGGCCTCGTCGAGCGGCACCCGCCAGTCGACGCCGACGACATCGGCACCGGCCTCCCCCATGAGCCCGAGCAGCTCACCCGTGCCGACACCGAAGTGGATGCGAGGGACGCCGTACTCCTCGACGGCCTTGAACACCTTCGTCGAGGCGGGCATCACGGAGCGCCGGTAGTCGGCGGGCGCGAGCGCGCCGACCCAGGAGTCGAAGAGCTGGACGGCGCTGGCCCCCGCCTCGATCTGCACCCGGAGGAAGGCCGCCGTGATGTCCGCGAGCCGGTCGAGCAGGTCGGCCCAGAGCTGCGGGTCGCCGTACATGAGCGCCTTGGTGTGCTCGTGGTTGCGGGACGGCCCGCCCTCCACGAGGTAGCTGGCGAGCGTGAAGGGCGCACCGGCGAAGCCGATGAGGGGCCTCGGGCCGAGTTCGCGCGTGAGCATTCCGATCGCCTCGGTGACGTACGAGACGTCCTCGGGCGTCAGGTCGCGCAGCTGGGCGAGGTCGGCGCGGGAGCGGATCGGCTTCTCGACGACCGGACCCACACCGGGCTTGATGTCGAGGTCGATACCGATGGCCTTCAGGGGTACGACGATGTCGCTGAAGTAGATCGCCGCGTCCACGTTGTGCCGCCGTACCGGCTGGAGCGTGATCTCGGTGACCAGCTCAGGCCGCATGCAGGACTCCAGCATGGGGATGCCCTCGCGCACCTTCAGGTACTCGGGCAGTGACCGCCCCGCCTGCCGCATGAACCACACGGGCGTGTGCGGCACGGGCTCGCGTCGGCACGCCTTGAGGAAGGTGGAGTCGTACGTCGCTGTCGGCTGCTGGCCCTTGGGGCGGTCAATGGCGCTCACGCCGAAAAGTCTCCCACGGTCGGCGCGGCCCCCGGCCCCGGGTACGGCCGCGCCCCCGGCCCCGCACGTGGGCGCGGGCGAGGGGCGCGGCGGTCCGGGTCAGCGGGACTGGGGGCCCCGGCGCTGCGGGAGGCTGACGATGGAGGCGTCGCCCGGGGCGGCCGGGGGAAGACCGGCGATCTGGGCCAGGAGGTCGCACCAGGACGCCAGATGGGAGGCCATGTCGGGCACACCGCCCAGGCCTTCGCGGGGTGTCCAGGAGGCGCGGATCTCGATCTGGGAGTTGGCCGGCCGGTCCGCGAGGCCGCCGAAGTAGTGGGAGCCGGCCCGGGTGACCGTGCCGCTGGGTTCGCCGTAGGAGAGGCCGCGGGCCTGGAGCGCGCCGGTCAGCCAGGACCAGCAGACCTCGGGAAGCAGCGGGTCGGTGGCCATCTCCGCCTCCAGCTCCGCGCGGACCAGGGTCACCAGGCGGAACGAGCCCTGCCAGGCGTCGTGTCCCGCCGGGTCGTGGAGCAGGACGAGCCGGCCGTCCGCCAGATCCTCGTCGCCGTCGACGACCGTGGCCTCCAGCGCGTAGGTGAAGGGGGCGAGCCGCTGCGGCGGCTTCGTCGGGTCGATCTCGATCTGCGGCCGCAGCCGCGCGGCCCTCAACGCGTCGACAGCGGCCCGGAAAGGCAGCGGAGCCGCCTCCATCGCATCCCGCTCCCCCTCCTTCGGGTCGTCCATTCCGCCAGCGCCGTCCGACAGTCGTCCCTGAGCCGCAGCCATGCGGGGAAGATTAAGGGGAACAGAGCCTTCGCGCAGGGAGAGACACCCGTGCGTGGGACCACTGTCCGGATCACACCGCGCGAACAGGGCACTTTCTCTTGGGGTTTGAAGGCTCGGGTTCCCGAGTTTGAGGGCTCGGGCTCCTGGGGTTCGAGGGCTCGGGCCGTCTCCGGAGCGCCCCGGCCCTCGCGCGAACGCCTCTGCCATTTTGTCGATACGACCACTTTCAGCCGCGTAACGAAGCGGAGCGAACTCGTTTCGATCTTCGGATGATCGATCGCCCGTCCGAATTGCACGCATTGTTACTCACCAAATCGTGATCATTCTCTAAAGGCGGACGGGTTTGGTGCCGAAGACCTCTGTGACCTTGAAAGCACGGTTCGTCCCGGCTTCATCCCCACAGCCGGTGCCCCGTCCCCCACCCCAGGAGGCCTGGTGTCCGTTCTCCTCGAGCAGCCCGCAAGCCTGGTCGCCTACCGCCCGAACAAGCCGACCGCGATGGTGGTCGTGGCCGATCCCCGTGTGCGTTCCACCGTCACCCGCCACCTGTGGGCGCTCGGTGTTCGCGACGTGATCGAGGCCTCGTCCGTCGCGGAGGCTCGTCCCCGCATCGGCAACCCCCGCGACATCTGTGTCGCAGACGTCCATCTCCCCGACGGCTCCGGCCTCACCCTCCTGTCCGAAACCCGGGCCGCCGGCTGGCCGAACGGTCTGGCCCTGTCCGCCGCCGACGACATCGGCGCCGTACGCAACGCCCTCGCGGGCGGCGTCAAGGGCTATGTGGTCACCGGCACCCGTACGAACCTCGGGCTTCCCACCCGGCCGGGCGCCGCTCCCATCGGCTCGGCCGCCGCCCGTATGCACCGCCGTCCCCCGGGCTCCCCGAGCCACCCGGGCGGTTACCGCGAGCTGTCCGGCCGTGAGGTCGAGGTGCTCCGGCTGGTTGCGGAGGGCCAGTCGAACAAGGCCATCGGCGTCTCGATGGGCCTGTCCGCGCTGACCGTGAAGAGCCACCTCGCCCGTATCGCCCGCAAGCTCGGCACGGGCGACCGCGCCGGAATGGTCGCGGTGGCCCTGCGGACGGGGATCATCCACTGATGACGGGGATCATCCACTGATTCCGGATTCACTGATGATTCAGGATTCACTGACCTGACTGGTTTACGACCCTCAGACGCCCGTCGACGGAACGTTCCGTCGACGGGCGTCGTCCATACACAGATACCCTTGACAGGTGACCGACGCCCAAGAGACCGCAGCAGACAGTTCACTGCGAACCACCGGAGGCGCTCCTCCGGACGACGTCGAACCGGCGCCGATCCCCTTGCTGGAGCCCCGCGACGGAATTCCGCCCGTCATCGCCGACGAGGCCTCGCTCGCCGAGGTGATCGCCGCGTTCGAGGCCGGCAGCGGCCCCGTGGCCGTGGACGCCGAGCGGGCGTCCGGTTATCGCTACGGCCAGCGCGCGTATCTGGTGCAGCTGCGCCGCGAGGGCGCGGGCACCGCACTGATCGATCCCGTCGCTTGCCCCGATCTGTCGGGCCTCGGCGAGGCGCTCTCCGGTGTGGAGTGGGTGCTGCACGCGGCCACCCAGGATCTGCCGTGTCTGCGCGAGATAGGCATGGTCCCCAGCCTCCTGTTCGACACCGAGCTGGCCGGACGGCTCGCCGGGTTCCCGCGGGTCGGCCTCGGCGCGATGGTCGAGGGCGTCCTGGGCTTCGTACTGGAGAAGGGTCACTCCGCGGTCGACTGGTCGACGCGTCCGCTGCCCGAGCCGTGGCTGCGCTATGCCGCGCTCGACGTGGAGCTGCTCGTCGACCTGCGGGACGCGCTGGAGAAGGAGCTCGACCGGCAGGGCAAGCTGGAGTGGGCCCGCCAGGAGTTCGACGCGATCGCCTCGGCGCCCCCGGCCGAGCCCCGCAAGGACCCGTGGCGTCGTACGTCCGGCATGCACAAGGTGCGCCGCCGCCGGCAGATGGCGGTCGTACGGGAGCTGTGGGAGACCCGGGACCGGGTCGCGCAGCGCCGTGACATCTCGCCGGGCAAGGTGCTCGGGGACGCGGCCATCGTGGAAGCCGCCCTCTCACTTCCGGCCAACGTGCACGCGCTCGCCGCGCTGAACGGATTCGGGCATCGGATGGGGCGGCGTCAGCTGGAGCAGTGGCAGGCCGCCGTCGACCGTGCGAAGGAGCTGCCGGACGCCGAGCTGCCGCAGCCGGGGCAGCCGGTGACCGGGCCTCCGCCGCCGCGGGCCTGGGCGGAGAAGGACCCGGTGGCCGCGGCCCGGCTGTCCGCGGCGCGGGCCGCCGTCTCCGCGCTGGCGGAGACGCTGAACATGCCTCAGGAGAACCTGATCACTCCGGACACGGTTCGACGCGTGTGCTGGGAGCCTCCGGCGACGGCGGACGCCGAGGCCGTCGCCGCCGCGCTTGCCGGGTACGGGGCTCGGCCCTGGCAGGTGGAGCAGGTTACGCCGGTGTTGGTTGCCGCGCTGGCCGCCAAGGCCAAGTCCCAGGAATGAACGAGGGTCGCCCGGTCGCCGTGAGTGGTGAGGACTCATGGCGACTGCGGGACCGTTGTGGCTGGTCGCGCCCACGCGGCGGAGCCGCAAATGTCACAGCCTCGCGCCCCTGAAAGATTGCGCCGTTCCCCGCGCCCCTCTCGGGGCTACTTCGTCGCGCCCCTCGTGAAGCCGTTGTAGATGTAGCGCTGCAGGAACAGGAAGACGATCAGCGTCGGCAGGATCACGAGGATCGCGCCTGCCGCGATCGTCTCCCAGTGGGCTCCGAAGGGGCCCTTGAAGCGGAACAGGGACGTTGAGATCACGCCAAGATCCTCGGACGGCATGTAGAGGAACGGGATGTAGAAGTCGTTGTAGACGGTGATCCCCTTGACGATGACGACCGTCGCGATCGCGGGCTTCAGCAGCGGCAGGATGATCTTCCGGTAGATCGTGAAGGCGTTCGCACCGTCGAGCCGGGCGGACTCGTCGAGGGAGATGGGGATCGACCGGACGAACTGCAGGAAGATGTAGATCGAGACGATGTCCGTGCCCATGTAGAGCACGATCGGTGCCCAGCGGCTGTCGAACATTCCGAAGCTGTCGACGATCTGGAAGGTCGCCACCTGGGTGGTCACACCGGGTACGAGCGTGGCGACCAGGAAGAGCGCGACAACCAGCTTTCTGAAGCGGAAGGTGTAGCGGTCGATCGCGTACGCAGCCATCGACCCGATGATCACCGTGCCCGTGACGGAGAACAGCAGGATGAACGCGGTGTTCCCGAACGCGGAGAGCATCCGGCCGTCCTGGAACGCCGTCACGTAGTTGTCGAGGTTCAGCAGGTCGTCCGGGAGTTGGAGCGCCCCGCTGTCGTTCGCCATCTCCTTCTCGGACTTGAGGGAGGTGAGGAGGACCACGAGGAGCGGGAGCAGGACGACCACGCTCGCGACGACCAGTGACAGGTAGGTGAGGGTTCGGGCCACACCTCCGCGGCTCATGCCTCTGCGGGTCACACCTCCGCGGCTCATACGAGATCCACCCTGTCGTCCGGGACCAGGCGTCGCTGCACCCAGGTCACCGCCAGGATGATCAGCAGGAGCACGACCGCGGCCGCCGAGGCGAGCCCCGTCTTGTTGAACTGGAAGGCCAGCTTCACCGTCTGGATCACGAAGGTCTCGGTGCCGGTCGCGCCGCCGGTCATGATGAACGGCACCTCGAAGGCCGACAGCGAACCGGAGATGGAGAGGATGACGGTCAGGCTGAGTACGGGCCTGATGCCGGGCGCGATGATGTACCGGAACTGGTGCCAGCGGTTCGCCCCGTCCAGCTCGGCGGCCTCGTACAGCTCCCCCGGGATGGACTGGATGGCGCCGAGGAACAGGACGAAGTTCAGGCCCGTGTAGCGCCACACGGAGACGCCTGCCAGCGAGACGTTCGCGGAGACCGGGGTGCCCAGCCAGGCGCGGTCGGAGTGGACGCCGAGGAGGCTCAGGACCGAGTCGAGCGTGCCGCCGTCCTGGAAGAAGTAGAGGAAGACGAAGCCGATCGCGACCCCGTTGATCAGATACGGGAAGAAGAGGATGCCCTTGAAGAAGTTCCGGAAGCGCACGTTGAAGCTCAGGACCGTCGCGAAGTAGAGCGCGGCCACTATCTGGAGCACAGACGCGGCCAGGTAGTAGCCGCTGACGAAGAAGACCTCGAACAGCTCGGGGCGGGTGAAGAGTTCGACGTAGTTGTCGGCGCCCGTGTAGCTGAGCTCGGGGCTGACGCCGTCCCAGTCGGTGAAGCTGTACGCGACCATGTTGGCGACCGGCGCGTACGTGAACGTGATCAGCAGGACCAGCGGGGCAGCGAGGAAGAGCCACGGGGTCAGGCCCTTCCTCAGGCGCAAACGGCGCGGGGCGCGTGCCGTGCGGGCGGCGGGCGCGGCCTCCTTCGGCCGCGCCGCCTTCTCGGTGGTGTCCGTCATCAGGACCCCGAGGACTTCCGTGCCTCTTCCCAGCGCCTGCCCAGGTCGCCCAGGAAGTCGTCGAGGCTGCCCTTCCTGGCGCCGCGGGCCAGGTCGACGAGGTCCTGGCGGTAGTCGGGCTTGTAGATGCCGACCTCGGACTGGTTGTCGATCTCCTTGACCGCCGCGCCCTTGGCGTCGTCGAGCTCGATGAGTTTCACGCCCGCGTCCTCGTACGGCTGCAGCACCTCGGGCAGCGGGGCGCCCTTGACCGGCGAGAGGGTCAGGTTGTCGGCCGCGTAGCCGGACTTGTCGGTGAACCAGTCGATCCAGGCGCGGGCCGCCTCCTTGTGGTCCGAGTTGACGTTGACGGCCTGGTTGTAGTCCGGCGACATGGTGGCGCAGTGCTTCCCGTCCTTCTGGGCGGGGAAGGGCATGAAGCCGATGTCGTCCGGGTTCGCGCCGGCCTGCTTCGCCGCCGCCTGGAACTGGGTGATCGCCCAGGAGCCGAGCCACATCGTGGCGATGTCACCCTTGGCCAACTTGGGCTTGGATGCTTCCCAGTTGGTGGTCGTCGGGTCCTTCTCGATCAGTCCGCCGCGCACGATGTCGTACAGCATGGTGTCGCCGACGCGCAGGTCCTCGCCCTCGGCCCACGGGTCGCCCGCGGCGAGCCTGGACGTCGCCTGCGGGTCGCAGCTGACAGCGCCGTCGACGTACGTCCAGTTCGTCAGCGGCCACATGTCCTTGAAGTTCGTGTAGTACGGGATCGCGTCGGTCTTGGCCTTGACGGCCTTGAGAGCGTCGATGAACCGGGCCGGTGTGGTGGGCCAGTCGGTGATCCCGGCCTCCTTCCAGACCCGCTTGTTGTAGAGGAAGCCGGGGAGCGCTCCCATCGGGCTCTGCCCGTAGACCTTGCCGTCGACCGTGGTGAAGTCGGTGAACAGGTACTTCTTCGCGCGCTCGGTCTCGGGGCCGAGGGAGGCGAAGAACCTGGGGTAGTCGTTCTTCTTGATCACGGCGGGGATCATCAGCACATCGCCGTAGTTCTCGGTGTTCATCCGGATCTTGACCTCGCCCTCGTAGTCCGTGAGGGCGTCGAACTCGACCTCGACCTTCGGATAGGTCTTGTTGAACTCGGCCGCGTACTTCTTCATCGTGCCGTCCTGCACGAGGTCGGTCCGGTGTGTGAGGACCGTGATCGTGCCGGTCACCTTGTCCGGGTCGACGGGGGCCTTGGCGTCCGCGCCCTTCGACGTGCCTCCGCTTCCGGTACAGCCCGCGGCCAGCAAAGCGGCGGCGAAGAGACTTCCGGCGAGTTTCGTGCGGCGGTTCATTTGCACCAGCTCCGTTCAGGGACGGATGAGCACGAGTGGGATGGCTGGTTCCGCACTCTGACAGCCGTCACTAAACCGGTAAAGTCCCTATTTCGGCCAACGATTCAAGAGTGTGTACCAGCCCTGGTCAGCAATGGCCTATACCGGTTTAGGAGTGCGCATGCTGGACGTCACACCGATCGACGAGGGATGGATCCTGCGGCACGACGGGGCCGCGCTCCCCGCCACGGTGCCGGGCTGTGTGCACACGGATCTGCTGGCGGCGGGGATCATCCCGGACCCGTTCCTCGGGCGGAACGAGACCGACGTGGCGTGGGTGGGGCGGCGCGACTGGACGTACGAGACGACGCTCACCCCGGTCCCGGGCGGGCACGAGCAGACGGACCTCGTCCTCGACGGCCTCGACACCGCCGCGGAGATCCGGCTCGACGGTCAACTCCTGGGTTCCGTACGGAACATGCACCGCTCGCACCGCTTCGACATCACGGGGCTCGGCGGCCGGCTCTCGGTGAACTTCCGCTCGGCCTACGGCGAGGCGGAGGCGGTGCGCGGGCGGCTCGGCGAGCGGCCCAACGCCTATCCCGAGCCCTTCCAGTACCTCCGCAAGATGGCCTGCTCCTTCGGCTGGGACTGGGGGCCGACGCTGGTGACGGCCGGCATCTGGAAGCGGGTGCGTCTGGAGCACTGGTCGACGGCCCGGATCGCCCGGGTGCGTCCGGTCGTCACGGTCGAACAGGGCGTGGGCCGGGTGGAGTTGCACGTCGATGTCGAGCGGAGCCGGGTCGAGGCGGGGCTCACCCTGGGCGCGAGGATCGGCGGCGTCGGGACGGAGGCGACGGTCGACGGCACCAGCGGAGTCGTACGCCTCGAAGTGCCGGACGTCGATCTGTGGTGGCCGCGCGGGTATGGCGAACAGCCGCTGTACGACGTCGAGTTGTGGCTCAGCCACGAGGGACTGCTGGACATCTGGCGGCGCCGGATCGGCTTCAGGACCGTCGAGCTGGACCGCGGGGACGACGAGCACGGGTCGGGCTTCACCTTCGTCGTGAACGGCGAGCGGCTCTTCGCCCGGGGCGTCAACTGGATCCCGGACGACGTCTTCCCGTCCCGGATCACCCGCGAGCGGTACCGCACCCGGCTGACCCGGGCGGCCGACGCGGGGGTGGATCTCGTACGCGTCTGGGGCGGCGGAATCTACGAGAGCGAGCACTTCTACGACGCCTGCGACGAGTTGGGCCTGCTGGTCTGGCAGGACTTCCCCTTCGCCTGCGCCGCCTACCCCGAGGAACAGCCGCTGCGGGGCGAGGTGGAGGCCGAGGCGCGCGAGAACGTCGTACGGCTGATGCCGCACCCCTCGCTGGTCCTGTGGAACGGCAACAACGAGAACCTGTGGGGCTTCAAGGACTGGGGCTGGGAGCAGCGGCTGGCCGGGGACTCGTGGGGCGAGGGCTACTACCTCGGTCTGCTGCCGCGTGTCGTCGCCGAGTTGGACCCGACACGGCCGTACACACCGGGCAGCCCCTGGTCCGGCTCCTGGGACCACCACCCCAACGACCCGGCACACGGCACGCATCACTCGTGGGAGGTGTGGAACCGGGAGGACTACGCGGACTACCGGCTCCAAGTACCGCGATTCGTGGCCGAGTTCGGCTGGCAGGCACCGCCCGCGTACGCCACGCTGCGGCGCGCCCTGCCCGACGAGGAACTCGCGCCCGACTCCCCCGGCATGCTGCACCACCAGAAGGCCGACGACGGCAACGGCAAGCTGTTGCGCGGGCTCGCCCGTCACTTCCCCGTGCCCGAACAGGGCTTCACCGAGGGCGACTTCGACCGGTGGCACTATCTCGCCCAGGTCAACCAGGCACGGGCAGTCGCCGCCGGGATCGAGCACTGGCGCTCCCACTGGCCGGTGTGCGCGGGCACGATCGTCTGGCAGCTCAACGACTGCTGGCCGGTGACCTCCTGGGCGGCGATCGACGGTGACGGCCGCGAGAAGCCCCTCTATCACGAGCTGAAGAGGCTGTACGCGGACCGGCTGCTGACGATCCAACCACGGGGTGAGCGGCTGGTGTTGGCGGCGGTCAACCAGGCCGCCGAGCCCTGGCAGGGCCGCCTGACGTTGCGTCGGATGTCGGTGGAGGGCGGTGTCGTGGCCGAGGCGAGTGTGGGGTTCGACGCCGGGGGGCGGGCCGTCGCCGATGTCCGCGTACCGAAGGAGCTGGAGCCCGTCGGGCCCAAGGAGTTCCTGGTGGCGGACGCGGATGCGGACTCGGACGAAGACAGGCAGCGGGCGCTGCACTTTCCGGTGCCCGACCGTGAAATCCCGTACCCCAGTCCTCGGTTCGACGTCTCGGTCGCTCCGGGCGGCCGGGTGACCGTAACGGCCCATACGCTCGTACGGGATCTCCTGCTGCAGGCCGACCGGCTGGCGCCCTCGGCGTCGGCCGACCGGGGGCTCGTGACGCTGCTCCCCGGGGAACGGGTGACCATCGGCGTGCGCGGCTGGGAGACTCTGGACCATCTGGACGCGGAGACCGCACGATCCGCCCTGTACTGCGTGGAGCCCGCCCGATGACGACACCACCCCGCGTCACGATCAAGGACGTCGCTGCCCGCGCCGGGGTGTCCAAGGGGGCCGTGTCGCTCGCCTTCAACCACAAGCCGGGGCTCGCCGACGCGACCCGGGACCGGATCTTCGAGGCTGCGCGCGAACTGGGGTGGGCGCCGAACCTCGCCGCCCGGTCGCTGTCCAGTCGCCGTGTGGACGTGGTCGGCCTCGCCATCTGCCGGCCGGCGAAGCTGCTCGGGCTCGAACCGTTCTACATGGAGTTCATCTCGGGCGTGGAGAGCGTGCTGACCGAGCACTCGTGCTCCCTGCTGCTGCGGCTCGTGCGCACGGTGGAGGAGGAGGTCGGGCTCCAGGACTCCTGGTGGCGGGGCAAGCAGATCAGCGGGTCGATCCTGGTCGACTTCCGCGCCGACGATCCTCGGGTGCCCGCCGTCGACCGGCTCGGCATGCCCGTCGTGGCCGTCGGGCACCCCGCGCTCACCGGCGGGCTCACCTCCGTGTGGACCGACGACGCCACCGCCGTCACCGAGGCCGTGCGGTATCTCGCGGCGCTCGGGCACCGGCGGGTCGCCCGGGTCGGCGGCGCGGCCGCGCTCGGCCACACGGCGATCCGTACGGCGGCGTTCGACGAGGCGGCGCGGGTCCTTGAGCTGGCCGGGGCCCGGCAGGTGGCCACGGACTTCTCGGGCGACGCGGGGGCGAGGGCCACGCGGTCGCTGCTGACCGCCGCGCCCTCCGATCGGCCCACGGCGATCGTGTACGACAACGACATCATGGCGGTGGCCGGTCTTTCGGTGGCCGCGGAGATGGGGCTGAGCGTGCCTGGCGATGTGTCGCTGCTCGCCTGGGACGACTCCCAGCTGTGCCGGCTCACGCATCCGACGCTGTCCGCGATGAGTCATGACGTGCACGGGTTCGGGGCGGAGGTCGCCCGAACGTTGTTCGGCGTCATCACCGGGGAGGGGGGTGGGGGGTCGCATCCCGTGCCCACACCCGTACTGACCCCCCGGGCGTCCACGGCGCCGCCGCGGTAGGGCCCGTACGGGGGTGCGGGTGTGTCGTGGCTTGTCGCGCAGTTCCCCGCGCCACTGAAAGCGGTGATTCGTGTGACCTTCGCCGCTCCCCGCTGTAGGACTGGGCAGGGTGGTTACCCGTAAGTAGCATGGGAGGTGAGCGCGCGCTCAGGGCGTGTGTGTCGCGCAGCAGTGCCATCCCGCATCTGGAGGAGAGCCATCGTGCCTCGTACCGTCAGGGACGTCGTCTTCGTCGACGGCGTCCGCACCCCGTTCGGCAAGGCGGGCCCGAAGGGCATCTACCACGAGACCCGTGCCGACGACCTCGTCGTGAAGGCGATCCGAGAGCTGCTGCGCCGCAACCCCGGACTCGACCCGAAGAAGATCGACGAGGTCGCCATCGCCGCGACCACGCAGATCGGCGACCAGGGCCTGACGCTGGGCCGCACGGCCGGAATCCTGGCCGGGCTGCCGCAGTCCGTGCCGGGTTACTCGATCGACCGTATGTGTGCCGGTGCGCTGACCGCGGTCACCTCGACCGCCGGCTCCATCGCGTTCGGCGCGTACGACGCCGTCATCGCCGGTGGTGTCGAGCACATGGGCCGCCACCCCATGGGCGAGGGCGTGGACCCGAACCCGCGGTTCGTCAGCGAGAAGCTGGTCGACGAGTCCGCCCTGTTCATGGGCATGACCGCCGAGAACCTGCACGACCGCTACCCGCACATCACCAAGCAGCGCACCGACGAGTACGCCGTGCGCTCGCAGGAGAAGGCCGCCAAGGCCTACGCGAACGGCAAGATCCAGGCCGACCTGGTCCCGATCTCCGTACGCCGTACGAACGCGGAGGCCGGTGAGACGGGATGGGGCCTGGTCACCGCCGACGAGCCGATGCGTCCGGGCACGACGCTGGAGAACCTGGCCGGTCTGAAGACGCCGTTCCGTGTGCACGGCCGGGTCACCGCGGGTAACGCGGCCGGTCTGAACGACGGCGCGACCGCGTCGATCATCGCGTCCGAGGACTTCGCCCGCGAGAACAACCTGCCGGTCAAGATGCGCCTGGTCTCGTACGCCTTCGTGGGTGTCGAGCCCGAGGTGATGGGCTACGGCCCGATCCCGGCCACGGAGAAGGCGCTGGCGAAGGCCGGTCTCTCCATCGAGGACATCAACCTCTTCGAGATCAACGAGGCCTTCGCCATCCAGGTCCTCGCGTTCCTCGACCACTACGGCATCGCCGACGACGACGCGCGCGTCAACCAGTACGGCGGCGCCATCGCGTACGGCCACCCGCTGGCCTCCTCCGGCGTCCGGCTGATGACGCAGCTGGCCCGCCAGTTCGAGGAGCAGCCGGAGGTCCGTTACGGCCTCACCACCATGTGCGTCGGCTTCGGCATGGGCGCCACGGTGATCTGGGAGAACCCGCACCACAAGGACGCCGGAGGCGACAAGTGAGCACCACTGAACTCCTGAAGGGCGCGGCCGAGCTGTTCCCCGACGAGGTCGTGACGTCGGCGCACGTACGCCACCTCGACCTCCCCTTCGGCGCGGGCCGTTTCGCGCTCATCACCCTTGACAACGGCCTCGACCACACCAAGCCGACCACCTTCGGCCCGGCCTCGCTGGCGAACCTGAACACCGCCCTCGACCAGGTCGAGAAGGAGGCCGCGGCCGGCGAGATCATCGGCGTCGGTGTCACCGGCAAGCCGTTCATCTTCGCGGTCGGCGCGGACCTCAAGGGCGTCGAGCTCCTGAAGGACCACAAGGACGCGCTGGCCATCGGCAAGGGCGGCCACGAGGTCTTCAAGCGCCTCGCGGCCCTCGCGGTCCCGACCTTCGCGTATTACAACGGCGCGGCCATGGGCGGTGGCGTCGAGGTCGGTCTGCACTGCACCTACCGGACCGTCTCGAAGGCCCTGCCCGCCTTCTCGCTGCCCGAGGTGTTCCTGGGCCTGGTCCCGGGCTGGGGCGGCTGCACGCTGCTCCCGAACCTCATCGGCGCCGAGCGTGCCGTGAGCGTGATCATCGAGAACTCGCTCAACCAGAACAAGCAGCTCAAGGGCCAGCAGGTCTTCGACCTCGGGATCGCCGACGCCCTCTTCGAGGGTGCGGACTTCCTGGAGCAGTCGCTGATCTGGACCGCCCAGGTCCTGAAGGGCGACGTCAAGGTCGAGCGTCCGGCCGTCGACCGCGGCGAGGCCTGGGACCAGGCCGTCGCCAAGGGCCGTTTCATCGCGGACAGCAAGGTGCACGGGGCGGCCCCGGCCGCGTACCGCGCGCTGGACATCATCGCCGCGGCGAAGAACGGTGACCTGCAGCAGGGTTACGACGCCGAGGACGTGGCCCTCGCCGACCTGATCATGGGTGGCGAACTGCGCGCCGGTATCTACGCGTTCAACCTCGTACAGAAGCGCGGCAAGCGTCCCGCGGGCGCCCCGGACAAGAACCTCGCCCGTCCGGTCACCAAGGTCGGTGTCGTGGGCGCCGGTCTGATGGCCTCGCAGCTCGCCCTGCTCTTCCTGCGCCGCCTGGAGGTGCCGGTCGTGCTGACCGACATCGACCAGGAGCGCGTCGACAAGGGTGTGGGCTACGTCCACGCCGAGATCGACAAGCTGCTGCTGAAGTCCCGTATCAACCAGGACAAGGCCAACCGCCTCAAGGCCCTGGTCACCGGTGTGCTGGACAAGGCCGAGGGCTTCTCCGACGCCGACTTCATCATCGAGGCCGTCTTCGAGGAGATCGGCGTCAAGCAGCAGGTGTTCGCGGAGGTCGAGGCGGTCGCCCCGGCGCACGCGATCCTCGCGACGAACACCTCCTCGCTCTCGGTGTCGGAGATGGCGTCGAAGCTGAAGAACCCCGAGCGGGTCGTCGGCTTCCACTTCTTCAACCCCGTCGCGATCCTGCCGCTCCTTGAGATCGTGCGGGGCGAGGCTACGGACGACGCCTCCCTCGCCACGGCCTTCGCCGTCGCCAAGAAGCTCAAGAAGACCGCGGTTCTGGTGAAGGACGCCCCGGCGTTCGTCGTGAACCGCATCCTCACGCGCTTCATGGGCGAGATCCAGAACGTCATCGACGAGGGCACGTCGGTCGAGGTCGCGGAGAAGGCGGTGGAGCCGCTGGGTCTGCCGATGTCGCCACTCGTGCTCCTTGAGCTGGTCGGTCCCGCGATCGGTCTGCACGTCTCGGAGACGCTGAACCGGGCCTTCCCGGAGCGCTTCACGGTCTCCCCGAACCTCGCGGCCGTCGTCAAGGCGGGCAAGCGTGGCTTCTACGTGTACGGCTCCGGGAAGCCGGAGCTGGACCCGGAGGTCGCCGCGCTGCTCAAGCAGGGCGATGTCGTGCTGACCGAGGAGCAGGTTCGCGAGCGCGTCCTCGACGCCGTGGCCCAGGAGATCGGGCTCATGCTCGACGAGGGTGTCGTGGCCGAGGCCCAGGATGTCGACCTGTGCCTGATCACCGGTGCGGGGTGGCCCTTCCACCTGGGTGGGATCACGCCCTACCTGGACCGTGAGGGTGTCTCCGAGCGGGTCAACGGTAAGCCGTTCCTGGCGCGGGGTGTGGCTTCCGTGCCCGCGTAGCCGCTGCGCTGCGCTTGTCAGTGCCCCGTACGCCTGCCCGGCGTGCGGGGCACTTGGCGTTCTTCGCCCCCGCCGCCCCTACCCATTCCCGTCCCTTACTCGGGGGCTCCGCCCCCGAACCCCCGCCAAAAGATTGCGCAGTTCCCCGCGCCCCGAAAAGGGGCGCGGGGAACTGCGCGATCAGCCACAACGAAGCC
>NZ_JBVIPT010000024.1:0-157896 GCF_055577685.1 Streptomyces sp. NPDC033178
CTGGAACCCCGACTGGTTCAAGGCCTTCCTCGGCGTCATGCTCCTGCTCGCCGCCCTCGTCAATCTGTGGGTCCGCCGCCAGGCCACCCGGAGGTGAACTGACCCGATGACAACCAACGAAGTCTCTCTCAACGGGACACATACGACGACCGCGTCCGACGCCACCGAGCCCATCGTGCAGCTGAGGGGCGCGGGCAAGGCCTACGGCAACGTCCGGGCCCTGCACAGCGTGGACCTGGCGGTGTATCCCAGCCAGGTGACCTGTGTGCTGGGCGACAACGGCGCCGGCAAGTCCACCCTCATCAAAATCATCTCCGGCCTGCACCAGCACACCGAGGGCGAATTCCTCATCGACGGCCAGGCCGTCCAGCTGAGCAACCCGCGCGAGGCCCTCGACAAGGGCATCGCCACCGTCTACCAGGACCTCGCCACCGTCCCGCTCATGCCGGTCTGGCGGAACTTCTTCCTCGGCTCCGAGATGACCAAGGGCCCCTGGCCGATCCGCCGCCTCGACATCGCGAAGATGAAGGCAACCGCGGACCAGGAACTGCGCCATATGGGCATCGTCCTGGACGACCTCGACCAGCCCATCGGCACCCTCTCCGGCGGCCAGCGCCAGTCCGTGGCCATCGCCCGCGCCGTCTACTTCGGCGCCCGCGTCCTCATCCTCGACGAACCCACCGCAGCCCTCGGCGTCAAACAGTCCGGCGTGGTCCTGAAGTACATCGCCGCCGCCCGCGACCGCGGCCTGGGCGTCATCTTCATCACCCACAACCCCCACCACGCCTACATGGTCGGCGACCACTTCAGCGTCCTGCGCCTGGGCACCATGGAACTCTCCGCCGCCCGCGCCGACGTCAGCCTCGAAGAACTCACCAACCACATGGCAGGCGGCGCCGAACTCGCCGCACTCAAACACGAACTCGCCCAAGTCCGCGGCGTCGACGTCGAGGGGCTTCCTGAAGAGAAGGACCTCACGGCCCTGTAGCGGCGTATCACGAAAGGACTACTCACAATGGCGAACGCATCGGCTGTCCGCACCTGATGCAGGTCGCCCCGGCTCCGGCTCCTCGCCCACATCGCCAAAGGCGCGACCTCGACAGGCGTGCGATCAGTGCCACCCCAGCACGGCAATGCCAAAAGCCCTGGCTGCTGGGGACATGCCGCGGTGGCCGTCGCCGATCTGTGAGGCCCGCCGTCCACCTCCGGGCCGAGGACGGCGGGCCTTCATCACCAAGGACAACGCCAACGAGGTCGCCAAGGGGCCACGGTCGTGATCGCCGTCTGCTCGACACCGTGAACGACCGCGCGGTCGAGGTATGACGTCCCAGGTCCCGCCGCCGCCTCCACCGCCCGTCGCCGATGTCTCAGGGCGACGTCTCCGGTGCCGTGTCACTGGTGCCGCGTACCACCAGCTTCGGGTCCAGTACGGCTTCCCGGGCTTCCAGCTCCGGCTTCTCCAGCCGCTCCACGGCGAACCGCACGGCATGCTCCGCCATGAGAGCCGCGTCCTGGCGGACGGTGGTCAGGCCAACGGGCATCAGATGGGAGAGGTGGCTGTCGTCGTACCCGACGACGGACACATCGCGCGGGACATCAACGCCGGCCCGCGTCAAGGCCATCAGCAGGCCCCACGCGCACCGGTCGTTGCCCGCGAGGACCGCCGTCGGCAGGCCCTGTCCCTGATCGCGCTCCGCCAGGAGCAGGCTGCCCGCCTCAATGCCCGACTCCTCCGTGTGCTTCCCGGGAATAACCCGCACCTCGGACTCCAGCCCGTGTCGGCGCATCGCGGCCCGGTAGGCGCGTCGGCGTTCGGCCGATCCGGGTCCCCGGCCGCCGTCGATGTGCACGATCCGGCGGTGCCCCAGTTCGACGAGATGCTCCATGGCCTGCTGCACGCCCTTGCCCTCGGCACTGTGCACGAAGTCCACGCGGGCGTGGGGCACTCGGCGGCTGACCGAGACGGTGGCCGTACGGCGTCCGAGTTCGTCGAGATAGGTGGCCTCGGCCTCCGGGCCGAGCAGGATCAGCGCCTCGCAGCGGTGGCTGAGCAGCGCCTCGGTTGCCTTCGCCTCGCTACGGCCATGAGTAGCCGCGGAGAGCAGAACGTCGTAGCCGAGGCGTTCGGCCTCGGGGTAGATCCCCGCGATGAGGTCCGCGTGGAAGGTCTGGTGCACCGTGAACATCACGCCGAGCGTGCGGCTGCGGCCACGGGCCAGCAGCCGGGCCGCGCTGTCGGGGTGGTAGCCGATCTCGTCGGCGACCCTCAGCACACGCTCGCGGGTCTCTTCGCTCGCCCCTGGCTGACCGCGGAAGATGATCGAGACGAGCGCCCGGGACACCCCCGCTTTCGCGGCTACGTCCGCCATCGTGGGCCGCTGCTTTCCCGACGCATCCACCTGTGAATCCACCCTCCGACGCAGCCACCCTACGGACCCGCTCGAAATCTCCCGGCAACAAGGTATTGACATGACATTTGGACAGGGGTCATCGTACACATACTAGAGCGCGCTAGTAGAGCGCGATAGCAGATTCTGTGAGAGTCCCCGTCCCTGGCACGAAAGGGAAACCAACGTGATGCCGTACGAAGTGCTGACCATAGGCCGTGTGGGAGTGGACGTGTATCCGCTCCAGACCGGTGTGGGCCTGGCGGAGGTCACCTCGTTCGGCAAGTACCTGGGCGGCAGCCCCACCAACGTGGCCGTGGCCGCCGCCCGGTACGGGCACTCCTCGGCCGTGATCACCAAGACGGGCCGCGACCCGTTCGGGGACTTCGTCCGCACGGCCCTGGACGGCTACGGCGTCGACACCCGCTTCGTCGGTACGTCGGACATCGCACCGACCCCGGTCACTTTCTGCGAAATCTTCCCGCCGGACGACTTCCCGCTCTACTTCTACCGACTTCCCAAGGCCCCCGACCTGGACATCCACGCCGAGGAACTGGACCTGGAGGCTGTGCGTGACGCCCGGATCTTCTGGGTCACCGGCACCGGGCTGAGCGAGGAGCCGAGCCGCTCGGCCACGCTGGCCGCGCTGGCGCACCGGGCGAAGGCGGGGACGACGGTCTTCGACCTGGACTGGCGGCCCACGTTTTGGAAAGACACAGCCCGGGCCGACCCGGACCAGGCCCGTACGTACTACGCCGAGGCCCTGCGCCACACCACCGTCGCGGTCGGCAATCTCGACGAGTGCGAGGTGGCCACCGGTGAGCGCGAGCCCTACGCCGCCGCGAAGGCACTGCTCGCCGCCGGTGTCGAGCTGGCCGTGGTCAAGCAGGGGCCGAAGGGTGTGCTGGCCATGGACCGCGACGGCTCGACCGCCGAGATCCCGCCCGTCCCGGTGGACGTCGTCAACGGACTCGGCGCCGGAGACGCCTTCGGCGGCGCGCTCTGCCACGGTCTGCTGGCCGGCTGGGACACCCGCCGCACGGTGACCTTCGCCAACGCCGCCGGCGCCGTCGTCGCGGGCCGTCTGTCCTGCTCCGACGCCATGCCCACGGAGGCCGAGGTCGACGCAAAGCTCCGCGAGGCGGCCCCCACCCCCAACGATCCTCTGCGAGAGGTGTGACGACGTGCTGTCCGAGAACGTGAGCCGGATCGTGGACGCCCGGGTGAACGCCCCTGGCGCCATCGCGGCGGCCGCCGCACGCCGTGTCAGAGCCGCCTCGCTGCTCGGCGAGCACGGCAAGGCGATGATCATCGCGGCGGACCATCCCGCGCGCGGAGCCAACGGCGTCGGCGGCGATCCCACCGCCATGGCCGACCGCTTCCAGTTGCTGGACCGCCTGTGCGTCGCCCTGGAGCGGCCCGGCGTGACCGGTGTGCTGGCCACCGCCGACATCCTCGAAGACCTGCTGCTGCTCGGCGTGCTCGACGGCAAGAGCGTCTTCGGCTCGATGAACCGGGCCGGGCTCGCGGGCTCCGCATTCGAGATCGACGACCGTTTCACCGGCTACGACGCCGAGACGATCGCCGCGATGGGCTTCGACGGCGGCAAGATGCTCACCCGCATCGCCCTCGACGACCCTGCGACCCCGTCGGCCCTGGAGAACACGGCCCGCGCCCTCGACGAACTGAACGACCGTCAACTCATAGCCCTGGTCGAGCCGTTCATATCGGCCTGGCAGGACGGACGGATCCGCAACGACCTCTCCACGGACGCTGTCGTCAAGTCGATCACCATCGCCTCGGGCCTGGGCCGCCGCACCGCCTACACCTGGCTGAAGCTCCCCGTCGTCGAGGACATGGAACGCGTCCTGGGCTCCTCCACCATGCCCGCGCTGCTGCTGGGCGGCGAGGTCAAGGACCCCGCCGCCGCCTTCGCCTCCTGGGGCAAGGCCCTCAAGCAGCCCACCGCGCAGGGACTGGTCGTCGGACGCTCCCTGCTCTACCCCTCGAACGGCGACGTCGCCGGCGCGGTCGACAAGGCGGTGAGCCTGCTGTGACCGACACGAGCAAGTACCACCTGCCGAAGGGGACTTCGGCCGACGGACCCTACGACCTCCTGGTCACGCCCGAGTCGGCGGGCTGGGGATACTCCGGCCTCAGGATCCTGACCCTGAAGCCGGGTGAGGCGCACGCCCTGTCCACCCATGACTCCGAGTTCCTGGTCCTGCCGCTGGCGGGCTCCTGCACCGTCACCACGGACGGCAGGGCCTTCGAACTCGCCGGTCGGACGGGCGTGTTCGCCTCCGCCACCGACTTCGCGTATCTGCCGCGCGAGTCGGAGGCCCTGATCAGCAGCGCGCAGGGAGGTCTGTTCGCGCTGCCCTCCGCCCGTACCGAGCAGGGAGGTCACTCGGCTCGGTACGGGCGCAAGGAGGACGTGCCCGTCGAGCTGCGCGGTGCCGGGAACTGCTCCCGCCAGGTCAACAACTACTGCCTGCCGGGCACGTTCGACGCCGAGCAGCTGCTGGTGTGCGAGGTCCTCACGCCCGGCGGCAACTGGTCCTCGTACCCGCCGCACAAGCACGACGAGGTCCGCACGGACGACAGCGGCCGGCCGGTCGAGTCCGAGCTGGAGGAGATCTACTACTTCCAGGTCGCGGGCGAGGACGGCTTCGCCTACCTGGGGGTGCCCCCGCGCGAGCGAAGCCGAGCGTGGGGGAGGGTCTACGGCACCCCGGAGCGGCCGATCGACGTGCTCGCCGAGGTCCGTTCCGGTGACACCGTCCTGATCCCGCACGGCTGGCACGGCCCGTCGATCGCCGCGCCCGGCTACGACCTCTACTACCTCAACGTCATGGCCGGCCCCGGCCAGGACCGCGCCTGGCTGATCTGCGACGACCCCGTCCACGGGTGGGTCCGCGGCACCTGGGAGTCCCAGACGAGAGACCCCCGGCTGCCGTTCGGGGCCAAGGAGACCGAGTGATGGAAACGATCAGGCTCACCACCGCACAGGCCCTCGTGCGCTTCCTGGCGAACCAGTACAGCGAGCGCGACGGCCAGGAACAGCGGCTGATCCCCGGGGTCTGGGGCATCTTCGGACACGGCAACGTGGCCGGTCTGGGCCAAGCGCTCCTGCAGGCCGCCGTCACCCAAGAGGCCGACCTGCCCTACTACTTGGCCCGCAACGAGCAGGGCATGGTGCACGCGTCGGTGGCGTACGCGAAGATGCGCGACCGGCTGGCCACCTTCGCCTGCTCGGCGTCGACAGGCCCCGGCTCCACGAACATGATCACCGGCGCGGCGCTGGCGACGACCAACCGCATCCCGGTCCTGCTGCTGCCCAGCGACATGTTCGCCACCCGCGCCGCCGACCCCGTCCTCCAGCAGCTGGAGGACACCCGCGGCGGGGACGTCACGGTCAACGACGCCTTTAGGGCCGTGTCCAAGTACTTCGACCGGATCTCCCGGCCCGAGCAGCTCATCCCGGCCGCGCTGGCCGCGATGCGCGTGCTCACCGACCCGGTCGAGACCGGCGCCGTCACGCTCTCGCTGCCCCAGGACGTCCAGGCCGAGGCGTACGACTGGCCCGTCTCCTTCTTCCGGCGCCGGGTGTGGCACGTGGGCCGCCCGGTTCCCGAGCCGGCCGCGATCGAGCGGGCCGCACGCCTGCTGCGCGGCGCGCGCAGGCCGCTGATCGTGGCCGGCGGCGGCGCCGTGTACTCCGGTGCCGAGACCCAGCTGCGCGCCTTCGCCGAGGCCACCGGCATCCCGGTGGCGGACACGCACGCCGGCAAGGGCGCGGTGCCCTGGGACCACCCGTACGCGGTCGGCGGCATCGGCTCGACCGGGTCGTACGCGGCGAACGAACTCGCGCGCAAGGCGGACGTCGTCCTCGGCATCGGCACCCGGTACAGCGACTTCACCACCGCCAGCCACACCGTCTTCGGCAACCCTGACGTCACGTTCGTCAACCTCAACGTGGCCCGCCTGGACGCCGTGAAGCACTCCGCGGAGCCGCTGGTGGCCGACGCCCGGCTCGGCGTCCAGGCCCTCGCGGGCGCGCTGACGGACTGGGAGGTCGAGCCGGAATACCGCGACCGCACCCGCCAACTCATCGCCCGGACACGGGAGATCGAGGACAAGTGCTTCAACGTCGGCCACGGTCCGCTGCCCGCCCAGACCGAGATCCTCGGCGCGCTCAACGACGTCCTGGGCGACCGCGACGTCGTCATCAACGCCGCCGGTTCGATGCCCGGTGACCTCCAGCAGCTGTGGCGGGCGCGGGATCCGAAGGCCTACCACGTGGAGTACGCGTACTCCTGCATGGGCTACGAGGTCGCCGCCGGCGCCGGCGCCAAGATGGCCGACCCGAGCCGCGAGGTCGTCGTCCTGGTCGGTGACGGCTCGTATCTGATGATGGCTCAGGAGATCGTGACCATGGTCTCGGAGGGCCTGAAGGTCATCATCGTGCTCGTCCAGAACCACGGCTTCGCCTCCATCGGCGCCCTGTCCGAGTCGCTCGGCTCGCAGCGCTTCGGCACCAAGTACCGCTTCCGCGACGACGATTCGGGCCTCCTCGACGGCGACGTCCTCCCGGTCGACCTGGCCGCGAACGCCTCCTCGCTCGGCGCAGACGTCCTGCACGCCACGTCCGTGGACGAGTTCCGCGCCGCGATGGAGAAGGCGAAGGCCGCGACCCGCACCAGCGTCGTGCACGTCGAGACCGACCTGTACGGGCCCAACCCGCCCGGCCACGGCTGGTGGGACGTCCCCGTCAGCCAGACCTCCGCTCTGGACTCCACCCGCGCCGCGTACGAGACGTACGCCGCGCACAAGCTCGCCCAGCGGCACTACCTCTGAGAGGGAACCTGACGTGACAACCATCCCCCACTGGATCAACGGTTCACCGGTCCCGGGCGCTGACACCGCCCCGGTGTTCAACCCGGCCACCGGCCAGGAGCAGGCGCAGGTCGCCCTGGGCTCGGCCGCCGACGTGGACACCGCCGTCACCGCCGCGGCGAAGGCCTTCGAGACCTGGTCCGAGTCCTCCCTCACCCAGCGCACCCAGGTGATGTTCGCCTTCCGGCAGCTCCTCGTCGACCACGAGGAAGAACTCGGCCGGATCATCTCCGCCGAGCACGGCAAGACCGTCGACGACGCCCGCGGCGAAATCACCCGCGGCCGCGAGGTCGTCGAGTTCGCCTGCGGCCTCGGCGACGTACTGAAGGGGTCCTTCTCCGACCAGGTCTCCCGCGGCATCGACGTCCACAACTTCCGCCAGCCCCTCGGCGTCGTCGCGGGCATCACACCCTTCAACTTCCCCGCCATGGTGCCCCTTTGGATGCACCCCATCGCCATCGCCACCGGCAACACCTTCATCCTCAAGCCGAGTGAGCGCGACCCGTCCGCCGCCAACTTCGTCGCCGAGCTGTACCAGCGGGCCGGGCTGCCGGACGGCGTCTTCAACGTCGTGCACGGCGCCAAGGAAGCAGTCGACGCCATCCTCACCCACCCCGGCATCGAAGCCGTCTCCTTCGTCGGCTCCACGCCGATCGCCAAGTACGTGCACGAGACGGGGATCGCGGCCGGCAAGCGGGTCCAGGCGCTGGGCGGTGCCAAGAACCACGCCGTCGTCCTCCCGGACGCCGACCTGGAGTTCGCCGCCAACCACATCACCGCCGGCGCCTACGGTTCCGCGGGCGAACGCTGCATGGCCGTCTCCGTCGCGGTCGCCGTGGGTGACGCGGCGGACGGGCTGGTGGAGGTGCTGGAGCGCAAGGCCCGCGAAGTGAAGGTCGGCCCCGGTGACGCCCCGGGCGTGGACATGGGCCCGCTGGTCACCAAGGCCGCGCAGGAACGCGTCGAGAACGCCGTCGGCACCGCCGCCACGCAGGGCGCCACCGTCGTCGTCGACGGCCGCGGGCTGAAGGTCGACGGCCACGAGGAGGGCTACTTCACCGGCCCCTCCCTCCTGGACCACGTCACCACCGAGATGGACGCCTACAAGGAGGAGCTGTTCGGCCCGGTGCTCGCCATCGTCCGCGCCGACTCCCTCGACGAGGCGATCGATCTCATCAACGCCAACCCGTACGGCAACGGAACCGCCCTGTTCACCGCCTCCGGCGAAGCAGCCCGCCGCTTCCAGCGCAACGTCAAGGTCGGCATGATCGGCGTCAACGTGCCGGTGCCCGTGCCGATGTCGTACTACTCCTTCGGCGGCTGGAAGGACTCCCTCATCGGCGACTCCCCCATCCACGGCGCCGAGGGCATCCGCTTCTACACCCGCCCCAAGGTCGTCACCACCCGCTGGCCCCAGCCCAAGCAGCAGGTGACCGCCGGCTTCGACTTCCCCACCTCCAACTGAGAGACCCCCTCCCCTCTCCCTCATCCTCTAAGGAGACGCCATGGCAACGGCGCCATCCCCGCTCCGCACCGTCGCAGGCAACCTCTGCCTGGGCTCCGCCCCCGACTCCTGGGGTATCTGGTTCCCCGAGGACGAGCACCAGGTGTCGTACACCCGCTTCCTCGACGAGCTGGCCACGGCCGGATACCAGTGGCTGGAGCTCGGACCGTACGGCTATCTCCCCACCGACCCGCAGCGGCTGAAGGCCGAGCTCGACGCCCGCGGCCTCCAGGTCTCCGGCGGCACCGCCTTCGGCGCACTGCACCGGCCGGAGGCCTGGGACGACATGCTCGCCCACGTCCGCCAGGTCGCCACGCTGACCGCCGCCGCGGGCGCCCATCACCTCGTGTTCATCCCGCCGATGTACCGGGACGAGAAGACCGGTGCGTTCACCGAGTCTCCCGAGCTGACCGCCGAGCAGTGGGCCGGCTTCGGCAAGGCCGCCGACCGGCTCGGCAGGCTGCTGCTCGACGACTACGACGTACGGCTCGTCATCCACCCGCACGCGGACAGCCACATCCAGACCCAGCCGGAGATCGAGCGGCTGCTCAACGAGTCCGACTCCCGCTACACCAACCTCTGCCTGGACACCGGGCACGTGGCGTACGGCGGGGGCGACAACCTCGACCTGATCCGCCGCTTCGGCGAACGCGTCGGCTACGTCCACATCAAGCAGATGGATCCGGCCGTGCTGGCCCAAGTGGCAGCCGAGGATCTGTCGTTCGGCGAAGCCGTCAAGCGCGGGGTGTGCGTGTCACCTCCGTCCGGTGTGCCGAACCCGGCCGACGTGGTAACCGAACTCGCCCAGCTGGACGCCGAGTTGTTCGTGATCGTCGAGCAGGACCTGTACCCGTGCGCTCCCGAGGTACCGCTGCCCATCGCGGTCAGCACCCGTGAGCACCTGGCCGACTGCGGGCTGACGGGTACCCGACGCCCGAACCTCGACCGGTAGGAGGCTGCCATGGACGTCAGGGACGACGCGGCTCAGACCCCGCCCCTCACGAACGACGCCCCGCCCGCCGTCTCCCGGCGGCTGCGCGTCATCACCCTGATCGCCACCTTCGGCGGACTGCTCTTCGGCTACGACACCGGTGTCATCAACGGCGCCCTCCCGTACATGACCGACGATCTGGGCCTCACCCCCTTCACCGAGGGCATGGTCACCAGTTCGCTGCTCCTCGGCGCGGCACTGGGCGCGGTCACCGGCGGCCGGCTGTCGGATGCGCGCGGACGTCGCCGTACGATTCTCGTCCTCGCCGTGGTGTTCTTCGTCGGCGCGCTGGGCTGCACGCTGGCACCGAACACCGCGGTCATGGTGGTGGCCCGGTTCGTGCTCGGCCTCGCGGTGGGTGGCGCCTCGGTGACCGTGCCCGTCTACCTCGCGGAGATCTCGCCCGCCGAGCGGCGCGGCGCGCTGGTCACCCGTAACGAACTGATGATCGTCAGCGGCCAGTTGCTCGCCTTCACCTCCAACGCGATCATCGCCCGGGTTGGCGGCGAGTCCGGCGGTGTCTGGCGCTGGATGCTCGTGCTCGCCACGATCCCGGCCGTCGTGCTCTGGTTCGGCATGCTGGTGATGCCGGAGAGCCCGCGCTGGCTGGCCTCCCAAACCCGCTTCGGCGAAGCCCTGGAAGTCCTCAAGCAGGTACGGTCCCGGCAGCGCGCCGAGGCCGAACTCGCCGAGGTGTCCGCGCTCGCCGTCAATGAGGAGAAGCAGAAACTCGGCGGCTGGCAGGACATGAAGTCCACGCTGTGGCTGCGCAAGCTGATGTTCGTCGGTTTCGGCATCGCGATCGTGCAGCAGATCACCGGCGTCAACACGATCATGTACTACGGCACCCAGATCCTCACCGACGCCGGCTTCGCCGCCGACAGCGCGCTCACGGCGAACATCGCCAACGGCGTGATCTCGGTGCTGGCGACCTTCGTCGGAATCTGGCTGCTGGGCCGCGTGCCCCGTCGGCCGATGCTGATGACCGGTCAGATCGGCACGACAGCAGCCCTGTTGCTGATCGGTGTCTTCTCTCTGGTGCTGCCGTCCGGCGACGGCCGGGCGTTTGCCGTGCTCGCGATGACGGTCACCTTCCTCGCCTTCCAGCAGGGCGCGATCTCACCGGTGACCTGGCTGATGCTGTCGGAGATCTTCCCGATGCGGATACGCGGCTTCGGCATGGGCGTCGCGGCCGTGGTGCTGTGGCTGACCAACTTCGCGATCGGACTGGTCTTCCCGTCCCTGGTCTCCGGCATCGGAGTCTCCAACACGTTCTTCCTCTTCGTGGTGGCGGGCGTCTTCTCGCTCACCTTCGTCAAGCTCTACGTCCCCGAGACCAAGGGCCGCACCCTCGAAACGCTCGAAGCCGAACTCCGGGCCCGCTACTCCTGATCCCTCTCCTTCTCAAGGAATCGACATGACCGTACGTGTAGGTGTCATCGGCGCCGGAATGATCGGCCAGGACCACATCCGCCGCCTCACCGATGTCGTCACCGGTGCCACCGTCACCGCCGTGACCGACATCGACCAGGCCCGCGCCGCCGAGGTGGCCGCCCGCGTCGGCGCCACCGCGCTGCCGACCGGTGCCGATCTGATCGACTCCCCCGACGTGGACGCCGTCCTCGTCACCTCCTGGGGCCCCACCCACGCCGAGCACGTCCTGAACGCCATCGCGGCCGGTAAGCCGGTGTTCTGCGAGAAGCCGCTGGCCACCACCGCCGAGGACTGTCTGCGTGTCGTCGAGGCGGAGCGTGCCCACGGCCGCCGTCTGGTCCAGGTCGGCTTCATGCGCCGCTTCGACCCCGGCTACCGCCAGATGAAGGAGGTCCTCGCCTCCGGTTCCATCGGCGCCCCGCTGATCGTGCACTGCGCACACCGCAACCCGACCGTGCCGGACGCCTACACCTCGCGGATGGCCGCGCAGGACACCGCCGTGCACGAGATCGACGTACTGCGCTGGCTGCTCGACGACGAGATCGTCTCCGCCCAGGTGATCACACCGCGCGCCACGAGCAAGCGGTTCGCGCACCTCAAGGACCCGCAGATCATGCTCTTCGAAACCGAGAACGGGGTCCGCATCGACCTGGAGGTCTTCGTCAACTGCCAGTACGGCTACGACATCCAGTGCGAGACCGTCGCCGAGGACGGCCTCGTACGGCTGCCCGACCCGGCCGCCGTCGGGGTCCGCACGGCCGGCCGCCACGGCACCGCCGTACTGCAGGACTGGAAGTGGCGTTTCGCCGACGCCTTCGACACCGAGTTCCGCGAGTGGATCGCCTCCGTCGAGGCAGGCACCGAGCCCACCGGCCCGTCCGCATGGGACGGCTATGCCGCCACCGTCATCACCGACGCCGCCGTGCGGTCCCTGGACTCCGACAGCACCGTCGTCACCGTCGACATGAAGCCCCGCCCGGCCCTTTACGGAGGCACCGCATGAAAATCGCCCTCGACCCGTACATGCTCCGCGCTCTGCCGATCGACGACATGGTGCGCACGGTCGCCGAACTCGGCTACGAGCACATCGAGTTGTCGCCCCGCGACGACTTCATGCCCTTCTTCCTGCACCCTCGGGCGAACGACGAACGCGTCGCCGCGCTGAAGAACTCCCTGCGCACACACGGCGTGAAGCTGTCCTCCATACTGCCGCTGTACAAGTGGTCCTCGCCCGACGAGACCGAGCGGCAGGCCGCGGTCCGCTACTGGAAGCGGATGATCGAGATCACCGCCGACCTCGAATGCCCGCTGATGAACTCGGAGTTCAACGGCCGCCCGGACCGCGCCGCGGAGAGCGAGGCGGCGTTCTGGCGCTCGCTGGAGGAGCTGCTGCCGCTGTTCGAGCGCGAGGGCATCGCCCTCAACCTGGAGGCCCACCCGGACGACTTCTGCGAGGAGAACACCCCGGCCGTCGACCTCGTACGGGCGATCAACAAGCCCTGGGTGAACTACCTCTACTGCGCCCCACACACCTTCCACCTCTCCGGGGCCGCCGAAGTCGGCGCGGACATCGCGAAGATGATGCGCTACGCCGGGGACAAGCTCCAGCACGTGCACATCGCCGACTCCTTCAACCACAAGGGCTCCTCCGGCCTGCGCTACATCCTCAACCCGCCCGGCACCACCGCCCGCATCCACCAGCACCTCGACATCGACCAGGGTGAAGTCGACTGGGACGCCTTCTTCGGCACACTCCGCGACCTCAACTTCGATGGCGTCGCCACCGCCTGCGTCTTCGCCTGGGAGGAACGCGCCCGCGAGTCCTCGACCTTCATGCTCGACCGCATCACCAAGGAACTCGCGGCATAATCCGTCCGTCGGAGTCCGGCAGCGCCCTGCGTTCGCCCCAGGGCGCCGGGCGCTGCGCACAGTGCGGTCCAGGCGTTCGGGGGCTTCGGCGTTGGAGCGGTTGGTGTCGGCCAAACTCCGTTTCTGATGGCCAGCGGAGGTCTCAGATCGAGGTCCGGGGCCGGAGCACCCCCGCATCGACGAGGACCAACAGCCGATCGTCTGCGCCAGGCTATGCTCCGTTCGCTCGGCGTCGTCCTCGGACGCCATGTCCAGGGACGCCTCGGCCACGTTCAGTACCCGCCTCAGCGACCAGGTGTGCCTGTCGACACCCTGGGGGATGGCGAGACTCTCGTCACACGCCTCCCAGCCTGCCGCGATGGAGTCGAGGGGCGGAAGGCCAATAGGACTCCGTTAGGTCTGTCTCGGTCTTGGAGTCCTGCTGGGCAGGGGTTGGTGGCCAGGTGGTGCAGATGCCGGTCCAGCACCTCAGGGCGTTCTGGATGGTGTCGAGGACTTGGTAGAGCGGACACGCCATCTCGGCTGAGAATCCGACAGATCAGCTGGATGAATCGGGTCGGCCCCGTTGGTGTTACCGTCGCTGGATCCGTGCTGGATGTTCTGACGTGTCGTCACCTGTGGTCATCCCGGTGTAGCGTCCACACTACGGCGACTGATCACAACCTTGCGCCTCACGGGTAAGCGAACTCCCGCGTTCTGTTGGGCGGCTTCGTCAGCTCCGCGTTGCCTCAATGAGCCAGACGGGGGACGGCCGTTCGATCATGCGGTCCAGGGTGAAGCCGCCCGCGTGCAGCAGGGCGGACCATTCTTTGGCGGTACGCTCGCGGCCGCCGAACAGGGCCATCATTGCCACATCAAGTACCTTGGCGGGATGTGGGGAGCCGTCCTCGGGAATCACCATTTCCGCGAGTACCAGACGGGCTCCATCGGGTGCGGCCTTGGCGATGTTGCGGAGGATCTGCACGCTCTTGTCATCGTCCCAGTCGTGCAGGACCACCGACATGAAGTAGGCGTCGGCTGTGGGGACGCCGTCGAAGAAGTCGCCTCCTACCACCCCTATCCGTTCTGACAGGCCGGCTGCGGCGATACGGCTGTGGGCTGCGGCGACCACTTCCGGCAGGTCGAACACGATGCCACCGCGATTGGGCGTGTCGTCGTCGCTGAGCAGTTGCACCAGATGGCTTCCGTCAGCTCCACCGATGTCAGCGACGGTGCCTGTGCCCGGAAGTCGGTAGCCGTCCAGGGCAGAGCCGCGCAGTCCGACCGATGACATCGCCGCGTTCTGGATCTCGACCCGCTGCGGGTCCTCGGCGATCCAGTCGAAGAAGGGCTTGCCGAAGAAGTGTGTCGCAGCGTTCTCTCCTGTCTTGACGTTGTGCAGGAGGTCATTGAAGGGGGCGTAATGGGTGTGCATCCAAAACCGCGCGACCGCCCGGACCGAGTGTGGGAGTCCGTCGGCCAGCGTGGTGCCCAGTTCGGTGACCTCGACCGTGTCCTCGTCCATCCGGAACACGCCGATGGGCTCCAGGGAGCGGATGACTCGCCGCAGCGCGTCGGTGTTGGCATCTGTAGCCTCTGCCAGCTGCTGGACCGTGAGGGGCCCCTGCAGCAGGAGCGTGGGGACATTGAGCTCCGCCATCGTGTACAGGGCCTGTGACACCTGATAGCCCGAAAGCATCTGCAGCATCTTCGCGGACGGGGGAAGGTCGCTCATTTGGGCATCCTCAACGTGGCCGATGGCTGTGAACAGTTCTCAAAGACGGCCCAGTGCCGACACCGGCCCCGGACAAAGGTTGGAACAGCCCCTTTGTGCGCAAAGGAATCCGGGGCCTCGGGCAGATGCGTGAGTGTCGTGCAACTCGTCGTGCAACTCAGAGAGCGCCAGGTGTTGCTCTGCCGTGCGACGCATCCCGCAGGAGGGCGGCCGCCCCGGCCGCCTGCGTCGAGACCTGGGCGGCCGCGCGAGCGGCTCGTCCGGACACCCGCCAGGCGAGCATGCGCAGAGCGGTGGCCGGGGCCGGGGGGAAAACTCCGAGCTGGCCGAGCATGGTGATGTCGTCCCGTACTGCCTCGTGCTTGACCACTTTGCCGTCACGCAGATCGAGCACGTGTGTTTGCTCGAAGTCGATCTCGCGGTGGGTCGGGGGGATGGCTTGGTCGAGCGCACCGTCCCGGAAGCGTACGAACGGGCCGGTGTGCCGCCCCTGCATGCGCAGTCGCACCCAGACCTGGCCATCGTTGCGGGCCATGCCGAGGATGGGGAAGCGCAGGTCGCTGAAGGCCGAGCGCATCCACGCACCCGAGGCCAGAACCCCTGCCGGTCCTGGGATCGCGCAGGCCGGGGGTGAGACAGCCGCTTCGCGGTTGTGGAAGCCCTCGCCCACCGTGTCGGCGGCCAGAGTCGGATCGCCAGTTTCAAGTACCCGGAAAAGCCCGTGGGCCAGATCCGTGGCATCTATTCCCATTGCATACCTTTCGCGGCCGGCGGCGGAGTGGACGAGAACAGCTCCCGCGCTCGCCTCAAGCGGCCCGCAGCGGCGCCAACGCCTGGCTCCAGGCCACGACCTGGTCAAGCGTGGTACCCAGCGACTCCCGCTGGAATTCGCTGGGCTTGAACACACTGAAGTTCTCGAAGTCCGTGAACAGCGACAGCGCGACCTGGGCCCGCACATCCGCCATCTGCAACTCGCCGGCTATCAGCCGCAGGTGCTCCACCGCGCGCGTACCACCGGCCGAGCCGTAGCTGACGAACCCGACGGCCTTGTTGTTCCACTCGGCATAGAGGAAGTCGATGGCGTTCTTCAGCGCGCCGGAGGTGGAGTGGTTGTACTCCGGCGTCACCATCACGAAGCCGTCGAACGAGGCGATCTTGCCCGCCCAGCTCAGGGTGTGCGGCTGCGTGTACTGGCCCAGTGACGGCGGGTACGCCTCGTCGAGGTGCGGGAGCTTGAAGTCGAGCAGGTCGACCAGCTCGAACTCCGCGTCGGTGCGCTGCGCGGCGACCTCGTACACCCAGCGGGCGACGGCCTCCCCGTTGCGTCCCGGACGGGTACTGCCGAGGATGATCCCGATCTTGGTCATGACTGCTCCTCCGTGAGCCGTTGCTGATCCATCCGCGCATACGGACTCCATCCGCGGATCTCCTTGTCGCGTCAAGTAAATCCCCTGATACTTGTTGCGTCAAGGAAGTAATATGAAGGCATGCCGAGCGCCGAACAGTCACTGCACCCGCTGAGCCCGCACGAGGAAGCGCTGTTGCGCGAACTCGGCAGGGTGATGATCGTCCTGCCCCGAGTGATCGACACCGACATGATGCGTGAGCAACGCCTGCCGCTCTCCGAGTACACGACGCTCATGCATCTGTCCGAGGCCCCGGACCGGCGGATGCGCATGAGCGAGCTCGCCGCCACCGCCAACCTCTCGCTGAGCGGGATGACCCGCATCGTCACCCGCTTGGAGAACCAGGGCCTGATCGAACGCACCAGGTGCGACGAGGACGCCCGCGGGTGGAACGCCGTCCTCACCGACGCCGGCCTCGCCCGCCTGGAGGAGGCATGGCCGGCCCACCTGGCCAGCGCCCGACGCCACGTCTTCGACCATCTCGAAGACGCCGACCTCATCCAGCTCATCCACGCACTGAGGCGCATCGCGACCTGAGGCCCGGTGCAAACCCGAGGAGTACGACATGGCCAGAGACATCACGCTCGGGCTCGACACCTTCGGCGACGTGACGAACGACGCCGAGGGCACACCGCTGACGCACGGCGAGACCATCCGCGGACTGGTCGAGGAAGGCGTCCTCGCCGACCAGGTCGGCCTGGATCACTTCGCGATCGGCGAGCACCACACCGACACGATGCCGCTCTCCGCCGCCGACGTCGTGCTCGCGGCCATCGCGGCCCGCACCTCGCGCATCCGTCTGGGTTCCGCGGTGACGGTGATCAGTTCCGACGACCCCGTCCGGGTCTTCCAGCGGTACGCCACGCTCGACGGTGTGTCCGGCGGCCGCGCCGAGGTGATCCTCGGCAGAGGATCGAGCACCGAGTCCTTCCCGATCTTCGGCTATGACCTGAACGACTACGAGGAACTGTTCGAGGAGAAGCTCGGCCTGTTCGCCGAGTTGCTGCGGGAGAAGCCCGTCACCTGGTCCGGCAACACCCGCGCGTCGCTCGACGGCCTCTCCGTCTACCCGCACAGCGAGTCGGGAGCGATCCCGACCTGGGTCGGCGTCGGCGGCAGCCCCCAATCGGTCGTCCGGACCGCCAGGTACGGCTTCTCGCTGATGCTCGCGATCATCGGGGGCGACACGGCCCGCTTCGCACCGTTCTCCCAGTTGTTCCAGCAGGCGCTGGAGAAGTTCGGACAGCCCCGGCGGCCCGTGGGCGTTCATGCGCCGGGCCATGTCGCCGCCACCGACGAGCAGGCGGTGGAGGAGTTTCTGCCCGCGTTCGAGGCGGCGATCCGAAGTGTGTCCAAGCAGCGTGGCTTCCGTACCCCCACCCGCGAGAGCCTCATGCGCGACGTGGGCCCGGGTGGCGCGCTGCACGTGGGATCACCCGAAACCGTGGCCCGAAAGATCACAGCGACACTCAAGGAACTCGACGCGACCCGCTTCGACCTGAAGTACGCGATGACCGGCATGCCGCACAGCACGCTCCTCACCAACATCGAGCTGTATGGCACCAAGGTTGCACCCCTGGTACGCAAGATGACCGGCGGCTGACGCGGCCGCCCCGGTCCCGGACGCCCCGTCGTCACCCCACCAGCCGAAACGCAATCGGTAGCCGGGCTCCTAATGCGCCCGCTACACCTTTTGCAACGGCTGACACAATGAGGTGGAACGCTCCTGGACGCCGTGTCCGGCGCGGGAGTTGGCCGCTCGGGCGTTGTGTGGCATCTTCACCGTGGATCGTGTCCAATGAGCGGCTGGAGCCGCTGCTGCCGCAGTGTGAACGTCGCTTCCTCCCGGTATCCAGAGCACAAGCCGCTGTCGGCCGGGACATACTGTGCGGCGCCCTCTACGTGCTTCACACCGGGATCCAGTGGGAGCACCCTGCCCCAGGACTCCCCTGCAGGGGTTGATCAGGCCGCCAGGGCGACGGAGGATCCTCCGCTCCGGCCCGGATCGCAGCTGTCCTAGGGGCGCGGCAGGACAGCCAAGGCTGTTTCGGCGATCGCGTGTAGCGAGTCGGGGCTGCTTCCGCCTTTGCCAAGCGCTTCGATCCCGCGCAGCACGGCCAGCAGGAGTCCGGCAAGTCGAGTGGGGTCCTCGTCCTGCTTGATGTCACCCGCCCGTTGCGCTCCCGCGATGCAGGAAGTGAGCAGGTCCTCGATGGCCGCGAACGTCCGGCGGGCCATCGCCGCGACGGCCGGATCCTGCTCCGACAGCTCGGCGGTGCCCTTGGCGAGCAGGCAGCCGCGCCGACAGACGTCCGAAGCGGTGGCATCTGCCACTGCCAGTACGTGAGCGCGCAGCCGTTCACAGGCACCGGCGTCCGGGCCGTCGAGCGCCCGGCTCTGATCCGTCTCAAGGCCAAGGCGGAAAGCCACCCTGCGACGTACTGGGCCCCCTCGGCAGCGCACTGATGGTGCGCGAGACCGTCGGCTCAGACGCAGCCCGCCCGTAGACCGACGGCTCGGCGCGCAGCAGGCCAGACATCCGCGCGGCGGTCCCCGCCCAAGACGAGCGCGAGCGCCAGTTCGATCAACACCTTGGCGCGTCGTGCACCGCAAGCGACTTGCGCCACGCACCCAACGGCTCGCTCAATCACCCGGCGCGCCTCGTGGCCCCCGACCGATTCGGCAACCAGGACCCCGCCGGCGTTGCCGACCGCGCCCACAGCACGGACATCGCTCTTCACACGCGGGGAGAACCCGCCACTCATGCGCACCTGAGAAGTGCTCCCGTTCCATACATTCCGGCGAAGAACCCGACCAGCCGACGCCCCCGGGCCCGCCGGTAGCCGCCCACGTAGGAGACGGCGTCCAGTGGATCTCGTGCCTGGTGAGAGTTGGCCACCACCCGCGGATACACCGAGACCGCCGGCTTGGGGACCCGTCCTGGGATCTTCTCCAACGGATGACTGCCCAGCTCGCCCCGCACCACGGCGTAGTGCAGCGCGTGCACCAGCACCTCGCGCTTACGGCGCATCGTCTCCACCGCCGCCTCGCCCCCGTCGAACATTCGGCGCAGCGACTCCAGCACATCCCGCGCCAGGACCGGATCGTGCAGATCGACCGACGGCCGGGACGCCTTCGCCACCCACTGCAAAACCAGTCGACAGGCCCGCCTGGTGACGGCCGCAGTCAGTCCGCCATGTCACTCCTGTTGGGAAACCACCACCACCGGGCAGTCGGAGTGGTGCAGCACCGTGTGTCCCACCAGGCCGAGCTGCGGTCCGAGGTGGCCGCGAGGCCGACGGGCGCCGATGACCAGGAGATCGCCCGCCGAGGACCGGGCCACCAGCGCATGGCGTGCGGAGCCCTCGACAAGCGCGCGGTGCACGATCACGCCGGGGTACTCATGGGCGACGCCGTCCAGTGCCTCGTCGAGCAGGGCCGCGGCTTCGTCCTCCTCGGCGTGGGCGGGCTCCCCGGCCGGCAGCGGATGCGGCGCGGTCCGGTGCGCCGGGCGACGCCAGGCCCGTACGGCCTCGATCTCGCACGCGCGCACCGCGGCCTCCCGGAACGCGTACCGGACCGTTGCCGGTGCTGTGGCACCGGTTCCGACGCCCAGAACGATTCGTCCGATGGCGGCTTGTCTGTTCTGCACCCGGCCGCGTACGACGACGACCGGGCAGGGAGCACGGGCGGCGAGGGAGAGACTGACCGAGCCCAGCAGGAGTTCCCTGATCGGGCCCCTGCCTCGTACACCGGTCACGACGGCACTGGCGCGCAGTGCCTCGCGCAGCAGAGCCGACACGGGATCCTCCGGCACCACGCCCGTGCTGATCTCCAGCATCGGGGCGCGCAGCCCGGCCCGCAGGGCCGCTCCCGCCACGACGCTCTCGGCGAGATCGTGTCCGGTCACCGCATCGGAGACGACATCGGGTGTGTCCGCCAGGGCCGCACCCTCGTACCGCTCCCAGAGCGAGGCGTGGACGACCCGTAGCGGCACTCCGTGGCGGATCGCCTCGTCCACGGCCCAGTCGACGGCATGGAGGCTGGGCTCCGAGCCATCGACACCTACGACCATCGGCAGCACCATGGTTCCCACCGCCTTCAGCGCTCCGGGATGTTCTCTCATTCTCCCTCCGTGGGCCGGCACGTGCCGTGCACCATCCGGCAGGGGTAGCGGTCGGGAAGGTCTTCGGCCGGTGCGCGTACACGGGGCGGGGTCGAGCACCCGGTACACGTGACGGCGTGGCGGTCACCGGGCGGACTATTCCTCACTGGCGGCCGGAGCCGCGCAGCGCAGGACGACGGAAGCAACCGGCCTCCGTGAGAAGTGGGAAGAATCGTGACCTCTTTGGGGGTCGGGCGCGTATCCGATTGGCACGTGCAGTTGTCCCGTTGGTCGACAGCGGGACCCGTGCGGATTGGCCGCCCCGATTCCTGCCCGGCGTCGGGGCCGTCGCCGACACCCGGAAAGCCGGGCGCGCAGCGCCCTCCGCCCAGCCCGTGGGCGGCACGGTATCGGCCCGCAAGCCATGTTCCCGGCAGTTGTCGAAGTCAAGACGGGCGCGCCCGGAAGCCTGCAGGGCCAGCGACGACTGCGGGCGCAGCCCGCAGGATTCTCGCGCCCGCATGGGCCCGGCAGGGTTGTGCAGATGACGCTGGGTGAGCGTTCGAGATGCGCGGGTGCGGGGTCGCTGTTTCGCTGGTGGGGCCCGCTCTTCCCCATCACCCAAGGAGTGATCATGAGCGTTGCAGACGAGTCCGGCGGTCGTGCCCAGCAGATGCGCCAGAAGGCGCGGGAGATGGAACAGGCCGCGGAGCGTGCTACCGATCCGGATGAGCGTCAGCGGCTGAAGGACAAGGCTCGCCGGCTCACGGAGCAGAGCGAGCAGCAAGGCGGCACGCGTAGCGGGGACACCGACCCCATGGTGTGACAGCCCCTCGCGTCTGCACCGGCTGGTGGCCACGCCCGCGCCCCTCCAAGAACGCGAGGCCACCGGCCGGTCATCTCTGTCTGCGCTACAGCCCGCAGGAGTCGGTCTGGCTCAACGAACCAGCCCCTGGAACAAAGCCGGAGAGACTCCTGGTCGCCCGGGCCGAAGACCTGGTCCGGGGCCGCACGTTGATACGTATGCACCTGATTTCTGATCCTGGAGCTTCGCCCGTCTCCTAGGTGAAGGCGGGGAGGGAGCGTCGGCGCGGGGGCGGTCGAGTGCCGACGTGCACGGCGGGCGGGCGCGGGCAAGGGAGTGATATGCGACAGCGCTCGACTTCCCAGCATGACTGCAGCGGCAAAGGACCGTCTGCCCCTCTGCGCGGCACACGGACTGCTGCCTCTCGGGCGGGAAGCCATTCGTCCGATTCCGTGCAGCCGTTCCGACAGGAGATCGACCAGTTGCACCAAGCCATGGACAGTCGACCGGTCATCGACATGGCACGCGGGATCTTGATGGCCGGGACCGGCTGCTCTGCCGAGGCGGCGTGGGAGGTCCTGGTCACGGTTTCCCAGCACAGCAATACCAAGCTGCGTGCTGTGGCGGCGGGTCGGTGCGGGCACCGGCCGCGTGCTGATGCGCGCGGACGATGGTGAAGTCCACCGAGATGTCCCAGTCGATCTCACCCGCCGCGTCGGCTGCGGCCTGGACCTGCTGGAGCAGTCGCTCCCACGTGCCGTCGGCGGACCAGAGCCGGTGGCGTTCATAGACGGTTTTCCACCGGCCGAACTGTTCGGGCAGGTCACGCCACTGATCCCCGGTTCGCACCCGATGCAGAATCCCGTCGATCATCCGCAGGTGATCACGCCACCGGCCACAACGCCGGTTGCTGACCGGCAGGAACGGCCGCAACCGTTCCCACTCGGCATCCGTCAGATCACCCCGCCCCATGCCCGCACCAACGCCCCGGCGGCGGAGCAGTCACTTGGTCGGGCTCCCGTGTACCGAGACATGCCAGAATCAGCAGATGGTGCTTGTAGGAGAGTTCTTCCTTGCTGAAGACGACGAGTCAGCAGTGCGGGTAGGACCGCGCAAGAGCCATGATTTTCCTGCCGTGCTGTGTGACGGCATCTATCCGGATGACGCAGCTCCGAGGTGGGAAGCTCTGCTGACGGGGACGGAGAGTCCGCTCCGGTACGTGGTGCCCATGGCCAACGATGGCTTCACTGTCTTCGCTGTTCCGCAGACGCTCTCGGCGGCCTTGG
The DNA here is from genome assembly GCF_055577685.1 of Streptomyces sp. NPDC033178. Lineage (NCBI taxonomy): Bacteria > Bacillati > Actinomycetota > Actinomycetes > Kitasatosporales > Streptomycetaceae > Streptomyces > Streptomyces sp. NPDC033178. The sequence continues at coordinate 22,401 of NZ_JBVIPT010000024.1, forward strand.
CCAGTGCAGGAACGGATCAGCTCAGAACTACCGCTCTCACGTGGGCCGAGACCGTCTCCGAGATGGGCGATGAGATTGGGCCGGGCAGTGCCGTTGACCTCCTTGAGCGTCTGTCAGCCCTAGCCGTGAGTCGTGCGGAGAGCGGCCTGAGCCTGTACTGCTGGTACTTCGCGCCCTGACCTCACCCCGCTGACATTCCTGTAGTCGTGATCCCAGACCTCGCTGAAGGCGTCACGCACCCTCGCCCGCGCGGCGAAGGTGCTGTTCGAGGAACTGGAACTGGTAGGGCTTGGTCAGGTTCGTAGTGGTGTGGGTATGTCGCGGTGGCAGGTGGGGCAGGCTCCGGCCCAGGTGGCAAGGAGTGTCTGTAGTTCCCGGACGACCTGGTAGAGGCTCAGACCTGCGCCGCGTCTTTTGGGTCTCGTGCCAGCCGTTGCAGCGTGCAGAAGGCGTGGGCGGCGGAGACGAGGGTGACATGGTGGTGCCAGCCGCCCCAGGTGCGGCCTTCGAAGTGGGCCAGGCCCAGGGCCTGTTTCATCTCGCGGTAGTCGTGCTCGATGCGCCAACGCAGCTTCGCCGGCCGCACCAGCGTGGCCAGCGGCATCCCCGAGGGCAGGTTCGACAGCCAGAACTGCACCGGTTCGCTCTCGGTGGCGGGCCATTCGGCCAGCAGCCACCGCTCGGGCAGTTCAGGATCGTCGCCGGCCGTGCGGATGCCGCGTCCGGCCGGGCGGATCCGCAGGGCGACGAACCGCGAGTACATGCGCTTGAGGCCGCTTTGGCCCTTGCCCGGCCGGGAGCCTTCCCTCCAGGACACCGGCCGTGCGGCCGCCCGGCCTGCTTCGATGACCAGGTCCTTCATGGTCTGCGCAGGCTCGGGGTACTGAATTTTCGGCGGTCGGCCGGTGCCCGCACAGGCGGGCTGGACGGTATGGCGAGAGGAAATCCCCACCGCGTAGGGCACGTTGCGCTCCTCCAGGCCCAGGCGGAAGGCGGCGGCATCACCGTATCCGGCGTCCGCGACCACCAGGGAAACGTCGACGCCCCATGACCGGCCCTCGTCGATCATGTCCAGGGCCAGCTGCCACTTCTCCACCTGCCCCACCCGGGCGGGAATCCCGCACCGGCCGCGGCGGGCGATCTTGTCCGCATCGGCCTCCGGCGAGGCGGGATCCCAGGATGCGGGCAGGAACAGCCGCCAGTTGACGGCCGCGGAGGCACGGTCACTGGCCAGGTACAGGCAGACGCCCACCTGGCATTTGGTGACCTTGCCCGCGGTCCCGGTGTACTGCCGCGACACACACGCCGAGGCATCCCCGTCCTTCAAAAAGCCGGTGTCATCCACGATCAACGCTTCCACGCCGATCACGTCCTGCATCTGCCAGGCCGGCCGGGCCCGCACATGCGCGGGATCCCACGGACTCGAGGTGATGAAGTGAGCCAGTGCCTGCCGGTTGCCGTCCTCGCCCAGACGGGCCGCCATCGGCTCCACCGACTTGCGCCGCCCGTCCAGCAGCAGCCCGCGCACATACGCCTGCCCCCACCGCCGCTGACCCGCACGGAAGAACCCGTCGAACAACTTCACCGCGAACGCCTCCAAATCCTCCCGGACCGAGGCCAACTCCTCAGGTGTCACACCATTCCAACGACGCTCACGGAACAGGAGACACGCACCCACAAGTGAAGATGACCAAGCCCTACTAGATGTGCCGTCTCATGAGATTGGTGCCAGGGAACCGTGATCGGTGAAGTTGTGGCCCTCTTCGGGTCGGACGATGAAGACCCCGGATCCAGGAGGGATCTCCACGGATGTTCTGCGGATGCGATCTGCCCACTCGCGAGTGGGCCACCGTGTGTCGCTGTCCCAGCGGATCCCTGCGAGGTTGGCCCCAGCAGGATCCACGGTGGTGAGGTCGGCGCCAACGAAGTTATTTGCCGCGTCAGTCAGGTTGTCACGAGCCTCAAGCAGGTCCTCACGAGCCTTGATAGTCAGGTTGTCACGAGCCTCGCTCAGATCGTCACGACCTTCGAGTAGGTCGTCACGAACTTCGATGAGGTCACGATCGAGGGGGAGGTTGCGGGCGAGATTGCGGGCGTGGTCGCGGGCGGCGGGGTCTTGGCCGAGGGCGACGCCGAGGTCGCGGATGAGAACGCGGACGTAGATGGGGACGAGGGAGCGGGCCATGGTGGGGTCGCGGACGGGGCGGGTGAGGTCGCGGAGACGCTCGTGGGCGACGTCGAGGTCGCGGACGAGGGAGGCGGCGCGGGCACGATCGAGGGCACCGGCGTGGTCGTGGTCGAGTGCGTCGGCGAGGTCGCGGGCGCGGACGAGGCAGCCGGCGAGGCCGCTGGCGAGGGCCCGGCGGGCGCGGGCCAGTGAGTGGGCATAGACGGTGTCGAGGTCGCGGGCGCGGTCGAGTGCGCGGTCGAGTGCGCGGGCGAGGCCGGGGTCGAGGTCGCGGGCGAGGTCGCGGGCACTGGTGAGGTAGCCGACGAGGTCGGGGTCGCGGACGGGGGCACTGGCGGCGGCGGATCCCAGGATGGCTGCGGCTTTCAGAAGGCGGTCACGATGCCGGAGCCGCTCCGCTGGAGGCACGGACTTCCAGAGTGCCGCCACGTCAGCCAGCCTCGTCCTGTCGTACTGGACTGGATCGGCCTGGAGAGTCTCATGCGGGCGGGGAGCATCCGGAACTGGAGTGGGAGGAGGTGTAGCAGGACTATCCGGCGTGGACGGCAGGTCGGAAGGCTCCAGGGGAGGCAGGCCCGGTGCGTCGCCGTGTGGTGGTGTTGCCTTTCCGCTCGCCTTGATCTGTGCGGATGCATGGGGCACTGTCGGCTGCGCCTGGATGCCCAGGAGTGAGGTCAGCAGACGGCGTCCGAGGGGAAGTCGGCGCTGCCGCACGACGGCTGAAGGCCGGTTGCCCGAATTGTCGGCGCCCAGGACTGCAGCAGCGATACGTTGGCTCACGGAGGACCGCGTCATCGTGTCGTCCCTCCCTCGTCGAGGGCCGGTCCGTGCGGAAAGCACGGCGCCTCGTGGCCGCCGAATCCACTTCCCCGCCCGCCCGTGGGGTTCGCGGGCTGACGGTTCGGCTGCGGTTCACCGGCTGCGATGTCCGGCTGAAGGCTGGTGGTCAGTACGTCGGAGCGGGGTTCGTCGACGGCCGCGGAAGCCGAGGGCAGCATCGGGGGCATCTGCGTCGTGTCGGCCGTGGCCGGTTGTGAACCCCGGGCCGCGGGGCCTGCTGGTGTCGGCGGTTGAGCGGGCGACACGGGTTGCGGGGAAGCTTCGGCCGTACCTGCCTCATCGCCCATCGCTGTCTGCGGCGCGCCGGTGACCGCATCGCTCACCGACTGGACACGGCCGAGCTGAGTCAGGATCACCGGGGCCGAGATGCCGACGACGATGGCCGCGTATGCACCGCTGATCTGGCCCGTGGTGCCGAAGAGCACTGCGGCCCCGGCGCCCATCGCGCTGTGCACGACGAAGGCAACTGGGTCGGCGAGAGGGTCGAAGTACTCCTTGAACCGAGGTGGTTCGCTCTCCTGCCCGGCGGGTAACCCGCGATGGGCACGGCGGTCCGACTGCCAGTCCAGGAACCGGTTGTAGGTGTCGAGGAGTCCGCGCAGTGCACCTCCCGCCGCTCCCAGAAGGATCAGCATTGGCACGTCCACGGCTTCCCCCGGCTGGTACGGACGGCTCGGCTCCCGTATGCGGAATCCGCCTCACGAGCGTAGGGCCCCATGTGAGACCGAAGGAAGGGTTCACGCTTCAGGTGTGGTGGGGGGGGGGGGGGGGGGGGGGGGGGGGGGGGGGGGGGAGAAAAAAAAAAAAAACACCAAAACTGTGGAGGAGACACAAAGAAAAAAGAGGTTCCCGAATACTCAAGCCACCCACCACTCCCCCCTCCCCTTCTTTTTCTCCCCCCCCCCCCCCCCCCCCCCCCCCCCTTTCTTTTTTTTTTTTTTTTTTTTTTCCCCCCCCCCCCCCCCCCCCCCCCCCCCCCCCACCACACCTAGAGCAAGGGGCGAGGCGGATGCCGGAGAGCGCGACGACCGGCTCACCACCGCCGAACGCGCCGAACTCGCCGCCCTGCGCAAGGAGAACGCCCAGTTCAATCGGGACAACGACGTTCTGCGGACGGCCTCGGCCTTTTTCGCGGCGCAGCTCGACCCAACCCGGCCCAGGTGACGGAGCTCGTTGACGAGCCCTCCTCCGCCTGGGAGTCGAATGCGTCCTTCGGGAACTGCACATCCCCTCCTTGACGTAATGCCGATGGCGTCGCGCCTCGACGGAGCCGTGCGCGTGGAGCCGACGGGACGTCGAGCTGACCGAACGGATCAAGGAGATCCACACGGGCTCCGGCGGCGTCTACGGTTCCCTGCGCGTGCATGCCGTCCTCAAGTGCGAGGGTTTGGCCGTGGGCCGCAAGCGGGTGGAGCGATTCATGCGCGAGGCCGATATCGCGGGGGGGGTGAGCCCGCGCCGCAAAGGCTTCACGCGCCGTGATCCCAAGGCCGCGCCAGCCCCGGGCCTGGTCCAGCGCGAGTTCACAGCGCCCGCGCCGAACCGGCTGTGGGGCACCGACCTGACGGTGATCACCCCCGGTGAAGGACCGCTGTGGCTGTCGGCGATCCGCGACGCCTTCTCCCGCCGAGTCGCGGCGTGGGAGACCTTCGCCCGCGTGGACGCCGACCTGGTCCTGACCCGGAGTACGCGCTCGCCAGCCGCGAGGTTGAACCGGCAAGCTCATACACCATGCCGATCACGGCTGTCAGCTCAGGTTCAAGGGGTCGTTGCAACACCGATTCACCATCTGGAATCAGGTTCACCGGCGTGTCCATCGCGGCCTGAACGCGGCACCGCCAAGTGCCCACACGCTGACCCACCCAGCCCACGGACAACTTGACGATGCCATGCTCTACATACCGCTGAGGGCCATCATCAGGGCGCCGACGGACATCAGGGTCCCGACGATATATCCGGCGCCACCGGCCACCACCGCCTGCGTACCCGTCAACCGTCGGCGCGTCATCAGATAGACCACGAGCCCGATTGCGAAACCGAGCAACGCATGGAAAAGCGTCAACAGCCAGCCGGCGCCCACGGCCACGGCAACGCACCCGACGGCCAGCAGAGCTCCCGCCGGGCTGAGATCACGCCGGACGAGAGGGTACGTCATAGCACAGGCGACTATGGCTATGCCCCCGGTAATAATGGCAACAATGTAGAAATCGCTCACGTCGGACCTCTCGCTCAACGCTGACATTTGCCTGATTGGCAACCAACATGAGGGCGTGTGCACCAGGTGCACGTCGGCCGCACTGCGGTGGGCCACCCGGGGCCGACTCAGCCGGCAACAAGTGCTCTGTCCGTGTCAATTCACCGGCCGGCACGCGAGTCGACTTCGTCGTCCGGCGCAGGGGCGACTCCCGGCCCTCGCGCATACCCGGCTCGACCGGCTCCAGCGGCGGCGGGAACCGTCCCTGAGCGAGATCGGTGAGCCGCTTACGGTCTCCACCCTCCCGGCAGGCCCTCTTCAACGGCGCCTGCCCGGAGCCCAGTTCAGCGACGTCGCGCGAAACGGCTCCTTCGGGCACACCCGCGGCCTTGGCCACCGGCTGGATACCGCCACGCCCCAGCATCTGAGGCTCGCCCCCCTCAGCAGCCGATGCTGACGCTCCTCCAGATCCGGAAACAGCACCTGGAACTTCGCCACTATCGCCGCCTTGCTCTCCCCAACCGCATCCATGCCGCGTCTCTATCACATCGGAAGGAATTCCCGCAGGAAATCATCACTTTATTCACTTGAACCACAGCGACATCCCGACAGAACATATGCGCCATGATTTGAAGTGTCAGAAAGATGCAGCTGATGGGGATGTTACGGTGCGTGCGAACGCAGTAAGAAATCCCGACGAGAGTCGAGGCACGCCCCGGTCTCCGTGGGCGGCGGCGGTGGTGATGACGTTGAACGGGGTGCGGCGTCAGTCGCGGTTCAGGTGGTGTCTGCTGCCTGCCTTCCGGTGGCCGATCAGCGGTGGACCGGTGTCAGGGCCCCCTTCTTTTCGCGCGGATGCGGGAAGCGTTCACAGACGCTCTCGACCGGTCGAGGTCGTCGGCGGCGTTGAGTTCGGCGAGCGGGAAGGGGCGCAACTCGTCAAAGACATCGGCCTGCTACCAGCGGTCCAGGCCGCCGCCGGCAGGTCTGCCAGGAGCCGAACCGCAGCTCCAAGGGCATGAGTTGCCAGGCGACGTCGTTGTGGAGGACGTACGGGATGGCCTGCAGACACAGCCAGTCCGGCACCGGCCACGACGTTCCTCAAACTCGCCTGCTGCCTCATCACCCACCGACAACTCGGCTCACTGCGTTAGCCGTTGTTACCTGCGTCCGGGAATGAGCTGGTCCACTACGTCCAGCACCGCGCGCATCGTCGCCAGCAGCCCTTGACTGGCGGCGTTGGCTCCGGTCGTGGTCAACCGTGCCTGTCAAGACCCGCATCACGCACGGCAATAATTTGTCGTACCAAAGGACACGAAATGCATGACGAAGAAGAACTTCCGGTTTACTCGGCCTCCGAGATAGCCGCCATCGTACTGGACTTTTTTACCTTTCTGACGACCCTGCACTGCCACCCTGACGATCTTGCTATGCCGCCGCCGGGAGGGTGGCCCGGTTACACACCCGAGAAGTGCGCCGGATTCAAGTCTGACTTCGCCATCGAAGTTCTGAGAAACCTTCCGTACCTCGACAGTCGCACCTCGGACCACATGGACAGTTTGGGGCAAATCCACTACAAATCGCACCTGCTCGACTACACCACGTTCGATAGCGAGCGATTCACGGATCAGGAGTACCTCTGGTCGGGAGGTGAAGAATCGGAGAGTGAAGAGCCCGTGCCCGACCACGTCTTCATCTTTGCGGAGGGCTTCGAGAGTGGCGGCCGAACCATTTTTCTCGACGTGCGAGAAGGCAAGATCTTCGAAGAAGAGATTCGGTGTGACTCTTCCGAGGAAGACCTTAAAGAATACTTCGAGGACTTGAAGGAAAAATACCGGAATCTGGAGCTTATCCCCTGCCCCGGCGAGGAAATGATAGAGGTCAGAGCGACGGGCGTAGGTCCGGAAAAACTGGGCGAAACGTTAAGCGAGGAGGAAGTTCTGATGCAAACCGACCCACTCTGGGGCACCCATTTGGACGTCCGATACACTCGACAACTCTATCGGACCTTCGGGTGGCCGCATGCTTTTCGGAGGCACGAGGCGCTTCGTGAAATCAAAGAGCTAATAGAGAAGCGGAAATCCTAAGAGGATGTCTCACGTGGCGAGTTTCGCGAGCTTCTTGTAGCAGGTGAGGGCGGCTGCGAGGCCGAGGAAGGCGAGGAAGTGAGATCCCTTTCGCTCGTACCGGACGGTGAGCCGGCGGAAGCCGAACAGCCAGGCGATCGACCGCTCGATCTTCCAGCGGTGCCGGCCGAGCCGCTCGCTCGATTCGATCCCGGGACGCGCGATGCGCGGGACGAGCCCTCGCTCGCGCAGCCAGGTGAGGTGTTCGGCGGAGAAATACGCCTTGTCCGCGCGGAGTTTGACGGGCCGACGCCGTCGCGGCCCGCGGCGGGAGCGGACGGCGGGTATACCGCGGATCAGCGGCTTCAGAGCCAGGCTGTCGTGGGTGTTCGCACCGGACACCGCGACGGCCAGCGGGATGCCCTGGGCCTCGGACAGCACATGCAGCTTGCTGCCCTTCTTGCCGCGATCGACCGGGTTCGGCCCGGTCAGCGTGCCCCCCCCTTTTGGCCCGGACCGAGGCGGCATCGACGCTCGCCGAGGCCCAGTCCAGCTCGCCCCGCGCACCGAGTTCGTCCAGGAACGCCCGGTGGAGCCGCCGCCACAGTCCCGCCCGGATCCACGCGGTGAACCGGCGATGCGCGGTCGCGGGCGAGACGCCGAACGTCTCCGGCAGATGCCGCCAGGCGCACCCGCTGGTCAGCATCTACACGACCGCCGTGAACACGGCCCGCTCGTCACACGGAGCAGTCCCGCCGCCCTGCGGACGGGAGTTGAACGACGGCAGCAACGGTGCGACCAGCTACGGTGTCCTATGTGGTGATCGCTCGCTGGGTTGTTCATGGGGCGGGGTACGTGGAGTTGAATTGTTCCGGACGAGCTGTGGGAGATTGCCGAGTCGCTGATCCCACCGTCGAAGGTGCGGCCACAGCGCGGCGGAACGCAGGACACGCCTGATGAGACGCTGTTCGCGGCGATCATCTACGTGCTGGTCAGCGGTTGTGCCTGGCGGGGTCTGCCGCCGTGTTTCGGGATATCGAAGTCGACCGCGCACCGCCGGTTCCTGATCTGGTCGCGGGCCGGGGTGTGGGGCCGGCCGCACGAGGCAGTGCTGCACCGACTCGATGACGCCGGCCTCATCGACGTCTCGCGCGTGGTCCTCGACTCCGCTCACGTGGGGGCTAGAAATGGGGGCGAACTCAAGGTCCGGGATCCCCTTTTTCGTGTCGATGTGGCTGCCGTCGATCACCGCCCGGGACCAGTCGATCTCGTTTGCCGCGTTCAGCTGGGCAAGCAGGATCCGATGCAGATCGTCGAACACCCCGGCGTTGATCCACCGCTTGATCCGCCGCCAACACGTCATGCCTGACCTGAAGCCGAGTTCCTGCGGAAGGTCTTCCCAGCCGATCCCGGTATGCAGCACGTACAAGATGCCCTGCAGACACTGCCGATCCGGCACCGGCCGCGGACCGGGCGTCTTCATCGGGCCACGGCGGAAGCAACGGCTCGAGAAGCTCCCACAACTGATCATTTAACGAGCTCGTGCATGGTTGGCGGTGAGACGTCGAGGACTTCGGTAGGGCCCAGGGTTCACATCTGCTGAGCCGATGTCAGGTCCGCGGTCTGCTGATGGGACAGCAGGCCGGCGATGGCCTGGACCGTGTCGCTCATATGCTCGCGGCGGCCGAGGTGACGGGCCAGCGCCCGCCAGTTCTTGAGATGCGCAATGCCGTGCTCGACCCGGATACGGCGTGAGGAATGTGCCTTGCGCTGCCGCTCGTACATCTCCTCGTACCAGTCCGGAGCGTTCTTCTTGAACTTGCGATGCGGTGGCGTCACTACACGTCCGCCGCTCTGCGCGCCGAGCCCCTGGTAACCGGCATCGGCGAGGATCTCGACCGCAGGCCCACCGGCCAGGAGCTCGACCAGCCCCAACTGGCGGGCGTGGGTGATGTCCGCGCAACTCCCGGGCCGGGTCGGGCTGCACCACAACATGCGTCCTTCGCTGTCCGTGACCACCATGGATTTGACGGCGTTCTGCTTGTTCTTCCCGGAGATGAACTTGTCCCGGTCCTTGCGTCCGGCGGCCGGGCGGCGGACCCGGATCTCGGTGCCGTCGATGATGCCGGTCTGGCCGGTCACGCCGAGATGGTCGACGACCTCGGCAAGAGTCCGCAGCCGCACGTCGGGGCTGATGGTGCACCCCCGCTCGGCAAGCAGAGGCCGCACCTCGGTGATGGCCCGGGTGATGGTCGAGCGGTCCACGCCAAACCAGCAGGCCAGCACGTCGTGGGTGGCGCCGTGACGAAGATGGATAAGGGTGGCCAGTAGCCGGTCGACGAACACCAGTTGGTGCTTCGCACCGCCGCCCACGGCCCGCTTCCGTTGCCGGGAGGCGAGCCTGGCCTGATGGCGCTCATGCCACAACGGGCCGATCTCAGCGACGAGTTCAGCGATCACATCGGCCGTCAGGCCCGTGCTCCGACGATTGCTGATGATCACTACACGAGTTGCGTTCCCCACCACACAACCATGATCAACGATCAAGAGCTCGACGTCTCACCGCCAACCATGCACGAGCTCGTAAGGGTTGTCCCGTAACTGCCATAGAGCGAGCAACGGCCCGCGGCAACGGGCAGCTTCAGGCTTCAGGGCGGCCCGGGTACATGGCTGATCGCTGCAGGGTTTCGCCCCACTCGTCCATCACATCTCGGGACTCGTCCATGTCGGGATCGCGACCTCCGCCGGGTGCGTAGGCCGGGGACCGGTCCGCGCGGAGCGGCACATGGGCGCAGTACCAGGCCCGCTTGGCGCCCGCTTGCTCCGCGTCCGTGCCTGTCCGTAGATAGTCGAGCAGCGCGGTCATGACCCGGCGGCGTCCGAATGCGTAGACCGCTGGTTCGACGAACCAGCGGCAGAAGCTGGGGTCCGGGTCGTAGACGGCTGCGGCCATCAACGGTGCGAAGAACTCTTCGGGTAGACAGGTGCGTTCGAGCAGTGGCTTGCGTGCCGCATGGGCCAGATGCCGCGCGCGGCTGGCCTCTGGCACGCCGGCCGTGTTTCCGAGGTTCAGCAGCCGCGCCACCTCGGTTGCGCATGACAGGAGCGAGCGTGCATCTGCCTCGTTGTGCTCTTCTTCGGCCATGCGGCATTCTGGACCGGCTCAGGCCGAGAAGGTACGGGGCGATGGTTGCTTCTCCCCGAGTTGGCTGAGACGTCGTTCAGCGGGTTCTGGCACAGATCTTGGGGAGCGGTCGCGGAGCGTCACCACGGTGTTCGATTGCAAGGGGCCGCTCTCGTGTGAGACCGCGTACGCCTCGCCGCCGGACAGTCTGTAGTGACGCTCCATCAGGTCTCTGCAGACCTCCGTGGTTGTCGACTGTGACCAGTGACGGTGCTGGTCATGCAGACCGACTCAATCGTTCTGGGACTCGCTGGTGTTCGACGGGATCGACGACGTGGACATCGAGGCGTTGGCCGCCGCCTTCGGCACGGTCGACATCGTGGCGAGAGGCCGGGCGGCCGGCGCGGAGTGTCCGGACTGCGGTCACTTCTCCGACCGGGTGCACGACTCCTACCAGCGCAGGTGGAAGGATCTCCCGATCGGTGGGCAGGGCGTTGTGATCCTGCTGTGGGTCCGGCGCTTCATCTGCGACGCCGCGACCTGTCCGCGCCGTACCTTCGCTGAGTCGTTCCCGCAGCTGACCACCCCATACGCGCGGTTCACCACCAGGCTCAACCACACGCTGGAGCGCATCGGGCTCGCACTGGCCGGACGGGCCGGCGCCCGACTGGCTGCCCAACTATGTCTCGGCGCCGGGCGAATGACACTACTGCGCCGGATCATGGCGCTGCCGGACCCGCAGGTCACCACGCCTCGCGTGCTCGGGGCGGACGATTTCGCCACCCGGCGCGGGCACTCGTACGCCACCGTGATCACGGACGGTGAACGCCACCGGCCCATCGAGGTCCTGCCCGGACGCGAAGCGGCGCCCTTGGCCGCATGGCTGATGGCGCATCCGGGAGTTGAGGTGATCTGCAGGGACCGTGCCGGGGCCTACGCCGAGGGTGCCGCGCTCGGCGCCCCGGACGCCCTCCAGGTCGCTGATCGGTTTCATCTGCTCCAGAACCTCGGTCAAGCCGTCGAGAAGTGCGTTGCCGCGCACCGCGGCTACCTGTGCTCCGTCTCCCCGCAGCCCGGCCAGGCAGTCACCGCTGCGCAGACCGACGGTGCCTGCGATGTCGAGCCGACGCCGCTCGCCCTCCCGTCCGGCCGGCGCGCAGAGCGGATGCGCGCCCATCACGCCCTGGTCCACGGTCTGTTGAGCGATGGGATGGGGCTGCGTGCCATCGCTCGCCACCTGGGCTGGGGGCGGCACACCGTCCAGCGGTATGCTCGCGCCGCCCGCTGGCAGGACATGGTCACCGGACGCCGCACCCACACCAGCCGCCTCGACCTGCACCGGCTCTTCCTGCAACGGAACATCGATGAGACGGACGGCAAGATCAGCATCATCGAGTTGCGCAAGGAGCTCGCCGACCGCGGCCATCCGGTGCCCTACAGCAGCCTGCGCGACTGGGCCCGCAGCCGCCTTCAGTGGCCTGATGCACCCACGCCGGCTGCCGCGGCGCCGTCCGTCCGCACCGTCGTCGGCTGGATCACCCGTCACCCCGACACGCTCACCGAGGACGAAGGTAAGCAGCTCAAGGCGGTGCTCGACGCCTGCCCAGAGCTGGAGCAAACTCACGAACTCGTCCGCGACTTTGCGCAGATACTCGCCCAGCGCACGGGTGCTGACCTGCCGGACTGGATCAGCTCCGCCCGCGACGCGCAACTGCCCGGGATCACCGGCTTCGCCCGCGGACTGATCGCCGACCTCGAAGCCGTGATCGCCGGGCTGACCGTGCACTGGAGCTCCGGGGGCACCGAAGGTGCTGTGAACCGCATCAAGAAGATCAAGAGACAGCTGTACGGTCGTGCCGGATTCGACCTGCTCCGCAAGATGATCCTGCTTCAGTGACCTTCCGCGACCGCTCCCCAAGATGTGGCGCCATCGCAGCCTCATCCCACAGGGCATGTCCATGCTCCGACCGCAAGCCTCCAGGCGTGGCCTCCATCCGTCGACAGCCCGGGGCGAGGGCGTCCGTGCCCTCAGTGACGTGGCGGAGTCTGCCCGGCAAGGGCCCCAGGCTCGTCACTGGCGAATGGTCCGAGAAGCCGGAATGGTTGCAGCGGTCCGGTGATGTGCACTGCGGGATTGGTCCGGCCATGGTGTGACGCGGATCACCGCAGCGCGGCCCGTGCAAAGGACAGGAAGCAGTGTGGAGATTTCACTGCGGGCCCGCGTGCGGGCCGGGGATCCGGATGCGTTCAGGCAACTCTTCGACGAGCACGCTTCGGTGGTCCACCGGCATTCCGTGCGGATGACCGGCAACTGGGTCATGGCCGACGACATCGTGTCGCTGACCTTCCTGGAGGCATGGCGACTGCGTGAGCGGGTGCTTCCGGGTGACGACAGCCTGCGCCCGTGGCTGCTGGGGATCGCGACGAACGTCACACGCAACACCGCGCGGGCGGCGCGAAGACACCAGGCCGCGCTCATCAGAGTCCCGCCCCCCGATCCCGTGCCGGACTTCGCCGACGAGGTGACACAGCGCCTGGCCGACACCGAGGAACTGGCCGCCGCGCAGAAGGCATTGAGCACGATGCGCCGCGGGGAGCGCGAGGTGTTCACACTCTGCGTGTGGGAGGGCCTGGACGCCGCCACAGCGGCCGAGGCCCTGGGCGTGGCCGTCGGCACCGTACGGGCCCGGCTCTCGCGCGCGAGAAAACGCCTGCGCAAGCTCACCGAACTCGAACTCAAGGGCGGCACAGGCAGCACGGGCAGCACGAACGGCGGGGGCAGTATGAACGCCACGGGCGGCAACCCCGGCACGGAAGGCGGCATCGGGCACAGCGGAGTGCAACGCCCGGCCGCGGTCGGACAGTCAACGGGTAGCCGCCATCAGGCGGCTCGGTCCACGCAGGAGAAGAAGCGATGAACACCAACCCGCGACGACGCGATCAGCCGGTCGACTACCAGGATCTGGCCGAGTTGCTGCCCGCGCCGGGCCGTCCGGTGCTCGCGCAGGACCGCCACCGCGTACTGAGGGAACACCTGATGGAGCACATCACTCACGAGACCACCCACGAGCAGTCGGGTGCGACGAACACCTCCCCGAACACCTCACCCGTGCCCCCCGCACGCCGGCGCCCCGGGCGGCGCCTCGTTCTCGTCGCCGCCCCGCTGGCACTGGCCGCCGTGGTGGCCCTGGGCGTGGTGGCGGTCGACGGCGCACAGGACGGCAAGCGCGACACGCCTGCCGCAGGTGTCACCGGGGGCGACCAGCAGAAGGCCACGCAGTTGCTGGACCGGATCGCCCTGGTGGCGGCCGGCCGCCCGGCGGCCACGGTACGCGAGGGCCAGTTCATCTACACCAAGTTGCAGGGGTCGTCGGACGAGTTGGGCTGGCCCGCGACGCCTCCGAAGGACACCAAGGGGTTCACCAAGGCTCCGGTTGCGTACAAGGGAACCGTCCGACAGGAGCAGTGGGATTCGGTGGACGGCACGCGGGACGGTCTGAGGAAGTCCGTCGGGCTGTCCTCGACCGGCGAGCCCGACCCGTCCCACAAGGACGAAATGACCATGATCGGCAGCGGATACCTGACCTTCGAGCAGCTTCAGACTCTGCCCACCGATCCCGACGCGCTGCTGAAGAAGCTCTCAGGCGACGCCAAGAACGTGGAAGCGAGCCGCCGCACGGAGGTGGTCGTCGAGAACCTCGGAGCCATCATCGACGAGGCCACCCTGCTGCCCGACCTCAGTGCCGCGATCTACCGTGCCATGGCCAAGCTCCCGGGTGTGCGCGTCGTGGACCACGTCAAGGACGCCTCGGGGCGGGAAGGTGTCGGCCTTACGTTCAGGGGCGTCCCGAAGGGCTACGCCTGGGTCTTCGACTCGTCGAGTCTCGTCTACCTTGGAACAACCAAGAGCGCACTCCTGGGAATTGGCGTCGCGGACAAAACGGGTGAGGTGCCGGTCAGCTCATCCTGAGTCAGTCCCGGTGCCGCCGCGCAGCCAGAAGGGCGTCCGCTCCGGCGGACGCCCCTTCTGGAGTTCCGGCGGTGCCGAAGGTGCTGTGAACCGCATCAAGAAGATCAAGAGACAGCTGTACGGTCGTGCCGGATTCGACCTGCTCCGCAAGATGATCCTGCTTCAGTGACGCTCCGCGACCGCTCCCCAAGATCTGTGCCAGAACCCGCTGAACAACGTCACGGCCACCCCGAGTGAAACAGTCATGTTGTGGCTGGTGTGATCACGGCGTCTGTGCCGTCCTGGATAGGGCCCTTCACCGGGCTGAGCTCGCGCTGCTTCGCCAAGTTGGTAGCCGTGGTGCGACGCGAGCAGGCTGCGGATCAGCAACGCGGCCGCCCCTGGAGTCTGTCGCTGGAGGACCGTGTCCTGCTGGTCACGACGTACTGGCGCACGAACTTGACGATGCGTCAGCTTGCCCCGCTGTTCGGGGTTTCCAAGTCGCCCGCAGACCGGATCATCGACCACATCGGTCCGATGATTGCGTTCCGTCAGCGGAAGCACTTCCACAAGGACACCGTGCTCATTGTCGACGGCACCCTGGTGCCCACCCGCGACCACACGGTGGCCGAGCAGTCCAAGAACTATCGCTATTCCACGGCGCATCAGGTGGTCATCGATGCCGACAGCCGCCTGGTTGTCGTAGTCGGCCGACCCCTGCCCGGCAACCGTCACGACTCCCGCGGCTGGGAGGAATCTGGCGCCAAAGCCGCCGTTGGCAACACGATGACCATCGCTGACGGCGGCTACCAGGGCACCGGACTCGTCATCCCGCACCGCCGCTGCAAGGGCGAAGAACTCCCGGCCTGGAAAGAGAAGCACAATCGCTCCCACAAACAAGTCCGAGCCCGCGTCGAGCACACCTTCGCCCGCATGAAGGGTTGGAAGATCTTGCGAGATTGCCGCCGGAGAGGCGATGGAGTCCATCACGCCATGCTCGGCATCGCCCGTCTGCACAACCTCACCCTCGTCGGATAGTCGAACAGGCGACACAGCAGCGGACCTTGCCCGACGTCAAGATCGTTTCAGGACAGCCCTTAGACGCAGGTGCCGGAGAACGCATTGTCGACGATCCGATACGCCGGGAACATCATGGGGTCGTAGGTATTGGGGCCGTACTCGCCGTCTACGTGGATTCGGTGCTGCGTCTGAACAGAGCGTACCGCTGCCTTGGTGGCGTCCCCGTAGATGCCGTCGACCACAAGATTGGGGATGTGGTTGTAGCAATGGTTGATCGCCCCCTGAAGCGCTTTGACTTCGTTGCCTCGGGTTCCGTAGGCCATCCAGCAGGTGTAGAGGGCGCCGCTGCCGGTGTCGTAATAAGGCAGGTAGAGATACCGCCCGCTGGGGGTGTTTGGGTGGGCCGTCGTCGTCCTGGCGGCGTTGCACTCATTGGTGGCGGCAGAGGCAGGGCTCGCGGTCAAGCCAACCAGCAGCGTCGAGATCACGCCGATGATGGCACTGATGGCGCCGACCTTGAAACGGTTTCTGTTCACGGTTCTCCAGTGCGTAGGTAACCGCCAGGGGCGAGGCTCGACACCACGCAGTGCGCCCACGTGGTGCCGTCGCTCACGCACAACAAGGCTCGTGATGCGGGTGTGTGACGCCCCTCTCTCTGGCCTCACCCATGGACCTTAGGGGCGTCGTGGGCTTCGGAATTTGTCGTCCGTGCAGGGAACTTTGTCAGTCGTGCATCGCCCTGCGGGTGAGGTCATGCGCGACCGCCATGGCCGGTGACAGCCCCGTACGACGGGCACAGTAGCCCGGCCCGGTCGCAGAGTGTGCCGGTCGTTTGACCCACAAGGAACAGCCGCCGCGCACACCGGATTCCAGGCAAGGCGGCGATCGAGACCGCCTCTGGTCTACAGCCGCGACCTCGTTGATCTCGACTGCCGCCTGAAAGGCGACGGCGTCTACCACGCCGTGCTCGGCATTGCCCGCCTGTACAACCTCGCCCTCACCGGATAACCGAGCCGACCGCGCCCTGTCACCCGCGTCCGCAGCACCTGCAAGATCACTTACGGGACAACCTTTAGCAGAGCGCGTGAGCAGCTCTTTAACGTTCGTCTCAGGTTCGCTCGGTAGGAAGTAGGCATGCGGATAAGCGATGCAATCCGTATGCAGGAGGCTAGTGATGGCAGTCGACGCAGCACCATCGGGGAAAGCGCAGCCCGGCCGGTTGCGGTTCGAGGCGGCCACCAGGGCGCTGGCGACGGCGTTCCCTGTCGCCGCATGCGGGGTCACACGCCGACAACAGTGCGGGGCCCGCCGCGGCCGGCCCGCACAGCGCGCACGCGGGCGGTCGTCAGCTCCACCACAGCCGCTGCGCACCGGCGAGCGGTTCCTCGACCTGAGCGCTGCCGCGGTGCGCGAGCAGGACGCGAAGACCCCCTGAAGCATCTCGCAGACGGATGCCGTACGGATACCTCACCACACAAACGCCTGAAGAGAGGGACTGACATGAAGCCCATGGGACGCCGCGGCTTTCTCACCGCCAGCACGGCACTTGGCATTGGTGCCGGCTTGTCCACGCACGCCATTGTCTCGGAAGTGAGCGAGAACGAGACTTCGGACAAGACTTCGGACGAGACTTCGGACATTTCACGGCGGGACCAGGACCTGCCCTTCATCGGCACGGAGGAGACCTTTTCGACTCCCACGTTGTTGAAGCTGAACTCCATCAATCAGGATCACATAGCGTTCCTTGAGGAAGTTGGTCTTTCGGATCTAGGCCAACGCCGCATCGGCGATATGGATGCGGGGGGACTCAACGTTCAAATCCTCTCTGCTCATACACCCTCCGTACAAAATGTCCCTGGGCAAAGGGGCATCGACCTTGCCTATCGTCTTAACCGGCAACTTGTAGACGGGCCAATCGCCAAATATCCGGGCCGCTTCAAGGCTTTCGCCACCTTGCCCTTGCAGAGCCCGGAGGCGGCGGCGGACGAACTGGAACGCTCGGTTCGGGAAGATGGCTTCTTGGGCGCACTGACCAACGGACACATCGCGAAGAAGTATCTCGATCATCCCGATTTCGAGCCTGTGCTGGCACGTGCCGTTGCTCTCGATGTGCCGATCTACCTGCATCCCGGCTATCCAGCTGACGAGGTCTTCAAGATCTACTACAGCACCACACGGTCTAAATACACGGAAGAGTACCAAGACTACATTTTCAGTGGGTCTGGATATGGCTGGCACCAGGAGGTGCTGACCCAATGCATTCGGATGATCGCGTACGGGGTTTTCGACAGATTCCCCAAACTGAAAATCATCATCGGCCACATGGGCGAAGGTCTTCCCTTCTACTACGAGCGGATCGTCAATGACATGGGCGAGCCGACCAAAGACTCGCTCGAGAAGCCCATCGGGCAATACTTCCAGGACAACTTCTGGGTCACAACCAGCGCATTCCCCCAGACCGAACTGCTCGATCTCCTGCTGAAGTACATAAGCGTGGATCGAGTGATGTTCGCAACCGACTACCCGTTCGCGGACATAAAGGAGCAGACCGACTGGTTCCGCGGAGTCGATTTGCCACGCGAAGACAAGGAAAAGATTGCGTTCCGAAATGCGGAGAAACTGTTCAGAATGAAAGTGTCCGTGAAGTGATACGCCAGCGGCGGCCGGAGTGAAAGAATGCTTTGCTGTAAGGCGAGAGTACGGCCGAAGTATGCGATGCGCGGCTGCCCCATGTGCCCCGCTGTGATGTCAAGTGTGCTTGACATCGAGCGCCGTCTGGTTGGTCGTACTGATCAGAAAGCGCACTGGGTTCCTTCGTCGAGGATGTAGCGGACTTGTGGGGCTTGGAAGTAGCCGGTGATGACGTGGGGTTGGCGTTGTCGGCAGTGGAAGAACCTGTGGGTTTCGACGGCGAGTTCGGCCTGATTCCTGACCCGGTGGGTGTGGGGCAGGCGGTGCACCTCCTAGCGTGTCAAGTACACTTGACATCGCGCCGAAGGGGGCTCCCGTGCGAGCGCACAACGAGATCAAGGCGACCGCTCGGCTCGTGCTCTGGACATTCGCCTGGGCGACGACGGTTGCCCTGGCCAAGTTCGGCCCGCGCCTCCTTTGGGATCCGCCACAGCAGGTGGCGAGCTGGGCCGCCGTTGCCGTCAATTTCGCCGTCGGCATCGGCTGGATCATCGCCTTCACGGGCTTTCTCCGCGCGCTCGATGAGCTGCAACGGAAGATCATGCAAGATGCGCTGGCGGTCACCCTCGGCGTGGGGTGGGTCGTCGGATTCTCCTATGTCGTTGCGGACGCTGCCAGCCTCGTCGCCCGCGATGTCGATATCGCCGTCCTCCCCGCGCTCATGGGAGTCGTCTTTATGATCGCCTTCGTCGTCGGCAAGATCCGATACCGATGAAGAACCGCATCACGGACCTTCGCGCCGAACAGGGTTGGACGCAGGCCGACCTGGCTCAGCGCGCCGGCGTGTCCAGGCAGACGATCAACGCCATCGAAACAGGGAGGTTCGACCCAAGCCTTCCCCTCGCCTTCCGTCTCGCCAAGCTCTTCGACCTGAGGATCGAAGAGCTCTTCCTTGACGAATGAACCCAATGCGTTTCTGATCAATAGCAGGTCAGGGCCGCGGCCATGTCCAGGCCTCGGCTCTGACAGTCGTTGCGGACCACGTACGGGATCTTGAGAGCGTGAGCAGCCCATGGCAGGCTCATGCTGCATGATCGATGAATTCGCGAAGGACAACCTGCACGGGAGACTGCGGCGGGACCGCAAGGCGCTGCTCTGGAAACTCGACGGCTTGTCCGAATACGACGCCCGCCGGCCTTTGACGGCGACCGGGACCAACCTCCTCGGCCTGGTCAAACACGTGGCCACCGTCGAGGCCAGGTACTTCGGTGAGGTCTTCGACCGCCCTTCCCCGGAACCGCTGTCCCGGTGGCAGGACTACGACGGCAGCGATCTGTGGGCGACCGAGGACGAGACCCGCGATCAGATCATCGGGTTCTGCCGGCGCACGTGGGAACACTCGGACGCGACGATCAACGAGCTTCCCCTCGACGCCCCCGGCCACGTGCAGTGGTGGCCGGAGCCTTATCCCAACACGAACCTGTTCGCCATCATGGTCCATGTCCTCGGCGAGTCCAACCGGCATACCGGGCACGCCGATATCCTGCGCGAGGGTCTCGACGGCCGGACCGGGGTGCGCGCCGAACACGAGAAGCAGATCGACGAGGAAGTTCGTGCAGCCTACTGCGCGAAGATCGAGCAGGCCGCCAGGTCGGCCGCACCAGTCAAGGCCTAGAGGCAGTGCCGTTACGTCATGGTTCTGTGGGCTGGGGTCGTTTGACGAGGATGGCCTGCGTGCCGGTGCGGGTGGGCTGGGGCCAGTGACGGTGCTCAGCCCGTTTGAGCCAGTAGTTGGAAATCTTGCGTCTGACAACGCGGGGCCGGCTGCGCAGCCGTCTGGCGCGAAGGAGCCTTTCCCGCAGGTCTTCCTGGAGTAATCGCAGTGCCTGGACCAGGAGATCAGGGGGAATAGCTGCCGGGCGTGACGGTCACACTGCGGCGAGCGGAGCGCAGGGGCTCGGTGAAGGACACCCGGTCGGGATCGAGTTGGCAGGTGGCAGCGGTTCTCAGCATCAGCTCCCGCAGTGCATGGTGGACCAGGAGGTGGGCCCAGATCTGCTGCAGGACACCATCGGGTGTCTTGCTGCTGAGGACCACCCTCGCGCCGCGCTGGTGGGTTTTCATCCCGGCGAAGACGGATTCGATCTCCCAGCGTTCGCGGCAGAGCGCAGCCCGTTGCCGGGCCGGATGGCGTCGGGCGTCGGACGTCCGGGAGGCTGGTGACCGGGCGATACTCGCCCGCAGCGGCCGTCCTGACCGTGTCTTTGAGCGGGTAGGCCAGGACACGGACGTCGACTCGGTCACGCTTGGCGGGGTCGGTGTCGGCATGGATGGAGGAGAGCCACGATCCGTCACGCGGTTTCTTGCGGACCAACAGAACACGGTTGGCGGGCACCCTCCACAACAGGTCGGCCCCGGTGGCGGTGAAAGCCCGCCACGGCGGGACGCCGAAGAACTCGCGATCGGCCAGGACGAGTTGACCTGGCCCGCAGGAGCGGGGTGGATGACCCACCAGGGTCATCCACCCCGCTCCGGCAGCCGGCGAGTTCCGCATCCAGAACCACATGGCTGCCCACTTCCACCAGGGCGGCCATCCGCACCTGCACACAAGCGCTCCTGCCGCTGAAGGTCAGCCGAAGCCGGCATCGCGCCGCGGCGTACGGATGCGCACCAGCAGGGCGGAGCCGCGGGGACAGCGAGTGTTGGGGTCTTCTAGCGCAGGGCTGAGATGCCGGCGAGGAAGATGTCTACCCCGACGAGGAACTGCTTGCGATCGTCGTGCTCGCCCAACTGAGTCGCCGCCGCGTGCACGAACGGGTACCGGCCCGGGTCGATCTGTGCCCATTGCGTGGCGGCGTTCTCCAGAAAGGTCTCTCGGTCCGTGTCGCTGCCCGTGAGCAGCCGTGCGTTCGCGGCGTTCTGCGCGGCGACGCCGAGGACGTAGTTCACGAGCGTGCCTGCCGCGTCGAAGCGCGCTTTTTCCGGAACACCGAGGGCGTCCAGCAGGCGGCCGACGCCCTCATGGAAGTCCAGCAGCGCCGGCCGCAACGGTTGGCGGGCACCCCGAGCGCATCGGCGACCCCTTCCGCGACCGGCGCGCCGAAGCCCAAGCCGTCGGCCGGTGGGAAGACCAGTGCGGCACGCCATTCGGCCACAGCCACGCCGCAGCCCCCGCGAAAGTCGTCCACCACGCCATCGTCGGCAGGGTGGATTCGACCCAACGGCTGCCTACACGAGGGTCGCCACCGCCTACGAGGCTGCCGACGGAAACGGCGCCTGCCTGTTCGGCCCGAGTGACGAACTCATGATCGCGGCGATGAACACCACCGACTACGAGACGTCCAGGGCGTGCGGCGCGCACGTGCTCGTCCGCGCGGCCAACGGCAAGTCGATCACGGTACGGATCACCAACGAATGCCCGCTGCCCTGCGCACCCGGGCAACTCGACCTCAGCCAACAGGCCTTCGCCAAGCTCGCCGACCTCAAGGTCGGCCGGATATCGATCACCTGGCAGCTGCTGAGTCCCAGCACGACCGACACGATCTCCATCAGATACAAGACCGGGTCCAGCCCTCATTGGTGCGGCATCCAGGCGATCGGCCACCGCAACCCGGTCGCGCGCCTGGAGGTCCGGGCCGGCGGCGGCTGGCGACAGTTGCGCCGCACCGAATACAACTACTTCATCTCCGCCGACGGCAGTGGGTGCGGCAGCTCGATCAGAGTCACGGACATCTACGGAGAACAACTGACCCTCACCGAGATCGCGCTGCGGCCGAACGTCGTGCAACCGACCGGGGTTCAGTTCGCCCGGCACTGATCACGCCGCACACGCGTGCGTCGCTTTCACCGGCAGTCGGAAAGCGGCGACCGCAGATTCAGTTGACTGTCCGTCGGAGGCCGGGGCCCGGAACCCTCGCGTGAGGACCGTCACGAGGTCGAACAGGTTCAGGTGCTGACGTCGTCCTCGGCCGAGATGTACACGAACTTGGTGGGCCGGCCGTCGGAGCGCCGGCAGTGGAATTCGGCCGAACGGTTCTACTGCAACCAGTAACTCCACGCCGTGGTGCAGGAGTTAAGCGCGTCTTCCCCCTGACCGGATGGGGCCGGGCGACCTGGGTCTCCCGGCCCATCAGCCATCCGAGCGGCCCCCCGCTGGAAGCAGCGGTCCCAGAGGGCGACGATGTGGAAGCCGTACGCCGTCAGCGACATCGAGCCGACCGCGATGACGGGCTCGGCCAGGCGGCACAGCCGGGGGAAGGCATCCATGGCGCCCAGCCGGTACAGCGGCATTGGTGACTACATCGTGTTTCATCCCCTCCGGACTGGAAACGCCACGTGTCAGCGGTGAATCCGCCAACGGGCCCCACCGACGCCGCCGACCGGCGGCGTCGGCCACGCCCGTCGGCTGGAACCGGGTCGGCGGCGAGCTGGGGAGCGGTGGCTCCGGCCGCAGGCTCGGAGCGCTGTGTCGGCAGGCCGCGAAGCGCTCCGAGCGAGACGGTCAGAACGAGCAGGTGTCCATCCGGCGGGCGACCTGCGATGTGTTGTTCTCGTCGGGGTCACGTACGGGACCGCACAGGAACGGGCTGAACCGGGTGTCGGCACGCAGCCAGAGACTGAGGAACGACACGATCCACTTGCCCTGCTCGGCCTTGTTGCCGGAACCCGTCATCGGGCACAGGTGGTCGCCCGGAACCTCGATGTAGAGCCTCTCTGCCTGGGACATGGACTTGTACCAGGGCACCGCGTAGGTGTTGCCATGGGCGACGGAGTCGCTTTGACAGGTTCGGAAACAGGAACTCGAAGCGCCGCGCGGGAGGATCTCGCCGACTCGCGAACGGGGCTCGTACTCGCCCGCGGCGGATTCCCCTTCCAACGCGCTGGGGCTCCGCCGGGCAAGGTCCGGGGAGAGCCACGTTCGCCCGGTTCGATCTCGGAATGCGGTGGAAGGTCAGGACCCTCTCGCCGGCGTGAGCCATACGGCCCGGACGCGGAAGACGTTCGGCTTCGCCGCGTCAGCGGGCGGCGCGCGGATCCTCTCAGGACCGGGCGGCCCGTTCCGGTGTTGCCGATCGGGTGCACGCCTATGGTGCGCACCCGCGCCCCTGGCAGGCCTCACACCGAGAACTCGCGTATCACCGTGTTGCGGAACACCGCGCTGCCGCCGATCGTGAACAGTGCGAGCCGGGTGTCCAGCAGGTACGGGAACACCTGGCTGGTGTGCACGTAGCGGCCGTCGTCGACGAACATCTCCACCGACGTGCGGTCCACCAGGATGCGCAGCTTCACCGTGCCGGCGGCCGGGTCGAACGGGGTGTGGCTCTCCTGCCACTTGCCGGACGTGTCGGCGTTCACCGTGTTGCGTCGGTTGAGGAAGGCGTAGTCGGCGTAGATCCCGGCATCGATGTGCCGACCGCCGTTGGGTGAGCGCCTCAGCTGGAGGCCGGCGCCGGTGAGTTGGGACCAGGTGATCTCGGTCGTCACCTCGTAGGAGATACCGGTGTAGTCGAGCACCTTCGTGCCGTCCACGGTCACGTCGCCCAGGTTCACGGTGTGGGAGACATGAGAGTCGAGGCCGGCGACGGGCTGGGAGGCGAGGTAGTAGGTGTTGTCGGATGCCTTCTTCAGGGTGATCTCGCGGACGACGGAGTCGGTGCCGTTGAAGCCGTCGCAGTCGATGGTGGGGGTGGTGTCGGCGTAGTCCCAGTTGTTCACCCAGCCGAGCGCGTACCGGGCGGCCGCGTCCACCGCGCCGCTCGCATCCCGCTTCTCGAACGTGACGGCGCCGTACCAGTCCCAGCCGTGGTCGAGCCACTGCGGGTCACTCGCCTCAGCGGTGAACGCGCTGCCGTCGAAGGAACCCGTCCAGTAGGCGTACGTGTTGGGCAGCCCCGAGCTCTTCCCGTTGGCGCTCACGCCGAGCACCCATTTCACGGTGCCGTCGCCGGCGGTGATGCGGAACAGATCGGGGCACTCCAGGACGCCGATGCCGGCGTGGACGAAACCGTTCACGTACGTCCAGGACTTGAGGTCGTCGGAGTGGTAGAACCCGATCTTGTCGTTCTCGGCGAGGGTCATCACCCAGCGGTCCCGGTCCTCGTCGCGGATCACCTTGGGGTCGCGGAAGTCGGCGACGCCGGGGTTGGGCAGGACGGGGTCGGTCCCGTAGTTCGTGAAAGTGAGACCGCCGTCGGTCGAGTAGTACAGGAACTGCGCCTGGTGGTCGGTGCCGCCGCCGGGGGACATGGTGACGATGACGACGACCGCGCCCGCGCCGAATCCGGCCGTGTTGCCGGTGTCGACCACCGCCGAACCCGACCAGAGATCGCCGTTGGGCGTGGTGTCCTTGGGCACGGCGACCCCGCGGTCGGCGAAGGAGACCAGGTCCTCGGTGGTGGCCAGGCGCCACGCGGTGCCGACGGCACCGGTGAAGTAGTCGGCGTTGTAGAGGTAGTAGTAGTGGTACTCGCCGTCGATCCAGACGGGCCGCTGCGGGTCGTTCTTCCACTGGTCGGGGACCGTGAAGTGGTACGCGGCGCGGTAACTCGCCCCGCTCGCCGCGGACTTGGTCGTGCTCTCGGCCGTGGCCCCGGGCTCGGGCCTCGGGGCGGCCGTGGCCGTTCCGGTGGGCAGCAGTGCGGCGGCGGTGCCCGCCGCCGATCCCGCGAACAGTGATCTCCTGGAAATCCCCGATGTTCCGGGCATGACACATCGTTCCTCTCGTGGCGGCCCATGAGGGCCCGTGGCGGCTCGTCACGCACGCGAGTGCGGCTCACACCGCGGAGGGCGTGAAATATCGGCTCCTGCGAACGAGGACTGTAGACCTAACTCGTTAAAGGTCAAGCGTTCCCGACCCTTGACAGGCCTACTGCCCGGTTCCCATCATCTGGGGCATCACCCCTGAACTAACACGAGTTAGGCCCGTTGATGACTGACTCGCACCTCCCCCGCCGCACGCTGCTGCGGTACGGCGCGTACGGGACCGGAGCAGCTGCCCTGGCCGCGACCGCCGCGAGCTGGGACCGGCTCACGGGAGCCGACATCCCCGGCCGTGACGACGGCTCCCTCGTCGTCGCCACCCTCGGCTCCGCCTTCGACCCGGCCACCGTCGACGCCCTCACCAAGGGCTTCCACCGGCTCCACCCCGACATCCCGCTGCGGGTGAACGCGGTGCAGGCCGTCGACTGGTCGGACTTCTTCGCGAAGATCCTCACCCAGATCGCCGCGGGCACCGCCCCCGACCTCGTGTATGTGGCCACCGAGGGCGTGCAGTTGTTCGCCCAGCGGCTCGGCGTGCCCCTGGACCGCTGGGTGCGGCGGGACGCGGCGGAGCTGCGTGAGTACTTCGCCGACGTCCACCCCTCGCTGGTGGAGTCGATGATGTACGAGGGGAACCTCTACCAACTGCCGATGGAGTTCAACGCCGCCGACATCTACCTCAACAAGCAGGTGCTGAAACGGGCGGGCGCGGGTTTCCCGGCGGCCGACTGGAGCCGCGACGACTTCACCGCGCTGCTGCGGGAGACGAAGCGTGGCGGCGGCGCGCACTTCACGCCGTACTTCTGGACCAACCGGCTGTGGGGCGGCGTGGTGCCCTGGCTCTTCGCGAACGGCACGAACCTGCTGAAGGAGTCGAAGGCGCCCGGCGGCTCCTGGCTGTGGGACACCTTCTACCCGGCCGCCGACCGGCAGGGGCGCGGCGGGGGCTTCCGCTGGACGACCCCGCAGGCCACCGCCGACCGGGTCGAGGAGACGTACGACTATCTCGCTTCCCTCGTCCAGGAGAACCTGTGCTCCCGGCCCGAGGGCGGCAACGGCAGCAATCTGGTCGGAGTGTTCTCCACCGGCCGCGTCGGCGTCACACCGGCGGGCGGATTCTGGGCGGGCGGCCTGCAGCTGGCCGGCATGCGGGCTGCCGACTACGACGTGCAGTACTTCCCGCGCTGGCGTACCCAGCGCCACCAGTTCGGCGCGGCGGGCTACGCGCTGCTGCGCACCTCGAAGAAGCAGGAAGCCGCCTGGGAGTTCATCAAGTACGCGGCCCGCAAGGACACCATGACCCGGCTGTTCCGGAGCAACCAGACCACCCCGGCCCGGCGTTCGATGCTGAACGCCGCGCGCTACGCCGCGAACGGCCCGGCGCACTGGCAGGTCTTCTACGACACTCTCGACCGGTTTCCCGACACCGGCCCGATCCCCGCGCCGCCGCAGGTCGCCGAGGTGACCGACGTCCTGCTCAAGTACACCGGCACCGCGCTGGCCTCGCCGCGTGCGGTGGGTCCCGCGCTGCGCCGGATGCAGGGCGACCTGGAGCAGGCCATGGAGCGTGAGGTATGACGAACACCCAGGTCCCGAACCCTCAGGTCCCGAATGCTCAGGACCCGAACGTCCAGGTCCCGGCCGTACGTTCGCGGCCCGCAACGCCACCACCCGCCGTCGCCGTGCGGCCGTCCGTCCGTGACCGCGGCACCCGTCTGCTGGCCACGCTGTTCCTGGCGCCCACGGTCGTCGGCATCGTCGTCTTCACGGTCGTGCCGATCATCGGGTCCGTCGTGCTGAGCCTGTTCCACTGGAACGTGATCGACCCGCCCCGTTTCGCCGGCGGCGCCAACTACCGCACGACCTTCACGGACTCGACCGTCCTGGTCTCCTTCCGCAACACGCTCCTCTTCATGGTCCTCGCGGTCGCGCTGCAACTGCTGATCGCGCTGTCGCTGGCGCTCGCGCTGAACGGGCGGATGCCGGTGTGGCTGCGGTCGGTGTTCCGTTCGGCGTTCTTCTTCCCGCTGGTGCTGTCCGCCGCGTCGATCTCGGTGGTGATGAAGTACCTGTTCAACCAGGACTTCGGGGTGGTGAACTGGCTGATCGGCCTGGTCGGCGTCGCGCCCGTGCCCTGGCTGACCTCGGAGCACGCGGCGATGGCCACGGTGATCCTGGTCTACGTCTGGCAGCAGTTCGGTTTCTCGTTCCTGCTGTTCGTCGGCGGTCTGAACAACATTCCCAAGGAGATCCACGAGGCCGCCGCTCTCGACGGCGCGACCGGTCTGCGCAAGCACCTCGGCATCACGCTGCCGCTGCTGTCGCCGACGCTGCTCGTCGCGTCGGTGGTCGGCATCATCAACGCCCTGCAGGTCTTCGAACAGCCCTACGTCCTCACCGACGGCGGACCCGGCGACGCCACCCGCACCGTGGTGATGGTGATCTACGAGAGGGCCTTCGAGCAGCTCGACTTCGGCGAGGCATCCGCGGTGGGCGTGCTGCTCTTCGTGCTGATCATGGCGGTCACCGCCTTCCAGTTCCGGCTCAGCCGGCGTTTCGTCCACTACCAGTGAGCCGGTGAGCCGCATGAGCGCTATGAGCCAAGCAACCCCGCCCCTGAAAGCGACCCCGACTCTGAGTCGCGCACGTCACTCACTCGCCCCCTGGGCCCGGATCGCCGCACTGACCGTGTGCGCCCTGCTGACGCTGGGCCCGGTCATCTGGACGGTCGCCACCTCACTGCGCACTCCGGCCCAGTCCTTCGACCTGCCCCCGCAGATCATCCCGACGCACCCGACGACCGAGGCCTACCGCGGGGTCTTCCAGCAGATCGACGTGTGGCTGCTCGCCCTGAACTCCACGCTGGTGACGGCACTGATCGCCGTCGGCCAGATGATCACGGCGGGTCTGGCCGGATACGCCTTCGCGCGCCTGGAGTTCCGTTTCAAGAAGCCGCTCTTCGGCCTGGTCCTGGCGACCATGATGGTGCCGTTGCAGGTCACCATCGTGCCGGTGTTCCTGGTGCTGAAGTCGATGGGCCTCACCGACACGCTCCTCGGCCTGATCATCCCGGCCTTCCCGACGGCCTTCGGCACGTTCCTGATGCGCCAGTACTTCCTCGGTATGCCCAAGGACCTGGGCGAGGCGGCCATGCTGGACGGCGCGGGGCCCTGGCGGATCTTCCGCTCGGTGTACGCGCCGCTGGCCGCGCCCGGCCTGGCGATCGTCGGCGTGCTGGCCTTCAACTACCACTGGAACGAGTTCTTCCGTCCGCTGATCCTGGAGACCTCCGGCCAGAACTACACGCTTCCGCTGGGTCTGGTCTCCCTGCAGGGCAACCTCGGCACCGGGTCGATCTCGGTGGTCCTGGCCGGGGTCGTGCTCTCGATGCTTCCCGCCGTCGCCGTGTTCGTCGTCGGCCAGCGCCCTCTCCGCGAGGGCATCACGTCCGCAGGAGTCAACCGTTGAGCAATGACCCCAACGCGCCGCGTTTCAGGGTCCGTCCGCCCTCCGGCTGGATCAACGACCCCAATGGGCCGTTCCGTTGGCGGGACCGCTACCACCTCTTCTACCAACACAACCCCGACGCACCGGTGCACGCGAACGTCCACTGGGGTCATGCCTCCAGCGCCGACCTCGCGCACTGGGAACACCACCCGATCGCCCTCACGCCGACGCCGGGCGGCCCAGACGAGGCCGGCTGCTGGTCGGGCTGCGTGACCGACGACGCCGGCACACCGACCGCCGTATACACGGGAGTTGACCATGCCCACACCGGACTCGGCACCGTCTGCCTGGCACGGGCGGCGGACCCCGACGACGACCGGCTGACCGAGTGGAAACCACTCCCGACGCCGGTGGTGACAGGACCGCCCCCGGGACTGGACGTGGTGATGTTCCGCGACCCGTTCGTCTTCCGCCACGCGGACCGGCGCTGGGCCCTCGTCGGGGCCGGGCATGCCGACGGCACGCCGTCGGTCCTGCTCTACGACTGCGACGACCTGACCGACTGGCGGTTCGCCGGTGTGCTGCTGGACGGCCAGGACCCGGTGGCGGCGGGCGTGTTCGGTGACAAGTCGGTGGGCTGGGAGTGCCCGCACCTGTACCGGACAGCAGGCGGCGACCACGTGCTCCTGGTGTCCCTGTGGGACGGAGACCCCTGCTCCACCGGATATCTGACGGGCCGTCTGGAGGCCGATGGCCAGGGCGCGTTGAGGTTCGTACCGCGCGCCGGCGGCCGGCTCGACCTGGGGCGGGACTTCTACGCCCCCGCCGTGCTCCAGGAGCCGGACCGCGCACTGCTGTGGGGCTGGTCGTGGGAGGCCCGCCCGCAGGAGGAGGTGCACCGGGCCGGATGGGCAGGCGTACTCACCGCGCCACGGGTCGTCGACGCCCACCCCGACGGTTCACTACGTGTGGCCCCGGCTCCGGAACTCGACCTGCTGCGCCCGGCCGAGCCGTTCGTCACCGAGCCGGGCCGGGTTCCGCTTCCCCACACGTACGACCTGACGGTCACCGCATGTGAACCGACCACGGTAAGTCTCCTCCGGAACGCGGCGGGCCGGGAGCTGACCGTCCGGGCGGACCCCGCCTCGGGGACCGTCGTCCTCGACCGCAGCGCCTGGCCCCGGACCGGCAGGGAAGGCTCCGCCCCGATCACCGTGCACGTGCCGAAGGGACCGGAACTCGCGCTCCGGCTGCTCGTCGACGGCTCGCTCCTCGAACTCTTCGTCGCGGAACGGGCCATGGTCACCGAGCGCGTCTACCGGCGCCCCGACGACATCGCCGAGTTGGTCGTCGACGAGCCGGGCGCCCGGGTCACCGGGTGGGCGCCGGACCCACGGAGGCGCGGCTGACCACAGGACAGGCCAGGCGCCGGACGGTCGCGGGCGGCGTACGGCCGGCTTCGATGGCGTCCAGGAGCAGCCGGGCCGCCGCCTCGCCCATCGCACGGTGCGGCAGAGCGACCGAGGTGAGCGGCGGGGTGAGGAACGCGGCCATGTGCTCCTGGTCGTCGTAGCCGACCACGGACAGATCGGCGGGCACGTCGATCCCGAGCCGGGTCGCGGCGTGCAGGACACCCGCCGCGACCCGGTCGTTGTAGCACAGGACGCCAGTGGGGCGACGGCCCTGCTCGACCCCGTCGAGCAGGCGCAGCGCCCCCGCGTATCCCGCGGAGATCTCCCCGCCGCCGCGCACGATCCATTCCTTGGGCACGGTGACGCCCTCGGCGCGCAGCGCGTCCCGGATGCCGCGGGTACGTTCCACCGAGGCGATGTCGTCCAGACCGCCGATCACGGCGAGCCGGCGGTGGCCCGCACCGAGGAGCAGCCGGGCCGCGGTACGGCCACCGGCGCGCTCGGCAGGGACCACGGCGGGCAGGGAGTCGTCCTCGGGCAGGCAGTTGGCCAGCACGGAGTGGGTGCGGTGCAGGCCCTCGGGGACGCGGACCCGGCGCAGTGACATGGCCGCGTAGATGATGCCGTCCACGCGCCGGTCGAGCAGTTCCGCGACGGCCGCGTCCTCCTTGGCCGGGTCACCGCCGGAGTCGACGGTGAGGACGAGATGGTCGCTGTCCCAGGCGGTCTCCATGGCGCCGCGCAGCAGCCGACCGGCGAACGGCGAGGACGCGATCTCATCGGTGACCAGCCCGATCACGGCCGTACGGCGACGGCGCAGACCGCGGGCCACCGGGTCGGGGCGGTAGCCCAGCTGGGCCGCGGCCCGCCGGATGCGTTCCTGGGTGGCGGGCGAGAGGTTGCCCTCGGCCCGGCCGTTGAACACGAAGGACACCGCGGTGTGCGACACGCCGGCGAGCCGGGCGACGTCCCGTGACGTCGGGCGCCCGGTGCCCGTGCTCACGCTCTCCTCGGCACCGCCCACGCCGTCCGCCGCCCTCACCCAGCCCGTCCCTGTCGATCACCGTCCACCCTATCCGCGGGGAGCACCACGGCATACGGGAGATCCTCAGGGCGCCGCGGCATGGGCGTCCGATGCGATCACCGGATTCCCCGGAGGGCGGGGAAGGTTTCGGACGGTGCGTGAGCACGTCACTCGCTCATCCGCCGACGATGCCGACCCACCGGCCCGGTGGAGGGCAGCGCGGGCCGGACCGCGCAAGCCGCTCAAGACGACCGGGCTGTGGTGGCGGACCTGACTGGCGTCCTGGCTGAAGGCGACGTCCTTGGTGCGTGTCCTCGCCACATGATGGGCGGGAGGCTGAAGCGATCGCGGGCGGTGTGTGCGTTTGCCGGCGTCCAGGGGTCTCTAGGAGGGTCGTCGTTGCACGGCGTCGGCGATAACCGCTGTCACGAGTTTGTTGACGGCTGCCAAGTCCGGTGGGCCGGGGTCGCGGTCTGCGAACAGGAGGTGCCCGCCACCGACCAGTGAGAGGGTGAGGGAGTCGATGTCGGCGTCGGCCGCGATGCGGCCCAGTTCACGCTCGTCGGCCAGATAGGCGGAGACCGCGGTCGCGGCCTCGGCGAGGATCGCGATGCCGCCTCCGGGCCTGGCCTGCCGCAGCCGTGCGCGCAGCTCGTCCCGGAAGGTGATGAGCGGGATGATTGCCACCGGAATCGGTCCGAACAGGGTGGCCAGTGCGCTCGTGAGGTTGTCGGCCACCGCGCCGGTGCCGGCGGACTCGCGCAGCGCACTCGCCTGCGTCTCAAGCTGCGCGGCCCGGTCGAGCACGAGGTCGGCGAGGAAGGCGTCGAAGTCGGAGAAGTGCCGGTGCAGGACGCCTTTGGCGCAGCCCGCCTCGTCGGTGACGGCCCGGCTGGTCAACCCGTTCGGTCCGTCCCGCAGAAGCACGCGTTCTGCAGCGTCGAACAGCTGCTGCCGCGCGTCGCGAAGATGCACTCCAGTCGGCATTCACAGATCCTCTCGTACTTCATCCCGCCGGCAACCGTTGCCCAGTGGGCATGCGCCCACTAAAGTGGGCGCATGCCCACTTTACCGCGAGAGCAACCAGAATCCTCCCCGGCGGAGCCGCATGAGGCCCGACGGATGGCCGAGTCGTTCGGCGTGGACGCGCAACGCTACGACCAGGCCCGGCCCAGCTACCCCGATGCGTTGGTGACACGGATCGTCACCGGAAGCCCCGGCTCTGACGTGCTCGACGTCGGCTGCGGCACCGGCATCGCAGCCCGCCAGTTCCAGGCCGCCGGCTGCACCGTGCTCGGCATCGAGCCCGATGCGCGGATGGCCGACTTCGCGCGAACCCGTGGCCTGCAGGTCGAGGTGGCGACCTTCGAAGCGTGGCAGCCGGTCGGCCGGACATTCGACGCGGTCATCGCCGCGCAGTCGTGGCACTGGGTGGAACCGGTCGCCGGCGCCGTGAAGGCGGCACGTGTGCTGCGTCCAGGGGGACGGCTGGCGATCTTCGGACACGCGTACGAGCCGCCAACCGAGGTGGCCGAACCGTTCGCCGCTGCCTTCCGGCGGGCGGCGCCCGACTCCCCGTTCAACGGCCAACCGGCCCGACGTCCGCTCGGCCTCTACCAGGCGGCATACGCGAGGTTCACCGACAAGATCCGCGAGACCGAACAGTTCAACGCTCCCGAACAGTGGCGATTCGACTGGGAGCAGTCCTACACGCGCGACCAATGGTTGGACCTGCTACCCACCACCGGCGGCCTCACCCAACTCCGCCCCGATCAGCTGGCCCGGATACTGGACGCGGTCGGCAGCGTCATCGACTCCCTGGGCGGACGCTTCACAATGAACTACAGCACCCTGGCAGCGACCGCCGTACGCGTCGGCACCTCCTGAGTCCATCGGCAACGCCGCCGCCGACCCACGCATCCGTTCGGACGTTCAACGCTCTGCCGGGCGTCGGCGGAGCGCGGCCGACGCGTGGGCGACCATCTCGGCCGGGAGTTGCCGTGCCGGTGCCGGTGCCGGCACCGGTGCCGATGCAGACGGGGCTGGGAGCTTCATCAGCGCGGTGCGCGTAGGCAGGACACTCCGGGCAGGAGTCATCCCCGTGTGTGATCCGGATTGGGGTCACTCGTCACGAAAATCTTGCCTGAACCCTGGAAGCCCTCACCCTGCGCTCACTAGATCCTCAGAGCTGCTCTTCGCCCTCCCTGCCATGTTGGCCACGGGGTGATGCGCTCATGTTTCTCGGAGGGCACTCTTCGCCGTGTCGATGAAGTGACTGAGAGCCACCCAATAGGGGTGGTAGGCAGCGTCGAAACGATCCTCGGCACCGGCGTCTCCGGCGAGGACGGAGTTGAGGGCTTTGTACGGGGCAGTGGTTGCCTGTTTCACGGCGTACGCCGCAGTGGCCGCCTCGTCTGGCCCTTCCAGCTCGACGACTCACACAGCTCGCCGCAGGTCGCCGTATGTGTCCCGGATCCGATCGCGGAGAACCGCTCGACGATCCACCGCTTGGGCATCGTCACGAAGCCCCGCATGTCGTCGCCCAATTGGACTTGCGTCACTGCGTTCGTCTCCGCTGGCCGCGATAGTATCCAGCGGGCTCTGTCAGTGGGTCTGCCCCATGGCGTGTCTCTCAACTGCCGCGTACTCGCATGGCGTTGATCAGCTTCATGATGGACTGCAGTGGTTGATTCCGTACTAGCGGGTCAGGCGTAGTCGCTGTTTGGCCTGTCCCGGGAGGTGCTTCTTGTCCGTGGCTTCATCGGTCTCGTCTCACACGGCTACCTACATGTTGGAAGACGGGGTGGAGGTCTGCTTCGAAGTCGCTCCTGACGGAGGCTTCGCTCCTGCCGGAACCCATCAGATCGCCGGGCGTGTGCGTGACGCGGTGCGTCCCGCAGTGGACGCGGCGCGCGAGGTGCTCGGGCGGGTATCCGAAGTCGGCCCACACGAGGTGCAGTTGAAGTTCGGGATCAAGGTCAACGGTGAAGCGAATTGGCTGATCGCAAAGGCTGCTACCGAGGCCAGTTTCGAGGTCACTCTAACCTGGCGCCCAGATGGGGACGCTGGGGAGAATGATGCTGCCGCTACATGAGTTCTGATGAGTCTGGACCGTTCGATCCTGCCTCCCCCGGTCCTGTGACCGGACCCTGGATGGTGTCCATACACTGCGGCAGCCCCGACAGCCCGCCAGCCGGGTCTGGCTTCGTCGTAGCGCAGGACCGCGTATTGAGCTGCGATCACGTCGTGCGCCGCGCGTGTGCGGACGGGCGCGGGGTGTGGATCGGTTTCCCGAGAGCAGCTGGCGACATGGCTGAACGACGCATCCCCGCCCGCGCACTGAGGCTCGACGCTGCGCCGCCCGAGGCCGCGTATGACGTGGTCATGTTGCGGCTGGTTGAAGAGATAGCCGCAGATCTGGTGGCCCGGCTGCGTTGCCCGGAGCCGGGGGATCTCGTCGGGCACCAGTGGTGGGCCTTCGGCTTCCCGGGTGGGGATGTGTTCGGCAACTCCGCCCACGGAACCATTGGCGAAGCCCTGGGGTATGGGTGGATCAGGCTGGACACCGGCTCCCGCTACCCCGTGCGAACCGGCTTCAGCGGTGCCGGAGTCTGGTCTCCGGAATACGGCGCCGTCGTCGGCATGATCGGGCAGGCCCACGGCGGCAACGGTGACGCCCGTGCCATCACGTTGGCCGGGGTTGACCGGCTGATGCCGGGAGAAGGCTTGCGCTCGCTGGCGGACTGGTCCGTGCGGCACACGGAGACCACCGCGCAGGCAGCGTGGGGCTGGACGCTGCGGCAGGACCCGGAGGCATCGCGGCACTGGCGGCCCCGAGCACGCGGAGTCAGCAACGACGCCGAGCGCGGCCATCGATTCCGGGGCCGTGCGGCCGCACTGAAACGGGTCAGCAGCTGGCTGGGGACCGAGGAGACTCGCGGAGTCCTCGTCGTCACCGGATCCCCCGGAGCGGGAAAGTCGGCGGTATTGGGGCGGGTGGTCACCACGGCGGACGCGCACTGCGCGGCTTCCCTGCCCGATGACGACAAGGCGGTGCGCGCATCGTCCGGCTCGGTCGCCTGCGCCGTTCACGCCAAGGGCAAGACGGCCCTGGACGTCGCGAGTGAGATTGCCCGGGCCGCGTCAGCACCCCTTCCCCAGACGGCCGAGGACCTGGCTCCGGCTTTGCGTACCGCCCTCGAGCGCCGCACGAACCGGGCGTCGCGACCGGGATTCCCTTTGATCATCGACGCTTTGGACGAGGCCGCCGACGCCGGTGAGGCTCGTGCCATCGCCTGGAAGATCGCGGTGCCGCTCGCCCAGACTTGCGCCGATCTCGGCGTACGAGTGGTCGTGGGCAGCCGACGCCGCGACGAGGCAGGAGACCTCCTCGCCTCCTTCGGCCCGACCGCGCACATCGTCGACCTCGACTCACCGGCCTATTTCCACCAGCAGGACCTCGCCGACTACGTTCTGGCCACCCTGCAGCTGACAGGCGACGAACGCCCCGCGAACCCCTATTCCGGCGACAGGGCGGCCCGCCCCGTGGCGGAACACATCGCCGAACTGGCCCATCCCAACTTCCTTATCGCCGGCCTCGTCGCTCGCACTCACGGGCTGTATGACAAGGAACCGGCCGCCCCTGATCAGCTGACGGCCTCACCCACCACGGTCAACGCGGCCCTGCGCGAGTACGTGAGCCGTATCCGTGACACCGGCACCGTACGCGCGCTCGACGCATTGACCGCTCTCGCCTACGCGGACACTCCTGGACTTCCACTGTCTCTCTGGCGGCTGGTGACGAGCGCTCTGACCGGCACTGACGTACAGGAACGCGACCTCCAGGCCTTCGCCCGCACAGCGGCCGCCAACTTCCTCATCGAGAGCGTCGACAGCGAGACCGGGGGCACGTACCAGCTGTTCCACCAGGCGCTGGACGACACACTGCTCGCATCGCGCGACGAGTTGGGGCTGCGCGTGTCGGACGAGCACGTTCTCACCGAAGCGCTGCAACGGCACGGGCAGGCCACAGGTTGGGCCAAGGCGCCGGCCTACCTCCTGCGGTCGCTCCCCGCGCATGCGGCCCGGACCGGATTGCTCGACAACCTGCTCACTGATCCGGCGTACCTGCTCCACGCCGATCTGCAGCGCTTGACCCCGCTCGCCGCACGTGCCACCACTCCGTCGGCACGCGACCGGGAACGGCTGCTACGCCTCACGCCGCAGGCCCACGACGCTTCACCGGCCGTGCGGGCGGCGATGTTCGGCGTCACAGAGATCCAGGAGGGCCTCGGCAGCACATACCGAGATCTCGCCACACCCGGCAAGCCCTACGCCGTCAACTGGTCGGATGTGTCCCCTCGCGCTCAACACGCTGTTCTGGCCGGGCACACCCGCATGATCCTGGCGCTGTGTACCGTGCCCACGCCGGTCGGGCCCCTACTGGCCAGTGGCAGCCGCGACGGCACGGTACGGATCTGGGACCCGCTCACCGGGGTGGCCCGGCATGCCCTGCAGGGTGGAAACCATGCGCTGTGCACGCTGCAGCTCTCCGGGCGGACGTTCCTGGCAGGCATGGACCAGAGCGGTGTGATCCGGATCTGGGACCCGGTTTCGGGAGCACCGCACTCCGTGCTGGAGGAGCGCACTTATCTCGGCGACGACCTGTGCTCGTTCAGCACGGCCGAAGGTGACATGCTGGCGTGTCTCAACAGCGGCACCGTGAACGTCTGGGATCCGGCCCACGGCAAGGTACGGCACAGGCTCCGCGGCCCGGCGAAGGGACGGGCCTACCATGATCTCGGTGTGCAGCGCATGTGCGTCCTGCCACAGCCCGAGGGCGCACTGCTGGCGGGCGCCGACAATCGATTCGGCGAAGCTACGATCACGATCTGGGATCCGCGCAGCGGAGAACCGGTGGCGGAACTCCGGGGCGCCTTCATGACCGCTTTCCCCGTGGGAGACCGGACGCTGCTGGCCTACAAGGACGAGTCCCGCACGGTACGGCTGTGGGATCCTGCCGGTCGGCACCTCTCACTGCCGCCCGAGGACCGCGGTGGCAACGAGGTGAGGCGCAGCGCCATGAGCCTGGCACCCGTCGAATGCACGGACCGCACGCTGCTGGCCGTGAGCAACAGCTGTTACGTGTGGAAACGCACGGGCGACGGCCGCGGCACCAGCACGGAGTTCTACGAACTCCAAGTGTGGGAACCACAGACCGCGCAGACCGCGATAGTCGTTTCCTCGACCGATATCCCCGTTCGCGCCGACACCTTCCTGGCCTTCACCTCACGGGGCCGCACCCTGCTGGCGGGTGGCAGCCGGATGAATCACACCCTCCCTCAGAACCAGACCCTGTATGTCTGGGACCCGTTGACCGGTGAGTCCGTGCTGCGCTTGAGGGGCAACGAGGGAGGGGTAGAACGAATTCATCGCATTCCGCTCGCCGACCGGACGCTCCTTGCGACAGCCGGCAGTGCGAACGTCATTCATGTATGGGATCCCTCCGCCGAGGAGGCCCATGGCAAGGGCCGCGAACAACGAGCCCATCTCGCCGGTGTCGGGGGCATGCGCTCGATCCGATGGCGCGGCAGAGAGCACTTCTCGGTGCTTCGCAGCCGCCTCCCGAACCCCGAGGCGCGGCAGCCCCCGGAAGTTCCTGTTGCCGACATACTGGACGCGGCCTCAGGGCAACGTGTCGCACAACTGCCCGCCCCCGGCCGCAAGAGCTTCCAGGCACTCAGCAGCCTCCGTCTCCCGGAAAACGACTTGGTGGTCACCCTCGCGGAGGAGACCGAAC
The DNA here is from genome assembly GCF_055577685.1 of Streptomyces sp. NPDC033178. Lineage (NCBI taxonomy): Bacteria > Bacillati > Actinomycetota > Actinomycetes > Kitasatosporales > Streptomycetaceae > Streptomyces > Streptomyces sp. NPDC033178. The sequence goes on from NZ_JBVIPT010000024.1 coordinate 59,854, forward strand.
GCCAGCCCCAGACCTCGGTCGTCGAGACGGCCGTCCAGACGTGGTCTCTGGACACGGAGCATGCCCTCAAGTCTCACCGCCCCGAGCGGCTTGAGGCCAAGGTGGCGTCCTATGCCAGTATCCGAGGGCAGGGCGGGGTAGTGGAGACATTCCTGAGGCGTACCGCGCGATCGCGCGTGATCTGTGCGCTCCAGTTGCCGGGCCGTGTGCTGATCGCCTACGACAACGTCAAAGGGCTCGTATCCGTCTGGGACAGCTCCAGCGACCGCCTGACGGAATTCCGGAATTCGGAAGCATGGATCTCCGCTCTCTGCCGGGCCGAGCTCCACGGACAGACGGTGCTCGCCGTAGGAGACGAGTCCGGCCTGGTACGTCTGTGGAATCCGGCAACGGGCCATCAGGTTGCTTCACTGGGCCCTGCGCGCCCACCCCATGTCCACGAATCCAATTGGGGCCGCATCAGTGAGCTCTGTCCCCTCCGACTCGACCGTGGCACGATCCTCGCCGCCACCTCGTCGACCTACGGCACCGTGAAGTTGTGGGATCTCGAATCCGGAAGCCTGCTGGCCCAGAAGCAGTGCCATCCCGACAACCACAACACTTCGGCGATCGGTGCGATAGCCGCCTTTTCACATTCCAGTCGTGCAGTCCTGGCAACAGGTGGGGCCGACCGCATGGTCCGCCTGTGGGAAGTGCCGAGCACACGGCTTCTTCAGGAGATCCCTGTGCACCACCCCGTGACCGCCCTCGCATATAGCAGCCACGACCGAGTGCTCGTCGTCGGCTCTGACGCGGGCCTTCTGGCGCTCCGCCTCGGCCTCCAAATCTGATCCGCCAACCGTACGTGGCTGTTGTCTTTCCGAGGCCTGCGTCTTCGCCGGTGGGGCGTAGTGTCGGAGATCCTGTGGGAGTAGTCGCCTGGACCTGGGCGGACTCGACGAGCTTGCGACGCACCTGCTGCTCGGCGAAGACCGTCGCTACCCTGGCGGGGCCCCTGGCTGGTCAGGATGCCCTCGACAGCACCCCGACCTCGTCTCCGAACCCGACCGCGAAGCGCCCGCCCGGTGCCGCCGCGAGTGAGTGCACGGGGAACGGGAGCAGGTGGTCGGTACCGGCTGGGCACCCTGCGGTGAGATCGCGGAACCGCACGGTGCGGTCATCGCCGAAGGCCGCAACGAGCCGTCCGTCGGCCGTCGCTGAGACCGCCAGCGTGTTGCCGGAGCCTGACTCGGCGATCTGGGCGTCGCGGATCTGCTGCCCCGTGGACAGGTTCCACAGGCGTATCGTCCGGTCCCGGCCCTTGCTGACCGCGAGGGGAGTTCCGCCCAGGGTGGCGGTGGCCACGGCGGTCACCCAGTCGGTGTGGCCGGTCAGGGCTTCGCCGAGCTGTCGGCCGGTGGCGACGTCCCACAGTCGCACCGTCTTGTCCCAGCTGCCCGTCACTGCCACGGGCCGTCCCTCGAGAACCGCGGTGGCGACGGCGGTGATACGGCTGGAGTGGCCGGTGAGAGGTGCGACCAGGGGCTGTCCGGTGGTGAGGTCCCAGACGCCCACGACGCGATCGCTGCCTGCGGTGAGGGCGACGGGCAAGCCGTCCAGGGTCGCCGAGGCCATGGCCAGGACTCTGCCGTGGCCGCTGGGGAACGGACGGTGGACGGTTCGGCCGGTGGCGAGCTCCACAATGTGCAGGGTGGCGTCGGGCGTGGCCGCGACGACGACCGAGTCTCCGCCCACCACCGCCGTCGCCATGGCGGACACCTCTGCGCTCAGGGGGTCGCAGGTCTGCGAGCCGGTGGTCAGGTCCCAGGTACGTACGGTGTGGTCGGCGCCTGCGGTGACGACCACGGGGACACCGTCAAAGACCGCTGTGGCAACCGCCAGGACGGATCCGGTGTGTCCGGCACGCAGCCGGCCGCCGTCCCCTCGGGCAGCGGTGACGTCCCAGGTGCGCACCGTCTGGTCTTCCCCTGCGGTGACAGCGACACACCGTCCGTCCACCACAGTGGTGGCGACGCCCCACACCTGGCCGGCGTGCCCGGTGAGGGGCTCACCCTCCTGTTCGCCGGTGGCCAGATCCCAGACCCGTACGGTGCGGTCGCGGGATGTCGTGACCGCCAGGGTGCGCGTCCCGACCTGGACACTGTCGATGGCCCACACCCGATCGGTGTGACCGGTCAGCACCCTGCCCTCGGCCGGCGGGTCGAGCGTGTGCAAAGCCGTGACGGTGCCGTCCGAACCGGGGACGAGGGAGATGGGCGTGTCCCCCAGCACCAGGCTCCGGGAAGCGTCCCTCACCCGGATTTCCCAGCCGGACTCGGAGACGACCAGGCCGTTCGTCCGGGCGGAGAGCAGGCTCGCCAGGTCGACGAGGTCTCCTGGACCGCCCTTGATCAGCTCCTTGCCTGCGGCTGCTTCCAAAGGGATGCTGCGCATGCTCCGCGTACCGTCAGGGCCCGTGGAGTCCATGGGGCTCGTCGGCAGGTCCCACAAGCGCAGTATGTGGTCCACGCCCACGGCGAGCGCGACACTGCGCCCTTCGAGGGTCAGTGTCGGGGACGGGCCGTAGGGAATGAAGACGGTTACGAGGTCGCCGACGAGCTCCGGTGGGCCCTCGTAGTGGGTGTCGAGGACCACGACCCGGCCGTCGACGACCGTCAGGGTTGACACTGTGTCCATGGACGCCAGGGCTGACACTGCGTGTTCGTACTCGGCATCCGCCAGCAACTCCCGCAGGTCGGCTGCCAGAAGCACGTGGCGGTCCAGATCCCACACACGGCCTGCCCGGCCCTCTTCCTTGGTTACGGCGATGTCCCGCCCGTCGAGTGTCACCGGTCCCTCGGCCGGCAGGCACTCGCCGACCTCGCGTCCGGTGGCCAGGTCCCACACCTGCGCTTGGTGGTCCGGTGGGCACGTCACAACGACCTCGCGTCCATCCAGCACTCCGATGTCCACCATCCAGGGGAACACGCCGAGCCGACTGCCGGTTGCCTGGTCCCACACACCCAGCGTCCGGTCCGCCTGGACGGCCAGCACCACGCGCCGCCCGTCCAGCACCAACTGCGCCAGCCCCAGGGCCAGTTCGCCCGCAGAACTCCCCGTCGCCGGATCCCACAGTCTCCCGGTCCCGTCGACGTGGCAGGTGAGGACCAGGGGCTGCCCGTCAACCACCACCGTGGCCAGGGCCACCAACTCGGGCGACAACGACGACATGAGGTCGGCAGGAGCTGCCGTCAGCGTATGCAGCCGCTCCCCCGTCGCCAGGTCCCAGACACACACCGTCGCATCACGGCTCGCCGAGACGACAACCGCACGCCCGTCGACGACCACCGTCGCCACTGCCACCACGGGGGCGTCGTGACCGTTGAAGGAGCGGAGCAGCCGAGGGTCGGACGCGGAACCGCACGTCCACTCCGCCCGCCAAGAGGCCGCCTCATGCGCCGCCTCATGCGAGGAAGTCACTTCCCGGGACACGTGATCAGAACTTTCCGTCATGGCCCCAAAGCTATGGGGCCGCACTGACAACGACCCTCGGAGTGCGGGCCGCTCGGCATGGTGTCGTGAGCGCGTCCGCGTTGGCGTTCAGATCCTGCGCGGTCGCGCACTTCCGGGCCGTCGGGCCGGACATGCACGCCGGACAGCCGGCCGCGCGGGATCACCGGGAGCGGTGTCCTCCCCATTGCCGTCTTCGTAGCCCCGCAACGGGGTTACCGGCCTTCGAAGTTGGGATGACTGCCTCCCCTTGTCGAGTGCATTTCCGTCACGGTGCCGCCTTCGCCGGCGCGCACCCGTCCGCGGAACCCGCGGCCACGCTGCTGCTCCGTGCTCACCCCGGCCAGGCCGCACGCCATCGCGACGCGGCGAGGTGCTGCGGGACGACGTCCACTGCTCGATGCCGCCCACGCCGGGCCTGTACATCGGCCGACACGCGGTGGTCAACGACTGGATCGAGAGCGGCTTCGAAGACATGAAGGGCCTGCGCGCCATCCAAACCTGCGTCAACCGGCAGCCCGCCATCGCCTTCTACCACCGGCAGCAGCAGGAGAGCGCCTACCTGCGAATTGTTCAGCACTCCGGGAGGCGCCCGCCCGGGGCCGAGGTCGATGTTCACGAGACCGGACAGCACCCGTCGGCTGGCTCCCCGTCCCGGGCAGGGGTTGGCCTTCCTGGGCCTCGGTACCCGTAGTAGCCGTTGTTCGACCGGTCGGTGTTCGGCCTGGTGACCGCTGCAGTTCCCGGCGGACAGGCAAGACCGGCCGGGTCCTCGGTCCCTGGGTGTCGGTGGACCTTTCGCCTCGCCCGCGTCGCCCGTCCGTGGTGCGATGAAACAGGGGGTCGGGAAGGAGAGAGCGATGACCCCACCGGCAGGGGAACGCAAGAGTGGCACGGGCACTGTGTCGGTCCGCCCGCTGGGTGAGGCGGACCTGGATCGGGCCGACAAGATCTTCAGGGTCGCCTTCGGGACGTTCCTCGGGGATCCCGAGCCGGAGACGTTCTTCGGGACCGCCGACTACGTCCGCACCCGCTGGGCGGCCGATCCACAGGCGGCCTTCGCAGCGACGGTCGAGGGCGAAGTCGCCGGATCGAACTTCGCCGCCAGCTGGGGCAGCGTCGGGTACTTCGGCCCGCTGACCGTGCGCCCGGACCTGTGGGACCAGGGCATCGGCAGGCGCCTCATGGAGCCGGTCATGGACTGCTTCGACACCTGGCAGAACCGCCACCTGGGCCTGTTCACCTTCTCGCACAGTCCCAAGCACCTTGAGCTCTACCGCCGGTACGGTTTCTGGCCCCGATTCCTCACAGCCATCATGAAGAAGCAGGTGGCAGACAGTGCCGCAGTCCCCGGCCGAGTGCTGTACGGCCAGCTGCCCGCCGCCGAGCAGCCCGACGCCCTGAGCCTCTGTCGCGCACTGACCGGGGCCGTGTACGAGGGCCTGAGCCTGGATCGCGAGATCGTGGCCACGCACGCGCAGGGGCTCGGTGACACCATCCTGCTCCAGGGCGCCGGGTCCGAGCTCGATGGCCTGGCCGTCTGTCACTGCGGAGCCGGGTCGGAGGCCGGCGAGGACGTGTGCTTCGTCAAGTTCGGAGCCGTACGCCCTGGCCCGGAGGCCGCCGACCGGTTCGAACGACTGCTGGGCGCGTGCGAGCAGCTGGCCGCCGAGCGCGGACTGGGTCAACTGGACGCCGGGATGAACCTGGGCCGCCCTGATGCCTACCGGCGCATGATCGACCGCGGTTTCCGCACCTGGTTGCAGGGCGTGACCATGCACAGACCCAACGAACCCGGCTACAGCCACCCCGACGCCTACGTGATCGACGACTGGCGCTGAGACCCCGCCGCACTCGGCCCGCGAGGAAGGCCCGGTGCTGCCCGAACCCGTAAACATTCGGCCGTCGGCGCCGACGGCCGGACACCTCCCGGACCGGGGTCGGAGTGCTGTCCCTGCTGATGGAGAGCCACGCGTCCTACATCGACCTCGTCGACACCGCCAACGGCATCGCCGTACGGCAGCCCCCACCGCCTGGATGTTCCTCAACGTCGACCTGACCGTCCCTCTCCACCGGCAACCGGAGGGCCGCTGGACCGGCCTGGACACCACTCTCACCTTCGGCCCCACCGGCCAGGGCCTCACCAGCACCGTCCGGTGCGACGTCTACGGCCCGATCGGCCACGCCCAGCAGATCCTCGCAGTTCGGCCCTTGCCGAACCGCTGATAGCCGAAGGCCCACGACAGCAGGGCTCCCTGTGTGACATGGATCACGACGATGGGAAAACCTGTCGCCCGGGCCGGGCGTCTAGCAGGTGTGAGATCAGTCAGAGCAGCGCTGCACGAAGTGGACGAGGAGCGTCTCGTCCGGCTGGTGGCAAAAGGCGACCGTGCCGCGTTCGAGGAGCTGTACCGGCGTACGTCGCCGTGGATGGCGGTGCGGCTGCGCCGCCGGTGTGTGGACGAGCAGATCGTCGCGGAGGTCATGCAGGAGACCTACCTGGCGGTGTGGCGCGCGGCGGGTGCGTTCGCCGGGGCCGCGGTCGGGGGAACGGCCACCGGTTGGCTGTGGACGATCGCGGCGCGCCGTCTCGTCGACGCGTTCCGGCGCAGGGCTCACCACGCGGAGCTGCCGCCGGCCGCCGCTGTGCCCGACGTGGCGCCCGCCGCCGAGGAGTTGGCGCTCGCGGAGACCGTCGGCGGTGATGTCGGGGACGCGCTGCGGTGCCTCGCGCCGGAGCTGAGACAGGTATTGCAGGCGATGGTGCTCGACGGGCTGTCCGTCCGGGAGACCGCGGTCCTGCTCGGGCTGCCCGAGGGCACGGTCAAGACCCGTGCCCGCCGGGCCCGTATCGAGATGCGGAGGGCGCTGGCATGAGTGTGGAACACGCGTCGATGCGGATCATTGAGAGGTACGTGCGCGGCGACGGGAACCTCTCCGCCGACGAGGTGTGGGCCGTAGAGGCGCATCTGGAGCTGTGCCGGGTGTGCCGTGACCGGTTGTCTGCCGCTGTCGGTGCCGGGGTGCCCGCCGTCGCGTCGCTCGTCGACACCGTGTGGTCCGGCCTCGAGCCCCAACTCGCGGTCACTGCCACGATGCCGCGCCGACGGCGCTGGTCGGCGCCGCTGTCGAGGTGGATGACGCCCACGATGGTGCCGTGGCTGGCCATGGTCGTGGGGGTGACGCTGCTGGCCCTGCTGCTCGACCTGACCGACACCGTCTCCGGCGAGGTGTCGTTGGTGCTGCTGCTCTCGCCCATCCTGCCCGTGCTCGGCGTCGCGGTGTCCTGGTCCCGCGGTCTGGACCCGGCGTACGAGCTGACGGCCTCCGTGCCCAGGGCTGGGCTCTATCTGGTGTTGCGGCGCACCGCGTCCGTGCTTGCCGTGCTCGTCCCCGCGCTGCTGGTGGGCGGCTGGGCGACGGGGGTGATGGTGGCTCAGTGGCTGCTGCCCTGTCTGGCCTTCACGGCGACGACCCTGGCGCTCGGCGGTGCCGTCGGCGTGACCCGCGCCGCCATCGTCCTGGCCACCGTGTGGGCCGCCGTGGTCGTGGCGCCGACCATGGCCACCAGCCGTACGACCTTCGCCCTGCAGACGGACGGTCTGCCCGCGTGGGGGCTGATCCTCGCGCTCGGTATCGGTGTCGTGATCGCCCGCAGAGACGCGTACACCGTGCTGGGAGCTCATCGATGACCATCAGGAAGAACATGGGAAAGGAACACCACATGACGTCCGCCGTGAGCGCGGCCGACATCGCACCGACGGCCTACGCCTGGGAGATCCGGGCCACCGGGCTGAAGGTCAGGGTCGGCAGGAAACGGATGGCCGTCGACGGCCTCGATCTGTCGCTGGGCATCGGCGTCCACGGACTCCTCGGCCCGAACGGGGCGGGCAAGACCACCCTCATCCGGACGCTGGCCACCGTGCTGCGCCCCACCGAGGGCAGCCTGGAACTGCTCGGCGAGTCCGTGGGCGGCATGGGCGAGCACCGTGCGGTACGCCGCCGAATCGGCTATCTGCCGCAGGAGTTCGGCTACTACAAGCGCTTCACGGTGCGCGAGTTCGTCGAGTACATGGCGTGGCTGAAGGAGGTGCCCAAAGCAGACATCCCCGCGGCAGTGCAGCGCGCCGTGGAGCGGGTGGGTCTGGCGGACCGCGCCGACGAGAGGATGAAGGCCCTGTCGGGCGGCATGGTGCGCAGGGTCGGCATCGCCCAGGCCATCGTCAACGACCCGACGATCCTGCTCCTCGACGAGCCGACGGTCGGCCTGGACCCGGCGCAGCGGCTGCGCTTCCGCGAGCTGCTGCAGGAGCTGGGTACGGACACCTGTGTGCTCGTCTCGACCCATCTCGTGGAGGACGTCGCCGCCGCCTGCACCGACGTGGTGCTCTTCGCCGAGGGCAGGCTGGTCTTCCAGGGCCCTCCGGACGAACTGGCCTCGGCGGGCGGCCCCGAACACGTGGGTGACAGCCCGCTGGAGCGCGGCTACTCGGCCCTGCTGCTCAACCCCGAGCAGGGAAGGGGCACTTGGTGAACGGCCGCGTCCTGCGTATCGAGTTGAGGCGTTCGGTCGCCCCGTGGGCCGGCATCGTCGTCCTGGCACCGGCGCTGGCGTTCCTGTACCTGCTGAACGGCGCCTGGTGGAGTGGCACCACGGCTTGGACGGCCCAGTGGACACCACTGGCCCTGTGGACCCGCTCCCTGCTGTTCTACCTGTGGCCGCTCGCCGTCGGGCTCGGGGCGCTGCAGGGACTGCGCGACCACCGCTCGAAGATGTCCGAGCTGCTGACGAGCACCCCGCGGCCCGCCCGGCACCGCGCGGCCACCCTGGCGGGCGCGACGGCGATCACGCTGGCCTCGGCCTTCGCGTTCCTCGTCCTCGTGGGTGGGGTCCAGGTGCTCGCCCACACCGAGTACACGCACCTCGGGTGGCTGCCGATCTCGCTGGTGGGGGCACTCTTCCTCGTCGCGGGGGCCGTGCTGGGCATGGGAGCGGGGAGGGCCCTGCCGTCCCCGCTCACCCCGCCCGCGCTGGCCATGGGTGCCTTCGTGTTCACAGCCCTCATGCACATGTCGCTGGGCCGGACGGAGACGGACACGGCGGACGGGTTCACGAGCACGGAACCGAACCGGGTCTCGCTGCTGTCACCGACGGTGGAAGACGCACGCGAGGCGTTCGTCACGCTCTCCGCCTCCGTGCACGTCGGGCAGACGATCTGGCTGCTCGGCATGGCCGCGACCGGCTTCGCGCTGCTCGTCGCCGCGACCCCGCGCGCCCGGCTGACCGCCCTGACGCCCGTCCTGGCGGGTGCGGCGATCGCCCTGCTCATCCTTCCCGCCGACGCGCGCCGAATGTACGTCGTCGACGAGGCCGCCGCGGAGCTGGTGTGCGACGGCCCGGTGTGCGTGACGAGGACGCAGCAGGCACGACTCGCGGACCTCGCGGGTCCCGGCAAGGAGGCGCTGCGCCTGCTGCACGGTGCCCTGGGCGGTCAGGCGCCGGTCTCGATCCGGGAGAACACCGCCGTACTGCCGGAGGGCTCCACGCCGCAGTGGTCCCGCAAGACCGTGCTCCTCGACTTCGACGACGACATCGTCGCCGCCGCCGCCGAGAAGGGTGAGGAGCTTACCCGGGCCCTGATCGCCAAAGGCATGGTGCCAGGGTGCACTCCCGTCGGCTGGAGCAGCTTCGGGGGAGACGAATACGCGCAGACCGTCGCAGTGGGCTGGATCCTCGGGGACCTCAAGCCGCTCGGCGGCACGCCGGCAAATATGCGCCGCGAGGTCGAAGCCGAGACCCGCCCGGTGTGGAAGGAACTCAAGGCGCTGCCGCGAGCCGGGCAGCTCTCGCGGATCAACGCCATGCGCGCCGCCGCGCTCTCCTGCGAGGGCGACCCGTTCGAGGTGCTGTCCGGCGGTGCGTCCCGGTGAGATGGCTGACGCTGTACGCGCGCTCGCGTCAGATACCCGCGTCGCTCGCCGCGGTGGTGATCGGCGTGGTAGCGGTGTGGGCACTCGCCCGGGACGAGGGCGCGGGCCCCGGTGATCCACGGCTGCCCGTGCTCGTCCTCGCCACGGGGGCGATGGCCTTCTCGATCGGGCTCGGCGGGCAGGACCTCGCGCTGGACCGGACGGCCGCGATCCGCTGGGTGCCCCGCAGAACGGCGCACGTGCTGCTCGCCGGCGCGATCGTCGCCGCGGCGCTGCTGACAGTGCAGACCATGGGCGCGCCCATGGCCACCACCGCGTTCGTCGTCCGGGACAGCGCGGGCCTGATGGGACTGGTCGCCCTGGGCGCGGCGCTCTCGGGCGGCCAGTACGCATGGACGCTGCCGTTCGCCTGGCTCTTGTTCTCGTTCTTCGCCCCGCCCCCGACGAGTGCGCCGATGGAGGTGGCGATGTGGATGGTGCTGCCTCCCGGTACGGCAGCGGGCACCTGGACGGCCCTGGTCCTCACGGTCGTCGGCACCGCGGCCTACGCCGTCGCGGGACCGAGGCGGTAGCCGGACCCCGATACCTCGGATCGGGAATCACCGTCGGGCTACGTCGGCAGGTTGATCGCGGCGACGCCGCGGTCGGTGGCCACGTACCCGCGCCGGCTGTCGACCACGGGCGGTCGGACGGGTCAGCAGGATGCGGGGATCTTCGAGGTATACGCGGCCGCTGCGTCGCCACGCCGTGCTGCAACTCCCGTGTACGCGAGGATCGTGCAAGTACGAGCAAGTATCGTTCTAACGTCTGCGCAGGTCAGCTCGGTTGAATGGAATCACCTCACTTCCTCACCGAGAAGAGGCAGACATGATCGCCAACTACGGCTTCAGCGCCACCCTGACCGCCAAGGCCGCAATGGGCGACCAACTGGTCGAACTGCTACTGACCGGCCTGAACGAGGGCAGACCCGGCGCAAACGAACACTGCGTCGTCTACCTCGTCTCCCGGTCCGCGTCCAGCCCCGACATCGTCCACGTCACCGAGGGCTGGACCAGCGAGGAGGTCGCGGAGGGTCACAAGTCTCATGTCTCAAGCGATCTGGTCCCTGTCTCAGTTGATCTGGTCCCGCGGCGGGGCGGGGAAGCTGCGTCCGCTGTATCCCCCCGCTCGGAGCCAGGCAGCCTCGCTTGATGCGTTGTCACTGGTGGATGCAATGATCGCCGTTGCCGGCGTGAGCACGCTGGTTTCACGACTCGGGGATGGCTCATATGGACACGTGGCAGGAGCTTTCAGCGTTGGTGGAGGAGCGGCTGAAGGACATGTCGCCCGGGGAACTCGGCGTGTTTGCCGCTGGTGTCGCAGAACGGCTCCTGAGTCGGCACGAGGGACTGCCCACGAACTCGCAGGCGCCGTTCACCGTGGGCCTTCGTCCCCTGTTGAACTCCGTGTGGGAGGGCGTTCTTGGTGACTCAACGGCCTTCTCGGCGGTGAAGCGCCATGTCGCCGAGTACATGCTCAGCGAGTACTGCCACAACGAGGGCCAGGACGGGCCCGATGATGCAGACGAGTCCGCCGCAGCGGCGACGTTGTACGCCGCGCACGCCTATCTGTTCGGCTGCCACGACTTCGCCAGCTGGACCAGTCGCCGGGCAGTGGAGGCCGTTGACCAACACCTTGAGTTCCTGGCCGAGCAGGAAGAAGACGAGCTCGTGCCTGATTCGGACGAAGCGCTGACCTCTGAGTTGCAGCGGCAGCTGCGGGACCTCGACCTCATCGCGAACTACTCGAAAGATCTTCGCCACTCAAGTATGGGACTGCCCGTCGACACCTCGATCCGACTGCGCGTTCAGCTTCGAGCTCCTCTCTCCAGCCGGGCGTGAGTGTCCGAGAAGCAGGAGTGGCTCGTCGGCCGCCTGGACCACGGCCGCGACCTCGCCTGGCCCCGTGCTGATCCGCCGTCTCGCCCCCGGCAGGTGGATCCATCCGCTCACCCCGCAATTTGATTGTGGTGGGCTGCGCCTAAACACGCCGTCCAGCCGATCACGCACCCGCATCGCGGCCGTTCCCCGTGGATTGCCCGCCCGTGCCATCTACACCGTCTGATCAAGTCGGAGGTCATGGAAGACCTTCCGCAGCTCGCGCGATTCGTGCTGCTGCGGAGCCTGTGGCACGGTGCGATCGACGGCTGGACCGAGCCAGGCTCGCTCGGTCAACTGCCCGCCGCGCAACGCCTTCTTGCCGCAGGAACGGACCGGAAGGACCTTGTTCGCCTGGTCCGAGCCGTTGCCTATGAGGCGGTGTTCGCGACGCTCGACGAGCTGGACGCCGGCGGTGATGTAAACGTGTCGGGTGTGGATGCCGGCTGGGTGGTCATGGAGTCGGGTGAAGATGGCTCTCCGACTGGGCGGGCCCTGTCGGGCCTGCATGAAGACCTCCTGACAATGGATCCCAGCGGGTGCAACGGAACTGACCTCTGGCAATGAGGGCAGTGCTTCGACTGATTGATGCAGGTCACGACTGGGCGAGGATGCGGGTCCGGAGGTTCGAACGAGGCTCAGCACCGTGCGTGTTTGCGGCGGGGGCCACCGGTTCGTGTGTGCGGGTCATGTCGGATGGCCAAGGGGGGCATCAGAGTTCCATGCGGTGGCCGTCTACGCTCTCTCAGCATGCAGCGCAGCGATGTCACGCGGGACGACGGCACGTGGATGGGCCTGTCCTTGGACGTGCAGGACCGGCACCGGCCGGGGCTGTGTGTGTGTTCAGTGCCGGGCCGCGACTGCTGATCTCCCAGCTGTCGCGGCCTGTACTGCTTGCCGTGGTCGAAGAGCAGCTCGGGGGCGTGGATTTCTGGCGCACCGACGCGTACCGCTCCTTTGTCCCGCCGCTGCGTGTCGATGTGGCGCGTGCCCTGGCGGGCAGCGCGGAACGGTGGGCTCACCGCTTCGCGCAGTACATCGACTCGCCGGCCAGCCCGTTGCACGAGGGCCGGTGGCTGCTCTCGTGTGAGAGTCCGCTCCGGCGCTGGCGCCACCCCAACGCTTCCCATGCGGAGTACTGGAGCTCGATGCTCGTCGACGGTCATCCGGACGGATACATCGACTGGTTCGTCCATTCTGGGGCGTGGGAGGTCCTTCCGCTGCGGCCGATGCCCGATGCCGACGACGGCCGGGTCAAGGCGTACCGCAAGCAGGCCCGTGAAGGAACGCTCCCACCCGTCCTGTTGTGGTGGGTCAGTGGCCTGGACTGCCATCTAATCCTGGACGGTCACGCGCGGCTCGCCGCGGCGATCGCCGAGTGCGTCGAGCCTCCGCTGCTGCAGTTGCACCGCACGATGCCGCGCGACGACCTGGCCGCGCGCACCGATGAGGCCGTGGGCTTCTATGAGGACGAGCTGGCACGCTTCACCGAACTCCGTGCTGTCCACGGCCCCACTGTCCCGGACGGCGCCGCCACCGCCGGCCCACAGCTCGTCCGTCTCCTCCACGACCTGAACACCGCGGAACAGCCGACCTGGGCCTGGCCCCTGCCCGGCGGGGAGGACCAGTGGCGTCGCATCGCACGCGAGGTGACAGCCGGCCACGGCTGTCCCTTTATCTGAAGCCTGCCGAATCTCTCGGATCGACGAAGCCTGCGCGCTCAAATCCGAGCGCGTCAAACAGGTCGCCCGGGGTGCCGCTTCCGGCACGTCCACCCCTGTGCCCTCTCGCATCGGCCCCGCACGGCGCCGTCTCCGCCGGACGCCGCACCAGGTGACAGGCGGGGTCACCGTTATGGGTGCCGGAATCCGCGTTCGTCGGCGCGGGCCTGCTCGGGGTCGAAGGGAGTGAACCAGTCGAGCGGCACGAGGTTTGCCAAGCCCAGGGCCTGGTTGACGTCGCTGCCGGCACCCGGTGCCGAACTGCTTCTGGTGCAGGTGCGAAGTCTGCGGTTAGAGGTGACGCCCGGCATGCGCGCGGGCAAGTCGCGGCTGCAGGCCGCTCGCGCGTGGATGGGGGCGGGTACTTCCCGGCGGTTCCGTCGCAAACTCAACTGGACGGTGTGACCGGGGACCACATGCCGAGCCACTGCTCGGCGCCCCAGGCCTCGAACCGCTCTACCTCAGTGAACCCCAGCTTCGCCGCGAGACGCATCGAGCCGACGTTGGCGGTCTGGGTGGTGAGCACCACCGGCTCGCCGGGAAGCGTGTCGGCGAGCCAGCCGAGTGCCGCCGCGCACGCCTCGGCTGCGTACCCGAATCCCCACGCGCGCGGCAGGAACAGGTAGCCGAGATCGGCCTTCCCAGCGGCAGCCGGGCGACGGTGCCCCGGTGCTCTCCTGAGCAGGATCTGGCCGATCATCGACCCGTCGAGATCAACGACGAAACTCCCGGGCCACCGCTCGGGCGCCATGGACATCTCGCGCTCAAGCTCGTCACGCGGCCGGGGGCCGCCGAGGTAGGTGTGCACCTCTGGCGACGCCAGCAGCTCGATGAACGCCGCACGGTCCCGGGCCTCGGGCTCACGGAGCACGAGCCTCTCGGTCCTGATCGGCTCAGGCGGCCAGGCCACAGGTCCCAGATCTTCCATCCACGCACGCTAACAGGTGGTCAAACCAACCGAACGGGAAAGGCTTAACGCCACCTGGATCCGAACCCGAACAGCACCTGGCCGAGTTCCTTGGGCCCGTAGTGGGCAGCTGCCGCTCCTGTCTCCAGGGCCCAATAGCGGTCTCCGTATGACCAATGCCACCACTCTGTGGGGTAGTTGACCAGGCCGACAGCGGTGAGCGCAGTACTCAGGATGTGCCGGTGAGAGCGAGCAGCGTCGTTGATGTTGTCGGCCTGCGTGTAGCAGCCGCCCGCACTCTCCTCAGGAGTCGCGTTCATGCGGGTGCCCATGTCGAGTTCATGGCCGTCGTCATCGGCGAGCGTCAGGTCAACGGCGGCTCCAGCGCTGTGCGGTGCGATCTCAGGCGGGGACACATAACGGCTGGCTGCTGAGCGGACCTGCTCGGTGGTCCATTCCGGCTGCTCAGCCCTCAGTTGGGCTGCGTATTCGTCGAAGTAGTGGCGTTGAAGGGACGGTGGCCGATACCCCTCGACAAACAGCAGCCGCATCCCTTGAGGCAGCTGTGCCTGGGCCTTGAGGAGACGGTCGAGCACTCCTGCCCGCAGGTGGGCGAAGGCACCGACGGAGTCCTGCCACTTCCGCTCGTCTACCAGCAAGGGACTTCGGCGCACATCCACAAGCACCTCACCGCACTCCTGAACAGGCACAGCTGCGACCTTCGGGTCGGACATCAGAACGATCTCAGTCATGACGCGATCATCTCGTGGCCTTGCGCCCCCTTCAGCCTGGATCTCACCGACGCACTTGCTGAGGTCATCAAGGCGAAGCGGGAAGGCACAGCCCCGCCGGAGGCGCCCGAACCGACGGGGTCGGCTGGTGAGGTGGTTGGTCGATCTGATGACGGCACCGAAGGATTCGGTAGCGAAGGCAAAGGCCTCCCGCGGCGAGGACGCGACCGTGCACGAGATGCCGGTGACGAAGACCGGGCCGAAGAAGGCGGCGAAGAAGACGAGCCGGAAACCGCGCAGCGGCTAAGGCATTGGCCTGTCTAACGGGTCATGCGATGCGCCTTGTCGGTGCCATGCCCTGCTGTTTCCTTTGGGCGCCACTGGGCCCGTCCAACGTGATGTCGTCGGCGTAGTACCTGCCCTGTGCGTACCAGCCGTGGACGTAGATTGTCGCGCTGGTCTGGGAGGCGCCTGTAGTGAAGGAGACGGTCAGTGGGCTGTATTCGGAGGGGGAAGTGGTCCAGGTGGAGGCGCCGCCGTTCACGCCCAGGTAGACGTAGGACCCCCGGATCCAGCCGCTGAGTGAGTAGGTGGTGTTCGGCCGTACCGCGACGGTCTGGTTGCACTGCGCGGTGTCGCTCGAACTCACCGCCCCCTGGAGGGCCTTGGAGCCCGCGTGGACGGGAGAGGAGACAGTCGAACCCGGGTTGCCGGTGCAGGTCCACGGCGCGAGGGTGCCCGACTCGAAGCCGGGGTTGGTCAGGACGTCGACGGCCCCGACCGCGCCCGGGGCGGTCGACGTGCTCGCGGAGGGTGCGGCCGGCGTGGCGTCGGTATGGCCGGGGATCAGGAGGGAGCAGCCGAAGCCGACGACGGCCGCCGCGACGACCGCGATCACCACGGCCGCCCGGCGCTGACCGGGCCCGAGGCGCGGGCGGCCCACGGGACGCGGCGGGCGGGCGTCGCCGTCGGGTGCGGGGAGTTCCTTCGTCTTGCCGCCGGGGACAGGCGGGAGTTCCTCTGTCTCGCCGCCGGTCGGGGTGTGTGGGACGGAGGCGGCCACCGTCTCGTGGCTGCGGTAGTCCTTGTCCTGGCGTATCTCGTCGAGCAGCTGGGCCAGCGCGTCGGTGCGGCGCGGTCGCAGCACGCGGATGGGCTCCAGCGCGGGGCGGTCGTCCGGCGAATCGGACGCGGGCGGTATGGGCACGGTGCTCTCCTTCCGTCCCGTGGCAGAGACCTGAACTGTCCCTCTGGGATTGATACGCAACGCCCGCTCCGGAGGTTCAGCCGACGCCGCGCTGGGGGAAGCCACGCGGGAGGCCCGTGAGGTCAGTGACAGCCGTACGTCGGCTGGGCGTTGACGCGGACCAGTCCGAAGTTCTCGACCTTCATGTGCGCGGCATTGGTGCCGCGACGCCCGTAACGTATGACGCCCGCAGTGGCATACGGCTGACAGCTGACCTCACGCTGCATTGGGTCTGACCTGCCTTATACCGGGTCACCGAATCGGCCAGGACATTCCGGATGCTTGGGACTCGGCACGAAGGTCGAGACTGTGTGCGGCTTCGCTGCCGTAGCTGCGCAGCACCGCATCAGCCAAGCCCCCCCCCCAGACCTTCCCCAACACCCGTTTACGGGGCGTTATTCAGCATGTCGGCCCCGCCAGCAATTCGCGGCAGGGCCGACGGCTTCTGCGGGGAACTGTCTTAGCAGCCCGCACTCACATTGCCGCAGTAGATCCAGCCGACATAACCCCAGCTGTCCTCTACGTAATACCACTTGTTGTTGTACGAGTTGTACTCATAGCCGTACACGTAGAGCGACTCCCCGTTGTAAGTCCAGCTTACGGTGGCGGCGCTCCCGTAGAAGTCTTCCCGGATATAGCCACCTCGGGAGGTCGTGTAGGCGTTGGCCGATTCGTCACTCGACACTGCGATGGTGCGGGAGGCAGTCGGGTGCCCGGCTGCCTGAGCTGGTACAACCACAGTGCCGACCGTGAGCGCGGCGCCCAGTACGATCGTCATGAGAGCATGGCGAATACGCATGAATCCCCTTCTGTTCAATGGCTACGCCGCTCTCACAGCGGCGCAATTGTTGAAGCACGTTCTGCTTGCTGCGGGGCCGGCGTCCGCCCGCCCCGCATTCCTCCCGCCAGCGTTTTGAGGTCGAGGCAGAGCTGTCGTTACAGCGACGTCCTCAACGCCTTGCCTCGCTGTGCAGGTGTACAACTCTTCATCTGGACAGCGAAGCAACGGTGCCCCTCCCGGAGCGGTTTTCGCTGCTTGCATCATCGAGTTCAACGGCCGGGGCATTGATTGGCACCACTGTCAGGCAGTCAATCAATGGCCGGACACGATCTCCTCTGCGAGCGTCGGAGTCTCTAGCGTGGCCCGTTGGCAGGGAGACAGTCGGGAGGCGATGTGGCGGGGCGTCGTGAGGTGCCGGTGGACCCGGGTGCGGGTCCGGTACAGCGGTTCGCGTTCGAGTTGCGCAAACTGCGTTCTGAAGCGGGCGGGATCACCTACCGGGTGCTGGCGCAGCGGGCGGGGTATTCGGCTACGACGCTGTCGCAGGCGGCCGCGGGCGAGCAATTGCCGACCCTTCCTGTGATCTTGGCGTATGTGGCGGCGTGCGGGGGTGACGCGGAGGGATGGCGGGCGCGGTGGGAGCAGGCCGCAGAGGAAGCCTCCGCCGACCCGAGCAGTGATGAGGGTAAGAAGTCGCCGTATCAGGGGTTGTCCCGTTTCGAGGCGGGAGACCGTGACCGGTTCTTCGGACGTGACCGGCTCACCATGGACCTGTTGGACCTGTTGCGCCGCCAGAGGTTCGCGGCGATGTTCGGGCCGTCCGGCAGCGGCAAGTCCTCCCTGCTGCGCGCCGGCCTTGTCCCCGCCCTGCAGCAGACCCAGGACGCAGACCTGCGTCCGGCCGCAATCCGTATTCTCACCCCCGGTCCGCAGCCGGCCAGCACTCACGCTCGTGTACTCGATCCCGGCGACACCGCCGCAGGCGCCCCTGGTACGGATGTGTTCGTTGTTGTCGACCAGTTCGAGGAAGCCTTCACCCTCTGTCAGGACCCTGCTGAACGCGCCCGCTTCTTGGCCCTGCTGCTGAGCGCCCGTCATACCGGGCAGCGCTTACGGGTACTGATCGCGGTGCGTGCCGACTTCTACGGCCGCTGCGCCGAACACCCTGGTTTGGCGGAAGCGTTACGCGACGCCAACCTGCTGGTCGGCCCCATGAGTCCCGTGGAACTCCGCCAGGCCATCGTCAAACCAGCCGCAGCCGAAGGTCTGGCTGTGGAACGCGCCCTGACCGCTCGCCTCGTCGACGAGGTCGCGGACGCGCCTGGTGGACTGCCGCTGCTCTCGCACGTGCTCTTGGAGACCTGGCGCCGCCGCCGTGGCAAAACCATGACCTTGACCGGTTACGAGGCAGCCGGAGGCCTGGAGGGCGCGGTCGCCAAGACCGCCGAGGACGTCTACGGTCGGTTCACCACAGCCCAGGCCGCTGCGGCCCGCCGTCTGCTGCTGCGCCTGGTCGCCCCCGGCGAAGGCACCCCCGACACCCGCAGACCCGCCGACCGGGAGGAACTCGAGACCCCCGACACGCAGGGGACCGCCGAGGTAGTGGAGGCGCTAGCCCGGGCGCGGCTGCTAACGCTCGACAACGGCACCGTCGATCTGGCTCATGAGGCTCTACTCACCGCGTGGCCCCGACTGCACGGCTGGATAGAACAGGACCGCGAACGCCTGCGCGCCCACCGCAAACTGACCGAGGCCGCCCGCGCCTGGGAGGAACTGGGCCGCGACCCCGGGGCCCTGTACCGGGGAAGCCGACTCACCACCGCCGAGGAATACTTCAGCGGCCCCGGGTACCCCGACAACCTGACCGGCCTGGAAGCGGATTTCCTCACCGTCAGCACCACCGCACGCGAACAGGAACAACACTCCGCAACCCGTGCCACCCGACGCCTGCGCCGGTTGAGAGCGGGCTTGTCCCTCGTCATCGTGCTCGCCTGCGTCGCGGGTGGGATCGCGTGGCAGCAGAGCGAGTCCGAGAAACAGGAACGGGTGCAGGCCGAAGCCCGCAGGATCGCGACCTTGGCCGAGAGCCTGCGTGCGACTGACCCGGTCACCGCGATGCGCCTGAGCATCGCTTCCTGGACTCTGGCAGACCTCCCCGAGAGCCGCTCGGCGCTGATGAGCGCCGCAGTGCAGAAGGAACAGGACGCCTTCACCGACCCCGATAACGATCCGGCCGTCGTGCGCTACCTCAGCAACGACGGCCGCACCCTGGTCAGCGCCGGAGCGAAGCAGGCGGTGGCGTGGGATGTGCGCAGCCACCGCCGGATCGCTTCGTTGCCCGGGCTGAGCAGCAGACTTGCCCACACCGGCGTAATGAGCCCCGACCTGCGAAAACTCACTCTGGTGGACGACGACGGCAGGGTGAGGATGTGGGACATCCGGGCGGGCCGTGTGGATGGGCAGCATCTGCCGGCCGACGACGGAGCCGAGATCAGTCCGAGCGGCCGCACCATCGTCCTGTACCGCACCCTGGATCCCCAGGCAGTGATCCAGCTCCGGGACATACAGACCCAACGTGTGCTGCTGGAGCGTCGCATGGACAGCGTCCTGCCCAAGGTCGGCCCCGGGGAACCGTTCGACGTTCCGGACTGGACCATGCGGCGGCTCGACCAGCAGCGCCGCGTGAACAACTACCCTTTCCCCGACGCCCAGGTGAGCGCGGACGACCGTCTGATGGCCCTGTGCCTGCCCGGCGCCCGCTTGCAGATCTGGGACATCCCCAGGCGCCGCCAGTTGCCCACCGAGTGGGCCCCCAAGGCGACCGCCGCCAACTGCTCCGGGGAGGACTTCCAGTTCGCCCCCGACAGTCGGCACCTGGTCCTGCGCGGCCCAGCGGGAATCCGCAGCTGGGAAATCGCTTCCGGGCTGGAACTGCCGAAACTTGAACACGAGGGACTGGAAGATCTCGAGTTCAGCCCGGACGGCAGGTTCATGGCCGCCACAGACCCCGACGAGGTCCTGTTGTGGCGGACCAACGCGCCCGCGGCGCCTGTCTTCCGGTACCCGCTCTCGGAGGAGACGGTCAGCGAACTCAGGCTGGACATGGAGGAGCGCCGCATCCGCTACTTCGCGGGACGGTCCCAGACCGTGGTGCGCTCCCTCTCCCTCGACGGCGTCGTCGACTCCCGTTGGCAGAGCCGGCCCGCCGCATCGGCTTCCTTCAGTCCGGACGGCAGCACACTGGCTATCGCCCACCAGGACACCGATACCGGCCGGGCGCAAATCCAGTTGCTCGACGGCCACAACGGCAAACCCACGGCCAGCCCGCCGTCGGCCGCTTGCCCAACTCCCCCCGAAGGCTGGAAAAGTCCTGCGCCCTGCCCAGTGCATATGGCCTTCCGTCCCGACGGACGCATCCTCGCCTACGGCGTCAGTCACCCGACAGACTCCGTCCCACCGGCGAAGGTGTCCCTGTGGGACGTCCCCGCCCGCCACATCACCAAGTCACTGACACTGACGCGGACCAACCCCGACAACCGTGGCCTTCCCGCGTTTGCCGTCAACGGCATTGCCTTCCACCCGGATGGAACGTCGCTGGTGGCCTCCCGCATACCAGCGGACGAACGGCTCGAATTCTGGAACCTGCGCAGCGGAGCCATGACCCGCGAAATTCGCGGCATCGGTGGTGAAACTTTGGCGGTGAGACCCGGCGGACGCATCCTGGCAACTGATCATGGCCAGTTCCTCGATCTGCGGTCCGGACGGACTACACGTCGTGCACTCACCTCCGGTGTGACGACGGAACTGGCATTCAGTCCGGACGGGAAGTACCTCGCAGCGGGTGACGAGTCCGGTCAGGTAACCGTGTGGGATGGTGACGCCGACGAGCCCCTCGGCATCATTCCCGCATCTCCGGTTCGTGACGGCACACCCAGGCGGGTAACGTCACTGGCGTTCTCCCCGGACGGGCGCACCCTGGCCGCCGCGGGCGATGACGGCACACTGCGGCTATGGGACACCGAGTCCAGTCACCCCATGGGCTCCGCCCTCCCTACCCCAGGTACGGCCATCCTGGCCCTTGCCTTCAGCCCCGATAACAAGACCCTCTACGTGGCAGGCGAGCACGTACTGCTGCACGAGTACAACATCACGACGAGCCAGGCAACCACCTTGGCATGCGACCGCGCCGGGGCAGGCCTGACCCCAGACGAATGGCGCACACACATTCGCGCCGTGCCATACCAAAGGACCTGCTGAACAGGCCACAGGCACGGCAACTGCTGCCCCGAACACACCGGCCGATGCTGAGTCCGGAACCGCCGCAAGGCACCCATCGGTCAGCAAGCAGGCGTCACGCCGAGAGGGAGCTGGATGCGGCATCAACCGCCTCAAGCGCCACCACGCGGACGCCACCCGAAATGACAAGCTTGCCGGCCGCCACGAGGCGACCGTGGTGATCGCGGCCCTCAACGAATGGCTCTGACCGGCAGATGGCCTTCCGGTCCCCGCTCACCAGTCGCGGCCGGCGATCAGCTCCTCTCCATCCGCCTCCGTGAACCCGTATACCGACGCGACAAACCAGAACTCCTCGCCGATCCACTCACGGGCAACCGTCTCGATCTCGCTCCCAGCTGCGTCGAACTCCGCCTGCAGAAGGTTGAACTCTTCTGTCGCGGCTTGAGTGAGCGCATACAGGGCGTCAAGATCCGACGGCTGCTCGGCCTCAATGCGCTCACACAGCCGCAACAGGATCGCCCTGCCCTGGTCGACAACGTGATCGGGGAAGTACGAGTCCTCGTACATCTGCCGCAGAAACGCGTGCCCTTCTACCCGCTGGTTTGTGATCGGCATGCGCTTCCTCATCCCGTAGAAGAACTGACGCGCCGATCATCCACGACACCACTGACAACGCCGCCCACGTGTGCCAGATTGCTTGTAGCCAGCATCTTCACGACAGGCTCCAGACGTACCAGGCTCACACAACGTCACTGACAGCCTTCACGCATTCACCTCAACAAGATCTGCCCTACGGTCTAGGCCGTCCCACTGCCAGGACCCGTCCGGCGCTGAATGCCGCGGTCAACGGTGAACACAACGCTGCTGCCTGTCTGCAGCGGGGTCGTGAAGATCGCGTGGGCGGCAACCTGGCCGAATGCTTCGGGATGAGTGCGGCCGTGCTGGGTCAAGCCGCCTGTACCGAGCCGACTCAGCCCGGATACCTGTGTGTTCAGGATCCGAGCGCCGACGGTCTCTCCTACTGTCAGACGGTACTCGGCATCCAGGACAGGCCTGAAGATATGGGCCTGGACTCGGATTTCTCGGTCCGTTCCCAGGTATTTGCGAGCAACGACATAGAACTCCACAGAGTGGAATCCGCGATGGCGACGGGACTCGGACAGCGGGAACCTGTACTCAACTGCCGGGGATCCCCGCAACTCGGTCTGCCGCGGGGATGCCTGCTGCAGTTGCTGACCGTCGACGTGGACATGGTCGACACGGAAGCAGCCGCGGTCCGTCAGCTCCAGGCCCGCATCAACCTGCCATCGAAACACATACCTGTGATCGCTCTCCAGGACACTGAAGGGCTCGTCCGTCAGCGAGGACACGCAGATGAAGCGCAGCTCTCGAGGTATATCCGGCACTTGGTAGGAGACTCGCATCGCCTGGACGGCATATCCGTCTGGTTCAAGGCCGTCCAGGTGACAGTCCCACCTATATCGGGCCAGAGCCCCGGTGAAGAGATTCTCGCGTATTGGTTCAAGGACTTCACGCAGGGCATGGTCGATGGCCTGGTCCACCTGCAGTGTCGTATCACGGATAGTGATCTGGCCAAAGATGAAGCTGACCATCGCGGCTGAGACCAGCGTTGTTCCCACAATCTCAAACGATTTGACGATCACGTCGTCGTGAGCACGGTTCACCGAGAGGACCAAAATCACCGCCCCCACCACGAGCACCAGCAGGTTGTAGATCCGCACTGTGCGCCGGACCTCTGCGAGGATGTTGCGTTGGTCAGCCATCTGGATTCCCGTGCCACGTCCCGCTACACAGGTTCGCCGAGCAGTTGCCATACGTCTGCGATGCAGTCGCCGATTTGGATGCCGACTTCCGCAGTATCCGGCTGGTTCTCGGTGAGGAAGACAGCAACGAGGTCGCTGTGGTGGCCGTAGAGAATCCCCGCATCGTGCGCGAGGTTGTGCAGGCTGCCCGTCTTGTGAGCGACGTGCAGCTCGTCCGGGAGGCGTAGCGGCAAACGGACATTACGCATGCTGTTGCGTAGGGCCTTGATCATGGGCTGCAGCCGCGGTTCCTCAGCGACGTATCGCATGATCAGCGCCATGTCGTTCGCGGTCGTGGTGCTGTCCCTGGCTGTCGGCCCCAGCTCACCGTCGGTGAAACCCACCCGCATGCGAGTGTGGTGGGCCCCCGCCCGTACAGCAGTCGCCGTCACCGCGTCCATCCCAACGAGATCCGTCAGGAATGCGCCAATGGGGTTGTCGCTGGTAGCAAGCATGAGGCCGCACAGCTCCGTCAGCGTGAACTCATGCCGCCCGTCGAACACTTCAAGCACCGAGGGGTAAGCAGTGCGGCCGAGTTCCGACCGCCTGACCGCACGGGCGGCGTCATGCTGCTCCAGCGCCGTGATGACCAGAGGCACCTTCATCAAGCTGGCGGCAGGAAAAACGCGATCGGCATTGCGCTGGACGTACACGTCCCTTCCGCGTAAGGACCGCAGTACGACCGCTCTGGAGGTGTCGCTACGGATGAAGGAGTCAATGCGACTTTCGACATCCATACCGGTCCCCCCGCCAGGCTTGGCCAACTCAGGTTAAACGCAGGCGGTTTGGAACGTCCATACCGCCAGAGGATGCCAGGGGCTGAGGCACTCTGGTGAGTTGAACTTTTCTGATGGTTCACATGAGTTTCACCCTCCCTCCCTGACGAGCCTGTCCAAGAGGGCCTTCTACGCAACCGCACCTCGCCCAAGTCGTACCTCCCCAAGAGCAGGGAAATCGTCGTGGCATGCCATGCCGCCAGGACTGCCTGGCACTGGCCGACTTCGACGAAATGCGGATCAGGTTTGAGACCGCACCCTGTCCTGCAGCCTGAACTGCCTCGCCTGCCCGACAGCGCCACCGGCCGGTCGGAGCGTTCCAGTCGGTCAGGCCGAGGGGCCGGGGCCCGGCGGGCCTTCTGTTCGGTCGGGCCACACCCCCACGTGGTCCGGTTCCCCGGTCAGGCGGACCCGGCCGCTCAGGCCGTAGCGGTCCACGTAGTCGCGGGGCAGTTGGAGGCGGCCCGCGCGGTCCAGGACCGTGTATTCCTCCGCGTTCCTGCCGCCGGGCCCGCGCAGGGTCTCCGTGGAGGTGCGGCCGTCGCGGATGCGGACCGTGCGGCGGACCTGCCCGGAGACCAGCGGGTCGTGGGTGACGACCAGGACGGTGGCACCGAGTTCCTCGTTCGCGCGGCGCAGCGCGGCGAACACCTCCTCGGCGCTGGCGGTGTCCAGCTCGCCGGTGGGTTCGTCGGCGAGCAGGACCCGCGGGGTGTTGGCCGTGGCGACCGCAACGGCCACCCGCTGCTGTTCGCCGCCGGAGAGCTCGGCCGGCCGCCGGTCGCGGCAGTAGGCGACGCCGAGGACGTCGAGGAGTTCGGCGGCGCGCGCGGCGCGCTGGCGGCGCGGCACACGTACGTACTTCATGGGCAGTGCCACGTTCTCCAGGGCGGTCAGGTACGGCAGCAGGTTGCGTCCGGTCTGCTGCCACACGAAGCCCACCGTGCGGCGGCGGTAGCCGAGGCGCTCGCGGCGGCCGAGGGCGAGCAGGTCGTGACCGGCGACCCTTGCGCGGCCCGCGGTGGGCAGGTCGAGTCCGGAGAGGATGGACAGCAGGGTCGACTTGCCGGACCCGGACGCGCCGACGAGCGCCGTGCACTCGCCCTCCCCGACCACCAGGTCCAGGCCCTGCAGTGCCTGGACCTCGACCTCGTCGGTGCGGTAGACGCGGACCAGGTTGTCGCACACGACGAGTCCGTCGTCGGTTTGCGGGCGCTGGGCGGCGCGGGCTTTCTCTTCCAGGTGGCGCAGGTCGTCGGCATGAGGGTCAGTCACCGTTTCTCCCCAGTCGCAGGACCGCGCCGAGTCCGCGGCGCCGTCCGATCCAGGTCTCCACACCCACCGCCGCCACCACCAGCACGCCCAGGCCTGCGCCCAGAGCAGCGGTGAGCAGCAGGTCGGGGTGCGGGGTGGGGGCGGCGGGTCCGCCCGTGAACTCCCGCAGGTCCAGGGCGGGGCCCAGCAGTGCGGGCAGCGTCAGGCCCAGGGCTGTGCCGCCCGCCACCGCCGCCACCACCATCGGCAGCAGCTGCAGCAGGTGAAGCCCGGCAGTGGCCCGGCCGCCCAGGCCAAGGGTGCGCAGGTAGGCGGTGGTGCGGCCGCGTGCCTCGGCGGACAGCAGCAGTTCCAGGACCAGCGCCAGCAGGGCCAGCAGCACGGCGAGCGCGGTGCACGTGGTGTGTGCGGCCCGCAGGACGCCGATCATGCCGTCGGCCGCGGCGTCGGCCTGTTCCTCGGAGCGGATACGCAGTTCGCCCACGCCCGTGTCGTGGGTGGCACGCGGCACCAGGGACCGCAGCGTCTGTACGTCCAGGCGCGGGCCGTACAGCAGCAGTGCGGATCCCTCGAAGTCGCTTGCCCCGATGGCCGTCAAATCCCCGTTGTCGGCCAGCAGCAGCCGTTGCCTTGGGGGTGTCGTGCCGCGGACCGGCCCGAGTGCCGCGTCCTGGAGTACGTCGTCGGGGAGAGGGCCGACGACGTACAGGCGCAGTGTTCTGCCGTGCGAGGTGAGGGTGAGCCGGTCGCCAGCGCGGGCCCCGGTGGCCAGTACCCGGATGTCGGTGCCGGGCCGCGGGCCGGTGAGTCCGGCGGTGTCCAGTGCGCGTGCCGCGGGCGAGTGGGGGGCTGCCGCCCGCAGACGTGCGCCGTCGATGCCGACCAGGCTCGCGATGCCGTACCGGCTGCCGCTGGTCGCGCTCGTCGGGTCCACGCGGAGCTGCCGGACGCGGACACTCTCGCGCACTCCGCGCACCTGGGCCAGCCGCTCGGCGATGGCCGGACTGCGGTGTGCGCCGAGGTAGGAGGCGTCCGCGCCGACCTGCCATGCGGCGGCCTCACGGCGCCCGTCGGCCAGTGTTCCGGCCACCAGGCCGCCGAACACCGCGCCGGCCAAGGTCACCACCAGGACCAGCAGGGCAAGGGCCCGGGCGGGTGCTTCCTTCGCGGCCCGGGACAGCGCGATCAGGGCCACCACGCCGCGCCGCCGGGCCGACAAGCGCGCCAGGATCCGTACCGGCAGCGGGTAGCAGCGCACCAGCACGGCGACGGTGGCCAGTCCCAGCAGTGCGGGTATCGCGGCCAGCAGCGGGTCCGGCCCTCCGGCGTCGGTGGCCGTGCCCCGGCTCCGCAGCGCGATGACACCGGCCGCGGCCAGGAGCAGGATTACCACCTCGACGGTGAGGCGGCGGCCCGCCGCGAACGGGCCCGGTCCGTGACCGGTGCGCGCGCTGCGGTCGCGCAGGGCATACCAGGTGAGGGCAGGGAGCAGCAGCCAGACCAGCGCGGCCACCAGCAGCGCGTGCCGGTACGCGGGCGCGGTGCCCGGGAGTGAGCGGGCGGCGGCGATGCCTGCCGCGAGCCCGAGCAGCACGGCCGGCGCCGTGTGGGCCGCCCTCGTCAGCGCCAGGCCCGTCGCGGAGGCGCCGCGGGCCCGCTGCAGCCGGTGCGCGTCCAGGCTGCGGCGCACCGCGAGCAGCGCGGTCACAGCTGCGGCGAGCAGGCCGACGACGAGCAGGGATGCCAGCGCGAAGGAGATCACAACGCGGCCCTGGCGCCACTGTCGGCCGAAGTCGGTGAGCACGTCTGCAAGGTGCGTACTGTCCTGCAGGGTGGAGGCAGGGTGCGGGCCGATCTCGCAGTACATGCCGCCGTAGTCGGCGATGTCACCGCAGAACACGGACCGCGCATCATCCGGGTAACGCACCAGCAGCCGCTGCAGCTCACCCTGACCCTGCTCCCCCGCGAACCGTGCGGCGGTCCGCGTACCAAGGTCCAGGCGCATCCCCCAGGTGACTGTGAGTACCGCGCCTGCCTGCGCCTGCAGGGCGGTGACTGTACGGGGCGCGACCAGCGCGCGGGCCTCCCAGTCCAGTCCGGCAGCGGTGTCCGGCGGAAGCCTCGACGGGCCTGTCAGCAACGGCAGTTCACGCCACAGCCGGTCCCCGCCCGTCACCGAGCCTGCCTCCTTCGCATCCGCGCCGACGCCCTTCGCGTGGGCGTCCTCCGCGTCAGCGCCCTTGGCACCGGTGCTCTTGGTGCCGGTGCCCTTCGTGCCGGTGCCGTCCGCGTCGCCGCCCTTGTTGCCAGTGTCGTCCGCGTCGGCGTCCTTGGTGCCGGTGTCGTCCGCCGTGAAGAACCCGACGACCACGGCGGTGGCCCGGACCTTGTCCAACGCGCCTGGGCTGAGCGGGAGTTTCTGCCCCAGCCGCAGCTTCAGCGCATCGCGGGTCCGGGTGGACACGGCAATTTCGACGCCCTCACCACCCTCGCTGCCCTCACTGCTCCGGGTTGGCGGCCGCCCCTCGGCGTAGGCCCCGTGGCCTGGCGCGTCGGAGGCGTACACCAGGCCCAGACCCACCTTCCCCGCGGTCGTCGCGGTGTCCAGGGTCGGCAGCTCCACCCGGGTCGAGTCATGTTTGAGGCCGCCGTTCAGGGCGTCGGGGGCAGCGTTGGCGATCACGTCGGTGGCCGGGAGCAGGTCCTCGGCCAGGTCGCTGGCCCAGGCAGCGGAGTCCGCGCTGTCCGCCGGCTCGAACCGGGCGCTGAACAGGATGCCGGGCCCCGCGCGCTGCTCCTGCTCCAGCCGCGAGGCCAACGCCTGCCCGGCGAGCCGGTCCAGAAGCCCGGGTCCTGCGGCGGCGACCGCGGTGAGCAGCGCCACCAGCACGGCCAGGCAGACCAGCAGCGGCACCTCGGCGCGCACCTCACGCGCAGCAGCCCAGCGCAGCGGCCGTATCGGGCGCTTCACCTTCACCGGTCCTCCCCCGCGCGCAGCACCCGCGCCAGATCGACGCGCCCCAGAAAGCGGGCGGCGACCGTCACGACCGCGCAGATCACCAGCGTCGTCGCACCCGCCGTCAGGGCCACGCGGGCCCAGGGCACGTCGGTGAGCAGCCCCGGGTAGAGCGGCCTGCCGGTGTCGTCGACCGTCACCACCGGCATGACCAGCGCGGCCAGCACGGTGCCCAGCAGCGTGCCCAGCACCGCCGCCACTGCGGCCAGCACCAGCTGCTCCGTCCACAGATACGCCGCCAGTTGCCCGCGCCGCACACCCAAGGCCCGCAGCAACGCGAACTCCCGCGTCCTGGCCCGTACGGACAGCGCCGTATGCAGGGTGAAACCGACGACGGCGAACGCGGGCGCCAGGACCAGACACAGAGTGAGTGCCCCGCGCGCCCCCTGCCGCAGCGGATCGGCGGCCAGTTGTGCCCTCATCTGCGGCACGTCGAGGGCCGTGCCCAGGCGGGGATCGGCACGCACCGCGTCCAGCGCGGCCGCCGCGTCCCCGCCGTCGGCGGCCACCCACCAGGCGGACTCGGCGGCGGGCAGGGTTCCGCCGAGCACGAACTGGGCTGCCAGCGCCCGGGAATCGGCCAGCAGCCGCGGCCGGTCACGCTCCGCGCCCGGCACCGCACCGATCCTCCCGACGATCTTGATGCGGGCGGTGCCGCCACCGGCACGCTGCACCGTGACCGTGTCCCCCACCCGGGCCACGCCCGAGGACAGCAGCATGCGATCGGCCAATGCGGGCACCGGCGGACGCCCCTTGGCCCGGTCGGTACCCAACCGCACGCTCCAGGTCGGGTACTTGAGGGTGGTGTCCGGTCCGCGCAGCACCGCGTCCAGCAGTGTGCCGGGCGCCTGCCGGTCCGAACACAGCACCGGCCCCGGAGCAGTGCCCGGCAGGCGGCGCGCCTTGGCATCGGGGCACCCGGCGATCTTCCGGTCCGGGGCGTCGCTGCGCAGGTCGTGCCAGGCAGCGGGCCGGGCCAGGCCGGGTACGCGGTCGACGGCCAGGCGGTAAGTACGCCGTACCCTCTCGCCGGTCATGCTCACACCGAGCTGGACGATGCGTGCACCCTCAGCGGCGACCGGAACCTTCAGACGTACGGTGCGGACCGTGCCGCCGGTGTCCTTGAGGACCGTCTCGCTCGCGCGGGTGAGGCCGTCGGCGTCCACGAAGTGCACGGTGAGTGTGAGCGGCACCGGGGTGCCGGGGCCGTCGGCGGACAGGCGTACACGCAGCGGGAGTTCGTCCGCCGCACCGCTCAGCGGCAGCCCGTGAGCGGGAATGTCTTGGCCGAGCGGGGCGACCAGCTCGGACACCGGCCGCTCGGCGAGGTCGGGACGCAGGGCGGGAGCGGGACCGCGTGCGGTGTTGATGCCGGTGACGGTGACCCAGCTCTGGCCGAGGTATCCGTTCGCGTCGACCACCGGAGTCACCGCCCCCGCGCCGGGCAGTGCGCCGTACGCGGCACGCCGCTCGGCGGTCGCGAGCCGCTCGCCGGGGACGATCCGCAGGTCGGCACCGAGCCTGAACACCGCCTGGTCGTGGTCGCCGCGGTCCAGGATGGCCAGCGCGGTACTGCTCAACGCGGCAACGGCCAGGGCGAGTGTCACCAGCAGCGCCGGACCGGCATGCCGCACAGCACGCCGCGCGATCTGCCAGCCACCCAGCGGCAGCACCAGCCCGGTACCGCGCCGCGCGAGAGGATCCGCGATCCGGGCGGCCAGTGGCAGCGCCCGCAACACCAGCAACGCCGCCGCACACGTCATCGCCACAGGCGCAAACACCAGCACCGGGTCGACGCCCCCACCAGTGACCGGCGACCGGTACTGCCTCAACTGCAGCCAGCCCAGCACCGCGACAGCGGCCAGCGCCACATCCGCGCCGAGCCGCTGCACACCCGCGAACCGCCCCAGACGCAGCCGGAGCCTGCGCACCGCCTGCCGGTCCCGCACCGTCCGCACCGTCGGCCACAGCAGCGCCGTACCGTGCACCACCACAGCCAGCAGCGCAGCCACCCAGCCCGCCGCCAAAGTCGCCGAGTCAGGCACCACGCCGGGAATCAGACCCGCCCCGTCCAGAAGGCGGAGCAGCGGGCCGGCAAGAAATGGCGCGGCCACTCCCGCCGGCACCGCGACGGCCGCCCACTGCACCGCCGTCGCCACAGCGAGCCGCAACGTTCCGGCACCACGCGCGGCCAGCAACGCAAGCTCGGCACGACGGTGCTCGGCGAGCTGACGCGCAGTGAGCACGAGAGCGGCGGCAGCCAGAGCGGCAAGCAGCGTCGCCGGAATGTAGAGGCCGGCACGCGCAACCGCGATAGGGGTCGTCAGGTCATCGAGTGCGTTGTCGAGCGTGGACCTGACCTCGAGCTCCGCGGCCGACCCGGCCGGGAGCGGAGCACCGCGGAACACGGACAGCGAAACGTCACTGCCGCCGAATACGTCGGCACGCCGCTGCAACGGCCCGATTTCCCCGAGCCCAAGCCCGCCGGTGTCCGGCACACCCAGCCACAACGCATCGGCGTCCCCGGCCAGAGCGGGCACCGCCGTCAGAGCCTCACGCGACACCAGCGCCATCGACTCGGGCGCCCTGAAGGTGGGACTCAGGCTCGCCCAGACGGCCGGGCTGCGGCCGCCCACCCGGTACAAACCCGCCACCCGCATCCGGACCTGCGGCCCGCTGTCGGGCTGCACACGCAGTTCGTCGCCGGGCCGCACCGCGAGCTCCGCGGCAAACACCTCACTCACCGCGATCTCGACGGTCCCGCCTCCGGCGTGCGTCTGCGGCCAGCGCCCCGCCACCAACTCAGCATGCCGCTGCGACTCCTGGAGGGCCACGAGCGTGACGACGGCGTCATCCCGCCGGCGGCCGTCCGCCTCGGTCACACTGAGTGCGGCGGACCTGCTGGCCGGGACCCGTAACGCGGACCAGGTGTGATGCGGTACGCCACCGAAGGCACGGTCGACGGCAGCGCGTACCAGACCATCAACCTCCCCCGCACCACGCGACTCGTAGGCACCGGAGACCTCGACCACGGCCGCCGGGTCACGGACCAGCCGTCGCTGAATCCCGCCCTCGACGGCCTTCTCGGTGAGCGCAGCGAGCGCGGCCAGAACAGTGGCGGCAAGCA
Source organism: Streptomyces sp. NPDC033178 (assembly GCF_055577685.1). Lineage (NCBI taxonomy): Bacteria > Bacillati > Actinomycetota > Actinomycetes > Kitasatosporales > Streptomycetaceae > Streptomyces > Streptomyces sp. NPDC033178. The sequence continues at coordinate 90,829 of NZ_JBVIPT010000024.1, forward strand.
ACACCGCAAGGCCGGCGGCACCCAGCACCAGACCATGGTGCGCGGTACCACGCACTGCGGTAGGCGCACGTCTCCCACTCAACTCGCCGGCCTCCCCCAGCCCCCCGTACGGCCAGCCACAGTATGGGTCCGACCATCCGAGACCCGCAATCACCCGAACAGGCCCGTACCCAGCAGGACTTGAGCCCGCCTCTACGAGGCGAAGTTCCCCAAAGCCGTCAAGAAGATCACCGAGGACGAGACCGAGCTGCTGGCGTTCTTCAACTTCCCGGCCCAGCCCTGGATCCACTTGCGGACCACGAATCCGGTCGAGTCGACGTTCTCCACCGTTCGGCTACGGACCAAGGTCACCCGAGTGGCCGGCTCCCGCGCTGCCGCCCTGGCCAAGGTCTTCGAGCTCGTCGAGTCCGCCCAGCAGCGGTGGCGGGCCGTGAATGCGCCCACCGCCCCACCTCGTCGCCCGCGTCCGAGCCGGGGCCGGTTTCGGGCGAGGCGTCGTCATCGGGCCTGCGGGGGCTTCCGATGACATTGAGTGTCATCACTAGGATGAGTGGCATGGGTCGATGGATGCCGGACGCAGCGGGCCGACTGTCGCGGGCCGCGCTTGAGCTGTACGAGGAGCGCGGCTTCGAGGACACCACGGTCGCCGAGATCGCCGAGCGGGCCGGTCTGACGAAGCGGACGTTCTTCCGTCACTTCCCCGACAAGCGCGAGGTGCTGTTCCCGCTCTCGGCCCGGATTCACCAGGTGATCGTCGACGCGATGGCCGCCGCGCCGGCCGACCTCTCGCCGCTCGCCGTCGTCCTGGAGGGGTATGGCGCCGCTGTGGACATGGTGAACACGGCGCATGCGCACGCCCGGCGTCGCCGAGCCGTCATCGTGGCCAACCCGGAGCTTCGGGAACGGGAGCTGACCAAGTTCGCCGCGACCAGTGCGGCCGTGACCGAGGCGTTGCGCGAGCGCGGTGTCGCGCCGCGGGCCGCCTTCCTGACCGCCGCGGCGGGTGCCGCCGCTTGGAGAGCCGCGCGCGAACGCTGGATCGAGGGTCCGGAGACACAGGACCTGCATGCCCTGCTGCGTGAATCCATGGAGGAGCTCAGGGCCGCGGTCGCGGCCCCGCTAGCGCCGTAAGCCACCGGTACCGGCACAGCCACGCCTCCCCTTGCCGCTCCCGCCATCCATGACACCAGGCGTCATCACATGCCACGTGTTCGACCGGGAGGGTGCATCACGCATGTCTGAAACGTTCGACGAGGCAACCACGCTCAAACGACGAACCTTCGTCGCGGCGTCGACAGCGGTGGCCGGCCTCCCCCTGCTGACCTCGGATCGCCTGCCCACAGCCACAGCCACACCCGCGCCGGCCGACCGGCTCTCCACCGTCCATCTGACGGTCAACGGCGAGCAGCGAACCGCCCAGGTCGACAACCGCACCTCGCTCCTGGACCTCCTCCGCGAGCACCTGGACCTCCCCGGCACGAAGAAGGGCTGCGACCAGGGCGCCTGCGGAGCCTGCACGGTGCTCGTGGACGACCGGAGGGTGAACGCCTGTCTCACCCTCGCCGTGATGCACCAGGGCGCGCGCGTCACCACGATCGAGGTGCTCGCCCGGGGCGAGCAACTGCACGCGCTGCAATAGGCGTTCATCGACCACGACGACCTTCAGTGCTGCTACTGCACGCCGGGGCAGGTCATGTCGGGCGTCGCCTGTATCGCCGAGGGCCACACCGGCTCCCGGGCGGAGATCCGCAACGCCTTCAAGGTGCGGCTGGTCGAACGGACCGTGCGCCGCCAGCTCATGACGATCGGAGGACAGTGATGGCGACGACCGTCGTCGGACAGCCACTCTCCCGCGTAGACGCCCGCCGCAAGGTGACCGGAACGGTCACTTACTCGGCCGAGCACCGCGTCGAAGGCCTGTTGTACGGCGTGATCGTCAACGGCACGGTGGCCCGCGGCACGGTCAGCCGGATCTCGGTGGACGCGGCGCTCGGCCACCCGGGCGTCCTGCACGTCCTGACCGACTTCGGCGGCCTGCGACTTGCCCACCCCGTCGATCGGATCGCCTTCTACGGCCAGCCCATCGCGGTCGTCGTCGCGGAGACCCTGGAGGCGGCGACCCATGGCGCCTCGCTGGTCGAAGCGACGTACGAACGGCAGGACGCGGTAACCGACTTCGACGCCCCCGACATCCCCTCGCAGACACCCGCCGACGAGCCCGACTACAGCCGCGGCGACCCGGCGGGCGCGCTGAGTTCGGCGCAGGTGAAGGTGGACCTGGAACTCACCAGCGCCCGGGAGAACCACAACCCCATCGAACTGCCTTCGACCATCGCCCGGTGACAGGACGGACGGCTGACGCTCTGGGGCAAGTCCCAGTGGTCACAGGGCGCCGCGCGCACGGTGGCCGGCGCGCTCGGCATCGCCGTCGGCGACGTACGCGTGCACAACGAGTTCCTGGGCGGAGGGTTCGGCAGCGGAATCCAGACTTACGACCATGTCGTGCTGGCCGCGTTCGCCGCGCGCGAAGTCGGCAGGCCCGTCAAGGTGGTGCTGACCAGGCGTCAGTTCTACTACGGCACCGGGTTCCGGCCTGCAAGCCGGCACCGGATGGCCCTCGGCAGCAGTGCGGCCGGGCGTGTCAGCGCTCTCGTCTACGAGGTCCGTATCGAGAACGCGCGCTACCGGACCTACACGGACGGCCTGACCGACCTGCCGAAGTTCCTCTACGGCGTCCCCAACACCAGTACCGCCTACCGGGTCACGCCCGTCGACGTCCACTCTCCGGCCTCCATGCGCGGCCCAGGCGTGGCGCTCGGCAACTTCGCCCTGGAAACCGCGATGGATCAGCTCGCGCACGAACTGGCCGTGGATCCCGTCGAGTTGCGGCTGCGCAACGAGCCGACCCAGGACGAGGTCTCCAAACTCCCCTTCTCCACCCGGAAGTTGCGCGAGTGCTACGAGACAGGCGCACGCCGCTTCGCCTGGTCCCGGAGGCACGCCGAGCCGGGCTCGCGCACGGACGGCGACCTGCTCATCGGCATGGGGATGGCCACCGCCAGCTACTACAACAACCGACGCGACTCCAGCGCACGGGCCCGGATCCACGCCGACGGCACCGCCGAAGTCTTCGCGGCCTCCGCGGACATGGGCCCCGGCACCACCACGTCGGTCATGCAGGTCGCCGCGGACGCCCTGGGGCTGCCCGCCTCGGCGGTCACCTTCAGGCTGGGCGACTCCAGCTACCCCACCGCGCCCCTGCACGCGGCGGCCTGCACCATGGCCAGCGTGGGCTCGGCCGCGCACACCACGTGCAACGCGCTGAAGGCGGAGTTCGTCCGCAGGGCGGTGGCGGACCCCGACTCGCCTCTCCATGGCGCGAATCCGGCGAATGTGCACGTCCGCGACGGCTATCTGTCGGCCTCCGACTCGGGAGCCCGGGACAGCTACCGGGACATCCTGCGCCGCGCCGGTCTGCCCAGCCTCGACATCACCGGCAACTGGGGCCCGGGCGACGCCGATTCGAAGATCTCCACCTACGGCTACGGGGCCGTCTTCGCCGAGGTCTCCGTCGACCCCCTCCTTGGCCTCGTCCGCGTACGGCGCATCTTCGCGGCGTACGGCGTAGGGCGAGTGATCAGCCCCAAACTCGCCCACAGCCAAGCCATCGGCGGCATGGTCGGCGGCATCGGAATGGCCCTCCTCGAAGGCACCGTCACCGACCACCGCGACGGCCGCATCATCAACGCGAGCCTCGCCGACTACCTGGTGCCGGTGAACGCGGACGTCCCCGACATCGACGCCGCCTTCATCAACACCGAGGACCCACAGGCCGATCCGATCGGTGTGAAGGGCCTCGGCGAGATCACCATCGTCGGGGTGGCACCCGCCATCGGCAACGCGGTGTTCAACGCGACGGGCAAACGCCTGACGGACCTGCCGATCCGCCCTGAGGCACTGCTTTGACCCACCACTACTTTGACCTACGTGGATGACCTCGCGACGCTGTGGCACATGCGGCACCCGGAAAGTCCGCCCCTCGCGCACAAGTTCTGCAGTACACAGGCGGGGCGTTGGGTGCGTTTCCACAGAGTTCACCCGTCCCCGCGAGAGAACCTCCAGCCCGGAGCAGTGGAACCCGGCGTCCCAGTAGCCGTTGTACGGGACTCGTAAATGATGACTCGCGCCCCGTCGATTTGCATGGTGAGGCCCTTGGTGAAATGTTCCGCCAGAACCCTCTCCTTCATTAGCTCCGTCCCGGTACTTTCGACATGAATTCCTTTGGGTTCCGTTACTACGAGAATTCGTGCACTACTGCGCATGCATGCGCGAATCTGAGGAGAAGGCAATTCGGTGCCGTAAAGGTCGTGCGAGGCTGCCGGAGTGAGATCCTGGGCAAGGTCGAACATCCCTCTGTTTACCGAAGGGTAGGCCAGTGACCATGCGCGTCTCTTCACGGACAAGTAGAGAATTCCGTCGCCAGGAGCGTATTCCCTGGACAGGATTATTGCCAGATCGGTGACATTGTCCGATCGGCTTTCCGGCGTCCGCAGCCTGAGGGACTCCGGTATGAGCAGTACGATTGCCAACGCGACAACAATCACAGCGGTTACTCGCAGGTTGCGACCCAGTTCAGACACACGATCCAGCACTGCCCCCAGAAGGAGCGCCAGGCCGACGAGACCGTAGAGCACGTACCTCTCCACATAGAAAGGCTTGTAAAGAGAAATCAGCATGAGAAGCATAGTGGGCAATATGAACAGAGGCAGGGCGATCGCCCGTAGACTGAAAGGCGCTTCAGGAGAAACTTTGCCGGCGTTCCCTGGCGAAGCGAAGTAAGACAGCACCATCGCGAAAGAAACCAGTATTGCGAAGCGCTGGTATTCACTACCGGTGACACTGTCGATCCATGCAACCTGCCCGGATTGCGCCATTCCCAGAGCCGCAAGGGGTGCGACTCCTGCCGCAACCAAAAGTGCGGTGTATACCCAAGGGCGCCGCGCATAATCCGGAACGACGAAGGCATGCACCACCAGGGCAAGGGCGGCGAACTGATGCAGAATGCACGCTGCCAGCATGAGAGCGCCGTATATGATCCATGACACCATCAAACTTCCACGTCTAACAATTACCGGGGCTCGGCAGCTAAGTACCGCACTCACAAGGAAATACGTGGCCCAGACCACAAGTGCGCAGACCAGTGAGTACGAGCGCCCCTCCTGTGAATATCTTTGAACATCTGGGAGTACGGCGAAGGAAAGGCCTGCCAGTATTCCAGCTCGCATCCCTGACAATCGGACCCCGAGCGCTGTGACTCCTGCCGCTGCCAGCGCACCGGCGAGAACAGAGGGAATGCGCAGCACCAGGAGGTCAGTCCCGAAGAGGCCGAACAGCCCATGCATGAGAAGGTAATATGCTCCATGCACGGCATCTATGTTACCCAGCGTCTGCCACAGGTCCGGCAGGCTGCGGGAAGCCAATTCGAGAGTCACAGCCTCGTCATGCCACAGGGTTCCATCTCTGCGAATTCCCCAGATGCCGAGAAGGGCGGACAGCGAAACCGGCAAGAGCCAGGGAGTGAAGAATCTTCGGCGTGAGAGCAGGGAAACTCTCCGAGAGCGTCCCTGAGGAGTATTTTCCGTATCGTTGACAATGTCGAACTCGGTGAAGGACATCGGCGGCAGGGCCTTTCAGCAGCGGCGAAGAAGCTCCGCCAGCGTGCCCGGACCTCGTTGACCGGAGGCTGACCCAACCTGATCGGCCGATCAGGAAGGCGGGCCGGCGCTGTGCGAAGCTGCACCGCATGCGCATCCTGGTGGTCGAAGACGAGGTGGACCTTGCCCACACCCTGCACACGGGCCTGACCGCCGAGGGTTACAGCGTCGACCTCGCCCATGACGGCCGGCAGGGACTGTGGATGGCCCGGACCGGCGAATACGCCCTCGTCGTACTGGACTTGATGCTGCCCGGACTCAACGGCTACAAGGTCTGCGCCCAGTTGCGCCGGGAGGGCAACGCGACCCCCATCCTGGTACTCACCGCCAAGGACGGGGACTGGGACCAGGCAGAGGCCCTGGACACGGGGGCCGACGACTACCTGGCCAAGCCCTTCTCCTACGTGGTGCTCGTCGCACGGCTGCGGGCCCTGGTCAGACGATCCGCCGCGGTCGCCCCGCCCGTACTTGCCGTGGGAGACCTCTCGTTGGATGTCGCCGGCCGGGTCTGCCACCGGGCCGGGGCGAGAGTGGACCTCACACCCCGGGAGTTCGCCGTGCTGGAGCTGCTGGCCCGCCGGGCGGGCCAGGCGGTCTCCAAATCGGATCTGCTCTATCACGCGTGGCCCGACGAAGCAGAGGATCCCAACCTGGTGGAGGCGCGCGTCAGCGCACTGCGCAAGAAGGTGGACTCCGCGTTCGGCCGACGGTCCCTGCAGACCGTCCGGGGTACCGGCTACCGGCTGGTGGACGACCGTGAACGCGACTGAGCCGCGGCGCCGCTGGTGGCCACGTTCGGTACGAGCCCGCACGGCGCTGGCCGCCGCCTCGGCCGCCGCCGTCATCCTGGCCGGCATCGGCTGGTGGCTGCACCACGACGTCTACCGCCAGGGCACGCGGATCGCAGAAGGACAAGCCGAGCAACAGGTGTGGGCTCTCGTCGATCAGCTGAACGGGGGTGTGGTTCCCGCTCGTAGAAGCACCGTGCTGCCGTACGAGGTCGTCGCGACCGGCCGACGCGCCGCTGTCGCCTACGGCGGAGGCCTGGAAGCCTTCGCTCCCGGCACCCGCCATGTCCTGCCCGCCCCATCGGAGGCCAGGGACCCCGGAAGCCTGACGATCCGTCCCCTCCGAATACCGGAGCGCGACTCCACCATCAGGGACAGATTCGGCATGGCCGGCAAGACCTACACGGTCATGTTCGCCGATGTCAGCGCCGAGGAACTCAGCAGTGACAAAGTCGCCGCTCTGGGCGTCGCCGCCGACGCCCACCTGCGGGTCTATGTGGTGGTGCTCCCGAAAACGGCCGAGGCGATCGCAAAGACCACCGACCTCCTGCTGTTGCGGGCCGGGCTCGTCGGCCTCGTACTGATCGCCGCCGTCACCTACTTCGCCGTCCGCATCGCGCTGCGGCCGGTCGAAGCCATCCGCGTCCTCACCGCCTCGGTCACCGCGAGCCATCCCCGCGAACGCGTCACCGTCCCCGCCACGGGACACGAGATCACCGCCCTGGCCACCACCATCAACACCACCCTCCAACGCCTCGACAACGCCGCCGCCCAGCAACGCCGCTTCGTCGCGGACGCCGCCCACGAACTACGCAGCCCCCTCACCACACTGCTGGCCAGCCTGGAAGTCGCGCTCGCCTACCCGGAACGCACCGACTGGCCCGCCGCGGCCACCACCGCCGCACGACAGACCCGCCGCCTCCAGGCCCTCGCCGAAGACCTGCTGCTCCTCGCCCGCCTCGACACCCGCACCCCGATAGCCGACCCCGAAACCGTCGACCTGACAGCCCTCGCCGCTCAGCTGACCGAGCAATACCCCCTCGCTGAACGACCGTTGACCCTCACCTGCGACAGCACCGCTCCCGCACACGCACACGGAAACCCCGACGAATACGAACGGCTGCTGCGCAACCTCATCGACAACGCCGCCCGCCACGCCGCACATCGCATCCAGATCACCGTCCGAAACGAGGATGCCTGGGTCGTCCTCACGGTGCACGACGACGGACCAGGCGTGCCCACCGAGGACGCCGAGCGCATCTTCGAACGCTTCGTCCGGCTCGACGACGCCCGCTCCCGCGACCACGGCGGCACCGGCCTGGGCCTCGCCATCGCCCGCGACCTGGCCCACCGCCACCAGGGCACCCTCACCCTCACCCCCCGGACCCTCGGAGCATGCTTCCAGCTACGCCTCCCCCAAGCCCCCACCCCAGCCGAGAAATAACACACCTCTCCACGTGAGACCCCGGTCGCGTTCTGCTCCACACCTGCGAGGGAGGCTGCATATCACCGTTCACAGGTAGAAGAACAACAAAGCGTAGATACGGACTGGCCAGTGGAGAGAAGCCCGTGATCCGGACGCGAACCTCATGGCCCTCGTGATGCGGAAGGCGGAAGCGGCGTACGTCTCCGTCCGGGTGGGCCCGGGTCTGGTTGGCGTTCCACAATTCGCGGGCCTCTTCGTTGCCCGTGAGGATGTCGTCCCGGAGCTGCAGCAGCTCGCCGGATTTCGGGTGGGTGGCGATGGCGTAGCGGATCTACGCAAGGAAGGGTGTGGTCCAGTCGGTACGCCATTCAACTAGGGTGCGTCTTCAAACGGATCTTAGGTCTGCCGGTTGGCTTCGTAGGTGACGGTTGACGCCACTTGTAGGTCAGTTCTGACTCCACCCGGTGCCTGGGAGACCCGATTTTGTAGGTGAGAAATGACTCCAGGTGCGGGCCCCGCTGCGACCGATTGAGAACCCGTATTTGAACCCCGGTCACGGGGCTACTGAAGCTGGATGAGGCTAGTGCCCCGTGGACGACGGCTCATGTGCCACGTGCGGTGCCCGAGTGGGGGCGGCCTGCGTGACGAGGCGACATGGAGATCGGCCCGCTTCGGACCGCCCGCTCTCCGGTACCGACCGAGGGCACGCTCGCTACGCAGGCCCGCACGTTGCGAGTTACCTACCTCGTGGGCCTGTTCAGATACAGATCGGCCTGCTCAGATGCAGATCACGATCTTCCCTCGGGTGCGTCCGCGCTCGGCGTGCGCGTGGGCGTCGGCGATCCGCTCCAGGGGGTAGGCCTGTTCGATACGGGGTGTGTAGCGGCCTTGCCCGCCCAGTTCCGCCGCAGCGGACAGGAGAGTGGAATCGTTCTCCGCGTTGACCACATGCGCGCCCAGGCGCTGCCCGCTCGCGTGGTCGGCGACCGTCGCGACGCGCTTCGGGTCGCCCGCGATCGCGACGAGGTCGTCCAGGGAGCCGGAGGCCGCGGTGTCGAGCACGATGTCGACGCCGTGCGGAGCGAGGGTGGTGAGGCGCTGTGCGAGGCCGGGGCCGTAGGTGGTGGGAACGGCGCCGAGAGAGGCAAGGAACTCGTGGTTGCGTTCACTGGCTGTCCCGATCACAGTGGCACCTTGCGCTACCGCGATCTCGACCGCCGCGCTGCCCACGCCTCCGGCGGCGCCCTCGACGAGAAGGGTGCGCCCCGCGAGGGAGCCGAGCGCGTTCAGTCCACCCATCGCGGTCACGGACGCGAGACCGGCACCAGCGGCCTGCTCGTCGTTCCACGTGGCGGGGGTGTGCGCCCAGGCCGAGAGGATGAGCAGTTCCGCGGTCGCGCCGGTGACGCCGCCCAGCCCGAAGACCCGGTCGCCGATGCTCACCCCCTGCACCCCGTCGCCGATCTCGTCGACCACACCGGCGCCGTCGCGCCCGGGAATGTCGGGCAGATCCAGGGGAATCAGCTGGTGTAGGGCGCCGGAGCGCAGCTTCCAGTCGATGGGATTGACGCTGGCCGCCGCGACGCGGACACGGATCTCACCGGGTCCGGGGTGGGGGGCGGGGGCCTGCTCGATCACCAGGCTCTCCGCTCCGCCGTATTCGTGGAACCGGGCTGCGCGCATAATGGTCTGCCTTACTTTGACGGGCCGGAATGACGTGTTCATCCGACGCTCGTCACTCTAGAACCTGACGTTGACGTGAGGTGCAAGTCGCAACTGCCGACCGGAGGAGGGCAGGCGCGGATGGGTGAGACTGCCGAGCGGGCGGGGGTGAGCGTGGGGGCCTGCGCCACTACGAGGGATCACGCCGCCCGTCACGGTCGACACCCATGTGCCCTCGGGCGGGCTCGGCGATCCCGGCACGACGCGAGGGCTGCCGTGCGTACGTGAACCGCGTGAACGCCCCTCGGGTCCGCCACCGGGTCATGATCAATCTCGGCGCGGCGACGGTTCGATCGGCCCCCAGGGCTGCCCTCGGATCCGGTATTGCTAGCCTAAACCTGACGTCAGCGTGAGGTACGAGCGGGAAGGGAGTGACCTGCGTCATGCGCATCGGACAGCTCGCCAGGCGGTCAGGGGTCAGCGTGCGGGCCCTGCGCTACTACGAGGAACAGCGGCTCCTGGAATCGGCGCGGACGCCCGGTGGGCAGCGTGACTATCCCGACGAAGCCCTGGAGCGGGTCCAGCTCATCCAGGACCTCTTCGCGGCCGGCCTCTCCAGCCGTACCGTCGTCGAACTCCTGCCGTGCGTGAGCACCGGCGTTGCGACCCCCGCCATGCTCGACCAGCTCGTCATCGAACGCGACCGCATCGCCGCACGCATCCAGGACCTGACCCGGGCCAAGACCAAACTCGGCCGCGTGATCGAGAATGTGACCGCGGCGAACGTGGCGCAGGACTGATCAACCCGTCGCGAGGGGTGGGGCCCTGACCTATCCGGCATCTACCGGGCGACATCGCGCGTGAACAGGTCTCCCCACCCGGTCGGGTCCGTGAGCGCCACCGCCCCCCCTCCCCTGTACCCGCCATGGACGATCAACGCCTCCACGGTTTCGGCCGAGCGAAGCCCACTCGTACATGCCTGCCTTGCCTTACATCGCTTCAACCCGTTGACCTGTAGAGACACTTGACAGCACTAGATAAAAGGAGAAGCGATTCGACGCCTGACCGCTCGGTACTGCCCGGCAAGTAGAGGACTGGAGAAGGGCGCCGCCGTGCACGGCCCCGTAGGACGGCGCCGTCTTCTTCAGCCCGCGGCGACCGCGGCGGCCTTCTGTTCGGCGCGGGCGCGGGTGGCGGCCAGACGGTAGGAGTCGGTGCCGGTCTCGATGATGTTGCCGCCGAACATCAACCGGTCCACGATCGCCGCGCAGAGCCTTGGATCAGTGAACGTCTTGGTCCACCCTTCGAAGGATTCATTGGAAGCTATCGCCACAGAATTCTTTCCTCACGCTCCGTCAATACCTGGAACAGCAGCTCCGCCCCACGACGATCAAGCTCCATATACCCCAATTCATCAATACAGAGAAGGTCGACGCGGCCGTAGCGGGCGATGGTCTTGGCCAGCAGCTTCTCGTCGGCCGCCTCCACCAGCTCGTTGACGAGCTTGGTGGCCAGCACGTATTTCACCCGGTACTCGTGCATCGCCGCCTCGGTGCCCAGCGCGATGAGCAGGTGCGACTTGCCGGTTCCAGTGTCGCCGATCAGGCACAGCGGCAGGCCCTTCTTGACCCAGTCGCACTTGGCGAGGGTGTGGATGGCGGCCGGGTCGATAACCGGGTTGGCGTCGAAGTCGAACTGCCGGATCGATTTCTCGCGCGGAAAGCCGGCCGCCTTGATCCGGCGTTCCGAGCAGCGCCGGGCCCGGTCGTCGCATTCGGACAGCAGCAGTTCGGCCAGGAACCCGCGATAGGGCATCTGGTCGCGGCCGGCGGCTTCGGCCAGCTCGGGGTACTGGGAGCGGATGGTGGGTAGCCGGAGCATCCGGCACGCCTGGTCCACGGCGGTGTCGGCGGCCTGTTCGGTCAGTCTGCGGTTGCGCTTGGCGGTCACAGTGCCTCTTCCTGCTATGCCTGGCCGTCGGCCGAACGCCGACGGAATTGCAGCAACTGGTCGTAGACGGCAACCGACGGCAGCGGCCTGGGATCGGGTGGCAGCGCGGCCAGGTGCCGCTCGGTCAGCGAGGTCACCGTCGCCCCGCCGTCCACCCGGCGGCGCGGGGCGTCCTGGTCGGCCTGCTGTTCGGCGCCCTGGTCGGCCTCGCCCCACTTGCGGGCCTCCAGGGCAACCGCGTCGGCGGTCAGCGCACCGGCTCGCAGCGCGGTCGCGATCCCGGCCACCACGTGCTCGTGGACCATGTGCCGGTGCAGCAGCAGGACGGAGATGAGAGCCCGGGTGCCCTCCGCGTCGCCGTGGGCGGTGCAGGCCGCCTGCCACCAGGCGTCGTGGACCGGGGTGAACTTGCCCGCCGAGCGTGCCTGGTCCAGCGCGGTCGCCCCTGGCAGCGCGCCGGGCTTGCGGACCAGCGCTTCCAGGTAGTGGTCCAGCTCCAGGCGGGAGCCGCCCTTGGCGATCAGCCGCTCGTGGCGGGCGACTGCCCTGTGCGCGTCGTAGACCACCAGCTCGGAGGCGTGCAGCACGACCCGCACCATCCGGCCGATCAACCGCACCGGCACCGAGTAGTGGTTGGTGCGCACGCTGACCTGGCTGTAGCGGTCCACCCGCAACGAGGACACCAGCCCGGTCTCGAACTCCTCCTCCGGCAGCGCCACCAGCAGCGGGCGCTCGACGGCGAACATCTCACCGATGGTCAGCGCCCGCTGCACGATCCGGCGGGCGTCGTCCGCCTCATCCCAGCGCTCCACCATCGCGTTCAGCTCCGCCAGCGAGGCGACCTTCGGGACGGGGACCAGGTGGTTCCTGCGGAACCAGCCGATCTGCCCCTCGACGCCGCCCTTCTCGTGGGCGCCCTCGATGCCGGGATTGCAGTAGAAACTGTTGATCGAGAAATGGGACCGGAACGCCGTCCAGCGGTCGCTTTCCACCCGGCCCCGGGCACGGCCCAAAACCTGGCTGACCTCGGCCCGCAGATTGTCGTAGCGGACCTTGCCGCGCGGCACGCCGCCCAGCACCTGAAGCGCGTGAACGTGGCCTTCCAGGAAGGCTTCCTGCCCGCACGAAGCGAAGATCTTGTGCGCGGCCTTCCCGCTGTATGAAAGGCGCAGCGAGAACAGGAACACCTTGGTGGACACGCCGTCCAGGTGGATCCACACGTCCCCGAAGTCAACCTCCGCCTCGTCGCCGGGGCGGTGGGTCTGCGGCACGAACGCCTGCGGCGGGCCGCGGCCCGCCTCCACCCGGATCTCCGGACGGCGTCCGGCGATGTAGGCGCGGACCATCGAATACGTCACGCTCTGGGCGTCGTGCTCGTCGATCAGCCGGTCGAAGACCCGCTTGACGGTGTGCCGCTGCTTGCGCGGCGCGTCCAGGTCATCCCGCAGGATCTGGTCGATCGTCGCCTTGAACGGATCCAGGCGCGAGATCCGGGGTGGATTCTGCTTGCGAGGCGCCGGCCACACCGACTCCAGCGCCATCGCGACCGTCCTGCGGCCCACCCCGTACTTGGCCGACAAAGCCCTGCTGGACAGCCCTTCGACCCGAGCGTCATGGCGGATCGCCGCGTACAACTCGACCTTCGAAAGGGGCACTTGAGCCACCCAGGGCTAGCTGATGCACTCCGATACTCCAACCGCAAGGCCCCCAGTGGAGTCAGAACTCACCGACATCAACTGTCCGCCGACACCACTGGAGTCAGAACCCACCCACCACTGGCCTCAAAACTGACCTACAAAGCCAGCCGGTCGAATGCCGGTGGTCGGCCGCCTCGGCGGCCGCGGTTGTGTCGGTGGCGCCGCTGGTCGGTCTTCTCCGGGATGGTGTGCACGATGCCGCGTCGGCGCAGGCAGGCGCGGAAGCAACGGGAGCTGTAGGCCTTGTCCGCGATGACCTGGTCGGGCCTGCAGCGTGGCCGGTCAAGGCCGGTGCGCGGGACCCGGATGCGTTCCAGGAGGGGGCGTGCGCAGATGCTGTCGTGGCGTGGGCCAGGTGTCAGCAGGATCGCTAGGGGCCGGCCCTGGCCGTCGCAGGCGAGGTGGATTTCGGTGGTCAGTCCTCCTCGGGATCGGCCGAGGGCGTGATCGTCGGTTTCTTCCGGCCGGTGAATCCCCCTTTTCGACCCGTCGCTGCGGCGTGCTGGTGGGCGCGCACGATCGTGGAGTCGATCTGCACCAGCCAGTCGATATCGCCGACCGCGTCCGCGCGAGCCTGTATCTGCTGCAGGACACGGGTGAACCCGCCGTCCAGAGCGTAGCGGCGGAAGCGGGTGTAGACGATCTGCCACGGGCCGTAGCGTTCCGGCAGGTCACGCCAGGAGATCCCGGTGCGGATCTTGTAGACCACCCGTTGATGACCTGCCGGTCCGACACACGCGGACGTCCCGTCGCGGCCCGCGGTATGAGCGGAGCAAGTAGCTCCCACTCCAGATCGGTGAGTTCATGACGGCGTATCACCCCACCATGATCCACCAACAGATGATCTCTGAAGAGGGACCCTGGTCACAGGCCTACGCCGATGGCCCATGCCGCGTTGTTGGTGGTCGTCAGCCGTACAGTCACTGCTCCCAGGCTTTGCGGCCGGTCAAGGCGGTGGCGGGGATGCCCAGTTCGGTCAGCGTGCCCGGGTCGATGTGCCCTTAGCAGATATCGAGGCGATTGAAGTCGTATGTCGCGTGGTCCGGGAAGTTGTAGATGTTGCCGTCCGCGGGGGCGTAGTACGAGTACGTGGGACCCCAGAAACGGACCTGGGCTCCGCCAGTCTGGTTGTTGCGAACAGACAGAGCGTCGATGAAGTTCGAGAGCGACCGCGTATCGCACTTGAACAGGTGGAAGATGCTGTGCTTGCCGTCGCCCTGACCAACCGCCACGCAGGCGATTCCAGATGCCAAGGAGCACGTGATCAGCTCATCGTCCCGCTGGGCACTCGACACATCCCGCTTTACCCACTCGCCTGAGAACAGCGGGTAGATCTCCGGTGTCCATGCGGCCGTTCCGGCCGCAACGTTCGGTGCTGCCTGTGCTGGTGCCTGCGCCGCCAGCGGAACAAGGACTGCGGCGATCATCGTCACGACCATTGCAGCCGCCCGTCGTCTGATTCTTCTCAACCTCATTTGGTCTCCTCCGTAGTCGCAACCGATGCAGCCATTCCAACGGCGAGATGTCGTCACCACGGCTGCTGCTGTTCTCGACCGGAGCGCTCACATCTCCTGCTCCAGATGCCGTAGCGGCCAAGAGCTCCCCCGAGTCAGCGCCTCGAACCGTAGACCACGCCAGGGACGCCGCGACCCTGACAGATGTCAGGGTGTGGCATTCGGGGCTGGCCGACGCTGCGGCCCCTCTGTCCCCTGGCAGAGGGGCCGAGATCACTGCCCGGCGAGCAGGCCTGCGACAAGGCCGTACCAGCAAGCACGTGCCCGGCGAGCGGGCGCACCAATACCGGCGGCTCTGCCGGGTAGCTGAGCCGGCCAATGTGCAGGTGAAGGTCGAGTGAGCCCCGGGGCCAGGGACGTGGAAGCCGCGACCCCAGCCGACGCGCAACCGTCCCAGACAACGTTCACGAAGCCGATCAGAGAGCCGTCCTCCCAGGCGCAGACCCAGCCGAGACTGTGGACCTCAACTCGTTCTCGCCAGTCAGTCTGAGTGACCGGGTGGCCGAAGCCGTCAGGGTGTAGTGCGTTGAGGGCGTCGTTGCCGAAGCCACCCAGGACGCCTCACCCGTCAAGGCTTCCTCACTCAACCCGGACGCGGTCACTACCAGAAACGGTCCAACGCCGCTCTTCGCGGGCTGGAATCGGCACGGCCGCCGGCCGCCACTCTCGCCTGATCAACCCGAACACCCACGAGTCGGATACCTCGCCGTTCACGACGCAGTCCTCCCGCAACGTCCCTTCACGCACGAATCCGACCTTCTCCAGAACCCGGGCGGATGCCTCGTTGCGCGTATCGGTCTCGGCCTGGACTCGATTCAGGTCCAGTGTGTCGAATGCCCACTGCAGCACGGCGTGCGCGGCCTCCGTCGCGTAGCCGTGGCCCCACATCGCTTCGTCGAGGACGTAGCCCAACGACGCGCTGCGGTAGTCCGGGTTCCATCCGGTCAGACCGCACCAGCCGACGAAGGCCCCGTCAGAAGCACGGTCGATGGCCACCCGTGCCCCGGTGCCTTCGTCCGCCATCTTCCGGCACATCGCGATGAAGCGTTCGGCGCGGGCCCGTTCGTTCCACGGCGGGGAGTCCCAATAGCGCAGCACGTAGGCGCTGCTGTGCAGCGCGAAGAGGGGGTCCGCGTCGGCTTCGGTGAAGGGTCGCAGTCGCAGGCGAGCGGTGTGCAACATGGGGGCGGCCAAAGTCATGCGCACCATCTTGTGTCCTCATGGGGCGGGCAGAACACCGAATATCCGATCCCGGTCCGGCCCCCACACGACCAAGGCACCGTCTACCTGCAGATCGTGCATGCCTTCAACCAGCACCCCGACCAGGCGTTGAGGGTCCGCGAACGGCACGCCTGCTTGGGCTGCTCACCAACGGCCCAGACATGAACGTCACAATCAGCCGCCTCGGACGCCATACGGTCGCGTCAGCGGGCACGACGACGCATCCGTACTCGCTGGAGTCCTGGGTGTCCTGCTCAGCTGTGCAGCGAGCTGCGAAGTCGCCTTCGAGTCGGGTCAGCAGACCATCGAAGCGGGCTGCGATCTCGCCGCGGTCGTAGTGCTGCGGCTGCTCCAGGCACTCCAGGGCATCAAGCTCGCGCAGCAACGCCAGCAGATCCGCTTCGCTCTCGGTCATACGCCCATGCTGTCGAGCCAGCCACAGGTGGAGCGGCTCTGCATACCACCATGCTCCATACCACCATGCTCCCCCTCCCCCGACATCACCCATTCAAGTTCAGTAGCTGGAGGCAGGGCTGGGCATCCCTATGTCGTTTTCCCGGCGTCGGCGACCATGCGGACGAGCGTGTCGATGAGTTCGTCGGCAGTGGTGCCCAACCCGCCTGTGTCCAAGTGGCCGCTGAGTTCCATGTCAGCGATGCCGTGGGCGCTGGTGAGCAGCAGGGCTCCGTAGTGCCGTGCGTTCCGCTCTCCGACGAGGCCGGCGACGATGGCCAGGAACTCGTCCTGGAAGCGTCCGGCCGCGCGGATGCGGTCTGCGGCGGGGTCGCCGGCGGGTCCGCACAACTGACGTCGTACGCGATCGAGTCCTTCACCAAGTTCTTCAGGACGGTGTCCGTGGCGCCTGAACAGCATCTGGTACAGGTGTGGTTGATCCCGGCCGACGCCGAGGAGGGTGCGGAGAGCGCCGCGCAGTTTGTCGGAGGCCGGCAGGGCCGGATCGGTCCGCAGGGCGTGCACCTGGTCGGCGATCCGTTCCCAGTTCTCGGTCGCGACGGCGGTCAGCAGGCTGTCCTTGCCCGTGAAATGCCGGTACGGCGCCCCGCGGCTCACGCCTGCCCGCGCGCCCACCTCGCGCAGGGTGACGGCTTCGGGGCCGCCGAGGTCGAGGAGCTCTGCGGCCGCGTCGAGCAGAGCGCGGCGAGTGACGGCGGCGGACTCCGCACGAGTGACCATGGACCCCATCATACAGTTGACAGTGTCATCTGTACTGGTAGCGTCACTAAGGTGACAACGTCAACTGAAACTCAGAAGCTGGTCGTCATTACCGGAGCCTCCACGGGCATGGGCGCGTCAGCCGCCCGCGAACTGGCTCGCCAGGGATTCCACGTCCTGGCCGGCGTACGACGTGACCATGACGCCGACGCCATTCGGATGACCGGCATCGAGCCGGTCATCCTCGACATCACCCAGTCCGATCAGGTGGCGGCACTCGCCGCGCGAGTCGCCGAAGACCCGCGCGCGCTGCACGCTCTCGTCAACAACGCGGGCGTTCAGGTCAACGCCCCGGTCGAAGCCCTGCCGATGGATCAGTGGCGGCGGGTGTTCGAGGTCAACCTGTTCGGTCATATCGCTGTCACTCAGGCGCTCCTGCCCGCGCTGCTGCGCAGCAACGGCCGCGTGATCAACATCAGCTCGGTCGGCGGCAAGGTCGCCATGGCCACCTACGGTGCGTACGCCGGTGCGAAGTTCGCCCTGGAGGCGGTCAGCGACTCACTGCGCCGGGAGGTCGCGCCGTTGGGCGTACAGGTGGTCGTGGTCGAGCCCGGCGGCGTCCGTACGGAGATGGCCGCCCGCGGGATCGAGACGGCGAACGACCTGGCCGCCCGAATGACGCCGGAGCACGGCGAGCGCTACGGCCGCCTGGTTCAGGCGAACAACACGTTCATGGCGTTGGGCACCGCGTCGGGACTGACCGCCGACGCCGCTGCCCGGGTCATCGCGAAGACCGTGACCACCCGCAGGCCGCGCACCCGCTACACCATCGGCAGGGATGCCGCCCTGGTCACCCGCCTGGTGTGGATGCTGTCCGACCGCACGCTCGACCGCGTCCTCGCCGCCAACCTGCGCCGCCACTACCCGAAGGGAGCCGCGGCCTGACCCATCGCTCTGTCCACCTCGCGCCCAGGTTCGGCAACGCGGTGGACGGTCGGGAGCGCGTCCGGTGGTGCCGCTCCGACCTGACGGAGGCTGGCAGTGCCCAGCACACTCCGCAGAGCACGGTGTCTCCGTCGGCCGGTGGGGCCCGGCAACTGACCGATGCCGAGCATTTGAGGATCTCGGACGCACAGCAACAGCTGATCGGCTCGTGCATGAGACGACGGGGTTTCGAGTTCTGGGAGGCCGAGCGGCTCAGCCCGGAGGAAAGCCGCACGCTCGGCTATGTGCTGGACGATGCCGACTGGGCCCGCAAGCACGGATAGGGGAGCCGCATCGACGCCAAGGATGCGGCCGCGCGGGCTTCGAACCCCAACCTCGCTTACCGCAAGAGACTTTCCGAGCAGCGGCGCCAGGCCTACGACGAGGCTCTGGACGAGGGGATCCACGCGCCGGTGATCGCCGTCGAGATCCTCGGCGGCGGCACCTTGCGCAAGCGCATGGGCGGCTGCGTGGCCGAGGCCGAGGCCGTGGCCGAGAAGAAGCTGTACGGGGATCCCCAGGCTTGGTTCCGTGCAGAGAAGGCCGTCGGGCATCTCCGGGCGCTCTACGTACCCAAGGTGCTGGCCGACCAGCGGTTCTCGGCGGCGCAGGCCTGGTCACGGTGTATGAAACCGGGCGGAGTACGTCTACAACGACCCAGGTGCGTCCCGCCAGTCAGCGGTCGCGCCAGCTCACAGGACGTCTGAGCCCAAGGCCGTCGAGGCCGAGCGGAAGCTCGCCGTGGCCGACACCGCCTGCGCCCGGGACACCGATCTTCGCCCCACGGTAAGGAGCGCGAGCGCCACTACGTCGCCCAGTTGCGCGACCGCTACGGCGAATCCCTCGACACGCACGCCCGGTTGCAGCACCAGGCGCTCGACCGCGCCAAGAAGATCGTCGGCCACGGGCCTGACTGCCCATCACCTCCACGGCTCATCACTGCCGTGCGCACCTTCGTCGCCGTTGTGGATGCGGGACAGTTCCAAGAGGCCGCCACCGATCTCTCGGTCACTCCGCAAGCGGTGTCCAAGCGCATTGCCGCGCTGGAAAAGGAGCTCGGCGTCCAGCTCTTCACCCGGGACGCACGCGGAGCGCGGCTCGCCATCGACGTGCAGGCGTTCCTGCCCCACGCCCGCAGGCTCCTCCAAGCCGCTGAGCGGGCCGTCGACTCCGTACGGCCAGGACATCGGGCGTTGCGCGTCGACGTGATCGGCCGCCAGCTCTCCCTGGCCGGTCTGTTGCGGGGCTTCCACCGGGCCCACCCCGAGACCGAGCTGGATGTCGTGACGCTGTTCGACTCCGACACGGCCATCGCCGCCGTCCGGGCCGGAACCATCGATGCGACTTTCCGCGCTGTGACCATGCCCGGCCAGCAGCTCCCCCGCGGCGTGGAAGCCACATCCGTCTTCGACGAACCGCTGTACCTGTTCACCGGACCGGGACACGAGTTCGCGAATGCCCCCGCGATCACTCCCGCCCAGCTCGCCGGCCGCCGGATCTGGATGCCCGGGAACATGCCCCGCACCGAGTGGGCCGCCTACTACGACGAGCTCGCCACCACCTTCGGCATCATCATCGACTCAGTCGGCCCGGACTTCGGTAACGAGCCCCTGCTCGACACCATCGCCAGTTCCACGACACTGGGCACCTTCGTCAGCGAACACACCCCGCTGGTCTGGCCCGCCGGCCACCACCTGCGTCGCATCCCCATCAAAGACCCGACCCCCCTCTACCCTCACCCGCTGATCTGGCGCACCGACAACCCTCACCCCTCCCTGGCCGCCCTGCGTCGCCATCTCACATCCGCCTATCCGGGCCGCCCCACCAGCGGCATCTGGACACCCGGATGGAGCCAGCCCGTGCAGCCTGAACGTGCCTGACCATCACCACACCCACAGGCGAGCACAGAGTGCGGACAAGGCTCGGCGCCAGCACCGACTGCTCGTCGCCCAGTCGGCTCCTCATGCCGCCAGAGCACCACGGCCTCAGGTAGCAGGGCCAAGGAGTTGGCCGGGAGCTGGATGGCTTCTCGAGAGGAGGACGAGAGAGAGCACCGAGAACTGCTGCAAATTTGCGAGCACGCCGGATTTCGCATCGATGACGTCCGCCGAACCGGCGTGTACGACAGGAGGCCGACTTCCGTCATGGGCTGAATCTCGCTCGTGATGGACAGGAGGCTGAGGTGGCCGAGACAGCTCTGACCGAGACGACGGTGGCCGAGGTGATGGCCGAGCTGGCCGCGCTCGAGGACCCAAAAGCACGCGAGGTGAACGAAAAACACGGTGACGATCACGGTGTGAACCTCAGCAAGCTGCGCGCGATCGCGAAGCGGCTCAAGACGCAGCAGGAACTCGCGCGCCGCCTCTGGGATTCGGGTGATACCGCGGCGAGGCTGCTGGCGCTCCTGATCTGCCGCCCGAAAGCGTTCGCGCTTGGCGAGTTGGACGTCATGTTGCGCGAGGCGCGCACACCCAAGGTGCACGACTGGCTCGTGAACTATGTGGTCAAGAAGAACCCGCACTCCGAAGAGCTGCGCCTGGCCTGGTTCGCCGATCCGGATCCAGTGGTCGCGAGTGCCGGCTGGGCACTGACCACTGAACGCGTCGCGAAGAAGCCCGAGGTACTGGACCTCTCAGGACTGCTCGACGTCATCGAGGCGGAGATGAAAGACGCCCCGGATCGCCTGCAGTGGGCGATGAACCACTGCCTGGCTCAGATCGGGATCGAGCACCCCGAACTCCGCACCCGTGCGATCGACATCGGTGAGCGCCTGGAGGTGCTCAAGGGCTATCCGACGTCCCCGGGCTGCACCTCTCCGTTCGCGCCCATCTGGATCACCGAGATGGTGCGCCGACAGAACGACAAGTAGGAGGGTTCGCGCTCACGCTCCTGCCTCTACCCCCTTCGAACGCGGCACCCGATGCCAACCGGTCGTGAGGCACCTCATGTCGCCTACGGCTGAAGAGCAGGCAGGGCTGCCCGAGTCGATTGAAGCGACCTGGTCGTTCGCCGTAGGGCAGACCTGTGACCAACGTCGAGCCGGTGGATCCGTAGGTGTCTGCGGACTTTCCTGCCCGGCCGGGGCACTCTCCCGCACATTGGCCTCCGAGGGATCGAATCCGGCTACCAGCTACAGCCGTCGGCCGCGAGGGGAATCTTCGTGGTCGTTCCACCGCGGGACCGGCCAATGGCGTGGTCGTCTGGCGCGTCGGGCCGCGTACTGGTGAACGCCCACGATCGTGGAGTCCACCGGGACAACTCGGCTGAGGTTCTCGTCGACGCTCCGGCCTCTGCCATCAAGGCGGTGGACGCCCGCGCCCACTCCGCCTCGGTCAACGGCACACGCGGACCCACGACCCGCTGATCAAAACAAAACTGCCTGGCGGCAGGCCGTCGGCAATGAAGAACCTGTGAATACTTCGTGATCCGGGCAGAGACCTGGCCCGGCTCCCCTTGAAACGATACCCCCGCTGTACTCCTCGACTACGACACAAGGTGGTTCACTCCGTGAGACTGACCCGCGCGACCCTCGCCGTGGCCGCCGGCGCCCTCGCTCCAGCCCTGCTGCTCTCGACTCCGTCCTTAGCCGCCACCGCCTCAATGCCGTCGACCGCCGCGGCAGCGGTGGCGGACACGGGCTCCCCCTACGACGAGATGGACGCGGACGACCTACGCATCGCGATCCTCCGCATCCTTGCCGACCCCGACAGCGGCAAGCGAGTGACCCGAGAGGCCAACCAGCTCCTCGACGACGGCACCGTGGAGGAGATGCGCGCGTGGCTCGAGACCGGCTACCGCCTCGCTCAGGCCGAGGACGACCGCGTCGCCATCGCACGGATCCTGGCCGATCCCAACATCAGCGACGCCCTGCGCGCATCGGCGTACTCGGCCCTGGACGACAACACCCCAGAAGCGCTGCGCTACTTCCTTGAGGTCGGCCAGTACGAGGTCGACGGCTAGGGCCTGCCCTTCGGACCAGGTCGGATCAGGAGCCGGGCCTGGTGCGTGTAGCTGCAAGGTGGAGGAGGGAGTCAGCGCCGCGTGTTGGCGACTGACTACAACGCCGCAGAAACGCGTGCCAGGCGCCGGAGCCCGGAATGATCCGAACGACAGGTCCTGGCCCTCGCTGGAAGTCATCTCGTGTGGGCTGTTGGGTAGCCTGCCGTCGTGGGAATCGAACTGAACACTGACGGTTGGTTGGAAGAAACCCGAGCGTCCTACGACACGGTCGCCGCCAGCTACGCGGACCGGATGCGCAACCTGCTGGATGAAACGCCCCATGAGCGCGCAGTTCTGGCTCAGTTCGCCGACCTGGTGCGCGTCAGTGGCGGAGGCCCGGTCGCGGACGTCGGATGCGGGCCGGGGAGGATCACGGCCCACCTGAGTGAACTGGGCCTGGACGCCTTCGGGATCGACCTGTCGCCCGGGATGATCGAGGTGGCTCGGCGCGATCACCCCGGCCTACGGTTCGAGCTCGGCTCGATGACTGACCTCGACCTTGCCGATGGCTCGATGGCCGGCCTGGTCGCTTGGTACTCGCTGATCCACATCCCCGACAACGAGATCTGCTCGGTCTTTGCACACTTCAAGCGAGTGGTCCGGCCTGGTGGCCCGCTGCTGATCGGCTTCCACGTCGGTGATGAGTCGCAGCTGAAGACGGAGGGCTACGGCGGCCACTCGATGAAGCTCTATGTCCATCGTCGACAGCACAGCCGCATTGCTGCCTGGCTCGACGAAGCCGGCTTCACCGTCGAGGCGCACAGGACTCTCACGTCAGCCGAGAGCACGCTCGGGGGAATCGTTCTAGCGCGCCGCCAGCCTGTTAGCCGGTAGGCCATGGACCGTTCAACGACCCAGCGGTGTTGCAAGGCGCTACACGCCCCCACCACGAGAGAATCCAGCGCTGGCCGTCGTACTCGCGCCCGGGATGCCAACTGAAAGGTGGCAGAGCCCCTCCCTCGGTGATGCAGGCTGTTGGCGGTGCAGGGCCAAGAGCACGCGGGCGCGCCAACAGCCCGCGTCGGACATGTCTCTGCGGTTTCCCGGATCGGACCGGTTCGCGTGAAAGCGCCGTCAGTCCGTGGTCCAGGCGCGGAGTTGGGCGGCAAGCTCCTGGACGCGCGCGCCCTTGTGCCGGGCGCGCATGACGAGTGCCAGGGCTTCTTCCGGCTCGTAGTGCATGTAGTGGCCGTTGGTGTTCAGAAATACCTCGGCGACCATCCACGCGAAGAACGGGTTCTTGTCGTCCAGCGGCTCATGGAGGGCGACCGACTCGAGCATCGCTGCGGCCTTGAGCCAGTCGCTGGAGTAGACGTCGCGTCCCATGTAGTGGGCCTGGACACGGGCGCAGACGCCATCGAGAACGCCGAGGTCGAGGCAGGCGGGGTCTCCCGGGAGCGTCTGGGCGATCTGGAGAAGTTCTTGCGGGGTGAGGTAGCGCGTCACGCGGCGTGGCCGTGCTGCTCGATCTCGTGCAGATCGCGGCTGCTCATCGGCGCCGGGTCGGGCCAGGCCGTGCTGTCGTCACCGGCAGCTCGCGTGTCCTGCGTGCCGAAGACCTCCGCGAGGTTCCGCACACGGTCGCCGGCATCACCGAGGGCCTTGATGAACGGGTCGTCGGCGGCGGCGAGCGCGGCGTCACGGACGAAGACCTGCGGGGTCTTGCCGACCACCTGAGCGGCGCGTTCAACACGCGCGTACTGCTCCGGGTCGAACCCGGACACCGGGGCACCGTTCTCGTCCATATGAGCGACGGTACCAGCGTGTCCGGGCGAGAACCCGTGATTCCCGGCTGCAACCTCTGGGGCGGTTTCCCGGAGCAGCATGAGCAGGCCGAGGAGCAGCGCCGGCGCCGCGAGCATCGGGCCGCGCCTCCAGGGCTCCGGTCGGGAGCGGGTGCGGATGGCCGGGCGGATGCCCACGCGCCGGGCACCGGAGCCGCTTCCCCGGCGGCCGGCGCCGCCCTGTCCGGCATCCGCAGTGTCCATCTACGCCAGCGTCTGTCCTCGCTCACCACTGGTCACTGCTGCATTCTCGGGTCCTGGGTCGGGTCGGCATACATACGCGGGCATCCACGATCGATCGCATTGGTGCGCAGTTCGTAGTGCCAGGGTTCGTTCCGGTAGATCTGGCACAGCCCGTATTCGGCACCGTGTTTGGCCAGCCACACCGTCGTATCGGAGTGCCCGATGTCGACCGCGTTCCCCGACACGTGAGGAGACGTCGCCGCGGTGGCCACCCATCGGGCGGCCTCGTCTTCGGATCCGTACTTGGAGACCGCCTCGCGAAGAAGGTGATTCTGGTACTCCGGGGAACGCCAACCGCCGTTGACGTAGAACTCGACTCCGTCGTCCGCGGCATCCGTAGCGGCCTGGCGGAGTGCCTTGAGCAGATCTGGGTCGAGGTTGGCCACGGCCGGAGTCTCGTCATCGAAGACCGTCACACCGTCGGGGACGGCGCCATCTGCCTCGCCGAGCGCACCACGGTCTTCAATGCGAAGAGTATTCGAGGGTAATACGGTCGATGAGGAGGACGAGGACTGCGACACCTGGTAGCCGAGGGCTGCGGTGATCGCTGCTATGACGAATACCAGGCCGACGATTGAGAGCCAGCGAATCCGGCGGGTCGTTGATCGTGCTGATGGTGGAGTTTGAATCATGCTGCAAGTCAAGACAGCGTGGCGTTGCCAGCACGTATCTGGTTTTCGAGACGCCGACGATATGCACCAGCTCGTAGCATCAATATCGCCCGTGTGTTGATTTTTGAGGACGAACCCGTTCCGGCAGAAGCCATCCGCGATGCCCTACGCCCGACAAGGGTTGGCCGCCGACACTGCAGACGATGCGTGAAATCACTAACAAGCCAGTCGCTATTTCGAGAATATCGAATTAATTCGGATGCCTCCGGCTTCCTTTTCCAGGCATATCCACGATCGATTCGGTTTCCACTCCGACGCCGTCTCGGCTGCTCCTCTCCACTCCCCAGAGGTAGGTGCTCAGTCCACCGACCCGGCCGCGGTCGACCGGCGAGGCGCCCGTGTGGTTCTCCCCTATAGACGTCGTTGCATTTGGCGTTGGTGGTTAGGCTGTGGTCGAGATGAGCATGGAGAACAAGACCGAGACCGCCTGCCGGATCTGCGGATACGACCAGGGCGAAGCGGTGTTCAACGAGTACGGAGTCCCGCAGTACGTCATCTGTCCTTGCTGCTACAACGAGTCCGGCATCGGCGATGACAACGTGTCACAGGTCCGCGAGCTGCGCGGATACTGGGTTGCCAGCGGCGCCCTGTGGCACGATCCGAAGTTCCGGCCAGCCGACTGGGACCTGGTGAAGCAGCTCGCCAACATTCCGTCCGAGTGGCGCTGACCTGGAACGTCGAGTGCAGCTGCCTGGCGAACCGGCGGTAGCAGATGAGGGTTACGGCGATGCCGGCGAAGGCGAGGAAGTGTTCGGCCTTGCGCTCGTAGCGGCGGTGCAGGCAGCGGAAGCCTCCCAGCCAGTTCACGATGCGCTCGACAGTCCACCGGTGCCGCCCCAGGCGGGTTGAGGATTCGATGCCCGCATGTTCACCGAGGCGATCGCGCACCGGGACCCGTCGAGGTCGCCCCTCGCGCCTAGTTCGTCGAGGGTCACACGGCTCGGGGGTGTGCTTACTGCTTGTAGGGACAGGATCGCTGCTGCTCAGCCGGGGTTTGGGAGTGCATCGAGCCCGACGAGCGCGCTGGTGATCACATCCGTCCACGGCCAGTGTCGAGCGAGCCGGAAGATGTGGCGGCGTCCGGTGGTGACGAGCTGGGCGGCGGTGAAGAACAGCCGCAGGCGCAGACGGTGAGGCTTCCATGGCCGGGCTTTGCCGGTCAGGGCGCGGAGGGGCATCCTGCTGCAGGCGGACGAGGAGGAGTTCGCCGCTGCGGTCGCGGACATCGGCAAACGGCTGCGGGCGGAGATCCGGGAACGGCAGCGGCACCGCGAGCGGATCGTACGGGTCGAGCGCGACGGCTGGATCCCACTGGCCGCACACTCGCCCCAGCGGGTTCCTGAGTGGATGGAACGCAAGCGGGAACAGCTCGCCGACCCGCAGCTCATCGACTTCTATCTCACCCTGGGCCGGGCTCTCGACCGGGCCGACGACGATCCGCGGCTGGTCGAACTGGCCGACCAGTTGGCCGCGTACATCACGCGGATGGCCGAGGAGCAGGGCGAGGGCTACGTCGACGATGCCGACATCGAGCCACCATTCGTCAAGCTGATGGACGCGCTCACGTTCGACACCGCACCGCCCGCCCGTCGACTGATCGGGCTGCTGAAGGAGCGGGGCTGGACCGGCTGGACCAAGCTCAAGCGCGTGGCCCCCACACGGGGTGCTGCCGGAACACGACGTGAAGGCACTGCGGTGCAGCGTCCGCAGCGTGTGCGGTGATGGCAGGTGGGGTTCAGGTTGGCGACAGCCAGGTGGAGGTCACCGAGACTGCTGGGCGTACGGGCCTCTCCCCCACCGGCTGCCGATGGGGAGCACTTGCCAAGTCTTGTGGATCGGTTGGGTCTTTCACGCCCCAAGAGTCTCGGGGCGATCAGTCGTGGATGGCGTTGAGGACGGCGGCAAGTTTTTCGGGCGCACTGATCATGGCCATGTGGCCGGTGTCGAGATCGATGACGTCGGGCCGAAGCAGCGCAATGGATCGCTGCTGGAGTTCCTCGACGTAGCACTGGTCGCGCGTGAGGTGCACGTACGTCCGGGGGATCTCGCGTCTATAGCCGCTCAGGTTCACGGTCTCGCTCAGCAAGGCGGCCGAGTCGTCGGCCAGCCGGTTCAGGGTGGACGCAGCGGTCGCCTCGTCCATGTCGTTGCACAGCATCGCGGCGGCGCCCTCTCGGGTCTGGCGGTATACGCCGTCGACGATGGACTGCTCCACCAGGTCCCGCACTCCCGGATCGATCTGGTCAAGCACCCGGGAACCGTCCGCCGGGACCACGGCCGACACGAGGACGACGTGGCGGATCCGGTCGGGTATGAGGTCCAGGACACGCGGGATCGTGACGCCCGCGAAAGAATGACCGACCAGGACCGCGTCGCGCAGATCCTTCGCTTCGACGTCCTCGCGGACCGCATCGGCGCAGTCCGCGAGAGTGACCGTGCCCAGGTCGGCTTCAGCTCTGGTCCCGCACCCCGGAAGGTCGACCACCAACGCTTCGGCACTCAGATGGGGGATCAGCTCGTCCCAACAGTCCGCGCCGAAGCTTGCCCCATGGATGAGAACGAACGCCATGACGTACCTCCTCGCCTACGATACGGACCGAACCATAATTGAATTCAGTTCTGCTGTGGAGGCTTGCGGCAGAGCAGGGATGTACGTGGCCTTGCCGCATCGCCGACTCTTTGGGGCTTCCGAGGTGATCACCTGGCCGAACGACTCCGTACCTCTTCGCAAGGGAAGTCACCTATGGCCATCGTCGTGGTTCTCGACATGCCGGGGATGACCCAGGCCCAGTACGAGCAGAGCGCGGAGAAGGTCGCCGGTCGACCCGGCCCGGTCAAGAGCCCCGCCGACTGGCCGGTGTCCGGACTCATCTCGCACACTGCCGCGCCCACCAGCAACGGCTGGCTCGTCGTGGACGTCTGGGAGTCCGAGGAGGCATTTCAGCAGTTCGGCGAGACCCTCATCCCCATCCTGCGAGAACTCGGCCTCGCGGACGTGCAACCGCAGACCTACCCGGTGTTCAACGTCGTCACCCGCTGAAGGCCGTCCCGTAGCTGATCCTGAACGTGGGGGCGGTTGGTCGGGGTTGGGTCCTGAGGTGCGGTTCCGGTCCTCAGTCGAGAGGCCTCTAAGCGGTTCCGCCCTCCCGCGACCGCACGACACAGCAGCGGCCGGCCGGGGACCGTCCTCCCGACAACGTGCGCATCCACGCCGGGAAATGAGCAGCAAAGTCCCCCTGCTATGGTGCGCCGATGTCATCGATCAAGAAGTTCCAAGTCACCTTCGACTGTGCGGAACCTGAGCGCGTCGCTCGTTTCTGGTGCGAGGTGTTGGGGTACGTCGCACCGACACCACCGGAGGGGTTTGCCTCTTGGGACGATTTCAACCGCTCCCTGCCTCCGGAGGATCGGGATTCATGGTTCGCCTGCAGCGATCCCTCAGGTGAGGGCCCTCGACTGTTCTTCCAGCGCGTTCCCGAAGGCAAGGTCGTCAAGAATCGGGTCCACCTTGACGTGCGGGCCGGCACGGGACTCGTGGGTGAAGAGCGTCTGGCCACGCTTCAGGCCGAATGCGCACGACTGATCGCGCTCGGTGCGGTACACGTGCTCACGCAGCTTGCCGATGACGACAACGAGTCATGCATCACGATGCAGGACATCGAGGGCAACGAGTTCTGTCTCGACTGAGCATCCTCCGAGACTGCAGGACGGCCGGGCCGATGGCCCGGTAGCCCCTGTCCGTGATGACCGTGGTCCGGCCGATGGCGGCCTTCACACCGGACGGTTCCCACGCCTTGCTGTCGATGCGGTTGCCGCGGGCCGACCGGCCCGCGGCGACGACGAGTCGGGTGTCGGCGCTCTCACGAAGTCGGCTGAGCTCGGCGCGGACGGCCGGATTGGCTTCCCAGCGCCTGTGTCGCGGGGGGCACGATCCGGGTGGCGGGCTCACCTCCGCATGGCCCCGGTGTTCGCATTTTCGTCCAAGCACCCTCGATATTTGTCCATGGATGAGTCCGCCTTCAGGCGCGAGGGTGGGCCATGAGTGAATTCAGCGTCTGGGACACGGACTTCCCGTGGGCGCCCGGGCGACGTCGTGGAAGGGCGCGGTGCCCCGTCGTCGAGGCACAGATGCCGCCCACCTTCGAGGAACTGGACGTTGAACTGCGGCTTGGCGTGAACTCGCCCCGCCCGTACTCGACTTGAAAGCCTCCTCAAAGGAGACGAAAGGCAAATGAGAGACGGTGCGTCCAGCCCCATGGCGTACAGGAGCGTGATCGACCGGCGGCCGATGCCGAGTGGGCTTGTGGCGCTGGCGCTCGGCGGGTTCGGCATCGGGCTGACCGAGTTCCTGATCGCCGGGCTGCTGCCACAGGTGGCGTCGAGTTTCGCGGTGTCCGAGGCAGCGGCGGGGTGGTTGATCTCCGGGTACGCGTTGAGTGTCGCGATCGGTGCGATCGCGCTGACCGCGGCGACGGCGCGGCTGCCCCGCAAGGCGGTTCTGGTCGGCCTGGTGGCGTTGTTCGTCATCGGCAACCTACTGTCCGCGCTCGCGCCGAGCTATCCGGTGATGTTGCTCGGACGGATCGTCGCGGCCTTGTGCCACGGGTCGTTCTTCGGTATCGGCTCGCTGGTCGCTCGCAGTCTGGTCGCGCCGGAGAGGAAGTCCCGCGCGGTGGCGGTCATGTTCGCGGGGCTGACGCTCGCGAACGTGCTGGGTGTGCCGTTCGGCGCGCTGGTCGGTGAACGCTGGGGCTGGAGGGTGGCTTTCTGGGCGGTCACCGCAATCGGCGTGCTCGCGCTGGCGGGAATCGCCGCCCTTGTCCCCGACGGGGCGGGAGAGTCGCGACCGCCGACAGTGACGGGCCACTCGGACCCGACACCCGCCGACGGTTTGCGGGCGCAGTTCCGTGCGTTCCGCTCCTGGCAGGTCTGGCTGACTCTGACCGCCACCGCGCTCAGCTACGGCGGGATGTTCGGTGCGTTCAGCTACATCGCCTACACGTTCACCGAGGTCGGCGGCTTCTCGCCCTCGGATGTCGCCTGGCTGTTGATGGTGTACGGCGTCGGTCTGGTCGTCGGGAACCTGGTCGGCGGGCGAGCGGCCGACCGCGACCGTGACCGCGCCCTGGTCCTTGCCCTGCTCGGGCTTGCCGTCACCCTGGCCATGTTCGGTCTGTTGGCCGGCAGCGCCACCGCGTCGGTGATACTCGTGTTTCTGATGGGGCTGTTCGGGTTCGCCAGCGTGCCCGGCATGATCACTCGCGTCACCGACTTCGCCCACGGAGCCGCACTGGCCGCCAGTGCCAATGTGTCCGCGTCCAACATCGGCAACGCGCTGGGCGCCTGGCTCGGAGGCCTTGCCATCACCGCGGGCCTCGGCTACACCGCGCCGCTCTACGTCGGCGCCGGCATCGTCCTGATCTCCGTCGTCGTCATGGCCGTTGCCGCACGCCAAGCCAGGTCACCCGCGCGGCAGACTGAGCACCGCATGTGAATCGACGTCGGCGGGAACCGTTGCAGCACACCTGGCGACGCTCGCCGCGTTCGACCAAGGTCCGTCTTCAAAGTGATCTCTCATCGCCGGTTCGGCAGAACAGAGAGTCAACTCCGCTCCTGCGCCTGCGGGTCAGGGCGATTGCAATGTCTTGGTGATCTTGTGCGTGTGCAGGTTGAGGACGTGCGGCAGGCAGGTCAGTTCAGGTGAGGAGTTTCGCGAGCTGGGCCATTTCGGTGGGCGGGTCGATCACCGGCTGGACGAGGAGTTCGTCGACGCCGGCCTGTTCCAGGGTGGTGATGCGGGCGAGGAGGTCGTCGCGGGTGCCGACCAGGGCCAGGGTGTTCATCAGCGAGGGCAGGACCAGGTCCCGGTCCTGCGGTGCGATGCGTCCTAGGTAGTTGGGGTAGAGCTTGGTGTGCCGGTCCGGCGCGGTGGCGGTGGTGCCGCGCCGGTCGAGGAGCCGCCGCACCGCCTCGCGTTCCTCGGGGCCGAGTTGCTCGACGAAGGCGGGTGTGTCGGCGGCTGTGTCGGCGGCGAAGGCCAGCAGCGACAGGACGAGGTGGCCCGTCGCGTCCCGGGCCGCGTCGCCGTGGGGGTCCTCGTCCTCGTCGAGCAGGTGGAGCGAGGTGACCACGTAGGAGTCCGCCCGGGGGTCCGTGTGGGAGTCGGGGCGCGGAGTGTGCCCTGGGCGGCGTGGCGGCGGGTGTCGTGCAGCGCGTGCCAGGCGGTGGGGTCCAGCAGGCCGAAGGAGATGAGGCCCGTGCCGCGGCGGCCGGCGACGGCAGCGGCCTTCGGTCCGACCAGCGCGGCCACGACGAACTCGATCGGGTCGGCGGTGTTCACATGCGCCCCGGCGTGCAGGAACCGGATGTCGCGGACCCGGTCACCCTCCCGGTACTCGGTCGAACGTCCTGCGCACAGGTCCTGCAGTACGACGGTGAAGTTCTCCAGCCTGGCCGCCGTGGTCGGCTGCATGCCCAGGGTGCGCCGGGCGGTGTTTCCGGTGCCGACTCCGCAGATGATCCGGCCCGGTGCAAGGGCGTTGAGGCTGGCGAGCCCGCTCGCGGCGGCCGGGGCCGAGCGCAGCGCCCGTGACGTCACGCCGATGCCGAGCCTGATGCGGCTGGTGGCCTTCGCACACAGGCTCAAGGCGACGAAGGGGTCGCCGTGGACCATCGGGGTGTCGTTGACCCAGAAGCTGTGCAGGCCCAACTCCTCGGCCCGCACGGCGAGTTCCTCCACACCGGGCTGCGCGGCGACAACGACGCCTGCACGCATCAAAACCTCCAAGGTGTGAGGATCCAATCGAGCCTGCTCAGCATGGCAGGTCCCGGCGCAGGGCGGTTGCGGAGTCGCGTGAACTCGTAACGTCGCAGGGTGGGGTGGCCATGCCTGACCGCAACGAAGCCCCGTTGATGCAGATGACCTTCCCAAGTCGTCTGCCTACAACGGAGCTTGGATGTGCCGTCGGTCCGCCATGCCGTGTCTCGCCAATACCCTGCCCCGCACCGGGTGGCGGGCATGTCGCTGAGGGGGCGGCTGGTCAGGTTGCCGGGCCCGCGCCGTAGGCGGGGAGTACGTCATCTATTCGTGAGTGTGGTGCTGATCGCGGCGTCCACGGTAGTGGCCAACGCCCGCTCACGCCCGGCGATCGGGCAATGGGCCGCTGCGGCCCCGCAGTCGGACCGCGCGGATGATTTCAGTAGCGCACGATTCATTTCAGGAGTCCTCCTCAGTGCCACAGCGACGATTTCAGTGCTGCGGATCACGTGGCAGGTCGGCAACCATCCGGCCGCGTGGGATCATCCTTCGGTTATGCCGCACCTGAGCCCCTCGACGTCTCCAACTCCGCCTGAATGGCCGCACTGTGGACACGGCAATACCCCGGACGACCCGGTTGGCTGCCGCGGTGTCCACATCCCCGGCCACACGGCATGCCTCGCCCACGTGGCCGATGTCGCCCGCGACGCCTACCTGGCCGGTCTGGCTCCCGGCAGTGACATCGACCACCGCGGCGTCCCCTTCACCGAACCACTCCTCGAAGCCCTTCTCGGAGCCCTCAAGGACTCCTATCATCCGCCCCGCATCGGCACTGCCAGGTTCGACGAGGCGCAGTTCACCGGCTCCGCCCACTTCGGAAGAGCGAAGTTCGCCGACTACGCCTGGTTCTGCGGCGCAGAGTTCGCCGGCCGCGCCTCCTTCAGCGACGCCGAGTTCTCCGGCAGCGCCGGATTCGACGGGGCTCAGTTCTCGGGTCAAGCCTGGTTCGACCGGGTGCAGTTCACCGGCACCGCCTATTTTCACGACGCGCGGTTCACCGACGTCGCCCGTTTCGACACCGCGGTTTTCTCCGGAAACGCCAAGTTCGACAGGACGCAGTTCACCGGCACCACGAGCTTCCACGAGGTGCACTTCGCCGAAGGCGCCTGGTTCGACAACGCGCAGTTCGCCGGTCGCACCTGGTTCGACAAGGCACAGTTCACCGATACCGCTCCCGCCTGGTTCGCCGAGGCACTGTTCTCCGGCGAGACCCGGTTCGACCAGGCGAAGTTCTCCGGCGGCGCCTGGTTCCGCAAGACGACGTTCGCCGGCGAGACCCGGTTCGAAGGGGCATTTTTCTCGGCCGCCGCCAGGTTCGTCGAGGCGCGGTTCATGGTGATGTCGTTGTTCGGGCCATTGGCATGCCCGACGGAGGTCGACCTGGCCGGCGCGGTGTTCGAGGCGCCGGTGACGCTGGAGATCGCGGCTGGTGCGGTGTTGTGCGAGAGGACCCGGTGGGAGTCGACGGCGACCCTGCGCCTGCGGTATGCCGCAGCGGACCTCAGCCAAGCGGTGCTGTCTTCCCCCGTGGCGGTCGCCGCCCACCCCGCCCCGTTCACCTTCACCGCCGTCAGCGGCAGCATGGTTGTGGACGAGAGCCAGCTGGCAGACTCGGACAGCGGGGTACGAGTGGTCTCGGTGCGCGGGGTGGACGCCGCACAACTGGTTCTGACCGATACCGACCTGAGCGACTGCCTGTTCTCCGGGGCCTTCCAC
Organism: Streptomyces sp. NPDC033178; assembly: GCF_055577685.1. Taxonomy (NCBI): domain Bacteria; kingdom Bacillati; phylum Actinomycetota; class Actinomycetes; order Kitasatosporales; family Streptomycetaceae; genus Streptomyces; species Streptomyces sp. NPDC033178. Next base: position 124,188 of record NZ_JBVIPT010000024.1, read on the forward strand.
CTTGATCAGTTGCGCCTGGAAGGCCGCTCCACCTTCGCCCAGCCCCCTACTGGCCTGCACCGCCGCAACCTCATCTGGCCCTACCGGTGGACCCGTCGGCGCACCTTGGCCGAGGAGCACCACTGGCGCGCGCAGTCTGCCGGCCAACCCGCACCGCATCCGGGCCAGGCGCCCTCGCCACGTGACTGGCGTAGCGGGCCGCATCATCCCGACCCTGTTCTCACCCCCGATCCGGACGATGTGGCCGCGCTCTACCGGCAGCTGCGCAAGGCGTTCGAAGACGGGAAGAACGAGCCCGGCGCGGCGGACTTCTACTACGGCGAGACGGAGATGCGCCGCCACGACCGCGTGGGCACCACCCGCACTGAACGCGGACTGCTGCACGGCTACTGGCTGCTGTCCGGCTACGGCCTGCGCGCCTCCCGGGCCCTCGGCTGGCTCGCGGCCGCTGTGCTCATCACCCTCGTGCTGCTGATGGGCTTCGGACTCCCCCAAAACTCCCCGAAGCAGAAAGCGACCGGCACCGTGCCCCCCGGCGGCGGCAAGGTCACTTTCGAGATCGACCAGGCCGACCCCCAGAACCCCACGGGAAGCAGGTTCACCAGCGGGCGCTTCGAGAAGGCCCTGAACGTCACACTCAACTCGGTGGTGTTTCGCTCCTCCGGCCAGAATCTGACCACCGCGGGCACCTACATCGAGATGGCCTCCCGCGTGACCGAACCCGTCCTTCTGGGCCTGGCCGTCCTGGCCGTCCGCAACCGCGTCAAACGCTGACCCACCGCAGCCGGCGCTCAAGCCGTCGACCTGACCGGGATCGTCGTCACCGGCAACGCGCTGCGCACCCGGCGCAAGCACGTCCGCTCCCCCACCGGGACCAGCAGGCCCACTGCCTGCTGGTGGTAAAGAACGACCAGCCGTCCCTGTTCACAGCGCTGCGCTTGCTGCCCTGGAGGCGGGTCATCGCCTGCCATGCGGCCCGCGGCCGCGGGCATGGTCGGTGTGAACTGCGGGTCGTCTCCTGCCAACCCTTCACCCGCCCGCTGGACCTCCTCGGCATCAGCTGACCAGCACAGCGTCAGATCACACGACCTTGCAACAGCCCTGGCCTGCCGGTTGAGACTTGGAACGCCTCCCCCTCCCACGGCACGAGAGCCTCGTTGTGAGGTGGCGCAACCGCTCACCAGACGAAGGTGACATCGGGGAGACTCCCTGAAGGACCGTCCAGAACATGGTCGTTGCGGTCTCGCAGCCAGCGGTCGAAGAACGAGGTGACACAGGCTCGGATCACCGTGACCGCACGGGCGGGGTCGTTCGTGCCGATGGCCTCTTCGACGATGTCCTGGCCGAGGCCGGTCTGGGGCATGACTGCCGCGAGATCGGTGTACGTCTGGTGTCGGGAGCCGCGCAGGGTCAGGTCGCGGCGCCATCCTGTGCTGTGCGACCAGAACGCCGCCCATGACGGCTCGGTTCGCGCGTGGTCGCTGCCTTCACGGCCCATCAGGAGGAAGGGGCGGTCCAGGCCGTGGGCGGCAACTTGCGATGCGGCGCCAGAGCGTCGAATCGCTGGGCCGCACCGCGCTCCATGTACGGCGCGAGGCGCTGCTCGCGGCGTGGCGCGAGAGCCGCGTACCATACGCTGATCATCAGTTCGCGGTGGGGTGCCGACGGCATCCACGGGTCGGGCCGAGTGCGGTCCGTCAGTCGGAGCGAGACCGTACCGATCGTGAACGGTCCCGTCGGCTCGGGGAGACGGATCCGGCTCGCCGAGCGGCGGGCCGGCGCTGGAGCAGCGGTCGTTGGAATCAACGCCAGGACTGTCGGCAACCCCGGTCACTCGGCTCACCGCGTTCCGTTCCGGCAGACGGAGGCTGCGGCCGTTCAGCAGCGGCGCGGTCAACGACACCGACTTCGTCCACGTGTGGGTCGCTTGGACGGCGGGGACTCTCGTCAGGATCGGCTGCCTGACGGGGCGGGGCGTGTGGATGGTCTCAGACATGCAGGGTGGGCCGGTAGACGAGCTCTTGGATGTGGCCGTCGAGGGTCCGGCTCTCGATCAGTTCCAGGTCGAAGTCGGATGCGCCCTGGAAGATCGGGTCCAGCCCGGTCCGACCGGTGATCACAGGGAAGAGCGTCACCTGGACGCGGTCGACGAGACCCGCGGCCATCAGCGCCCGGTTCATCGACAGGCTGCCGTGCGAGCGCAACGGCACCTCGGACTCCTCCTTGAGCCGGGCGACGACGTCGACGGCGTCACCGCTCACGACGTTCGCATCCGGCCAGTCGAGGGGTCCCTCCAGTGTGGTCGAGACCACCGTTGCCGGCAGGTTCCTCATCCGCGTGACCCATGGGTCACGCACCTCGGACTCCTCGGTGCTCGCGGCCAGCATCTGCGCGAACGCCCGATACGTGTTGGCCCCGAAGACCATCCGCTGATCCTCGCCGTACAGGTCGAGGCGGTGGTCGAGGAGCTCGGGGCCCTGCTTGCCCCAGTAACCGGTCCAGTTGCCGCCGGCGGCGCCGAAGCCGTCGAGGCTGCAAAAGACGTCGAATGTGTAGGTGGCAGTCATGACGCTCTCCTCAAGTGTGGTGATCGCTTGTGTGGATACAGACTGGCGACCACGCCGAAACTCATCGCCCTCGGCTCACGGAGTCCGGCAACCCGGATGCGGCTCCGGGGGGCCTCCAGGGGGCGGACTCCGCCGGTCACTCGTTTCGGCATGGTGGCTTGTAAGAGGGCGTCGAGGCGAAGTGCCGGGGGCAGGGGCGCGCCGTCCGTCGTCCGGCAGGGCTGAAGGAAGTGGCGAGAGCTCACTGGCGCTTGAGCGATCCAGGATCTCCTTCTCGTTCATGGCAGTCATGGCAGCGGGCACGATTCGCGATGCCGGGAACTCGCCAAGTTCCTGTTTCGTCAGTTCGGCTCATATGCGGTCAGGCGGCAGCCGCCATTGCCGAGGGAGTGACCGGTGTCGGCGCCTGGGTGTGCCGACGGCGTCCTTCGACCCGCCCGACTGAATTACTCGGGGTCCGGGTGAGCGGTCCTGAGTTCCGGGGACACCCGGGCCGGATCCACTTCGGTCACGGCCGTCTTCGCGTCCAGTTCCCAGCCCTTCTCGTACGCCGCGGCGAAGGCTTCCTCGCCCAGCGCGGTCCGACCTCGACGGGTGAGGTCGCGAACCTGTGGATCGGTGCGGTCGTGGGCGCCGCGCAGCCGGGAGGCGGCGCCGAGCAGGACGGCGGCCTCGTGATGCCGCCCGTACGCCTCGGCGAGTGCGGCCGTGTTCACCGCCACCAGCGACAGGATGGGCAGGTCCCTGGTCTCCAGGGCCGCCGCGTACGCCGCCGCCAGCGCCTTCGCCGCACCGGCCGGGTCGCCCGTCTCCAGGCAGAGCGAGGCCCGTGCGCTGCCGACCAGCGTCCGCCCGTGGTCGCCGGGGAACGGGGTATCGTCGTGCAGCCCCTGTTCGGCTTTGTCGAGCAGCTCCCGCGCCCGGTCCAGGTCGCCGAGCCGCACCCAGAGGACGGCGTCCCACGCGTCGACCAGGAGCAGCATCTCCGGCGAGTTCGCGCGCAGCGCCCGCTCCCGGGCCGAGTCGATCATCGCGATCACCAGGTCCGTGTCGCCGCGCCGCAGGTGCAGGTCGATCCAGCGCAGGTCGCCGAACACCTCGTCGCCGAGACTGAGCGAGCCGAACTCGCCTGCCAGCGACCGGGCTTCGCGCAGGTCGGCCAGCGCGCCGTCGAGCTCGTCGTCGTACTGCCGCAGCTGGGCCCGCAACGGCAGCACGTTGGCCTGGCCCCAGCGGTCGCCGACCTGCTGGAGACAGGCCAGGGCCGCTTCGACGTCGGTGCGCATCCGGTCCAGCTCGCCCGCGTTCTCGGCGAACTGGGCACGGAACATGCGGGCCAGCCCGGACAGCCACACGTCGTCGCCGTCGGCGAGGCGCTCGACGAGCGCGGGCGTGCTCCGATCCTCCTGCAGGAACGCCAGCGGGAGCGCGGTGAGCGCGCCGTACGGGCCGGGCAGCTCCGGGTACGCGAGCAGCCGGTCGGCCAGCTCGCGCAGCTCGGCCTGGTCGCCCGCGGCCTGCTCGGCGGCCGTCCCCGGCCGGGTGTCGACCCGGTTGAGCAGATGGATCGCGTGGGCGCAGTCGCGGTCGGGCGTCGGCTCGCCGCCGGGCACCGACAAGGCCTCGCCCAGCCAGTGGGCCGCGTCGGACTTCCGGCCGAACATCTGCCAGTACCAGGTCAGGTTCAGGGCAAGAGCGACCGCGCCGGGGGCGTCGCCGGTGTCGCATCGCCGGCGCAGCGCGGCGAGCGTGTTGTCGTACTCGGCGCCGATGACTCGTATGGCCGTCAGCTGGCCGGGCCCGCGGAGCTGCGGGTTGTACCGGGCCATCAGCTCGGCGAAGTGGTCGGCGGCCAGGTCGCGGACGGTGCCGAGGTCGCCCGTCTCGGCCAGGCGGTCGGTGCCGTACTCGCGCAACGTCTCCAGCATGCGGTAGCGGCCGGGGGCGGGCGCGAGTTGCAGCAGTGAACGGTCGACCAGGTCGGCGAGCAGCTCTGGGATGTCGGCGGCCTGTACCGCGGTGTCGGCGCAGAGCGCGGTGGCCGAGGCCGGTGTGGCTCCGGCGGGCAGGATCGAAACGCGTTCGGCGACCGTACGCTCGTCCTCGCTCAGCAGGTCCCAGCTCCAGGCGATGACCGCGCGCAGCGTGCGGTGCCGGGGCAGCGCGGTGCGGCTGCCGGTGGTGAGCAGCCGGAACCGGTCGGAGAGCCCGTCGGCGAGCTCGGGCAGCGACAGCGTCCGCAGTCGGGCCGCGGCCAGTTCGAGAGCCAGCGGCATCCCGTCCAGGCTGCGGACCACCCGCCGGATCTCGGGCAGCGTCGTCTCGTCGACGTCGAAGCCGGGGCGTACGGCCGCGGCCCGCTCGGTGAACAGGCGTACCGATGCCGCCCGTTGAGCCTGTTCGACGCCGTCGTCCGGGGCGGGCAGCGCGAGCGGGCCGAGCGGTACGAGCGCCTCGCCGTCGACCGCGAGGGGTTCGCGGCTGGTGGCGAGCACGCGCAGCCCGACGCAGCGGGACAGCAGGGCCGTGACCAGGTGGGCCACGGCGTCGATCAGGTGCTCGCAGTTGTCGACCAGCAACAGGCTCTCGCGGCCGCCGAGTTGGTCGACGAGTACGTCCAGGTCGTCGCCGTCCACTCGCGTCCGGGCCTCGAACATCGCGCCGCCGCGCAGCCCGATCCCGGCGAGCAGGGCCGCGCCGACCTTGGCCGGCTCGGTCACCGAGGCGAGGTCGATCATCCAGGCGCCGTCGCGGTACTCGTGTCGGTGGCGGCGGGCGGCCTCGACGGCGAGCCGGGTCTTGCCGGCGCCGCCGGGACCGAGCACGGTGACCAGTCGCCCGGCGGCGAGCAGCGTGCCGATCCGGGCCAGGTCGTCGTTGCGCCCGATGAAGCTGGTCAGCGGCGCGGGCAGGTTGCCGGGTCCGGCCTGTGCGGTGTTGGCGGCCTGGGCGGGCCGCTCGGCGCGCAGCAGGCTCAGGTGGCGCTCGCGCAGGGCGGCGCCCGGGTCGGTGCCGAGGTCGTCGGCCAGGTTTTCGCGGACCCGCTCGTACAAAGCAAGGGCCTCGGCCTGGCGGCCCTGGGTGGCGAGCGCGTCCATGAGCAGCGCGGCCGCCCGCTCGTGGACGGGGTGCTCGGTGAGCAGTGCGGTCAGGCGGGCCGCTGCCATGTCGGCCTGGCCCAGGGTGAGCTCGGCGTCGGCCAGGTCGGCGACGGCCTCGACCGAGGCGTGGGCCAGCCGGGTCGCGGAGGCGGGCGCCACCGCGGCAACCGCTGTGGGCTCGGCGCCGGGACGGGTACCGGGATGGTCGCCCCACACCGCCACGGCCTCACCGAGCACGGCCGCCGCGGTATACGGGTCGCCGCCGCGCAGGCAGTCACGGCCGGCGGTTGCGAGCTGCTCGAACCGCAGCGCGTCCACGTCGGCCGCGGCCACGTCCAGCCGGTACCCGCCCGCGACCTGCGCGACAGCGTCGGCGGAGCCGATGGCCCTGCGCAGCCGCGAGGCGAGGGCCTGCAGGGCGTGGGCGGGGCCGGCCGGCGGATGCTCGGCCCAGATCGCGTCCACCAGGACGCCCTGTGCGACCGTACGACCGCCGGCGAGCGCCAGCCGTACGGCCAGACCCTGCAACCGCGCGCCGACAACGGGCAGGACGGTGCCACCGCGAGACGCCTGAAAGGCGCCGAGCAGCGTGATGCGAAGCCGGGCGTCCCCGTCCATCCCCCGATCTTCGCGTGCGCACGCACGATCCCCAAATCAGGGCAGCAGTACCTGACTTCCCTGTCGACGCCCGTACCGGAAGGCGCCGGACGGGAGTGTCAGCGCCGTGTGAGCCCCGTGTGAGCGGCCCGCGTCAGTCTCTGCGTGCCTCAGAAGAGGCTACGGAAGAGGCTTCGGAAGGGGAGTTCTCGTGCATGACGTAGTGATTGTGGGCGCCGGCCCTGTTGGTCTTTTCCTTGCCTGCGAGCTTGGCCTCGCGGGCTGCTCCGTCCTGGTGCTGGAGCGGGAGCCCGAGGGCCGCTCCCCCTGGAAGGCGGACCCGCTCGGGATGCGGGGCCTGTCCGCCGCGTCGGTCGAGGCGTTCTACCGCCGCGGGATGCTGCACCCGCTGCTGACTGCGTCGGGTGTCCACGAAGATCCCGGCTCGAACCCCGACACGGACGAACCGTCACCCCCTCGTGGCGTGAGCCACTTCGCGGGCATGATGCTCGATCCGGCCCAGGTCGACGTCACCGCCCTGCCGTTCCGGCTTCCCGGCCCGGCAACGGAGGGAGTGATGACGAACCTCGAAGCGGTCGAGACGGTGCTGTCCGAGCGAGCGTCCGAACTCGGCGTGGAGGTCAGGCGCGGCGTCACGGTCTCAGCCGTCGCGCAGGACGGTGAGAGCGTGGTCGTGCAGGCCGGCGAGCACGAGTACGCGGCGCGATGGGTCGTCGGCTGCGACGGCGGACGCAGCGCGGTGCGTGGGCTCGCGGGCTTCGAATTCGTCGGCACCGAGCCGCAGTTCACCGGCTACATCGTGCTCGCCACCATCGCCGACCCCGAGAAACTGCACCCCGGGTTCAACCTGACGCCGACAGGCATGTACCTCCGGACGCCCGCGCAGGAGTACATCGGCATGCTGGAGTTCGACGGCGGCGCCTTCGATCGCTCGCAGCGGCCGACTCGCGAGCATCTCCAAATGGTTCTCCGCCGCGTGTCCGGCACCGATGTGACGCTGACCGACGTCCATCTCGCTTCCAGCTTCACCGATCGGGCGATGCAGACGACGACCTACCGGCAGGGGCGCGTTCTGCTCGCCGGCGACTCCGCCCACATCCACTCTCCGTTGGGAGCGCAGGGACTCAACCTCGGCCTCGGCGACGCCATGAACCTGGGATGGAAGCTCGCCGCGACCGTGCACGGACACGCGCCGGACGGGCTTCTCGACACCTACACCCGCGAGCGCCGTCCGATCGGCGCAGCGGTGCTCGACTGGACGCGCGCCCAGGCCGCGGCCATGAAGCCGGACCCGCATGCCCAGGCGATCCAAGGAGTGCTGCGCGACCTGCTCGGGACCCGAGACGGAACGACCTACGTGTTCAAGAGGACATCGGGATCGTCGAACCGCTACGACCTCGGCAGCGAACACCCGCTGGTCGGCCGCAACGTCCCGGACTTCCGCCTTGAGGACGGCACCCGCCTCGGCGACCTGACGCAGGACGGACGAGGTGTCGCGCTCGATTTCAGCATCGACCGATGCCTGCACGGTCCAGCGATGCGCTGGGAGAGCCGGATGCGATATGCAGCCGGACCGGCGAGGAACGACCTCGGACTCGGTGCCGTGCTGATCCGACCCGACGGCACGGTCGCCTGGGCAGGTGATCGTGACCCTGACCGTGCAGCGTTCGAACAGGCCGCCGGCCATTGGTTCGGCGCCCCGCACATCTGAATCAGCCATCCCGACAACCGAGTTCAAGGAGCACACATGACAATCACCATCCGACCGGGCACCACCGTGATGTTCACCGGCGATTCGATCACCGACTGCCGACGGCTGGAGAGCGAAGACCGTCTCGGGTTCGGCTACCCGCTGCGCGTCGCGGGCGAGTGGGGACTCCGGCACCCTGACCGGACCGTGAACTGGCTGAACTCCGGCATCGCGGGCGACAAGGTGATGGACCTCGAAGCCCGATGGCAGGCGGACGTCCTCGACGCGCGCCCGGACGTGGTGTCGATCCTCGTCGGCGGAAACGACGTCGGCTGGCACTCGTACGACCCGGACGGCTACGTGATCCCCGCGGAGGACTTCGCGGCAGGGTACGACCGTCTGCTCGCGCCCCTCGCCGAGGCCGGCACCGACCTGATCCTCATCGAACCGTTCCTCCTGCCGATTCGCGGACTGGTCGAGGTCGGCGACATGCACCTCGACGAAAAGGTCCGGAAGGAGTGGCGGGCCGACCTGGACCCGAAGATCCAGGTCGTGCGCGAACTCGCCCGCAAATACGGTGCGCAACTGCTCGCCGCCGACGGCATGTTCGCCGAACTCGCCGCGACGACCGGGCCGGAGTACTGGGCTGCGGACGGCGTGCACCCGACACCGGCCGGCCACGCCGCACTCGCGGCGGCCTGGATGCGCCTGGTGGAGTGACCGGGCCTCGCGATCGCCCGCGACACCGGCGACTTCGGCGACTTCGGCGACCGCGAGGAACGTCACCGACCGGGACGTCGACGCTGCGCGGACGGAAGTAGTCAGCTCTCGCCGAAGTCCTTGGTCTTGATGAAGCGGTGGTCAGTGTTCGACGGGCCGTTCTTCGTTCCGCGCAGGATCCAGTAACCGTCGTCCTTGCGGGGCTTGTTGAAGCCGAAAGTGCCGATGAGCAGCTCGTCGCGGCCATCGGTGTCGAGGTCGGCGATGTGCAGGTCCCAGCCGAAGAAGTCACGGTCCCCCTCGTGCTGAGGGGAGCCGCCGAGGCCGATCGCGTACCGGTCGATCTTGCCGGTACGGGCCGCGTCGAGCCCGTCCTTGCCGCCGAGGAGCACCACCACCTGGCCGACGCGGCGATCGATGCCATGCGACTGGGTGGCGATGTCGTCGTGGCCGTCGCCGTCTACGTCGCCGACCGCGACGGCGCTGACGACGTCCAGCTTCCCTAGTGCGTCGGCGGCCCTGCCCCGGCCGGGGCCCTCGTCGCTTCCGTAGACGGCAACGGCTTCGGTGAGGCCCACCCGGGCGAGGATGTCGGCGTGGCCGTCACCGTCGAAGTCCCCGGCGGCCACGGGCTTGCCGACGGGGGCCTGGCTGTCGGGCCGAGTCGTGATTCCGGGTACGGCCCCGGCGGGCTTCAGCCCCTGAGGCGTACCCCGGTAGAACACGGCATCGATGACGTCTTCCGGCATGTCGTCCTCGAAGCGGACGTCCTCCTCGTCGTACTCGGACTTGGTCACCAGGTCGTCCCGGGCGTCGCCGTCGAAGTCGCCGACGACCGCGTGGGCCGCGGACACCCAGCCCTGTTGACCCACGTCGATACTGGAGGTGGTGCGGGGCGCCCCGCCGTCGCGGCTGAGCGGGCCGTACAGGACAGTGGCGAGCTGCGGCTTGCGCTCGTACTGGCTGCCGGGCTCCGCGAGGGTCAGCAGGTCGAGGGCTCCGTCGCCGTCGAAGTCCCCGGCGGCGGTGGCCGGGAGGACGTCGGCGGGCAGCTTGGTGACGCCTGCGGGGCCGTCGGGGCCGCCCCAGACGATGCGCTGCTCGGGCGTGTACTTCCCGTTGGGGTGGCTCAGCAGGTTGCGTACGACGACATCGGCGTGGCCGTCGTCATCGAGATCCCCGGTGAACTGGGTCGACCGGTCGTACGCGATCGGCGAGTTGGTGACCCGGGGGTCCGGCTTGGTGTAGCGCTCCGCGAGGCGGAAGGCCTTGTCCGGTTCCGGGCCGCCGGATGCGGCGAGGGCGACGAAGCGGTTGTTGTGCCAATCGCCACCTGCCTTCGGCTCCTTGTACCAGCCGTTGACGACCGCGTCGGCGTGCCCGTCGCCGTTCACGTCGTCCCGGTTGACCTCGCCGTCGTCCCGCTGAGCGGGGGAAGGGGGCGTCGGCGCCGACTTCCCGTCTTCGCCCGAACAGCCCGTGAACAGCAGGGTGGTCGCGCAGAGACAGACCAGGGCGACAGCAGGGCGGTGGGCACGGCGGCGGCGCATGGCGCAAGTGTGCGAGACGCAGCTCACGGGCCCGTAACGACGGGGTCAGGGTCGGATTCCGGTCAGAAACCTAGGCGTCGGCGCGGGACTGGCGTCAGGGCAGGAACTGAATCCCCGGCGCGGGAACCGGTGTCAGGGGGCAGTGAACGCGTCGGCGGTCACATCGGCTTCGAGGCTCGCACCCTGGAAGCCGTACGTACCGATGTCCGAGACCTTGATCAGGAGGCAGTAGCGGTCGACCTCGTCGAGGGCGTCGGCCACTTGGTGGTAGTTCCTTCTGAGGTAGTGGATCGCGGCCTGGTTGGCCAGGGAGCTCTGGCCGCAGACCAGCATGACCGGGCGAGTCGCCTGCGGTGGCCTGAACTTGGCCACCAGGGCGTACTCCACCTCGTTCTTCCGGTACGGGTAGCGTCGGCCGCCGACGTCGAACGCCACCGACTCCGGACCCTGACCGTACGGCAGGATGCTGACGCCGGGCAGGTGGGCCGCGAGATGGCCGCCCGTTCGGAGGTTGGCCTCGCCGAGCGGACCGCCGATACAGAATTCCGTACGGTCGTCGTTGATGCCACGGAAGTCCTCGCTGGACTCGGTCTCGACGTCACAGCCGAGTTGGCCGGCCAGGGTAGCAACCTCGATCATGGCGCGGATTTCCTTGTGTGTGGTGACGCCCCGCGTGTTGTGTTTGTTGCCGATGACGATGAAGCAGGTCTCCCCCGGGACGAGGCCGAAGAAGTCCGCTTTGCGGCGCAGTCGGCCGGTGCGCTTGCCGCGCTCCCAGAGCCAGACGAACCCACCACCGATGAGGCTGGTCACCAGACCGACCAGCACATTGACGACTACGGAAAAGATCGCCGCCCCCTCGCGCCCCCACCACGCACAGCGGTTCCGTGCGCCTCGAACGCTTGATCCTCCATGACGGGCCGTGCCTGTGACAACCGGAGGCCGCCCCAACGACGGATGGTGGAGAGTGTGAGCATGGAGTTCTTCTGCTACCACCGCGATCGGCCCGGCTCTGTGGCGCTGCGCCACGAGTTGCTGGAAGAGCACTGGTCGTACATGGACCGGTTCGAGAAGGAGATGATCGCCCGCGGCCCGACCCTCGCCGGGGACGACGTGCCCACCGGCAGCGTGCACATCGTGGACCTGCCGGATCTTGCCACCGCCCGCGCGTTCGCCTTTGACGAGCCCGGCTACCAGGCCGGTGTGTACCGGGACGTGTTGCTGCGCCGGTGGCGCAACCTGCTGGGGCGCACCATGTGGGACTTCCCCGGGGGCGGGACCGACGGCAACCGGTACTTGGTGCTGGGCCTTGGCTCGGGGCAGGGTGCCGACCTCGCCGTGCCGCCCGACCGGGACGAACTGATCGCGTACGGGCCGCTGTTGTCCGACGACGGCACCACCTGGCTGGGTACGGCGGTGCTGGTCCGGGCACCGGATCCGGACACGGCGCGCGCCGTCCTGACCCCGGGCCTGTATGCCGACATCGAGGTCCACAACTGGCAGTTCGGCGGGCGGTCGTAGTGAACTGAGGACGCGGCGAAGGGCGTCGAGACACCCCGGAACGGCTCACTTCCCAACGGGCCCTCGACACAACGGAGTTGGAGCCTCACCATGGTGCCCCATCGGTCGTGTCGACGGATGGGGTCGACGGATGGGGTCGACGGATGGGGCACGCCTTACCCCGGGGGTGGCTGTGGGGTCCGAACGACTGCCGCGCGAGTACCGGATGAGACGGTCCCGGATACACGTGTTCCTCTGGGTGATCGGCCTGGGCACGCTCAGCGTGTTGGCGGCTCTGTGGGGCGCCGAGGTGCCCGCCTCGCTCCGCTACCCCTTCCTAGCGGCGTGGGTGGCTCTCATGGGGTGGCTCCTCTATGCCACGTTGCGCTGTTCGACCACCGCGGACATCAAGGCGATCCATACACGCGGGATGGTCAAGCGCCGCCGGTTGGCGTGGGAGGACATCCAGGACATCAGGGCAGAGGTCAATCCGGCATCGGCGGTGCAGAGCGGTGCGCCCAACGTGCTCGTGCACGCCTACGGGCGGGACGGCTCCAAGGTGCTGTTGCCGTTCGTCGACGATCTTCATGTGAACGTCGAGCGCGAACTCGGGCTGCTGCTCGGCTCATGGGAGGAAATGCGCGGCGCGGACTGGGCGCCCGACCCGCAGGCCGCGGTCCTGATCGGTCGACGCGATGCACGACAGGCGGCCCTCTTCTTCGCGCTGACCGCGATCACTCGTACCGCAGTCGTCGGCCCAGCGGCTGACGGGTCGCGGCCCGAGGCCCGTGTTCGAGGCGCGGGTGCAGGTCTGGGTGTGGGCTGGGCGCGACTACAGCCTCTCGGCCAGGAAGGGCAGGACTACGTTCTCCGAGCACGGTCACCAGCGCCGACTCGTCGACGAGGCCGCCGCGCGCGGTGTTGACCAGCGTGGCGTCGGAGCGCATGGAGTGCAGCAGCCGTGCGTCGACCATGGCGCGGGTCTCGTCGAGCAGCGGGGCGTGCAGGCTCACGACATCACTCTCGGCGAATACGCCCTCCAGCGAGGTCAGTTCGACGCCGAGAGCATGAGCCGTGGCGACGGGCACATACGGGTCGTGGGCCAGCACACGCACGCCGTGCCTGGCCAGGAGCCGCGCGGTGGCCCGCCCGGTGTCTCCGAGCGAGACAAGGCCGACGGTGGCCCCGCGGTGCCGAGTTCGCTTCGGCGGACAGCCGCCGCCCGGGTACGCCGTGCGGTCAGGACATAGCGCCAGCCGTGCTTGAGTGCGTACAGGATCTGGGCGAGCGCGAAGTCCGCCACCTTGTCCGCGATCACCGTGCCCGCGGAGGTGACCCGCACTCCGCGCGCCCAGGACTCTCGGTCACCAGGGAGCGTACGGAGCCTGCGGCATACAGGTCGAGGGCGAGTCGCGGGGCGCTGTCGAGCAGCTCGGCGGTGAGCCGGGGCGCGCGTACGCAGCGAAGGACTTGGTCGGGCAGGGTTACGCCGTCAGCTCGGTGACCAACTCGTCCAGGGTGTTCGACCGCCAGTTGAACGTGTCGGTGCTCACCGGCGGGTCCCCGACCGGTCGATGAACGTACGCGGTTCGCATTCCCACCGCCTGAGCTCCGCGAAGGTCCCAGGCGTGAGCGGCGACCATCAGAACACGCTCTGGTGGACAACCTGCGGCGTCGAGCGCGAGCCGGTAGACCTCCGGCGCGGGCTTGTAGGCCTGAGCGTCTTCGGCCGACAGAGCCTGGTGCCAGCCCAGTTGGGCGTACGCGTTGAGGCGGAGGAGGGTCGCGCGACTGGCGTTGGAGAGTCCCAGTACGGGAAATCGCCGGGCGAGGCGCGTGAGTCCGGCGCGGGAGTCGTCCCAGGGTTTCAGGCGCCGGCTTGCGGTAGCCAGTCGCGCGATGGCCACCGGGTCGGTGAGCCCGGCGCGGTCGGCTACGCGTAGAGCTGCCTCGCGGTCGATGACCTCCGTGTTGGCGTACGCCCGGCCTTCCTCCGCGGTGCGTTGCTGCTCGCGCTCGACATGATCTCGCCACACCTTGAGCAGTTGCTCGACGGACACGTCGTCGGCTCCGGGCACCGCTTCGCGGATGGCCGCTCTGAGTCCGCCCGGCTCGTCGACCATCGTTCCGAGGATGTCGAAGACGACAACCTCGATGCCGTACGACTCGGCCATGCTGGCTCCTCCTCATGGTGGCCCCAGGCGGGACGCGGCCTGGGTCAAGCCGCAGGTGGCGATTGTTGCCCGGTCTTGCGTCACCAGTCAAGGAGGTGACGCATCGGGTACGTCCCTGAGCGGCAACCCAGTTCTGGAGCTGTTTCTCCTGGGCGTCAGGGCGCGGTCGGTATGGCCCGGCCCCGAGCGCTTGCGGGCGTGTTCGACGGTGGCCTCGTCCAAGCCGCCTCGCCCTCCATCCGGCCAGCTCAGACCGAGGGCAGGAAAGGCTCAGTGCCTACCCCTCCGTTCTACCGTCACGCAGCACGTCAACCACGAGTTCACCGTCGGCGGAGGTCTGCACGGTGATTCGATGCCGCCCGTCTTCCGAGGTCATTCGCCGGTGCGCAACCCGCCCGGTGCAGGCGATGGTCATGATGGTCGTGAACCGGCCGAGGGGAGACGAAGGAAGTCCCTGGACGAGGCGACGGAGCAGCGTCCTGGCACTCCAACCGACTGCGACAGCCCTCAGGAGCGCTAGGTCTGCGGCCATGTCCTGCGCCGCCGAGCTCTTCATCCTGATGAAGTCCAGCGCCATCTCCGACTCGATCCAGGCCTCCGGGCACTCGTCCCGCATTCTTCGGACAGCGGCCGGGTCGGCCGTGAGCAGGAAGAAGGGGTCCTGGAGGAGATCCCTCACACCGCCGACGTCGGCGGCATGGGCCGGCAGATAGTCACCCACATAGGGATCGACGGGCCGATCGTGCTGCTCCCGGTATCGCTCAGAGATCTCCTCCCTGAGTGCCTTCACGATGTCCTCGCGGGCGTGTTCGGGCGCTGAAGCACGCAGTTCTTCGGCGAACGTCTCGTGATACAGCCGGTAGACGGTTCGCCCCGCCGAGTCGACCGCCTCTACCAGGAAGGGGCCAGCCACCTCCAGCAGCCGTCGGATGTCCTCGCTGCGCAGCGGTTTGCCGGCGTTGAACACCTTCGCCATCACTCGTGGCCACAGCCGACCACCCCACGGAAGTCCCATTCCATGAGAGAAGGCCAGTCCGCCGAGGAGAGCCTCCACGGTCTTGATCTCGTCGGCGTCATGACATCGCGCTCGCACCGCCTGGCGGAATACGCTTCCGATCGTCCTGGGTTCCTCGACATCCGGATTCGTGTCAGGGCCGAGTGGATCCACGGAATTCTCGTCCGCTGCCGTCGGCCGCTGGGCCAGCAGTCGAATCAGGAGGCGATTACGACGGGCGCGAGCGACGATTACTCTTGCGCGCCCGGGGGCCTCATCAGAAGAACAAGTCGCCTCACTACCCGGACCGTACGGATTGAGCAGCAGCCGTGTCGCGTAGGCGTGCAGGTCGGCCTCACTGTGCCACTGGGGCTGGTTCAGGTCGAGGCGCTCGCCCGGGCGGAGATCGGTGAGGAGATCGGCGGGGACTGCCGTGACCACCCGCATCATGGGGAGTTCGGCCATGTCCCGCAAAAGCTCCGTGATTTCCTGCGGACGCCGAGAACCCTCCCTTTCGGGTGCCTCGCCCACAGCGTCGACGAGAAGAACGAACGGGCGCCGACGCCCCCGCAACAAACTGATGAGCGTGCTGCGAGACGTCTCACGGTCAACGCCCTCCGCCACAGCGATCTCCGCGATGATGTCGCCCCATGATTTGTCACGAGCGTTGATGAGCGCCACCGTCACGGGCGGCGGTGCGCCCGATTCCCCGGTTTCCGCGTTCGTCAACCGCCAAAACTCCGTGAGCAGCGCTGACTTCCCCATACCCGGTGCTCCGGTCACTGCGAGTGGGCGACTCGTGTCCGGGGTGTCGAAGACCCAGCTCCTGAGGCGGTCGAGAGCCGCGGTGCAACCGATGAAGTAGTCCTCGGCCGCTGCCTGCTTCTCAGCGGGAGTCATGTCACAGAGCGACAGGTGTTCCAGCTCTGCGACACTGGCGGGTTGGGGCGGAGCATCCGGATCGTAGCGCCGATTGGGGAGGAACGGTGGATTGTCACGATCGCTCAGCAGCGTTGCGAGAGTGGCATCCTGCTCGTGGCCCTGCTCTTTCAGTTTCTCGCTGACAACCTCGACAACCGTTTCCAGCGGCAGCTTCCTGGAGAGGATCCCCCCGCACTCCCCGCTCTTGATTGCTTCTTCCAATGCGATACGGAAGGCCGAGTCGTCGGCCAGCTGGTATTTTCGCGCGGCTGAGATGACTGAAAAGGAAATCATCCTTCCGTTGAACTTCTCGTTCTGCCGCCCCATGTTGATGGCGACCTGTTGTGCGACTTCACGTACGGAATCGGCTGCACCCTGGGCCGCATGGCATGTGTCGACGATCAGCAGCAACCGCCGCGCGTTGCGTTCGGTGAAGATCCGCACCAGGTCCTCGGTGGGAAGTGCCGTCGAGGTCGGCTTCGCACGCTCGCTGTCCGAACACATCAAGTAATGGCGATCGCCCCTGTGTTCTCCGTGACCGGCGTAGTAGACCACGACCGTGTCGGATGCCGTGAACGGTTCGTCGTCCTGTGACACCAGAGATCTGCGCACAGATTCCGCCCCGTGGTTCAAAAGCGGGACTGACGGTCGACGCTCGTAAGCGAATACGTTCGCGAAGAGCTCGGCCATCCGGACCAGGTCCTCTTTCACACCTTCCAGCGAACCGAGATTGCTGTCGACGTGGTAGTCCGACGATCCCGCCGCGTAGAAGAGTCGGCGTACGGGTGGTGCCATCGCCTCAACCTCTCGTTCGCGAACCGGAATCGATGTGAGCCAGAACGGCTTGTATGACGCGCTCCTGCTGCTCCGGAGTCGCCCTCGTGAGTTTCATTTCGACGCCGTTCACGGAGATCTCCACCCCGCGCTCCGTGCGTGCCATCCAATTGAACAGGGACGTCAACAGGCCCTGCAGTCCGACTGCTTCCGCCAGGCGCACAACGAGCGCGCCCACCTCCGCGATCGGTCCTCTCGTGACAGGGGCCCCAGGTTCAGCTTCCCTGAACAACAGATCGATGTCACCCTCACAGGAATGATCAAGCTCTGATTTCAGATCGTCGGTGAACTCGGCTAAGTCGACGGCATCTTCATCACCGCGCTGCTCGATAAGCAACATCACCTCCACGGAACCCATCACCCCACAGACGGTAGTTGCGGCAAAATGACGAAGAGATCCGAAGCGATCGTGCCCTCTAAATTAGCGCATCGGCGGAGAGTTGGTGTCCTCTTCCTGGGTCTGAAACAGTTGTGATTCAGACTCCTCAATAGCCGCTTGAGTGAACTGGTGGGGCAGGCGCGGCACTTGTCTTGCACATCTCAGTGCAGACTCCCCCGGCATCACCGGTCGACCGGCGCCGGACTTCCGGAACCGACAAGCGCACGAGGGGCGGGTCGTGAGAGGGTGCGGTTCGATCTGGGACAGGGAGGAAGCGTGGGGCTGATCTACGGCTACGACATCTATCTGCGTCCTCGGAATGTCGCCAGGGCATTGGCCAATCTGGCCGAGCTGGCGCCACCGGCCCGTGCCGTACCACCACTTGAGATCACCCTGCCCGG
Source organism: Streptomyces sp. NPDC033178 (assembly GCF_055577685.1). Classification (NCBI taxonomy): domain Bacteria; kingdom Bacillati; phylum Actinomycetota; class Actinomycetes; order Kitasatosporales; family Streptomycetaceae; genus Streptomyces; species Streptomyces sp. NPDC033178. Next base: position 141,637 of record NZ_JBVIPT010000024.1, read on the forward strand.
CGGTGACCGGCTCGTCCTCCCGTTCACGTCCCAGTTCAAGAGCGAGCCGGTCGACTGTTCCACGAGCAGCACGCTCGAGCTCGACACGTCCCTCATGTTCGACGTCGATGATGCACTGCGCGAGTACGCGCAGACGAACGGCCCTGACCCCGAGGCGGACGGGCGCATCCAGATCGGGTACATCTACGCGACGATCCGGTTCGAGTCCCTTCTGCACCCTGGTTACACGTCGGTGGAGTGCTGGGCAGCGACGTCGGGGATGAGCCGCTTGTTTGCACGGTCGGCCAACATCAGGAGGGTGTTCACCGACCTCACCGCCGACAGCGGAGGAGTGTGCTGCCTGTTCGACACCGGCGACGGGGCCCCCGAGCAAGTGTGCTGGCTCAACGGTGAACCCACCAAGGAGATGGTCTCCGGTCCCCGCTTTCCAGATCGACGAGCACTTGTGGCCACTTGGCCCGACGCCGAGAAGTGAGCATCGGCGCTCCCTCTATGAGGCCACGAGATCGTGTTACGAGCTCAGGCGATGGTGGCCCGGATGTTCCGGCAGCGGTCGAATACTCGGGTGCGGATGACACCGGCTCACCCTTAGGCTCCGATTGGGGGGACCGACAGGGCGCCCCGTCGACAGCGGCCAGTCAGTGGATCGGGGATGTGCAGGGGAATGACTTGTCAACTGTTCGCGCTCTGCTTCGGTGCCGGCCAGCCACTGCGTCTCGCGCAGTTCTGGGCGGGGGTCCTGGGTTGGGAGGTGGTCGACGATCCGGACGAGGGCGTCACGCTACTGCCCGGTGATGACACCGGGTTCCGCATCCGTTTCCTGCCGAGCCAGGAGCCGAAGGTCGGCCAGAACCGGATGCACTTCGATCTGACGAGCACCTCTCTGGAGGACCAGCAGGAGACGGTGACCAGGGCCCTGGCACTTGGTGGACGGCACATCGACGTCGGCCAACTCCCGGAGGAGGGTCATGTGGTGCTTGCCGACCCCGAAGGCAACGAGTTCTGTGTCGTCGAGCCGGGCAACAGCTTCCTCGCCGACTGCGGATTCATCGGAGCACTGGCCTGCGACGGCTCGCAGGCGGTTGGGTACTTCTGGAGCGAAGCACTGGGATGGCCACTGGTCTGGGACCAGGACCAGGAGACCGCCATTCGCTCGCCTCACGGCGGTCCGAAGATCACGTGGGGTGGTCCACCGGTGGCGCCGAAGACAGGTAAGGACCGGCTGCGTTTCGACCTCGCTCCATCTGTCCAGGGTGATCGGCAGGCAGAGGTCGATCGTCTGCTCTCCCTCGGCGCGACGCGAATCGACGCCGGTCAGGGCGAGGCCGACTGGGTGGAGTTGGCCGACCCCGACGGCAACGAGTTCTCCGTGTTGACGCCCCGGTAGCTACGCCGGGGTCGGGCTCGGCGGGGCTCGTAGAGCATGTCCTGGAGAGACAACTCCCCCGGTCACAGGGTCAGCGGATCTCCCACAGCCGTACGGTGCCGTCGTTGCTCCCGCTGGCGAGCGTGGTGCCGTCCGGGCTGAACACCACGGATCGCACGGCGCCGGTGTGGCCCGCGAGGGTGGCGACGTTCGTACGCCTCGCAACGTCCCAGAGCCGAACGGTGTGGTCGTCGGGGTAGTCGTTGCTGAACGCGGAGCTGGCGCTGCTGCCCCCGCTGGCCAGCATCCGTCCGTCGGGACTGAACGCCACCGACGTCGCTGCGCTGGTGTGGCCTTTGAGAACGGCGATCGTGCGGGCGGACGAGACGTCCCACAGCCGGATCGTGCGGTCGTAGCTGCTGCTGGCCAGGGTGGTGCCGTCCGGGCTGAACGCCACCGAGTGGACAGTGCTGGTGTGGCCGGTGAGGGTGGCCACACTCGAACGGCCCGCGACGTCCCACAACCGGACGGAGGCGTCGTGGCTCCCGCTGGCCAACAGCCGTCCATCGGGACTGAACGCCACCGCCAACACGAATGCGCTGTGGCCGCGAAGTATGCCGACGTTCGAACGGCTCGCGACGTCCCACAGCCGTAGGTAGTCGAAGCTGTGGCCGCTGGCCAGGAAGGCTCCGTCCGGGCTGAACGCGACGCACCATGCGTAGTCGTCGGTGGCGCTGCGGGTGAGGGCCAGGACGGCTGTCATGCGTCTGGAAGCCACCTTCCACAGGCGTACTGCGTCCCGGGCATCGGCCAGGGTGGTGCCGTCCGGGTGGAAGGCGACCTCGACCGGGCTGAACCGCCGGGCGTCGGTGAGTAGGGCGGTCGGACGTCCGTCCTTCGTGGCCCACAACCGGATGGTGCCGTCCGAGATGCCACCGGCCAGAGTCCGCCCGTCCGGGCTGAAGGCCAGCGTGGTGACCTCTCCGGCATCGATCAGTAGCGATACATAGCGGATGCCTTCGGTGTCAGCGGTTCTCCGGGGAACCGGGGCGAGGGACGCGTCGACGGGGCCGGCCCCTGAGGAACCCGGAGTGAACAGCCCGGCGGTTCGGCCCGGGTCGGTGCGGGAGCCGCGACGCGAGGACAGCCGCGACAGGGTCACGCCTGCGGCGGAAACGGCGGCTGCTCCGAGCCCGGCCAGCAGGAGTGAACGACGGCGCCACCGGCTCCCGGCGGGCACACGTCCCACCTCGACGGCGACGGCATCCGCCTGTTCCCCCGGCTGCCGCGCGTCGAGCGGCTGCGCCGACAGCAGAAGGCTCCGCCCCTCCACCCCCTCCGCCGGTGCCAGCCAGTACAGCCGGTACGTCGCGGGAGGCGGAAGCGGCGCAGCGTCGTCACGTACTTCGATCCGCACCCCGGCCGCACGCACCTCGGGCTCGGCGCCCGGTACGTCGGCGATCCGCCCCACCGCGCTCATGATCCGGGCCGATGCCCCGGTCAGTAACGGCAGTTGCGCCGGGGCCAGCCGCCCGGCGGCGTTGGCCGCCACGGTCTCCTCGTCCGTCCACGAACACGCCGCCGGCTGCGTCGTCACCATCCGCCTCCCTCCGGAGTGCCTCTCTCCCATTTCCTTACCGGCGTACCTCCGTCAAGTTCGCGAAGAGTTCGTCATGGCCCACTGCTCCCAGGATTTGGGGGCATGCCGGGTGATCCTCGTGCGTCGATGCCGAGCGGCCGACCTGCTGACGTTCATGACGGTGGCCAGACGTTCGAGGCTGCCGTCGGCCGCGGTGCAGGCTCGGATCAAACCGTCGCGGATGCCTTGGAGACGGGTCGGGAGCCGGTCGAGGCCGCGCAGGGCCGAAAGCCAGTCGCCGGGAGTTGAGGGCGGTGTGCCGGGGTCGCGGGAGTTGCGGCCAGTGCGGAGCATGCCCATGGCCCACAGATAACTGTCGAAGATCTCGGCCATGAGGGTGGCGTCCTCGCCCAAGGCCTCGGCCTCCAGGGCAGTCAGGGTGATGGTGATCTCCAGACCACCGCTCTGGTTGTCGCCGGATCGGCAGGAAACAGTCATCGGCCCCCCAGGGCGATATGGGCTGTACGTTCGTCCGTCACGTGCCGGTACGAGCAGGGGGTGTCCTCCTGATGTGACGGAGCTCGGCACGGTCGATCTTCGTGTCGGACCCGAAGTGCCGGTCAACTCCTGTTTGCGCGAGCCCCACTTCGAACGGTTCCTGCGCCATCCCCTCATGGTCGCAGCGAAGTCGAGATCGGAACAGGGGAGCATTCGGCCTCGGCGCCGGGACGGTCGTCGAGTTTGGGGCGGCCTTCGGTGACGGCCTCAAACCTGGCTGCGTACGGCACCGGACCTCGGTGAATCCGGCCCCTGAGGCAGGTCTCACCATCTTCGAGCCACAACCGCGTGCTCAGCCGGCGGCAGCGCCGAACCACCTGGGCAACTGGCTGCGCAGATCCTGCTGATCGTCACCGGCCCATGCCACGTGGCCGTCCGGCCGGAGCAGCACCGCGGGCACGTCCAGTTCCTCGCTGACGTCGACGACGTGGTCGATGCGGTCCGCCCACCCCTCCACCGAGAGCCGGCCGGTCTGGTCGAGCAGCAGGCCGCGGCCGCCGTGCATCAGCTCGTAGAGGCGCCCCCGCTTCAGCTCCATGTCCCGCATCCGTCGGCCGAGCAGTTCGTGTCCCTCGCCGAAGTCGTAGTGGACTCCGATCGCGATGACCTTTTCGATCAGATACCGGTTCACCTCCTCGAAGTCCATCAGTTCCGACATCAGGCGGCGCACCGACCGGGGACCCGGCTCGGGGGTCATCAGCACGGTCTGCGCGCGGGTGTTGTCCAGCACGGCGGCGGCGACGGGGTGGCGTTCGGCGTGGTAGCTGTCCAACAGCCCTTCTGGCGCCCAGCCGTTGACCTGGGCGGCCAGTTTCCAGCCGAGGTTGAACGCGTCCTGGATGCCGAGGTTGAGGCCCTGTCCGCCCAGCGGCGGGTGGATGTGCGCCGCGTCGCCGGCCAGCAGCACGCGGCCGGTCCGGTAGCACTCGGCCTGCCGGGTGCCGTCGCCGAAGCGGGAGAGCCAGCGCGGCGAGTGCACGCCGAAGTCGGTGCCGGCGAACACGCGCAGTTGCTGCTTCACCTCCTCAAGGGTCGGCGGGACCGAGCGGTCCTCGGCCACTCCCTCGGCGGGTACGACGACGCGGTACAGCCCGTCCCCGTAGGGCCCGACGCCGAACCGAAGGTGGGTCCTGCGGACTTCGGCCACCACGGCGGCCACCGTTTCCTGCGGCGCCGTCACCTCCATCTCACCCAGCAGCGTCTCGGCCCTGGCGGGCTCGCCGGGGAAGCCGACGCCGAGCAGCTTGCGCACCGTACTGCGGCCGCCGTCGCAGCCGACGAGGTAGCGCGAGCGCAACTGCGTGCCGTCGGCCAGCTCGGCGGTGACTCCCTGGTCGTCCTGGCTCAGCCCGACCAGTTCACAGCCGCGCCGGATATCGACGCCGAGTTCGGTGGCGTGCTCCGTCAGCAGGCGGTCGGTGACGGGCTGCGGGATGCCGAGAACGTACGGATGTGCCGTGTCCAGCCGGTCCGGCGACGGCTTGGTGATGCCGGCGAAGAAGCCACCGACCGGGTACTGCTTCCCGAGCGCGAGGAACCTTTCCAACAGACCGCGCTGGTCCATCACCTCGACGCTGCGCGCGTGCAGTCCGAGTGCGCGGACGACCTTGGTCGGCTCTGTCTCCTTCTCCAGCACGACCGCGTGCACGCCGTGCAGCCGCAGCTCGGCGGCCAGCATCAAGCCGGTAGGTCCGCCGCCGACCACGATCACGTCAACCATAGAATCCCCCTCATCCCAACAAGGCCCCATGAGGCCCATATGCCAACAAAGACATACACAGTTCGTGAGTCACTGATTTCCGCCGGTTCTGGCTTCGACCGGATATTCTGCTGCACGACCCGGGTCTTGCCGCAAGGCCCCCGGTGCGCTATAGGTTGATAGTGGCAAGGAGAGGGCGTTCTCCTTGCCTTTGCCATGTGCCGGCGGAGCCCCGGGAATGGGTTTCAACTCCATGGGGCAAGGCCCCACCATGAATTCCCGAAGAAGCATTCGACTCGTATTGGTCGCCCTGCTCACTCTGGTCGCCGCCACGCTGGCCCCAGGCGCGATCACCGGTGCGGGAGCGGCCGCCACCGCCTACACCGATCCGCTGGAGACGATCGGTGCAAGTGAGCGGGCTGGCTACGGGCTCCGTTGGAACGCGGTCACCCCGGAGACGACCGCGAACCTTGACTCGAAGCTCAACAACGTAGGCGTCACCGAGGTGTTGGAGAGCGCCAACCATCCGGCGCGCTCGTGCAACGCCGCCGAGCGGGGCACCCTGCCGACCGCTCCCACCGCGAGCACCAGCTTCTGCTGGGACACCGGCGACGCGACGACCCCGGACTGGCACCCCCAGTCGATCACCAGCTCGGGCGATGCCGACGACGACGGCGCCTGGGGTACCAACAGGCTGATCCTGGCCGGGTGGAGCTACGTCGGCAGCGGAACCGGCGACGCCCGCTACAACACCGTCCGCGTCGCCTTCATCGACTACAACAACCCCGCCGCCCCGAAGTACCGCTGGGTGCTCCTCGTGACTCCCACCAGCGGCGGCGAGAACTTCGCGAGGGTCGCCGCGCATGCGGGAGGCATGGCCTGGTACGGGGACAAGCTGTTCGTCTCCGGCCAGCAGGGCCACACCAACGCGATCTACGTCTTCAGCATGCAGCACATCCTGCAGGCCTCGGTGAACAGCTACGCGATCGGCAAGGTCGACGGTGGCTACTCCGCCTGGGGCTACCAGTACGTCATGCCGGCCATCGGCTCGTACTCGTACGACGCGGGGGCCTGCACGGGCAACGTGAACACCGCCGTGCCCTGCGTCGGTTCGCTCTCACTCGACCGCAGCAGCGTGCCCAACAGCCTGGTCACCACCGAGTACCTGAACAACGGGACCAAGGGCCGCATGCTGCGCTACAACTTCGGCAGCGACTACCTGCTCAACAGCAGTACCGCCTCCGGCTCGTTCGTCCCGGCCGTCCAGGGCTACCGGAGCGGCGTGGGGAACATGCAGGGGGTCCTCGCCCACAACAACGTCTGGTACGTCGCACATGCCTCGGCCTCGTCCGGCGTACACGGCCATCTCTGGGGACAGACCACGACCCGCAGCGTGGCCACCTGCGGAGGCACCTACCAGTGCTGGGCCGAGCACCCGGAGTCCCTGACCTACTGGCAGAGCACGGGCCAGGTCTGGTCCCTGACCGAATGGGAGAACCTACGGACGGTGTTCGCCGTACCTCTGTCCTCGCTCCCCGACTGAAGCGTGGTGCGGGGCCGTCGTCACACCACGCTCACGGGATGCCGCACCACCGCGTCGAACAGGTACCCCTGTGTGTTCGGCGCGGCGGTGTCCGGCTGAGTGCGGCCGGCCGTGTCGGTGGCGCGGGCCAGCAGGTGGGTGGCGCCGGGTTCGTCGGGCCTCCAGTTGAGGGACCAGCGGGACCAGGCACCGGCGCGGGCGCGCTGCCGCCCTCCGGGTGGGCGGGGCCGAACAGCCGGTAGTAGGTGGTGTTCCACGGCGAGCTGAGACACGGGGTACGCCGGAAGGCAGGAGTCTCCATCGAAAAGCAGGCCGGACGGCCACTGCTGTCTTGCCCTTGACGCGCACGTCAAGGGATACCGTCTGCGCGCCGACGGCCGGGCAGCTCCGGCTGTCGCCCGCGCCCACCCGATCACCCATTCACCCATTCACCCATTCACCTGCCCAGGAGCCCCGACATGGCCACTCCCCTGCCTGCGACTACGCGCGAGATCCTGCTGACCGACACCCCCGAAGGGCTGCCCGGGCCTGAGCATTTCGCGGTCGTGGAGAAGCCGCTTTCCGCCCCCGGTCCCGGTCAAGTCCTTGTCCGGAACCATTACTTCCTCGTGTTTCCAGGGCTGCGCACCCTGATCGGCGGCCAGGCCGACGGCGTACCCCTGCCGCGCATCCACGTCGGCGACACGCTCTTCGGTCCCGCCGTCGGCGAGGTCGTCGCCGCAGCGGCAGGCAGTTCGTTGCGGCCCGGGGACGCGGTCACCCATCTGCTCGGATGGCGCGAACACGCGCTGGTGGCGGAGGCCGACTGCACTCCGCTGGGCGATGCCCTTCCCGACCCGGTGGCCCACCTGTCCTCCGGGTCGGCCGCGTACGGAGCACTGACCAGGCTCGCCGAAGTCCGCCCCGGCGACACGGTGTTCGTCACTGGGGCGGCCGGAGGCGTGGGGTCGCTGGCGGGCCCTGTGGCGCGTCTGCTGGGGGCCACGAGGGTCGTCGGCAGCACCCGTTCGCCGGACAAGGCCGAGCGGCTGCGGGCCGAACTGGGCTACGACGCGGTGCTGGTTCCGGGATCCCAGTCGCTCGACGCGCAGTTGGCCGCCGCCGCGCCTGAGGGCATCGACGTCCTGCTGGACACCGTCGGCGGTGAGCAACTGACCGCGGCGGTGCGAGCCGCGCGCCGCGGTGCCCACTTCGCACTGGTCGGTGCTCTGGCCGGACAGCTGTCGCCGCACCTGGACGGTGGCGGTGCGCCCGCGGAGATCGACACGTTCCGGCTCGTCAACCAGAGCGTCTCGCTGCGCGGCTACAGCGGCATGGATCACCCCGAGGTGACGGAGGAATGGACCAAGCGGTTCGGGGACTGGCTGCGCTCCGGCGAGATCACCTTCCCGTGCGTACGGGTCCCGGGCATGGAACGGGCGCCACATGCGTTGCAGGAACTGTTCGAGGGGCGGCACTTCGGGACCGTCGTCGTGGAGTTGCCGCCACGGTGAAGCCACGAGGCGCGGCCGCGGGTGCGGCAGGTGCGTGAAGAAGTCCAGGACGGGGGCGGGATGCGGATCGGGGATGCGGCGGCAGCGGCGGGGACCACGGCCCGGGCTCTGAGGTTCTACGAGGAGCGCGGCGTGCTGCCACCGCCGCCGCGTACGGCCTCCGGACAGCGTGAGTACGGGCCGGAGGATGTGGCCAGGGTCCGCGCTGTGCGTGAGCTGCTGGCGCTCGGGCTCACCGTCGAGGATCTGCGCGGTGTCGGCGACCGGATCGACGTGCTGGTCGAGAATCCACAACGGCGGTGCGGGTGCCCCGACTCCGGTGTCCCCGGCTCCGGGGTCGCCGACCGCAGGCTGGCGGCCCTCGACGCCGAGATCGACCGCCTGACCCGGCTGCGCGACCGTCTGGCACAGCGCGTGGGCGATCGGTCCGGCTCTTCTCCTTCTTCACCTGAGGCGGCCTTCTCGGCCGAGGCCCAGTAGGCCGTGATCGACAACTTGGTATGGTGCGCAGGCTGGTTGCACCGTTTGGAGAGTTGTGGCAGCGCTCATGGGAGAGGGGCCGGGCGACGATGCAGGCGTCAGAATTCTCGCGTGCGGTGGCCGCAGCAAAGTCGATCGCCTCATCACTTGACCTGGCGGTGGACGACGCGATCGTTCTTCATGACTCCAACAAGCTCACTCTGCGTCTGCTGCCTTGTGACGTCCTGGCCCGGGTGGCACCTGTAGATCAACAGGTCGCGCAGTTCGAGGTCGAGCTCGCTCAGCGGCTCGCCGAAGCCGGTTGCCCGGTGGCTGCCCTTGAGCCTCGCGTGGAGCCCCGCGTCCATGAGCGTGATGGCTTCGTGGTCACCCTATGGACCTACTACGAACCCGTGACGCCTCAAGAAGTCTCACCGGCCGACTTCGCCAAGGCGCTGGAGCAGCTGCATGCCGGCATGCGCAAGCTCGATGTCCCGACGCCGCACTTCACGGATCGAGTCGAGCACGCCCAACAACTCCTGGCGAACCGCGAACACACTCCGGCGCTCGCCGACGCGGACCGGGAGCTCCTCAGCGACACGCTACGAAGCATGAGCCGAGCAATCGGCGAGCGCGGCGGCGCCGAGCAGCTGCTGCACGGCGAGCCGCACCCGGGCAACCTGCTCACCACGGAGAACGGGCTGCTGTTCATCGACCTCGAGACGTGCTGCAGCGGGCCCGTCGAATTCGACCTCGCCCATGCGCCCGAAGAAGTCAGTGAGCACTATCCGGGAGTCGATCAGGACCTGCTGCGCGAGTGCCGGATCCTCGTGCTGGCAATCATCACAACGTGGCGCTGGGACCGGGGCGACCAACTCCCGAACGGGCGCCGGCTGGGCGCAGAGTGGCTCAGCCAGATCCGAGCAGCACTGGGTCGCAACGGCCCGGACACCCATGGCTGATTACGGATCTTCGAGGTCGGGCGCGGACGAGTTCTGATCCCGTCAAGGGTTCAGAGGTGCCATCGAAGCCCAGAAGTCCCGTCCAAGGTCAGAAGTCCCGTCCAAGGTCAGAGGTACCGTCCAAGGTCAGAGGTACCGTCCAAGGTCAGAGGTACCGTCCAAGGTCAGAGGTACCGTCCAAGGTCAGGGGTACCGTCCAAGGTCAGGGGCCGATGGCCTTTCAAGTGCGCGCTTCGTCCGGCAGGTGCTTCTCGAAGGGCAGCGGGCCGATGGTTTCCGGGTCGGCGGACGTGTCGAAGAGCGGGGCGTATCCGGTGGCCAGGTACAGCCCGCGGGCCTCGGGCTGGCGCGGCCCCGTGGTCAGGTAGATCCGCCGGTAGCCGCGTACGCGCGCCTCGTGCTCCAGTTCGGCGACGACGAGTCGGGCGAGACCGCGTCGGCGGTGGGCGGAGTGCGTCCAGATCCGTTTGAGTTCCGCCGTGGTCGCGTCGTACCGGCGGAAGGCACCGCCCGCGACCGGCTCACCGCGCTCCAGGAGCAGGAGCAGCACCCCGCCGTGCGGCCGGGTGAACTCCTCGTCGGGATAGCGGGCGAGTTCGGCGTGCGCGTCCTTGCCGTAGCGCGTCGAGTACTCGTCGCCGAGTTCGCGCAGCAGCGGTCTCACCCGTGGGTCCGACACAGTCACTTGACTGACCGTCAGCTCGGTTGCGAACGAGGGGGGTTGGGCGAATGACGTCATCCATTCACCGCCGCGAGGTTCTGCGTGGGGCGGGCCGCCCACTCGGCGTCGCGCTTGGCGACCTCCTCGCGGACGATCGGGATCACGTACCGTCCGAAGTCGATCGCGTCGTCCAGCAGGTCGTAGCCGCGGGCGGAGAGGATGTCGACACCGAGGTCGTAGTAGTCCAGGAGGGCCTGGGCGACCGTGTCCGGGGTGCCGACCAGGGCGTTGGAGTTGCCCGCGCCCCCGGTGGCGGCAGCTGTAGGAGTCCACAGGGCACGGTCGTAGCGCTCGCCCGCCTCGGCGATCGCGATCAGCCGCTGGGATCCGGCGTTCTGCGGCTGAACCTGCCCGTTGTGGCGCTTGGTGATCGCCTCGCCCTTCTCCTTACGGGCCTTGATCGCACCGACCGTGCGATGCGCCTTCTCCCAGGCAAGTTCCTCGGTCGGGGCGATGATCGGGCGGAACGCCACCTGGATGCGGGGTACTTCGGTGCGGCCCACGGCCTTCGCGGCGGCCTTCACGTTCTCGATCTGCTCGGCGGTCTTCGCGAGGGGCTCGCCCCAGAGGCAGTAGATGTCGGCCTCGGCGCCCCCTGCGGCGTACGCGGCGGGCGACGAACCTCCGAACGACACGTTCGGGCGGGGCTGTTGGACCGGGAAGACATCGCTGACGAAGTCGTGGAACCGGTAGTGCTCGCCCTCATGGTCGAAGGGCTCGCGGGTGGTCCAGATCTTCTTGACGATCCCGATGTACTCGCGGGTGCGGGCATAGCGCTCGTCCTTGGTGAGGGTGTCGCCCTCGCGGCCCTGCTCCTGGTCATTGCCGCCGGTGATGAAATGCACGGTCAGCCGGCCCTCGCTGATCTGGTCGAGGGTGGCGAAGGTCTTGGCGGCGAAGGTCGGGTACGAGACGTTGGGCCGGTGGGCGAGCAGGATCTGGAGGCGGTCCAGCCTGCTCGCGATGTAGGCGGCGGCCGGCGCGGGATCCGGCGATCCGGAGCCGTAGGCGAACAGCACCCGGTCCCAGCCGTGCTCCTCGTGCGCCCGGGCCAACCGGAGCGTGTACTCCTTGTCGAAGGCGGCGCCGGACCTCGCGGTGGTCTCGGATCCGTTGTTGGTCGCGGCGATGCCGAGGAACTCCACGGGCATGGGAATGGCCTTTCGTACGGGCTGGGGGAACGGTCCTTTGTACGGCGGTATGTGACTGCTCGTCAGGGACGACTCGTCGGACAACCGGCGCGGCTTGGAGCGAGCGTGGCGACCCTGCGCGTCGGGCGAACCGGACGGCGGCAGCACGCGTCAGGGCCAGTAGGACCACGTCGTTGCGCGGGGCAGTGCCTGCGCGCGTCAGTGCCTGCGAGGGTCGGTGACCCGGAGGGGGAGCTCGGTCCGCAACAGGGTCACCGAGGAGGGAAGGGCCAACGGACGGCCCACCGCCGGAGTCAGGCGCAACACGCCGCGGACCACACCCGACCGAAGTCGATGTGGTCACGCGAGACCAAGCGCGGCTGGGCGTTCATGCGGCCAATTGAGCAATACATCTCGCTCATCGTCAACCAACGCCCGCATGCCGGACCGGCTCCGACAGCCGTCTCGCCAGCCAGCCAGCCAGCCAGCCAGCCAGCCAGCCAGCCAGCCAGCCAGCCAGCCACGACAGTGAATACCAGACACCGCGTCGATCATTCCCTATATTTCCTATCGATTTACTAGGGAAGTGTTGACGGCGCCCTGCTGGGATGCGCAGGATGATGCACATGTGCCCCACGCAGCAACGACTCGTTCGTCGTCGGCATGTCGACTTTGGTCACGTCGTCAGCGCCGCATGCTGTCGCGTGTAGGGCACGCGCCTGCACATCGCGCGTGCCGCTCCGCTCCTTCAGGTGAACTCACCCACCGCTCCCGACAGCCCGACATCCTTCTGAAGGACGACCGCCATGACCACGGCACTTCCGGCTCAGCCCGCTCCCCCGCATTCGCCACTCCCCGACGTGCGCCATCTTCGCCTGGTGGGCGACACCCCACAGAGCGGCACCGGGGAACACGATGCGCCGCCGCTCGTCGGCTATCTCCTGTTCGTCCCCGAGGGCACCGACCCCGCCGAGCTCTTCGCCAAGGGCGGGGTACGGCCGGACCTCCGACCGGTGACCTACGACGACTCGCCTCCCGCGCCACGGACGGGCGATGACAGCATCCACGTCGACACCGCGCGGCATGTCGCGGAGGCGGACGGGCGTGAACTCGACCTCACCTACCTCGAGTTCGAGTTGCTGGCCCATCTCGTTCTGCGCCCCCACCAGGTCCACTCGCGCGAGCAGTTGGTCGCCAACGTATGGGGCTACGACCATGTCGGCGACGGCCGCACCGTGGACGTCCACATCGCGCGCCTGCGCCGCAAGCTGGGCAAGGCTCACCAGCACCGGATCGTCACCGTACGACGCGTGGGCTACAAGTACGTGCCCGACCAGCAAACGAGCCCCGACGCCGCTCTCTGCGGCCGGCCTTGAGGAGACCTGTCCCATGGGCTTTGCCCCCGCGCTGTCCGGCCCCGCCCCGGAGTCCGACCGGACCGCGACGGGCCGTGCGCACTGGCTGCGCGTGGCCCGCGAGACGGCGGACGACCTGGCCACGGACGCGGTGGTCCGGGAGCAGGCGGGCAAGGTCCCGTTCGACGAGGCGTCCCGGCTGCGCGAGGCGGGCCTGCTGACGCTACTCATACCGGCCGAACTCGGGGGCGCGGGCGAGGACTGGCCGACGGCCTACGCCGTCGTCCGGGAGATCGCCGAGGCCGACGGCGCCATCGGCCAGCTCCTCGGCTGTCACTACTTCATGTCATGGAGCGCCCGGTTCCTCACCGAGCCCGCTCTCGCCGCGCAGGTCGGGCGGCAGTCCGCGGCGGAGCAGTGGTGCTGGGGCGGTGGCTTCGCCCGTCAGGAACCACCTCTCGCACTGAACAGGACCGCCGGTGGTTACCTGCTGGACGGCCGGCAGAGTTACGTCACCGGGGTCCTGGTCGCCGACCGGCTCGTCGTACGGGCCGTGCGGACCGATACCGGCGAACCGCTCGCCGTGGTCGTCGATCCCGCCCGGCACGGCGTGGCGATCGACGGCGACGCCGACCCCTTCGGCCAACGGCTCGCGGCCGGCGGCAGCGTTGAGTTCGACGGCGTGCCGGTCAGCGCCGACGATGTACTCGGCTCCCTGTCCACGGACGAGGATGCCCTCTCCCCCGTGGCCTCCCTGGCGTCACCGGTCGGGCGACTCGTGTCCGTCCAGCTCCGTCTCGGCATGGCGGAGGGAGTGCTCGCCGAAGCCCGTGAGTACAGCCGGGCGGGCCACTCCCCCTGGGACCCGGCCTGGCCGGCCGGCTCTCCGCAGGACCCGCAAGTGCTGACCACCTATGGGGAACTCACCGTCCTCACCCGCTCCGCGTCCGCGCTCACCGATCAGGCTCTGGACGCCTTGCAGGACGGGCTGGCGCGCGGCGAAGACCTCACGTACGACGAGTACGCGGAGATATCAGTCCTCGTGGCGATGGCCGAAGCCGCCGCTTCCAGGGCCGTGCAGGATTGCACCGCCCGCGCACTGGACGTCATCGGCGCCCGCTCCACGTCCTCGCGGCTGGGCTTCGACCGCTTCTGGCGCAATGCCAGGACCCACACCTTGTACGAGCCCGTGGCCGACCGGCTTCGCGATGTCGGGGACTACTTCCTGAACGGTGCCCATCCCCCGTTCGTCCTGCCCGCCTGAGCTCTCAGGGCCCTGGCCTGATCTCCGGCGGCCTGAACCTTTGACCGCCGGGCGGAAACGGGCGCCCGGCATCCCACCCGCGGCGGACGCCGACCGAATTCGTACGGGATAATGAACGCATGCGGATCTCAGCCAGGGCGGACTACGCGGTACGTGCCGCACTGCAGCTCGCCGCGTCACGAGACGACGGGCCGCTGAAGGCCGAGGCCATCGCCGATGCCCAGGACATCCCGCACAAGTTCCTCGAAGGCATCCTGAACGACATGCGCAGGGGTGGACTCGTCCTCAGCCAGCGCGGCGGCAACGGCGGCTACCGGCTGGCCAAGCCCCCCGAGTCCATCAGCATCGCCGACGTCATTCGCGTCGTGGACGGACCGCTGGTCTCGGTCCGCGGGGTCCGCCCTCCCGACCTGTCCTACACCGGACCCGCCCAGTCGCTGCTTCCCCTGTGGATCGCGCTGCGCTCCAACGTGCGCGAGATCCTTGAGGGCGTGTCTCTCGCCGACGTCGCGTCGGCCGAGTTGCCCGCCGGGGTATCCGCGCTGACCGACGCCCCCGGCGCCTGGACAAACCCCTGACCGCAGGGCCATTCGACAGCCTGATCTCACATGGTGAGATCAGGCTGTCCACTATGTGAATGCCCTCTTGGGGTGGACGCCACCTTCTGCCACGATCCCCATCAACCAGGTGGGAAAACTAGGGAACTGCGGGGTGGCCATGAGAACGCTCAACCGCACAGACCGGTTGCTGCCCCTTCTGACCTCGCGTCGCCACATCGACCTCGGCCGTACGTCCAGCGCCATCTGTCGACCCGTCTGACGCCGTCCGCCGAACCTGGTGGCTCGCGCAGAACACCGCTGCGCTCCCTGCCACCCCGTCCCTCTCGGCGGACCGGACACTCCTCGACACTCCTGGCTGACTGCGCCACCCGCACATCCCCATGACCGCATGCCTTCGGGCGCGGCTGTGGCGGCGACGCACCATCCACTCCGGCAACACCAGCCACAATCCGCTCCTCAGTCCGCGACGGCATTCCTGCCCCGAGGGCACGCGGCGGAGTGCTGGTGCGCGCCAATGGGCTTTGCGCCTCGCATTTCCGAACCTCCTGACAACCCATCCCTGAGAGGACACCTCCGTGTCTGCCGCACGACCGCTCACCACCCTGCGCACCATCGCCGCCATAGCCGCGCTCCCCCTGCTCGCTCTCACTGCCTGCGGTTACGGGTCCGAGTCGAAGGACAACGACACGTCGAAGGTGGCGGCCGAGGGCAAGAAGCTCTCCGCGGACACCGTGCGGATCGGCTACTTCCCGAACCTGACACACGCCACCGCCCTGGTCGGCGACCAGGAAGGCCTGCTGCAGAAGGAACTCGGCGGCACGAAGGCCACCTACTCCCAGTTCAACGCGGGGCCGGCGGAGATCGAGGCGTTGAACTCGGGTTCGATCGACATCGGCTGGATCGGTCCCTCGCCCGCGATCAACGGCTACAGCACCACCGACGGCAAGGGCCTGCGGATCATCGGCGGCTCCGCGTCCGGCGGCGTGAAGCTCGTCGTCAACCCGGACAAGGTCACCTCCCTCAAGGACATCAAGGGCAAGAAGATCGCCACCCCGCAGCTGGGCAACACCCAGGACGTGGCCTTCCTCAACTGGATCGCCGAGCAGGGCTGGACGGTCGACGCCCAGAGCGGCAAGGGCGACGTCTCGGTGGTCCGCACCGACAACAAGATCACCCCGGACGCCTACAAGTCCGGCTCCATCGACGGCGCCTGGGTGCCCGAGCCGACCGCGTCCAAGCTGGTCGCCGAGGGCGGCAAGGTCCTCCTGGACGAGGCCGACCTGTGGCCCGACAAGAAGTTCGTCATCACCAACATCATCGTCTCCCAGAAGTTCCTCGCCGATCATCCGGACGTGGTGCAGGCGGTGCTGCGCGGCTCGGTGAAGACCAACACCTGGATCAACGCCCACCCCGACCAGGCGAAGGCGGCCGCCAACACCAAGCTGCAGGAGCTGTCCGGCAAGCCGCTGCCGGACAATGTGCTGGACCCGGCGTGGAAGTCGATCCAGTTCACCGACGACCCGCTGGCCTCCACCCTGAACACCGAGGCCGACCACGCGGTCAAGGCGGGC
>NZ_JBVIPT010000025.1:0-90951 GCF_055577685.1 Streptomyces sp. NPDC033178
CAGCGGCTTCACGGCGATCGCGGTACCGATCACGACCCCCGCCGCACCCCATCTCCCCCGGCTCGCGAGGAGCAGGGCGAACGGGTGGGCACAGACCGACGACGGACCCGCACGTCCGGGGGCCCGGGGGCGGAGCCCCCGGTTTCGGGAAGGGGCGGGCTTGGGGAAAGAACCCCCACCCACCCCCCGCCACCCACCACCCCACACCATAAAATCCGCACGTCAGGCCCGCTCCAAGGCAGCAGCGCGCCCACCCGCACCATCCGCATGAGGAGCCGCACCTCCATGGCCGAAAACCCCGCCTACCCTGTAGGCCTCCGCCTCACCGGCCGCCGCGTAGTAGTCCTCGGCGCAGGCCAGGTGGCTCAACGCCGCCTCCCGGCCCTCATCGCGGCAGGCGCGGACATCCACCTCGTGTCCCCGGCCGCCACCCCCTCCGTCGAGGCGATGGCGGACGCGGGCGAGCTGACCTGGACAAGGCGCCCGTACGAGCCCGGCGACCTCGCGGATGCCTGGTACGCCCTGATCGCCACCAGCGACCCCGAGGCGAACACCGCGGCCTCCGCCGAGGCCGAGGCACACCGCGTGTGGTGCGTCCGCTCGGACGACGCGGACGCGGCCACGGCCTGGACCCCGGCGACCGGCCACAGCGAGGGCGTCACGGTGGCCGTCCTGACGACGAACGCGAAGGGCCGCGACCCCCGCCACACGGCGGCCATCAGGGACGCGGTCGTCGAGGGCCTTCGCGACGGCACCCTCGTCGCGCCCCACCACCGCACCCGCACCCCCGGCGTCGCCCTGGTCGGCGGCGGCCCCGGCGACCCGGACCTGATCACGGTCCGAGGCCGCCGCTTCCTCGCCGAGGCGGACGTGGTCATCGCCGACCGCCTCGGCCCCCGCGACCTCCTCGCCGAACTCCCGCCGCACGTCGAGGTGATCGACGCGGCGAAGATCCCGTACGGCCGTTTCATGGCCCAGGAGGCCATCAACAACGCGCTGATCGAGCACGCCAGGCAGGGCAAGGCGGTCGTCCGTCTGAAGGGCGGCGACCCCTACGTCTACGGCCGTGGCATGGAGGAGGTCCAGGCGCTGGCCGAGGCGGGCATCACCTGCACGGTCGTCCCCGGCATCTCCAGCTCGATCTCGGTGCCGGGCGCGGCGGGCATCCCGGTCACCCACCGCGGGGTCGCCCACGACTTCACCGTCGTCAGCGGCCACATCGCCCCCGACGACGAACGCTCCCTGGTCGACTGGGCGGCCCTCGCCAAGCTCCGCGGCACCCTGGTCATCCTGATGGGCGTGGACAAGATCGGCGCCATCGCCCGTACGTTGATGGACAACGGCAAGTCGGCGGACACCCCCGTGGCCGTCGTCCAGGAGGGCACGACCGCCGCGCAGCGCAGGGTCGACGCGACGCTCGCCACGGTCGCCGAGACCGTACTCGCCGAGAACGTGAAGCCCCCGGCGGTCATCGTCATCGGCGAGGTCGTGACCGTGCGCCCTGACAACTCCTCGCGGGCATCCGAGTAACCCCGGGTAACACAACCCGTTCCAAGCCGTTGGCACCACACCCAGGACAAGGCAGTATCACCCTGTGGCCGATCTCATCACCGTTGAGGACCCAGCCGACCCCCGTCTGCGCGACTACACGGGCCTGACCGACGTGGAGCTGCGCCGCAAGCGAGAACCCGCCGAGGGCCTGTTCATCGCCGAGGGCGAGAAGGTCATCAGACGGGCCAAGGACGCCGGTTACGAGATGCGCTCGATGCTGCTCTCCGCCAAGTGGGTCGACGTCATGCGCGACGTCATCGACGAGCTGCCGGCCCCGGTGTACGCGGTAAGTCCCGACCTGGCCGAACAGGTCACCGGCTACCACGTGCACCGGGGCGCCCTCGCCTCCATGCAGCGCAAGCCGCTGCCGACCCCGGACGACCTGCTCCAGACGGCCCGCCGGGTCGTCGTCATGGAGTCGGTCAACGACCACACCAACATCGGCGCGATCTTCCGCAGCGCCGCAGCCCTCGGCATGGACGCGGTCCTGCTGTCCCCCGACTGCGCGGACCCGCTCTACCGACGTTCGGTGAAGGTCTCCATGGGCGCGGTCTTCTCCGTCCCGTACGCCCGTCTGGACACCTGGCCCAAGGGCCTGGAAACGGTCCGCGAAGCGGGCTTCACCCTCCTCGCCCTCACCCCTGACGAGAAGGCCAAGTCCCTGGACGAGGCGGCCCCGCACAAGATGGACCGCGTGGCCCTGATGCTCGGCGCGGAGGGCGACGGCCTGTCCACCCAGGCCCTGGTGGCCGCCGACGAATGGGTCCGCATCCCCATGGCCCACGGCGTCGACTCCCTGAACGTGGGAGCAGCGGCAGCGGTCGCCTTCTACGCGGTGGCAACGGGCAGACCACAGAACTAGGGGGCGCCTTCAGGGCGCGGGGCCGTGACACTGTGCGGCTCCGCCGCGTGGGCGCGACCGGCCACGACGTACCCGCGGCCGGCAAATAACGCTCACCCGCCGGGGCGAACCCCGCTCTGTCCGTACGACTGCTCCTGCCGCACATCCCCGCCCGAGCCCTCGTGACCAAGCCCCCGGGCGGGCCCCTGGCACCCCTGCGCCGCAGCGATCCCCAATGCCACCAACAACGTCACCACCACGAACACGAACAGCCGCTGCCGCAACAACCGCGGATTGGCAGGCCGCCGTCCCGTTCCCGTGGTCCGCGGCCCAGAGCGTCCCGCCCCACTCCGCGGCGGCCTGGGCCGGCTCCCCGTACCGGACCGCGAGGGCGCCGGACGAGCCCCCGACCGCGAAGGGCTGCCGTTGCCACGAGGCGAGGACGTGCCCTGCGTACGCCGCTGTGTGCGCTGCTCCGGGTAGCTCTCGGTGAGCCGCCCGGTCGGCCGGTCGGCCTCGGCGGTACGGGGCGCGGGCGGCCGGGCGTCGCCCATTCCCTGCGCCTCCCGGGCCGCGATCTCCTTCAGCCGCAGCGACAACTGGAGCGTGCTGGGCCGCTCCTCGGGGTCCTTCGCCAGACAGGCCCGCACGAGAGGGGCCAGCGCGTCCGGCACGCCGTGCAGCTGTGCCTCCTCGTGCACGACTCTGTAGAGCATCACTTCGGAACTGCCGTGTCCGAAGGGCGAGTCCTGGGTCGCCGCGTAGGCCAGCGTGGCCCCCAGGGCGAACACGTCCGTGGCCGGCGTGACCGCCGCGCCCCGCACCTGCTCCGGAGCCAGGAACCCGGGCGACCCCACCGCCGTACCGACGTGCGTCAGCGTGCTCGCGCCGGTCGCCCAGGCGATGCCGAAGTCGATGATGCGTGGCCCCTTCGGGGACAGCAGGATGTTCGACGGCTTCAGGTCGCGGTGGACGACACCGGCCTCGTGCACGGCGACGAGCCCCTCGGAGAGGGCGGCGCCGACGGCCGCGACCTCGGCCGCGCGGAGCGGGCCCTCGTCGTTGACCTTGTCGTGCAGCGAGGGTCCCGGCACGTACTGCGTCGCGAACCAGGGCCGGTCCGCCTCCAGATCCGCGGCGACCAGGCGCGCGGTGCAGCCGCCCCGGATCCGCCGCGCCGCCGACACCTCGCGGGCGAACCGCGACCGGAACTCCTGATCCTCCGCCAGGTCCGGCCGGATCACCTTCAGCGCGACACGCTGGCCACGCCGGTCGGAGCCCAGATAGACAACGCCCATCCCGCCCGCGCCGAGCCGTCGGTGAAGCCTGAACGAGCCGACGACACGCGGGTCCTCGCGCCTCAGGCGCATCATCGCCATGTCCATCCCCGCTGCCCGGTCCGTTTGACGAGCCACAGCTTACGTTTCCGCGGCCGGGTGCGCGCAGAGGCCGCGCCCTCGCGGCCCGATCGATTGTCAGTGCCGGGTGGGAAACTTGAAAGGTGGTCAGGGGACGGGGGAGCCGGGCGGCGTTGAGCTGCGCGGATCCCCAACCATCCGTCGCAGAAGGGGGATTGGACCCGTGAAGGGTGATCGCGTGGAGATAGTGGTCGACGCCGGGGACACGACGCGTACGTACGAGGTGGTGGCGAGCCGGGCGGGCCGCCGGGTGGAGACAGCGGTCCGTAGGGGGGTGGTCGAAGTGAGCGAAGTCACCCGCAGCGGATCAGTCGTCCGTACGGCCCGCTTCATGGCCACCAGGGTGCTCGCCCTCGTCGAGCAGCCGGTCCCGAGGGAGGACAGCTCGGAACAGACCGGACGTCCCCTCCGGGAAACCCCTGAGACCTAGGACCTCTTCTCCACCCAGGGGAGTAGTCCGCAGGTCACCGGTCATCCTCGGGGAGGCCCGGTAATAGGTACGAGGGCATGACGACCCGCACGCCTCCCACGCCTAGATTTGTTGTCAAGCGGCGGGTGCAGCACTCGTCCCCCGAGGTCAGACACCCGCCGCTGCCAGACAACAGAAGCTTTTCAACAGATCCCATCCAACAGATCTCAACAGAACGGTCAGGAGAGGGACCATGGCGGACACAGCATCGCGGACCATGATCCGCACGCAGGGACGCAAGGCGTACAGCGCCGCGTTCGGTTCCAGCCGGTCCGGCCGACGCCACCCCCTGGTGGCGACGGCCATGGTCCTCCCTCTGGCCACCCTGCTCGTAGTCGTCTTCGGCGGCTGGGAAGCAGTGGTCACACAGGCGTCGTCCGTGGGCGTGATGCTGGGGCGCTGAGCGGCGCCCCAGGCCCGGAAGAGCGGTCCGGGCGGGGACATCCGGCCATGAAACCCCGTGGGGACGGGGGTGCGGCGGACGGCAAAAATGCGGGCGCAGCTGGGGAGCTGCGCCCGCATTGCTTTGCTTGCGTACGCTCCCGGAAGGATCCGTCGGTACAGGACCCGAGCGGGACGCAGAAGCTGAGGGGGACCCGAGTGACCGCAGACGTGCTGCCCGCGCTCAGGGCGAAGGTGCGGGCCGTCGCTCATCCGGCGGCGGAGGCCTGTGTCTGCGGTACGGAGACCTCCGTGCTGGCAGACCGGCCCGACGGCACCGTCGTCCGGCATGCCGGCACCGTGGCGAAGGCGCACGCCGCCGACACCGACTCCGGCGAGCTCGCGGCACGGATGGCGGTCGCGGCACACCCCCGACTCGACGGCGTCCTCCTGCCACCGCTGAGGCCGAGCGCGGTCGAGTCGCACGGGCGGCCGGTCACCTTCTGGCCGTACGGCAGCCCCGTGGACCGGGACGACCCCGACGCCGCCCCCTGGGAGGCGGCCGCCACCCTCCTCGCGCGACTGCACCGGACGCCACAGTCCGTACTCCCGCCCGGCGTCCCGCCCATGCGAGGCCCGGCCAAGGCGGCCCGTGCCGTCGCCCGCCTCCAGGCGGCCGGCCAGCACCCGGCGGCCGCCCCGGTCCTGCGTGCCTGGGCCGTCCTGCCCGCCTGGGCGAGGAACGAGGCCCCGATGCCGTACGCGCGCACGCTGTGCCACGGTGACCTCCACCTGGGCCAGCTGGTGCGGACGCAGGACGGCGGCTGGCTGCTCATCGACATCGACGACCTGGGCCTGGGCGAGCCCGCGTGGGACCTGGCCCGGCCCGCGGCCTGGTTCGCGTGCGGACTCCTGCCGCCCGACGAGTGGGCACGCTTCCTCACCGCCTACCAGCAGGCCGACGGCCCGGCCGTCCCCGCGGCCGACGACCCCTGGCCGGCCCTCGACGTCCCGGCCCGCGCCCTGACCGTGCAGACCGCGGCCCTGGCGATCGCCAAGTCCCTCGCGGCGGAGCGCCCGTTGGACGAGGTGGAAACGTCCGTGATCGATGCTTGTGACCGAATGGCCACACACCCGCCGGAGTTGGCGGGAGAATACGCGACGTAGGGTGCAACCGACCGAAGCCGGGCGGAGTCTGTCCTGGCGGAAGCAGTACCGACCGGCGAGGAGTTGAGCCGAGCATGCAGTGTCCGAAGTGTCACGCGCCGATGCACACGTACAACCGCAATGGCGTCCAGATCGAGCAGTGCAGCGGCTGCCGCGGGATATTTCTCGACTACGGCGAGCTGGAGTCGCTGGCCCGCCTGGAGGGCCAGTACTCGCAGCCGGCCCCGCCGCCCCCCGGTGTCCCGCAGGCATACCCGGCCGCGGGCGCCCCGCAGGCGTACCCTGCGGCCCCCGCACCCGCCTGGGGCGCTCCGCACGGCGGTCACGGCGGCCATGGCGGTCACTACGGCCACAACAAGCGTCACAAGAGCTTCGGCCACATGCTCTTCTCCTCCTGACCGGCCCGGAGGAACGACGAAGCCCCCGACCGTACGAGACGGCCGGGGGCTTCGGCTGGTGCGCGATACTGGGATTGAACCAGTGACCTCTTCCGTGTCAGGGAAGCGCTCTCCCGCTGAGCTAATCGCGCAGGTGGGACCTGCAGATGGTGCTGGTGCGTGCGCGATACTGGGATTGAACCAGTGACCTCTTCCGTGTCAGGGAAGCGCTCTCCCGCTGAGCTAATCGCGCGGGATCGGATCTCGCCGAACGTACCGGAAGATCCAGTGGACGATACTGGGATTGAACCAGTGACCTCTTCCGTGTCAGGGAAGCGCTCTCCCGCTGAGCTAATCGTCCTTGGAGGTGGAGACGGGATTTGAACCCGTGTAGACGGCTTTGCAGGCCGTTGCCTCGCCTCTCGGCCACTCCACCAGGAGTGCGGGGGTTCGGGAAGATCCCCCACTTCCTGCGAGCGGACGACCAGGTTCGAACTGGCGACCTCAACCTTGGCAAGGTTGCGCTCTACCAACTGAGCTACGTCCGCTTGTCGTTTCCGGTTCGCGTGAGCGTCCCGGCGACGTGTTGAACTCTAGCGGATTCCGGGGCCAGCACAAAAACGCGTTTGTGCAGCGTGCTGCGCTACGCCCGCTCCAGGACACGGCCAGGGCACCCGCGGGTCACCCGCCATAGACTCACAGCCGTGCACGACCTCCCAGCTCTCGCCCGTTTCGGCAACATCGTCGCGACCGGTCTTCTCGATGTCACCGGCGACCCGGCGGCTCTGGACTCCAGTGGCTTCTGGGCCGTCAGCGCCGACTTCGAGGGGCGGCTGGTCTGTGCCCGTTTCGCGGACGCGCGACGGGAGCCTGTCCCCGCGCCGGTGCCGGGGGAGTGGCGCGGTCCGGCGGTCGGTGACTGGACGTCGTCGCTCGACCGCGCCGCGTACACGGCAGGCGTACGGCGCATCCGGGAGCACATCGCGACCGGTGACGTGTACCAGGCGAACCTCTGCCGGGTCCTGTCCGCGCCGGTCGCGCCCGACGCCGACGTGGACGCGCTGACCGCTCTGCTGGCGCGCGGCAACCCGGCACCGTATGCCGGAACGATTCGCCTGCCCGGCCACGACGTGGAGATCGCGACCGCGTCTCCCGAGCTCTTCCTCCGGGTCAGCGGGGCGGTGGTCGAGTCGGGCCCCATCAAGGGCACCGGGCGGACCGAGGCGGACCTGCTGGAGAAGGACCGCGCCGAGAACGTGATGATCGTGGATCTGGTGCGCAACGACCTCGGTAGGGTGTGCTCCACGGGCAGCGTGACCGTGCCCGACCTGTGCGTCGTCGAGAAGCACCCGGGACTGGTCCACCTCGTCTCCACCGTCCGGGGCGAACTCCGCGAGGGCGCCGGCTGGCCCGAACTGCTGGCCGCGGCCTTCCCGCCCGGCTCGGTGACCGGTGCGCCGAAATCCAGCGCCCTGCGGATCATCGAGGCCCTGGAGACGGCGCCACGGGGCCCGTACTGCGGCGGCATCGGCTGGGTCGACGCGGACCGCGGCACCGGGGAGCTGGCCGTCGGCATCCGCACCTTCTGGATCGACCGGGCGGAGGGCGTGCTGCGCTTCGGCTCCGGCGCGGGGATCACCTGGGGTTCGGACCCCGAGCGCGAGTGGGAGGAGACCGAACTGAAAGCCGCGCGACTGCTCGCTGTAGCGTCGGGGGTGTACCCAGGGGCGTACGACGCAAGTGAAGGGACCCACAGGTGAAGCTCTGGCTCGACGGCCGGCTGCAGGACAGCGAGTCGGCCCGTGTCTCCGTCTTCGACCACGGGCTGACCGTGGGCGACGGCGTCTTCGAGACCGCGAAGGCGGTGGACGGCCGTCCGTTCGCGCTCACCCGCCACCTCGACCGGCTGTCGCGCTCGGCGCTCGGCCTCGGGCTGCCCGAGCCCGACCACGACGAGGTGCGCCGGGCCTGTGCGGCCGTCCTGGAAGCCAACCCGATGCCGCTCGGCCGACTGCGGATCACGTACACCGGCGGCCACGGCCCGCTGGGTTCCGACCGCGGGGAGCACGGACCGACCCTGGTCGTCGCCCTCGGCGAGGCCACCCGGCGCCCGGACTCCACCGCCGTGATCACCGTGCCCTGGACCCGCAACGAGCGCGGCACGCTGACGGGCCTCAAGACGACCTCGTACGCCGAGAACGTCGTCGCCCTCGCCCGCGCGCGCGAACAGGGCGCGTCCGAGGCGCTGTTCGCGAACACGGTCGGGCAGCTCTGCGAGGGCACGGGCTCGAACGTCTTCGTCGTCCTCGACGGCGAGATCCACACCCCGCCGGTGGCCTCCGGCTGCCTCGCCGGCATCACCCGGGCCCTCACCGTCGACTGGACGGGCGCCAGGGAGACCGACCTGCCGCTGGACGTCCTGGAACGGGCCGACGAGATCTTCCTGACCTCGTCGCTGCGCGATGTGCAGGCCGTGCACCGGGCCGACGGCCGTCAACTGCCGGGCGCACCGGGCCCGGTGACCGTCAAGGCGATGCGGATCTTCGACGAGCGGTCGGGCGACGACCTCGACCCCTGACAGGACCGGCACCCTTAACCGGATGACGTAGGCCTCGCGGACGGGTACAACACCCCTGATGACCACGACCCTGCGGCCGACCGAGCCGCTTCAGCGCGACGCCGACGGAGCGCTGTCACGGCACTACACGGTGTGCGTGAACAGCCGTCCCGTCGGCGGGATACACCTCGCCGCCCACTCCCTCTCCGGGCCGTCCGTCGCCCGCATCCATGACCTCGGCATCGACGAACCGGACCGCGGACGTGGCCGCGGCACCGTGGCCGCGCTCGCCGCGGAGGAGGTGGCGCGCGGCTGGGGCTGTGCGCGGATCGAGGCGTCGGTGCCCGCCACGGCCACGACCGCACTGCGGTTGGCCACGGCCCTCGGTTACGTGCTGCGCAACCGCCACATGGAGAAGCGGCTCGGCGCCACGCCGCCCGAACTGCCCGCCGGCAGCCTGGGACGCCCCATGACGGAGGCCGAGTTCGGTCCCTGGGAGGAGCGGGCGAAGGAGGAGTACGCCAAGGACTGGATCACCCGCGGAGTGCCCGAGGCCGAGGCCCGCGCCAAGTCCGAGCGGGACCACGCCACTTCGCTGCCGGACGGGCTCAGCAGCGCGGGCATGGACTTCAGCATCCTGGAACACGAGGGGACGCCGGTCGGCGTGCTGTGGCTGGGCGCGCGCGACGGCTGGTCGTTCGTCTACGAGGTCGAGTCCGACGAGCGCCATCGCGGCCGGGGCCACGGCCGTTCGCTGATGCTCCTGGCGGAGGTGCAGGCGATCGCCGCCGGACACCCCGGCATCCGCCTGAACGTCTTCGACGGGAACGCCCCGGCCGAGCGGCTCTACGAGTCACTCGGCTACGAGACGACCACCTACCACTTCTACAAGAACCTGCTGTAGCCGTACATGCGCCTGTAGGGCCTGTAGGGGGGCGCGCGGTTGCGGCGGTCAGGCCTGCTGCTCGGACAGCAGCCGGTCCACGATCTCCTCGACGCGCTCGCGCAGCCCCTCCTGGCTCTTGCCGCCGTCGAGCCGCTCACCGTCGACGACGTACGTCGGGGTGCCGGTCACGCCGATGGCCTTGCCCTCGGCCTGGTCGGCGTCGACGATCAGGATGTGCCGGCCGTCGATGAGAGCGGTGTCGAACTCCTCGGCGTCCAGGCCGAGTTCCCCGGCCACCTCGACCAGGAAGGGCTCCCCCTCACGGTCAAGCTCCTGTACGCGCCCGAGCACCGCCTCGACGTACGGCCAGGCCAGCCCCTGTTCCGCGGCCTCCTCGGCGGCCTGGGCGGCGGCGAAGGCGTGCTTGTGCTTCTCCAGAGGGAAGTGCCGCAGCCGCAGCTCCAGCCGGTCGCCGTAGCGGGCGCGCAGCGCGCGCAGGTCGTCCAGGGCGCTACGGCAGTCCGGGCACTGCAGTTCGCACCAGACGTCCAGGACGGGGGCGGCGGGGCGTGCGGGGGAGGAGTCGCTCATGGGTCCCAGTCTCCCAGCCGAGGCTCCCGCGGCCCAACCGGGACCTTCCGACCCCGGGCGAACCCCGGACCACTCCTGATCGCGTACGGGGACCGGGCCCTGAGGAGGACCCGACCCGGAGATGTCCCTGAGGTCTGCCCGGACCATGGCATACCGGGCAGGGGGCGGTGCAGGATGGAAGGGACGAATCTGACCCTGCTCGCCCCAGCCATGTCTGGAGGACCGGATGATTGCCGAGACCGTCTGTTCCGCTGTCGCCGCGGCCGGCCTGGGCATCGCCGCGGTCACCGCGTACCGCAAGCGTTTCCTCATGGCGGTCCGCCTCACCGCGTACTCGCTGGTCCCCCTCGGTCTGGTGATGACCGGGGCCGTCGAATGGGCGGCGGAGACCGCCTTCAGCCCGATGGCCTGGGCGGGCTTCGGCGTGCTCGGCGGGGCCTGGCTGCTGTTCATGACCTCGCGGGCCGTGGAGCGGCGCACCGGCGGGACCCGCAAGGAGCGCAAGGCCGCCCGGGCCGCACAGCGCGAGGCGGTCGCCCCCGCGGCCTCGGCGCCCTCGCTCGGCGCGGCACCGGCCACGCGCCCGGCGACCCGCCCCGCCGCGAAGCCCCGCAAGGCCGAGCAGGGAGAGGACTTCAGCGACATCGAGGCCATCCTGAAGAAGCACGGCATATGAAGCAGCACGGCGTATGACGCTCTGAAACGACACAGTGACGCGGGCCGTGCCGTGCGTCCTCGCGTGGGACAGGCACCTATCCCAGATCGTGGACCGCCGTGTCACGGATTTCGGCTAACTCCCCCATAATCCGGGCGTGTTGATCGCGTAGGGCCAGTCCGCTGCGCCATCATCGCCGCGAGATGCTGGACACAACACAGAGCGACACCGCTGCCCCTTCCGAGGAGCCGCGGGGTTGTCTCTTCGCGCTTTCCCAGCCACCGCTGATGATCTTCCTTGCGGTGATCGGCTGTCTGCTGCTCATGGCTTCGCTGCACGATCTGCTGCTGCTCTGAGCCGTACGCGGAGTCCCTGGCGCCACCCGCCGAGGACTCCGTCAGCCCGCCGCCTCCTTGCGACGCGCCCGGTAGGCGGCCACATGCAGACGGTTTCCGCAGGTGCGGCTGTCGCAGTAGCGGCGGGAGCGGTTGCGGGAGAGGTCGACGAAGGCGCGTCGGCAGTCCGGTGCCTCACAGCGGCGCAGCCGCTCCTGTTCGCCGGCCACCACGAAGAACGCCAGTGCCATGCCGCCGTCCGCGGCGAGATGGTCGGCGACGGACGCGCCGGGCGCGAAATAGTGCACGTGCCAGTCGTAGCCGTCGTGATCCGTGAGACGCGGAGTGGTGCCCGCGGCGGCGACCAGCTCGTTGATGAGCGTGGCGGCGGCCCGGGGATCCGAAGCGGCGAAGATCCCGGCGAAGCGCCCGCGGATCTTGCGCACCGCGGAGAGATCGAGCTCGGACAGGGTTCCGACGTCGCTGATGTCATGGTTTCGTACGAAATCGTGCAGGGCTGCGATGGTCGCGAGCCCGTCCGCCGTGTCGTCCTCCGGCGCGGTGTTCACCAGGTCTACCACGGCGTCGAGGGCGCACCGGGTGTCGTGGGTGATCAGCACATTTCGCTCCCTGGCCTGGAAATCGGGCAGCCGCCCGCCGATGCTGGCCGATGCTAGTCGCTTACCGGCCCGGAGGACCGGCTCCGTCCCGGCGGGCGGCCCCCAGGCACTGGCCGGCGGCATCCGCGCGGGGCCGTCGCGGGCGCATGAACGGGCGCATGCACAGGCGCCGCCACCCTGGAATGTCCAGGGTGGCGGCGCCTGTGCATGCGCCATATGCGGTTGTCTGAGCCCGAGCCGTCTCCCCGAGTGGACGGCGCCGGGCGGCTTGGTGCGGAGTCTCGTCCTAGCTTTCGGCCAGGATGTGCGAGAGCTCCGTGTCGAGATCGAAGTGCCGGTGTTCCGTGCCAGGGGGCACGGCGGCATCTGTTCGCTTCAGGAACGACTCCAGGGCCCGCGCCGGGGCCTCGAGCAGGGCCTCTCCCTCCGGAGAGCTCAGGGCGATGCACACGACGCCCTGACCGTGGCTGCGCGACGGCCAGACGCGGACGTCGCCGGTGCCGGTGGGCCGGTGCAGGCCCTCGGCCAGAAGGTCGCGGGCGAACACCCACTCGACGGTCTCTTCGGCTCCGGTGTGGAAGGTGGCGTGCACGGCGTAGGGATCGGCCGTGTCATACCGCAGTCCTGCGGGAACAGGCAGTGAGGACTCGCTCGACACAACGAGGCGCAGGTGCAGCTCGCAGCTGACCGTGGTGTTCATAAGCGCCAGGGCCTTTCGCTCAGTGTGCGCTCGGGGATTCGCACGTCGGCGAAATCGACATGCCACCTACGGTGCCGTTGTAAACCCCTCTGAGTGTTTTGCGTGTCTTTAGGTAGCTCATCCGGCCGAGTGCTCGTTCGCGGAGTACCACCATTCCGGTGACCGGTTTCCGTCGGGTAGGGTTTGGCCGTATGAATACGGGGAGTGACGAAACGGGGGAGGCCGTCGCGGCGGCCGACGGAACGAAGAGCGAGCCGGCGCTCGGATCCCGTGCGCCGGAATTCATCAAGGCGCGACGGGCGCTGCACCTGAGCTGGCAGGTGGGCGTGTTCATCGTGGGTCTCGCGGTCGTCGTGGCCGGCGTGATCATGCTGCCGTTGCCCGGACCGGGCTGGCTGGTGATCTTCGGCGGCATGGCGATCTGGGCGACCGAGTTCGTCTGGGCCCAGCTGGTGCTCCGCTGGACGAAGCGCAAGGTCACCGAGGCCACGCAGAAGGCCCTCGATCCCAAGGTGCGGCGCCGCAACATCATCCTGACGACCATCGGGCTGGTGATCATCGCGGTGCTGGTCGGGATCTACGTCTGGAAGTTCGGCTTCGAGATGCCGTGGAAGATCAAGGAGTAGCAGCCCTCCGCACCCTTCGAAGGCGGTCGGAGGCACCCCCTGACATGGGGTAATCTTCTCCGTGCGCCCGGGCGATTAGCTCAGCGGGAGAGCGCTTCGTTCACACCGAAGAGGTCACTGGTTCGATCCCAGTATCGCCCACCACATCAATTGGCGGCCGGGTCCACAGAGCACGTGGACCCGGCCGCCAATCGCCGTTTCAGCAGGCGATTGCGACCGGTCGAGGGCCTGCTACCTGCACTCCACAGACGCGGATCTGGCCGGAGCGGGCGTTCCGGCCGGACGGCTGGCCGGAGCGGGCGCTGTTCCGCTGCTTCCCAGGGGCGGACACCTACGTGGATCCCCGCGGTGGACGCGTGTCCGGGTCCCCGCAGCGAGCACGGGCGCCGGAGCCTCTCGGAGGGGGCACCCGACTGGGATTCCGTGAAGCGGCGCCGGCCCCAGGCCTCTCGGTGACGGCGCCTGGCCGCGATTCCACGGGGTGGACGCCAGCCCTGGGCTTCCGGGTGAGAGCACCCGGTCGCAGCCTCGCGGAGCGGCGCTGCGCCCGGGCTTCACGGGGGTGCCCAGCTGGAGCGTGGCGGCCCCTGGGCCTGGGCTTTCCGGGGCGGGTGCCTGGCCGTGATTCCGGGAAGTGGACGCCGTGCTTGGGCTGCCAGGCGAGAGCGCCAGAGTGCGGCTTCGCGGAGTGGTACCGAGCCCGGGCCTCGCTGCGAGGTCGCTCAGCTGCGGTTTCGTGGAGCGGGCGTTGGAGCGTGGGCCTCCCAGAGTGGGCGCTGGGCTCGGGCTTTCCGGTGTCGGCGTTGAAGGCGGGCCTCTTGGGAGGGCGTGTGGGCGAGGTTTCGTGCGGTGGGGCTGGTCCGGGCTTCTGAAGCGGGCGTCTCGCTGTGATTTCGAAGAGCTGGCGCTGGACCTGGGTCTCCCGGTGTCGGCGCTGGGTTCGGGCTTCGCGGAGGAGCGCGGGGACGAGGTTTCGTGGAGTGGGTGCTGGTGCTGCCCCACCACCCGATCAACGTGCCTGCTCAAGCCCACCGCCCCCCACAGCAGCCGCCTACGACTGCGTCCCAATCACCGCCGGTATCAGCGCCCCCGCCAGCCCCCTCCACCGCCACCCCCCGGGGACGACCCCGCCTCCCGACACCCACCCTCGCCCCCGGGGGCGACCCCCACCTCCCGACACCCGCCCTCACCCCGACCCCGCCAACTCCTCACCCCACCCCCAACATTCACCCCACCCAACCTCCCCGAATCCAGCCCGCCAAACCCCGTTCGACCACCCGACCAACCCCACCCCACCTGCACACTCACCCAACACCCCCGCCACATCAGCCCAGTTCACGCCGTCGCGCGAGCGACCCCGTTCACACCGATTCCTGTCCGAATCATTGACGCCCACCAAGACCCTCCGTACCTTGTGCCAGCAAGCGCTTACTTGAAACGATTCATGGCAGCGGACGGCTACGTCGCGGGGAGGCCCGACTGTGGGAGAAAACGGGAGTGTTGAGAGGCGGACGGTCCTCAAGGCGGCCGGAGCGTCGCTGGCCACGCTGGGGCTGGCCACGACGACGGCCTGCGGGGGAGACAGCGGTGGATCGGGGGACGGGACCGTCGAGATCCGCTTCGCCTGGTGGGGCGCGGAGGAGCGGGCCAAGCGCATCAACCAGACCATCGCGCTCTTCGAGAAGAAGTACCCGAAGGTCAAGGTGAAGACGGACTTCCAGGATTACGTGGCCTTTTGGGAGAAGTTCCAGACCCAGGCCGCGGGTGGAAATCCTCCGGACGTATTCCAGAACGCTGTCGCATTCCTGCGGAAGTACGACAAGAGAAGTGTTCTCCTCGATCTCAAGTCCCAAGTGGACGCGGGAAATCTGAGCCTCAAGAACTTCCGCGCCGGAGTCGAGAAGGTCGGCGAGGTGGACGGAAAGCTGCTCGGCATACCCGTCGGCTCCAACACCATGTCGTTGGTCATTGACGAGAAGGTCTTCGAAAAGGCGGGCATCAAGCCCGAGCAGGGCTGGACCTGGGACGAGTACTTCGACGCCCTCGAAAAGATCCGCAACGAGCAGAAGGTGTCCGGCGACACCGGCTACTTCGGGATCATGTACCTCTACGACCTCTATCTGCGGCAGAACGGCAAGGCGTTCTTCACCGAGGACGGACTCGGCTTCGAGGCGGCCGACCTGACGGAGTGGTGGACGGACGCCTACAACCGCGTCAAGGCCGGGATCATCACCGACCCGAAGAAGATCGAGCAGCTCAAACCCAAGTCGGCGCTGGCCTCGGGCGACGGGGCGTCCGAGTTCACCTGGGACAACTTCACGGTGCGCTACACCACGGAGGGCGACAGCACGTACGGGCTCGCGCCGATCCCGACCACCGACGGCAAGGAGACCGGCCAGTACCTCTCCTCGCTGATGCTGAGCGGATCCGCCCGGACCAAGCACCCGAAGGAGGTCGCCCAGTTCATCGACTTCATGGTTCACGACCCCGAGGTCGGCAAGATCATGGGCTACGACCGCGGCATCCTCGCCAGCACCGAGCAGTTCGACGCGTACAAGCCGACCGACGCCCCCAACAAGGCGATCGCCCAGTACGAGGAGGACGTCGCCGCGGCCGGAGTCCTCGGGACCATCACCCCGCACCCGGCGGGCGCCGACACCGTCGAGGCGGCCTTCCTGCGCATCGCCGGTGACATGTCCCAGGGCAAGACCAAGGTCTCCGACGCGGTGAAGCAGTTCTTCTCCGAGGCCGAGTCCGCGCTCGCCGCCTGATGGGAACCGCAGTGACGACGCTCATCAAGGACTCTCCGCCGGATGCGCCAGAGAAGCGTCCCGGTCCCCCCGCCGCCGTCAAGCGGCGGGGCCGCCGGGAGAATCTGGCCGGCTACCTCTTCATGTCCCCGTGGATCGCGGGCTTTCTGCTGCTGACCGCGGGGCCCATGGCCGCCTCGCTCTATTTCGCGTTCACCGACTACAACCTCTTCGACTCCCCGCAGTGGATCGGCTTCGACAACTTCACCAGGATGTTCGACGATCCACGGTGGCAGAAGTCGGTGGAGGTCACGGCGAAGTACGTCGTCATCGGTACGCCGCTGAAGCTGCTGCTCGCCCTCGGCGTCGCCCTGCTGCTCGCACAGAGCAGGCGGGGCCAGGCCTTCTACCGGGCGGCCTTCTACGCCCCGTCGCTGATCGGCGCGAGCGTGTCCGTCGGCTTCGTGTGGCGCGCGCTCTTCTCCGACGACGCCGTCGTGGACCGTACGCAGTCGTTCTTCGGGTGGGACGTCGGCGGCTGGGTCGGGGACCCGGACTGGGTGCTCTACAGCCTCGTGGCGCTCACCGTCTGGCAGTTCGGGGCACCCATGGTGATCTTCCTCGCCGGACTCAAGCAGGTGCCCAAAGAGTTGTACGAGGCGGCCGAGGTGGACGGCGCCGGGCCGTTCAAGCGGTTCTGGAGCATCACCCTGCCGATGATCTCTCCGGTGCTGTTCTTCAACGTGCTGCTGGAGACCATCCACTCGTTCCAGATCTTCGGCTCGGCGTACGTCGTGTCCAACACCAGCTGCGGACCGGCCGACTCCACGCTCGTCTACACCTGCTACCTGTACCAGAAGGGCTTCAAGGAGGCCCAGATGGGCTTCGCCTCCGCGATGGCCTGGATGCTGCTGCTCGCCGTGGCGCTGGTGACGGCGGTCCTCTTCTGGTCCCAGAAGCGGTGGGTGCACTACGAGGAGGCCTCCCGATGAGCACCACCACGACTCCGACCACGAGCCCGACCCAGGCCCCGACCACCCCGCGCAAGTCGCTGGAGCTCGGGCGAAAGCGGACCGGATCGCTCGCCTGGCACCTCGGCGCCCTGCTCATCCTCGCGGTCGTCCTCTATCCCGTCATCTGGGTCCTCGGCGCCTCGTTCAAGCCCAGCCGGGAGATCATCGGCAGCCTGCAGCTCTTCCCGACCAGCCCGATCCTCCAGAACTTCAAGGGGCTCGCCGACGGCATCGCGGACATCTCGATCGCCACGTTCTTCGAGAACTCGCTCTTCTACGCGCTCGGCTCCGTCGTCGGCATCCTGATCTCCTGCTCGCTGACGGCGTACGCCTTCGCCCGCATTCGCTTCGCCGGGCGCAACCTGATGTTCTCGCTGATGATCGGCACACTGCTGCTGCCGTATCACGTGCTGTTGATCCCGCAGTACGTGATGTTCCAGAAGATGGAACTCATCAACACCTATGTACCCCTGCTGATCGGCAAGTACCTCGCGACCGAGGCGTTCTTCGTCTTCCTCATGGTGCAGTTCATGCGGAACCTGCCGAAGGAACTGGACGAGGCGGCGCGGCTCGACGGCTGCGGGCATCTGCGGATCTACTGGTCGATCGTGCTGCCGCTCTGCCGTCCGGCGCTCATCACCAGCGCGATCTTCACCTTCATCAACGCCTGGAACGACTTCATGGGCCCGCTGATCTACCTCAACGAGCCCGGCAAGTACACCGTCTCGCTGGGCATGATGATGTTCCGCGACCAGGAGGGCGTCGCCAACTACGGCGGCATGATCGCCATGTCGCTGGTGGCGCTGCTGCCGGTGCTGGCCTTCTTCCTCGCCTTCCAGCGGTACCTGATCGACGGCATGGCGACCTCCGGGCTGAAGGGCTGAGCCGGTCATGACCCAGACGCGCACGAAGACTCGTACGGCTGCCGCTCCCAGGCGTGAATCGGCCTTCGCCGAGCGGTTCGCACTGTTCGCCGAGTGTCTGCTCACCGGGGTGTGGATCGCGGTGGCCTCCCTGCCCGTGGTCACCTATCCCGCCGCGTTCGCCGCCGGGTCCCGGCATCTTCGACGGCGTACGGCCCATCTGGGCGGCGGCTGGCGGGAGTTCGTCGCGGACTACCGGTCGGCATTGCGCGGCGGGTGGATCGCAGGACTCGCCGGGTGGGCCGCGGCCCTCGCGGTGTGGGTCGACGTCCAGGCCGTGCGTGCCGGGATCCCGGGCGGCCCGGTCGTCGGGGCCGTCGGTCTGTTCGCCCTGATCGGGCTGGTCGTCGCCGGGCTGCGCGCGGCGGCGGTCTGGGAACCCGGCGCGTCCTGGCGGGAGCTGCTCGGGGCCGCCGGGCGCCGTACGGTCCTCGACCCCGCCGGGTCGTTCCTGCTGGTCGGCGGGGTGGCCGTGGTGGCCTGCTCCGCCTGGTTCATCCTGCCGCTGGCGGTCCCCGTGCTCGGGGCCGTCGCGGCGGCGGCCGTCGCCGTGGAGGAGCGCGGCCGGCGCCGCTGACCCAACCGTTCAACAGCACCCATCACGCGTAGACGTACACAGGGCCGGCGTCCGGCGCCGCGCCTCCATCTGTCATGCCCCTGACTTCCCCGCACGGAAAGGAAAGGCTGAATTCTGATGGCTTCCATCCCCCGTAGGTCCCTCCTGAAGGCGGCCGCCGTCGCCGGAGCCGCCGCCCAGTTCAGCTGGGCCCTGGGCGCCCAGGAGGCCCAGGCCGCGCCAAGAGCCGAGGCCGCCGACGCGGACCCGGTGACCCTGGACTGGCTGGAGGGCGGCGGCCTCGGCGCCGCCCCCGGCTCGACCGTGGGCGTGCCCTGGCCGAAGGGCGCGTACGAGAAGGAGCAGACGTTCGCGCTGAAGGACGCCGACGGCAAGGAGGTGCCCGTCCAGTCCTGGCCGATCGGCTACTGGCCGGACGGCTCGCTGAAGTGGACGGCACACGCGGTCGGGCCGGGCGCGGGGAGCGGCAAGCTCACGCTCGCCGCCGGGTCGCCCGCCGCGCCCGCGAAGAAGGTGACCGTCGACAAGAGCGGCGGTTCCATCGACGTGTCGACCGGTGTCATCACCGCGAAGATCGGCAAGAGCGGCTCCACGCTGGTGAAGTCCGTGCTGCGCGGCTCGACGGAGATCGCCAGGGACGGCCGTCTCGTACTGCTGCGGCAGCCCGAGATCGAGGACGGCGACCAGGGCGCGGAGAAGTACGAGCGGTTCGAGAGCGTCATCGGCGAGGTCGAGGTCGAGCAGGACGGGCCGGTCCGCGCGGTCGTCCGTATCGACGGCAAGCACCGCAAGGGCAGCCGGAGTTGGCTGCCCTTCTCGGTCCGGCTCTACTTCTACGCGGGCGCCGAGTCGTTCCGCATGGTGCACACGATCACCTTCGACGGCACCCAGGAGCCGGGCAGGGCGAGCGGCGACTTCATCCGCGGGATCGGCGTCCGGTTCAAGGTGCCGATGCGCGATGCCGCGTACGACCGGCACATCCGTATCGGCGGTGAGGGCACGGGTCTGCTGCGCGAGGCCGTCAAGGGCATCACCGGTCTGCGCCGGGACCCGGGCGCGGCCGTGCGCACCGCCCAGTTCGAGGGCAGGAAGCTGCCCGACCCGTCGACCTGGGACCAGCGGGTGACGACCCGCCTCCAGTACATCCCCGAGTGGGGCGACTACACCCTCTCCCAGCTCTCCGCGGACGGCTTCGGCGTGCGCAAGCGCACCAAGAAGGGCCACGGCTGGATCCCCGCGGGCGGTGGCCGGCGGGCCAGCGGCTTCGGGTACGTGGGTGGTGCCAGCGGTGGATTCTCCTTCGGGCTGCGGGACTTCTGGGAGAAGTTCCCCGCCCAGCTCGACATCCGCGACGCCCAGACCGACGAGGCCGAGGTCACCATGTGGCTCTGGTCGCCCGAGGCGCAGCCCATGGACCTGCGCTTCTACCACGACGGCATGGGTCAGGACACGTACCCCGAACAGCTCGAAGGCCTCAACATCACCTACGAGGACTACGAGCCCGAGTTCGGCACGCCCTACGGCATCGCCCGTACCAGCGAACTCCTCTTCTGGGCCCACGAGTCGACGCCGAGCGCCGAGGCGATGGCCGAACAGGTGGAGGCCGTCCGCACCCCGGCACAGCTCGTCGCCCCGCCCCAACACCTCATCAAGGCGGGCGTGTTCGGGAAGCTGTTCTCCGAGCCCGACCGCTCCACCGCCGCCAAGGCGAAGATCGAGGACCATCTCGACTTCCTCTTCACCTATTACAAGGACCAGGTGGAGATGCGCCGTTGGTACGGCTTCTGGGACTACGGCGACATCATGCACTCGTACGACCCGAGCCGGCACCAGTGGTGCTACGACGTCGGCGGCTACGCCTGGGACAACTCCGAGCTCTCGCCCGACCTGTGGCTCTGGTTCGCGTACATGCGCTCGGGCCGCGCCGACATCTTCCGCTTCGCCGAGGCCATGACCCGCCACACCGGTGAGGTCGACGTCTACCACCTCGGCAAGTGGGCGGGCCTCGGCACCCGCCACGGCGTCCAGCACTACGCCGACAGCGCCAAGCAGCAGCGCATCGCCAACACGACCTACCGGCGCTACTACTACTTCCTCACCGCGGACGAACGCGTCGGCGACCTCATGCACGCCAACGTCGACTCCGACGAGACGTTCCTCGTCCTCGACCCCATCCGCAAGATCCGCACCGAGCCGTACGAGCCGGACCGCAACGCGCTCTCGATCGGCTTCGGCACCGACTGGAGCGGTCTGGTCTCCGCCTGGCTCACCGAGTGGGAGCGGCGCGGCCCCAAGTGGGAGAAGGCGAAGGCGCGGGTCCTGTCGACGATGGAGACCATCGCCGCCCAGCCCAACGGGTTCGTCCAGGGCAGCGCCCTGTACGACCTGGACACCGGGAAGTTCGCCGTCGCGGACAAGGCCGTGGTCGGTGTCTCGCATCTCTCGGCGATGTTCGGCCTGGTCGAGCTGAACGCCGAACTCCTCGACCAGATCGACATGCCGAAGTTCAAGGAGGCGTGGCTCGACTACTGCCGCTACTTCAACGCCACGAAGGCCGAGCAGAGGGCCCGCTACGGCTCCGACTTCGGCTCCCTGCTGCTCTTCCAGGGGCATGCGCGGCAGGACGCGTACGCCGCCGTCCAGTTGGGCGACGACGCGCTGGCCGCGCGGGCGTGGCGGCAGTTCTACAACAGTGCCGACACCTGGGACTACAAGGAGTCGACGGACTGGTCCACGAAGAAGGTCGACGGGCCGACCGGCCTGGTCCCGGGCAGTGAGGCGTCGTGGGTTTCGACGAACACGACGGCGTTGTACGGGCTGGCGGCGATTCAGAATCTGGCGTTGGTGGGCGACAAGATGCCGTGACGTTCCACTGGGGTGCGGGGATTGGGTGCGGGTCCGCCGGGGCTGGGCGCGCAGTTCCCCGCGCCCCTGAAGGGGCGCCCTGGTCAGTGCATCCTTCCAAGGACATCCTTGACTCGGCGGGCGTCTCGTAGGCGCTGTTCGTATGTCGCGCCCAGGGCGAGGAGCAGGAGGCCGGCCAGTGCCGGAGGTACCCAGCGGGGTACCGCGCCCATCGCCTGGGCGATGTACGGGGCCAGTTCGTGGAGGGCGACCAGGGCCAGTGTGCCGCCGCCGAGGACGAGCAGGGCCTGGAGGCGTTGCCGGGCGCCGACGAGGGTGACCAGGAGTGCCGCCGCGCCGAGCAGCAGCGGGCGCGGCCAGTCGAGGTCGCCCCATGCCGCGAGAAGGCTCGGCAGCAGCGTCACCGACAGGCCGGGCCCGTAGGCCGTCCAGGACGAGGTCTCCGGGTCCCGCCTCCTGCGGACGAACCCGACGACCAGCGCGGGCACGGTCACCGGCAGGGTGTACGCCTCGGGCGAGCCGACCTCCCAGGACGCCAGCCGGACCCAGGTGGCCAGCACGAACAGGGCCGCCGCCGCGTAGCCGACCTGCCTGCGGTCCGGCCGGACCGCCGTGCCCGCGGCGATCACGCCGCACAGTGCCAGCACGAGGGCGAGCATGGGCGGTTCCATGAACGCGAGGTCGATCGCCACCAGTGCGGCGACGGCTCCCGTGATCTCGACGGACAGGGTCGGCGTCGCGTCCTTGAGCCGGGCCGCAAGCAGCGCGGCCGTGGCAGGCACCACCAGCACGAGCAGCGCGATGTGGTGCGGCTGCCAGTCCAGCGACGCGCCCGCGGCACACGCCAGCGCGGTGGCGGACGCGAGGGACGCGGCGGCCGACACGGCCCGGATCTCGTGCTTCTGCCGGACGGCGAACGCCCCGAACAGGGCGGTCAGGCTCCCGAGGACGGCCAGGGTGGCCGCTTCGGCGGTCAGGGAGAGCGCGACGAGGTGGAGAGAGGTGAGGAGGGCCAGGCCAAGGGCGGTCAGGGTGATGGGGGAGGGGCGGGTGCTGGTCGGGGCCGGGGGCTCTGTCGGGCGTGCGGTCCCGTCGTCGGTCGGGTGTGCGTGACGGCTGTACGTCGCGGTCGTCAGGGTGGCGGCGGTCACCACGCCCTGTGCCAAGAGGGCTGCCGGGTAAGGGAGTTCGAGCGTGGCGGGCAGGACGAGGACCGCGGACCAGGCCAGACCGAGCGCACCGCTCAGGGCGGCGGACCGGTGCGGCCCGCCCCGGAACGTCAGGGCCAGGACCGCCGCGACCGCGGCCAGCACCAGCGGAGCCGTCTCCGTGTTCGGCGGCCACGGCGTGGAGACCGTCACCGCGTCCCGGGCGTCCGAAGGCGCACCGGACCACACGCGTTCCGCCCAGCCGACCGGGCCCGCGAGGACCACGGTGACGAGAGGCAGGGCCCATGCCACGGCGAGGGCCTGCACACCCGCGGAGGACCAACGCAGGCCACGGCGTACGGCTTCAGGGAGCCAGGTGCCGCGTACGACCGACAACGCGACGCCGCACAGCAGATAGCCCGGAACCGTCCAGGCGTCGGGCAGCACCGAGCGGAGTACGCCGCCCGCCGCGGCGACGGTGATCAGGCCGCCGGTCACTGAGAGAACGGGGGCGGCCTGCGCGGTGGGGGCACGCCACGCGGCCCCCAGCGCGATCGCCGCGGCGAGGGCGAGGAGCGCCGCCGCACGGGCGGCGGCGCTCGGACCGGTGGCCTCCCACGAGAGCCGGCCGGCCGCCAGAAGGCCCCAGGCGCCCGTCCCGTACGCGCCGACGGAGGCGACGACACGGACGGACCGCACGGACACCGAGAGGGCCACGACCGTGTCGAACGCGGCTGTCACCAGCAGCGCCGCCGTGATCGTGTGATGTCCCGCGCCAGCCGCCACCACCCAGAGCAGCAGCGGGAGTTGAGCCGTCGCCATCGCCGCCGGGAGCGGCAGGCGCAGGGCACCGAGTGAGCGCCCGTACGCCGCCCACAGCACCGCCAGGAGCGCGGTCGCGGCGGCCGCGTACCCGGTGCCGTCCACCTCCGGGAGGGCGACCTCGTGCAGGGCGTAGGCGTCGAGCACCGTCAGCACCAGGCCGAGGCCCGCCACCGACTCGGCCGTCGAGCGGAGCCCGCGCTTCAGCAGCGGCACGGGTGCGGCGAGCGCGGCGAAGGTGACCGCGCCGAGGACCGCAGCCCGTCCTGCGATGCCCAAGTGCCCCCAGCTGACCAGCGTGAACGCGATCGCCGCGACGGTCAGCAGGACGCCGCCGAGCACGAGCAGCACGTTCTGCACACCGGGAGCCGTGGCCTCGGGCCGCCGGGTGTGGGGCGCAGGTGCCGACCAGACGGCCGGGGCCTGTGCGGGGGTCGGGGCAGGACCCCAGGCCGGGGCCGGTGTCTTGGCCGACCGGAGCACACCGAGCAACCAGGACCGGCGGGCCAGCAGTTGGGCCCTGCGCGCGTCCAGTTGCCGCAGCTCGTGGTCGAGGATCCGCAACTCCTCGGCCGGTGGCGGAATGTTCGTCATGCCTCGGAGTGTGGTCCGGGTCACGCCGTACGGCATGAGCGCACGTACTCAGGACGTACTCAGATCCGGACACCCCGAGGTGCGGACGCACCGGTTCTGCCCGGGGCGGGCCGCTGACCGGCAGACTCGGCACATGGACTGGACGCACTACCGCTTCCGCAGCCTGTGGAGGCTCGCCGCCCCGCTCGGCGAGGTCTACGAGGCGCTGGCCGACGTCGAACGCTATCCGCGCTGGTGGCCGCAGGTGCGCGAGGTGACACCCCTCGACGCGAGCAGCGGCGTCGTCCGCATCCGCTCGGTGCTGCCGTACGACCTGGTGTTCACCGGGCGGGAGGTGGGCCGCGATCCGGCGGCCGGGGTCCTGGAGATAGCGATGACCGGCGACGTGGACGGCTGGGCGCGGTGGACCCTCGCCACCGACGGGACCGGCACCCGCGCCCGCTACGACCAGGAGGTCCATGTGGCCAAGCCGCTGCTGAGGCGGCTCGCCGTGCCCGGACGGCCCGCGTTCCGCGCCAACCACGCGCTGATGATGCGGGCCGGGCGGAAGGGGCTGGTCGCCCACCTCCGCGGCACCCCTTCGCGCGAACCGTGAAGCGGTTTGAAGGAAACGCGAGGAGACCTGTATTGTTCAGTGCGTTCCCGGGCGATTAGCTCAGTGGGAGAGCGCTTCGTTCACACCGAAGAGGTCACTGGTTCGAACCCAGTATCGCCCACCGGGAAAGGCCGGTCCGTCACAGACGGACCGGCTTTTTTGTTCGCTGCCGACGGGATGCGGCTCAGGCCGCCGCCGACAGTTCGGGGCGCAGCGGCCACGCCGGATCGACTGCCTCCTCCGTGCCGCTGCGTGCGAACCACGCCTGGAGGCCGCGTGCCTGCGCCGCGTGCCAGACGGCCTGCAGCGTGTGCAGCTCGGCCGCCGAGAGCCGCTCAAGGCGCGTCGCGAAACGGCGCCCGACCGCCCGTACGACCTCCAGTGAGGCCAGTGCGTCGGCCGCCGCGTCATGCGCTCCCGTCAGCTCCACGCCGTAGTGCGCGCAGAGGT
Organism: Streptomyces sp. NPDC033178; assembly: GCF_055577685.1. Taxonomy (NCBI): domain Bacteria; kingdom Bacillati; phylum Actinomycetota; class Actinomycetes; order Kitasatosporales; family Streptomycetaceae; genus Streptomyces; species Streptomyces sp. NPDC033178. Next base: position 24,912 of record NZ_JBVIPT010000025.1, read on the forward strand.
CCGTGAGCGTGCGGCGGCCCTTGCGGTAGCGGTCCAGGTGTTTGTCGAGGACCCGCGGATCGAGGACGCGCATCGGCACGGTCTCGAACCAGTGGTCCAGCGAGGACGCCCGGTGCCTGCGCAACTCCCGGTCCAGGAGCGTCAGATCGAAGGGCGCGTTCATCACCACGAGCGGGCGGCCCGCCGCGCTCTGTTCGGCCAGTTCCCTGACTATCTCGTCCATCACCGGCGACGGCCAGCGGCCGTTCAGCCGGAGATGCTCATCCGTCAGCCCATGTATCGCCGTGGCCCCCTCGGGCACCGGAACTCCCGGATTCACCAGCCAGCGGCGCACGCGCGGGCGGCTTCCGGGAGCGTCCTGGACGACGACGGCGGCCGACACGATCCGGTCGGTCTCCACGTCCACACCCGTCGTCTCGGTGTCGAACGCGGTCAAGGGGCCCTCGTACCAGCACGTCATACGCACACAACTCCTTGTTCACCTTCGGCAGTTGACGCGCCGTCCCCTGCCCTTTTTGTGATACCCGGGCTGTTTGCGCCGTACGCCGGAAGGAGACAACAGAGGTACGGGTCTTTGCAGTTCAGCGGCCCGCAGCGGGGATTCACCTGATTCGGAAGGCTGTTGGACATGGCGCTCGCGCAGCCCGAGCAGGGCGGGCTGCTGCCCCAGAGGACGGCACCGCATCGCGGCTCACTGGCCACCACGGCGTGCATGGAGACACTGCAGGTCGGTTATCTGCACGCGGTCGCGGCGGCCGCGGGCTGTTCCCTGTCCCAGCCCTTTCCGGACAACGGCATCGACTGGCACGTCAGCCACAGCGCCCCCGGGCACACGGTCGACGACGAAGTCACCATCAAGGTGCAGCTCAAGTGCACGTACCAGATCCCGCCGAACCCCCCGGGCCCGGCCTTCTCCTTCACGCTCGACAACGCCCACCTGGAGAAACTGGCCCGCACCCCGGTCTCGGTGCACAAAATACTGGTCGTGATGCTGGTGCCCAGATCGCAGGACGACTGGCTGCGTGCCGGCCACGACCGCCTCGATCTGCGGCACTGCTGCTACTGGATCAACCTCGCCGGACACCGGATCACCGGCCGGCGCAGGACCACCGTGCGGATTCCGACCTCTCGCGTCTTCGACGACCGCGCGCTCTGCGAGATCATGACGCGGGTCGGAACGGGAGGCAGACCGTGACGCACCGCCCCACCGACGAGCCCCTACGCCCCGTCAGGCCCCACCCCGTCGAGACCCCGGGGCTCTGGGACCAGCCACCCCGGCCCGACCAGGTCGACCCGGCCGTCCTCGGTGCGCTCCTGCACCGGCACGGCTGGCAGCGCCGCGGCGGAGCCCCCGGACGGTACGGCCGCTGGACCCCACCGGGGCCCGGCGGCTCCGGCACCAGCCTGCTGGTACCGGAGAGCCGGGCCTTCCCCGACAGTGAGGACCTTCTCGCCGAAGCCCTCGTCGCGCTGTCCCGCAGCGCCTCGCCCTCCGCCCGTGACGTCCTGGTCGGCCTCGCCGTGCCCAGCGACGAGATCCGCTGGTGGCGCGATGTACCGACGGGTCCTGTCGGCGTCTCGCCGTGGACCGTCGAGGAACAACTGCGCACGGCGGCACGGCAGATGCTCCTCGCGGGCGCCCTCGCCGCGCGTGCGCGGGCCGGCTACTACGGCGCCCGCCACCGCAGGCCCGCCGCCGCGTCCCTGGAGAACGTCCTCGTCGGAGCCGCCCCTGGCGGCCGCCGGCTCACCGCCTTCGTGCCGGTCGCCACCGGCCGGCCGCTTGCCGTCCGCCTCCACCAGGCGTTGTACGCGGTCCGCGAGGCCATCGACTACAAGCGCGCGACCGGTGGCATGGACGCCTTCGACGGGGCTGTCGAGGCGGGCGTGAGCCATGAGCTCACCGAGGCGCTGGCGTCCCTGGTGCGCGGCACCGAGGGCGCCCGGATCGCCGTCGAGTGGGCGCCCGCGGCCGGGGTGCCCGAAGGGTGTGCGACGCCCGCCGAACCCGTCGAGTTCTCGCCCGGCGACCTGCCCGCACTCCGCGAGGCCGGCGCCCGCTATCTGCGCGAGGAACCCTCCGTGCCCGTGCGCATCACCGGAGCCGTGGTGCGGATGCGCAGGTCGGGACCGCGCGGCGAGGGGAGCGTACGGCTGCGGGTCATCGCCGGGGCCGAGGTCCCGCACGTACGGATGACGCTCGACGAGGAGGCGTACCGGATAGCGGGGCACGCCCATCTCGTCGGGCTGCCGGTGCGGGTGCACGGGCGGTTGGAGAGCCGGGGCGGATTCCGGCGGCTGACCGGGGCGTCCGGGGTGGCACCCGTGCAGGTCGACGAGGCGGAGCGGGACCGGCTGATGAAGTCGCTGCAGGCGACCGCCGAAATCGCGGCCTTCTTCGAGGAGGCGTGCAGCGGGGACTGAGGTTCCTGGTGGAGACGTACCGCGTGCGGAAGGCGGGGAGAGGGAACCGTTTCGCGAGGGGTGCCCCGGGCTCGGTACGATCGCCCTTGTATTACGCGTGCACCAGACGACCGCGCGCGTTTCCCTTCAGGCAGGAGAGTCCGGTGTCAGACGTCCGTGTGATCATCCAACGCGATTCCGAGCGGGAAGAGCGCGTGGTGACGACGGGCACTACGGCGGCCGAGCTCTTCGCCGGTGAGCGCACCATCGTCGCGGCCCGCGTGGCGGGCGAGCTCAAGGACCTCGCGTACGAGGTGAAGGACGGCGAGACCGTCGAGAGCGTGGAGATCTCCTCCGAGGACGGTCTCAACATCCTGCGCCACTCCACCGCGCACGTCATGGCGCAGGCCGTGCAGGAGCTGTTCCCCGAGGCCAAGCTGGGCATCGGCCCGCCGGTCAAGGACGGCTTCTACTACGACTTCGACGTGGAGAAGCCCTTCACGCCCGAGGATCTCAAGGCCGTCGAGAAGAAGATGCAGGAGATCCAGAAGCGGGGGCAGCGCTTCTCCCGTCGTGTCGTCACCGACGAGGCCGCCCGCGAGGAGCTGGCCTCGGAGCCGTACAAGCTGGAACTGATCGGCATCAAGGGCTCCGCGTCGAGCGACGACGGCGCGGACGTCGAGGTCGGCGGCGGCGAGCTGACGATCTATGACAACCTCGACGCCAAGACCGGCGACCTGTGCTGGAAGGACCTCTGCCGCGGTCCCCACCTGCCGACCACCCGGAACATCCCGGCGTTCAAGCTGATGCGCAACGCCGCCGCGTACTGGCGCGGCAGCGAGAAGAACCCGATGCTCCAGCGCATCTACGGCACCGCGTGGCCGTCGAAGGACGAGCTGAAGGCGCACCTGGAGTTCCTCGCCGAGGCCGAGAAGCGCGACCACCGCAAGCTCGGCAGCGAGCTGGACCTGTTCTCCATCCCGGAGCAGATCGGCTCCGGCCTCGCCGTCTTCCACCCCAAGGGCGGCGTCGTCCGCCGGGTCATGGAGGACTACTCGCGGCGCCGCCACGAGGAAGAGGGCTACGAGTTCGTCTACACCCCGCACGCCACCAAGGGGAAGCTCTTCGAGACCTCGGGCCACCTGGACTGGTACGCCGACGGCATGTACCCGCCCATGCAGCTCGACGAGGGCGTGGACTACTACCTCAAGCCCATGAACTGCCCGATGCACAACCTGATCTTCGACGCGCGCGGCCGCTCGTACCGTGAACTGCCGCTGCGCCTCTTCGAGTTCGGGACCGTGTACCGGTACGAGAAGTCGGGTGTCGTGCACGGTCTGACCCGTGCCCGGGGCTTCACGCAGGACGACGCGCACATCTACTGCACCAAGGAGCAGATGGCGGAGGAGCTCGACAAGACGCTCACCTTCGTCCTCGGCCTGCTGCGGGACTACGGTCTGACCGACTTCTACCTGGAGCTGTCCACCAAGGACCCGGAGAAGTTCGTCGGCTCCGACGAGATCTGGGAGGAGGCCACCGAGACGCTGCGGCAGGTGGCCGAGAAGCAGGGCCTCCCGCTGGTCCCGGACCCGGGCGGCGCCGCGTTCTACGGCCCGAAGATCTCCGTCCAGACCAAGGACGCGATCGGCCGCACCTGGCAGATGTCGACCGTGCAGCTCGACTTCAACCTGCCCGAGCGTTTCGACCTGGAGTACACGGGCCCCGACGGCACCAAGCAGCGGCCGGTGATGATCCACCGAGCGCTGTTCGGGTCGATCGAGCGCTTCTTCGCGGTCCTGCTGGAGCACTACGCGGGCGCGTTCCCGGCGTGGCTGGCGCCCGTCCAGGCGGTCGGCATCCCGATCGGCGACGCGCACGTGGACTACCTGCACAAGTTCGCCGCCGACGCGAAGAAGAAGGGCCTGCGGGTCGAGGTCGACTCGTCCTCCGACCGCATGCAGAAGAAGATCCGCAACGCCCAGAAGCAGAAGGTGCCCTTCATGGTCATCGCGGGCGACGAGGACATGGCCAACGGCGCCGTCTCCTTCCGCTACCGCGACGGCTCCCAGGAGAACGGCATCCCGCTCGACGAGGCCATCGCGAAGATCGCGAAGGTGGTCGAGGAGCGCGTGCAGGTCTGATCGCGGACGCGAGTGCGATCCCCGTACGCGAGCGTCCGGCCGTACGGTCCTGAAGGCGCCCGGAGGCCCCCGGAGAGCTCAGCTTTCCGGGGGCCTCTCGTGCTGCGCGGGGGCTGCCGGCGGGTGTTCGTCCGGTACGGGGGCTGCTGCCCGGCGCTCGTCCTCGCTGGAGAAGACCTGCAGCAGCCACGCCGAGAACGACCCCGTGACCGCGCCGAGCAGCGCCAGCCCGCAGGCCATCAGGCCGACCGCGATCACGCGTCCGGCGGCCGTCACGGGAGTCACGTCGCCGTATCCCACGGTCGCGAGCGTGGCGCAGGTCCACCAGACCGCGTCGCCGAAGGTACGGATCGTCGCGCCCGGCGCCGCGTGCTCCTGCTGGTACACGGCGAGCGCGCCCGCGAAGCCGAGCAGGGCCACCGAGAGACCGGCGTACGTGATCACGCGCGCATGCAGGGTGAGCCGCGGGCGTCCCTGCCGGCGCTGGACGGCCTCGTAGACCCTGACCACCCGCAGGGGGCGCAGCAGGGGCAGGGCCAGGACGACCGTGTCCAGCCAGTGCGTCCGTACGAAGCGGTGGCCCTCGCCGCTCAGCCGCCAGCGCACGGCGTAGTCGACGGCGAACACCGCCCAGCTCGCCAGGGTCACCGCGAGACACAGGGCCCGCCACGGCTCGGGCAGGCCGTGGGCGAGGACATGGATCGCGTACGCGGTGAGGAACAGTGCCGAGGCCACGGCGAGCGGGACCTCGGCGCGGTGTTCCCAGCGGGCCGTGCGGCTGTCGTCGTCCATCGGCTCAGCTTGGCCGGAGGCCCTTTCACGTGGTACCCGGCGACACGCCGCGAACGGGCGAAGCCATATGCTGCACCACATGACGAGTGAGCCGGAGCAGCAGATCGGAGTCGGCACACAGGACGCGTTCCAGCGCCTGTGGACGCCCCACCGGATGGCGTACATCCAGGGCGAGAACAAGCCCACCGGTCCCGGGGCCGACGACGGCTGCCCCTTCTGCTCGATCCCGGCCAAGTCCGACGAGGACGGGCTCGTCATCAAGCGCGGCGAGCAGGTCTACGCGGTGCTCAATCTGTACCCGTACAACGGCGGGCACCTGATGGTCGTGCCCTACCGGCACGTCGCGGACTACACCGACCTGACCGTCCCGGAGACCGCCGAGCTCGGCGAGCTGACGAAGCAGGCGATGACCGCGCTGCGGGCCGCCTCCGGGGCGCACGGGTTCAACATCGGGATGAACCAGGGCACGGTCGCGGGCGCCGGTATCGCCGCCCACCTGCATCAGCACATCGTGCCCCGCTGGGGCGGCGACACCAACTTCATGCCGGTGGTCGGGCACACGCGGGTACTGCCCCAACTCCTCGCGGACACACGGAAGATGCTCGCGGAGGCCTGGCCGACGGCCTGAGGCCCCGCCCCGTAAGGGGCGCGGGGCTGTGCCGATGTGCGGCTCCGCCGCGGGGCGCGACCAGCCCCCACGACCCGCACGATCTTCACGACCGCACGATCCACAACGCGCCCGCCCCGCCGAACCGCCGGAGGCCTACGCGTCGTATACGTCCGCCTTCCTCGGTGACGCGTCCTGGATCGCCGTGCTCAGGAACGACGAGCGGTTGCCGAACTTCTCCGTGTCGACGCCGTTCTCCTTGAGGACCTTGATGGACGCCGCGTGCACCACGCGCAGGACGGGCGTGGCCGCCCGCAGCGCGTCGTCGGCCATGAAGCGGTGCCGCCAGGGCTGATCGGCCCACGCGTGCCGCAGACCGAACGGCTCCGGGAGCGCCAGGCTGCCGCCGAGCCAGTTGAGCAGCGGCGGGTACCAGGTGATCGGGGCGCGCACGGCGAGGCGCACCACCTCGTCCGTGTCGACGAGCGGGAGCTTCTTCGAGCGGGTCTCCCAGGGCTTGAAGGACTTCGCGATCTGCTTCGTCTTCGCCGAGGGCTTGGTCGTGAACAGCGGGTGCACGGGTCCGAGCGCGTGGCCGGTGACCTCGATGCGCAGGGTCTCGTGCAGCACGGTCACCGTGATCAGCATGGTGATGACCAACTGGCCGTCCCACAGCGTCCACTGGATCCCGAGGTAGTGCCGGTCGCCGCTGCCGAACTGCTGCTTGTTGCAGATGTCCTGGATGGCGTGGTTCTTCACCTGGTACGCGTCCACGTCCGTACCGCCGGGCCGGGACACCGAACCGGCGTTCTCCCCGATCGGGGTGACCACCCAGTGCTTTATCGAAGGGCGCGGGAAGCCGCCGGTGTTGAGCGGGCCGCGCTCCAGCATGCGCAGTTGGTCGTGGATCGACCGGATGACGTCCCAGCTGCGGAAGGGGTGGATCTCCTTGTTCTCGTCGAGCGGAACCAGATCCTCGGCGAGCTGCCAGCTGCCCCAGCGTGTGCCCATGCCGAGTATGCCCTTGGGGCCCGCGTAGAAGACGGAGTTGGACTGCTGCTCGGCGCTCAGCTTGGCCAGGTTCTGGCGCAGTGACTCCGCCGCCGTCTCGCCGGGGCTGCCGGGCACCGCCTCGGGGATCTTGGCGCCCACGCCGCCGCCCGAAAGGAGGCCCTCCCAGCGGGCCCGCAGGTCCTTGGCCGTGCGCTCGCAGATCTGCTGGGCCCAGAACCAGCCGACGACCGGCATGACGATCGCCGCGCGTGCGTACCAGGCCCAGAAGCCGCCGAACGGCAGCCGGAGCAGGAAGATCACGGCGAGCGCGCCGAAGGCGATGAGGAGGGTGGTGGCCAGGGCGGAGGCGCGTTTGTCCTCACGCTTGGCGATCATCGTGCGGATCTGGAAGACCAGCAGCCAGGCGATGAGCCCGGGCAGGAAGATCAGCCCGCACAGCACCGTCACCGCCGTCAGCCAGTTGTCGCGCTCCCGGCGGATGCGGTTCGCCGCCAGGCAGTGCTCGACGACGACCTGTGGTTCGGTGCCGAACGACTGGATGAGCGCGTTACGGCCGCTGCCCAGCATGCGGTCGTGAACGGCCCGCGCGAACGCCTCGCCCAGATTGGGCACGAAGAGCTTGAGCTTGCCCTCCTTGACCTTCGACTTGTGCCATTCGTTGTTGGCTTTGAGGATCTCCCCGACCTCGTTGTCCCGGTACGCCGCCGAGGCCAGGGCGAATGTCGCCGCCGTCTGGCCTGCGGCACCCGAGAGCGGGACCTGTGCCCCGGGCCTGAAATCGAATCCCTCGTCCGCCACTGCCGCCCCCATCGCCGCCTTGCTCCGCTGCTGCGGCTTTTCCCGACTTCCGTGCTCCGCACACCTGTTGATCAGGTCATCGTCTTGATCAGGTTCTCAGAGTATCCGCCGGGACCGACATCCGTCGGCGGACAGCACAAGCTGCCCGCCGATCCGGAGGGGCGATGGACCGGTGTTTCAACTAGGGATTTCCCTGCGCCTGTTCGCGGATTTTCTCCGCCAACTGCGCCGGCATCGGCTCGTGTCGGGCGTATGTGCGGTTGAAGCGCGCGGTGCCGTGCGACAGGGAGCGCAGGTCGACCCCGTACCGCCCGATCTCGATCTCGGGGACCTCTGCCCGTACGAGCGTGCGGTTCCCGCCGGCCTGCTCGGTGCCGACGACGCGACCGCGCCGCCCCGACAGATCGCTCATCACGGCGCCCACGTACTCGTCGCCGACCAGGACCGTCACCTCGGCGACCGGCTCCAGGAGATGGATCCGGGCGTCGACCGCGGCCTCCCGCAGGGCGAGCGCGCCGGCGGTCTGGAAAGCGGCGTCCGAGGAGTCCACCGAGTGCGCCTTGCCGTCGAGCAGCGTGATCCGTATGTCGATCAGCGCATAGCCCGCGGCCACACCCTTGGCGGCCTGCGCGCGCACGCCCTTCTCGACGGACGGGATGAACTGCCGTGGCACGGCCCCGCCGACGACCTTGTCGACGAACTCGATGCCGGATCCTCCGGGCAGCGGCTCCACCTCGATCGCGCAGATCGCGTACTGCCCGTGCCCGCCCGACTGCTTCACATGGCGGCCGCGCCCCGCCGACCTGTCGGCGAACGTCTCCCGCAGGGAGACCTTGTGGGGTACGACATCGACCTGGACGCCGTAGCGGCTGCGCAGCCGTTCCAGGGCGACGTCCGCGTGGGCCTCGCCCAGACACCACAGGACGACCTGGTGGGTGTCCTGGTTCTGTTCGAGCCGCATCGTCGGGTCCTCGGCGACCAGCCGGCCCAGGCCCTGCGACAGCTTGTCCTCGTCCGCCTTGCTGTGCGCCTGGATGGCGAGAGGCAGCAGCGGGTCGGGCATCTCCCACGGCTCCATGAGCAGCGGGTCGTCCTTGGAGGAGAGCGTGTCGCCGGTCTCGGCACGGCTCAGCTTGGCCACGCAGGCGAGGTCACCGGCGATGGCGTGCGTGAGGGCGCGCTGCTGCTTGCCGAACGGCGCGGACAGGGCGCCGATGCGTTCGTCGACGTCGTGGTCCTCATGGCCGCGGTCGGCGAGCCCGTGTCCGGAGACGTGCACCGTCTCGTCGGGGCGCAGCGTCCCGGAGAACACGCGGACCATCGACACCCGGCCGACGTACGGGTCGGACGCGGTCTTCACGACCTCGGCGACCAGCGGCCCGTCCGGGTCGCAGGCCTTCACCTGGCGGGCCCTGCCGTCCGGGGTGGTGACCGTCGGGGCCTCGCGCTCCAGCGGGGTCGGGAAACCGCCGGTGATCAGCTCAAGGAGCTCCACCGTGCCGAGCCCCTGCTTGGCGCCCTCGGCGGCGGGCGCGGCGGCCAGCACCGGGAAGAAGATCCCGCGAGCGACGGCCCGTTCCAGGTCCTGCACGAGTGTCTTGAAGTCGAGTTCCTCGCCGCCGAGGTAGCGGTCCATGAGGGTCTCGTCCTCGCTCTCGGCGATGATCCCCTCGATCAGCCGGTTGCGGGCCTCCTCGATGAGCGGCAGCTGTTCGGGGCCCGGCTCGGACTCCTTGCGTTCCCCGGAGGCGTAGTCGAACAACCGCTGCGACAGCAGCCCGATCAGACCCGTCACGGGCGCGTGCCCGTCGGGACCCTGCGGGCCGTGCAGCGGCAGGTACAGCGGCAGCACGGCGTCGGGGTCGTCGGCCCCGAAAGCCTCCGCGCAGGTCCGCGTCATCTCGTCGAAGTCCGCCCTGGCCGACTCCAGGTGCGTGATCACGATGGCCCGCGGCATCCCGACCGCCGCGCACTCCTCCCACACCATGCGCGTCGAGCCGTCCACCCCGTCCGAGGCCGAGACGACGAAAAGGGCCGCGTCCGCCGCTCGCAGACCGGCCCTCAACTCGCCGACGAAATCGGCGTATCCGGGTGTGTCGAGAATATTGATCTTGTATCCGTCCCAGTCGACGGGTACCAGGGAGAGCTGTACCGAGCGTTGCTGCCGGTGCTCGATCTCGTCGTAGTCGGAGACGGTGCCGCCGTCCTCCACACGGCCCGCCCTGTTCACCGCTCCCGCCGTCAGCGCGAGAGCTTCCACCAGAGTCGTCTTGCCCGATCCGGAGTGGCCGACCAGCACCACATTCCGTACGGACGCGGGGTGGTCGGCCGCCGTAGCCCTGCCGGCGGCTCCGGGGTGTGCATTCGCCTTGTCGCCCATGGCCTTGCCTCCCGTGCACGGTGAGGTCACTGTGGGCGCGGACGCGCGGCGCCGCGTGCGGTGGCGGCTCCGATGACGCCCGCGGTGTCTTCGAGCTTTGCACTCGTGTCACGGTGCGTCCATACAACGGACGCGATCGCGCCGTCCCACGGATGTCATCAGGACGTGACCCGGGGTGCGGGTGCCCGACCGTCGCACAAGCGCACGCGTGGCTACGATGGGCCAGCCGGTGGCCAGCAGGGGCCGCGCGGCCACACCGACCCTCGGGAAGGCCATGCTGAACAAGTACGCGCGTGCATTCTTCACGCGTGTCCTCACACCGTTCGCCGCGTTTCTCATCCGCCGGGGGGTAAGCCCCGACACGGTCACCCTCCTGGGCACGGCCGGAGTGATGGCGGGCGCACTGGTCTTCTACCCCAGGGGGGAACTCTTCTGGGGCACGATCGTGATCACGCTGTTCGTGTTCTCGGACCTCGTCGACGGCAACATGGCCCGCCAGCTGGGCCGCTCCAGCCGCTGGGGAGCCTTCCTCGACTCGACGCTCGACCGGGTCGCCGACAGCGCGATCTTCGGCGGGTTCGCGCTCTGGTACGCGGGCGGTGGCGACGACAACGTCCTGTGTGCCGTCTCGATCTTCTGTCTGGCCAGCGGTCAGGTGGTGTCGTACACCAAGGCCCGCGGCGAGTCGATCGGACTGCCCGTCGCCGTCAACGGCCTCGTCGAGCGCGCAGAGCGCCTGGTGATCTCGCTGGTCGCGGCCGGCCTGGCGGGCTTCCACAAGACCTTCGGCGTGCCCGGTATCGAGATCCTGCTGCCCATCGCGCTGTGGATCGTCGCCGTCGGCAGTGTCGTCACGCTGATCCAGCGCGTCGTCACGGTCCGCCGGGAGTCCGCAGAGGCCGACGCGGCTGCCGACGCCTCCCCCTCCGCCACCGCCTCGCCGGACAACGCCTCGCAGAGCAGCGAGGCCACACCGTGAGCGGTCTGAAGGGCCAGCTGACGTACGCGGCGTACGCGGCGGGCTGGGGGGCCGTCAAGAAGCTTCCCGAGCCCGTCGCCGTACGCCTGGGCCGGACCATCGCCGACATCGCCTGGAAGCGGCGCGGCAAGGGCGTACGACGCCTCGAATCCAACTACGCGCGCGTGCTGCCCGACGCGAGCCCGGAGCGGCTCACCGAGCTCTCCAGGGCCGGCATGCGCTCGTACCTGCGCTACTGGATGGAGTCCTTCCGGCTGCCCGCCTGGAGCCGGGAGCGCATCAAGGACGGCTTCGACGTGAAGGACGTCCACCACCTCACCGACGGGCTCGCCGCCGGGAAGGGTGTCATCCTCGCGCTGCCGCACCTGGCCAACTGGGACCTCGCCGGCGCCTGGGTCACCACCAAGCTGGAAACGCCGTTCACGACGGTCGCCGAGCGGCTTGAGCCGGCGAAGCTGTACGACCGGTTCGTCGCCTACCGCGAGAGCCTCGGCATGGAGGTCCTGCCGCACAGCGGCGGCACCGCGTTCGGCACGCTGGCCCGGCGGCTGCGCGACGGCGGCCTCGTCTGTCTGGTAGCCGAGCGCGATCTGTCCGCCTCCGGGGTCGAGGTCAAGTTCTTCGGAGACGCCACCCGGATGCCCGCGGGTCCGGCGCTGCTCGCCCAGCAGACCGGTGCGCTGCTGCTGCCGGTGACACTCTGGTACGACGACTCGCCCGTGATGCGGGGCCGGGTCCATCCGCCCGTCGACGTCCCCGAGTCAGGTAGCCGGGCCGAGAAGACGTCTGTCATGACGCAGGCGCTGGCCGACGCCTTCGCCACGGGTATCGCCGACCATCCGGAGGACTGGCACATGCTGCAGCGCTTGTGGCTCGCCGACCTGGAGCCCCGCTCCGGGCCGGCCGAGGGGGAACAGCCGTGAGAATCGGCATCGTCTGTCCGTACTCCTGGGACGTGCCCGGGGGAGTCCAGTTCCACATCCGCGATCTGGCGGACCACCTCATCGGCCTCGGACACGACGTGTCCGTCCTCGCTCCGGCCGACGACGACACCCCCCTTCCGCCGTACGTCGTCTCGGCGGGCCGTGCCGTCCCGGTGCCGTACAACGGCTCGGTCGCGCGCCTCAACTTCGGGTTCCTGTCGGCCGCGCGGGTGCGGCGCTGGCTGCACGACGGCACGTTCGACGTGATCCACATCCACGAGCCGGCCTCGCCGTCCCTCGGCCTGCTCTCCTGCTGGGCCGCACAGGGGCCGATCGTCGCCACCTTCCACACGTCGAACCCGCGGTCCCGGGCGATGATCGCCGCGTACCCGATCCTGCAGCCCGCCCTGGAGAAGATCAGCGCGCGCATCGCGGTGAGCGAGTACGCGCGGCGCACCCTCGTCGAGCACCTGGGCGGCGACGCCGTCGTCATCCCGAACGGCGTCGACGTGGACTTCTTCGCCAAGGCGGAGCCCAAAACGGAGTGGCAGGGCGAGACGATCGGCTTCATAGGGCGTATCGACGAGCCCCGCAAGGGACTGCCGGTCCTCATGAAGGCGCTGCCGAAGATCCTCGCCGAGCGGCCGGGGACCCGGCTCCTGGTCGCCGGGCGCGGTGACGAGGAGGAGGCCGTCGAGAAGCTCCCCGCGGAGCTGCGGTCGCGCGTCGAGTTCCTCGGCATGGTGAGCGACGACGACAAGGCACGGTTCCTGCGCAGCGTCGACCTGTACGTCGCGCCCAACACCGGCGGCGAGAGCTTCGGGATCATCCTCGTCGAGGCCATGTCGGCGGGCGCGCCCGTGCTCGCCTCCGACCTCGACGCGTTCGCGCAGGTCCTCGACCAGGGCGCGGCGGGCGAGCTGTTCGCCAACGAGGACGCCGACGCGCTGGCCGCCTCCGCGGTACGGCTGCTCGGCGACCCGGCGCGCCGCGCGGAACTGCGCGAACGGGGGAGCGCGCATGTGCGGCGCTTCGACTGGTCGACGGTCGGCGCGGACATCCTGTCCGTCTACGAGACGGTCACCGACGGCGCCGCCGCGGTCGCCGCCGACGAGCCCAACGAGCCGGGCGGGCTGCTGGCCCGACTCGGCCTGGTCCGGGACTGAGAGCAGGAGGGAACGCGCGTGGTGTGGGACGCACATGGCGTGGGGGACGTACGTGATGTCCGGGAGGTGCCCCAGGAGGCCGCCAGGACTCCCCTGACGGCCGAGGAGGAACTGCGCAGCCGCTCGGTCTTCGCCACCGAGATCGGCGCGCAGCTGGCCCGCCAGGGGTGGGCTGTCTTTCCCGCGCACACGCCGGAGGAGCGCATCCGGCTCTTCGCGGTGGCGCGGATCATCGAGGAGCGGCTCGGGTGCCGGGTCGAGGCCGTGCCGCAGGACATCGTGTCCATGCGGTTCACGGTGGTGGGCGCCGCGCATGAGGTCGGCCCGGCGGCCGGGGCAGCCGGACAGCTGGACGACTGACGCCCGGGGCGGCGCCCCGCGTGAGGTGACAGTGCCGGGGGGAGGGGGAGGGGCCTGGCCGGGCCCGCCTCCGCCCCCCCGACTGGGCTGATGGCGGGATCGCTGCAGCAGCGTCCGGTTCTGACGGTGGGTCACTGCGGTGACATCCGGGTGCGGTGGTGCGGTGGTGCGGTGGTGCGCGGCGCCTGCGTGCGGCTCGGCTGCTGATCGTCGTGCGGGGTGATGCCGAGGCGGGCGGCCCGGGACGCACCGGTAGCCTGTGCGCCCGTGACCTCCACACTGATCTGGATCGTGGTCGCCCTCGTGGCGATCGGCCTCTACCTGAGCTGGACCGCGGGCCGTCTCGACCGGCTGCACTCGCGGATCGACGCGGCCCGGGCCGCGCTCGACGCACAGTTGCTCCGGAGGGCGTCGGTGGCACAGGAGCTGGCCACCTCCGGAGTGCTCGACCCGGCCGCCTCGATCGTGCTCTACGAAGCGGCGCACGCGGCCCGCCAGGCCGAGGAGGACAACAGGGAGGTCGCCGAGAGCGACCTCAGCCAGGCGCTGCGGGCCGTCTTCGGAGAGGTCCAGCAGGTCGAGGCGGTGCAGGCGGTCCCCGGTGGCGAGGAAGCGGCACGTGAACTCGCCCAGGCGGTCCGCCGGGTTCCGATGGCCCGGCGCTTCCACAACGACGCCGTACGAGCGGCCCGCGCCCTGCGCCGCCACCGCAAGGTGCGCTGGTTCCGGCTGGCCGGCCACGCGCCGTTCCCGCTGGCCTTCGAGATGGACGACGAGGCTCCGGTCGCCCTCGCGGACCGCCCGGGAACGTAGTCCACGCGCGCGTGGACCCCGGGAAAGGCTCCCGGCCACAGGATCCGACGCCGTCGGGCACGGCACACGACGTCCCTGGTCACGGCCCCGACCGCCCGGCCTGACCACGGGAAACGCGCCCGGAGGCCCGGAAAATGAGCCACCGCCTCCTCATTGGCCCTTGCAGTGGCCTGGTCCTCAAGCGTTTCCTCGGTGTCTGCAGAAGCCCTCTTTCACCGAGTGAGGTCAACCCTTGTCCAGCACGCTCTCCACTCCCGCCCAGCCCACCGACACCCCTGCCACCGGAACCGCGCGCGTGAAGCGCGGTATGGCCGAGCAGCTCAAGGGCGGCGTGATCATGGACGTCGTCACGCCGGAGCAGGCGAAGATCGCCGAGGACGCGGGCGCCGTGGCCGTCATGGCCCTGGAGCGGGTGCCGGCCGACATCCGCAAGGACGGCGGCGTGGCACGTATGTCCGACCCGGACATGATCGAGGGCATCATCGAGGCCGTGTCCATCCCGGTGATGGCCAAGTCGCGCATCGGGCACTTCGTGGAGGCCCAGGTCCTGCAGTCCCTCGGCGTCGACTACATCGACGAGTCCGAGGTCCTCACCCCCGCCGACGAGGTCAACCACTCCGACAAGTGGGCCTTCACGACCCCCTTCGTCTGTGGCGCCACCAACCTGGGCGAGGCCCTGCGCCGCATAGCCGAGGGCGCCGCCATGATCCGCTCCAAGGGCGAGGCCGGCACGGGCAACGTCGTCGAGGCCGTCCGCCACCTGCGCCAGATCAAGAACGAGATCGCCAAGCTCCGCGGCTACGACAACAACGAGCTGTACGCCGCCGCCAAGGAACTGCGCGCCCCGTACGAGATCGTCAAGGAGGTCGCCGAGCTCGGCAAGCTCCCGGTCGTGCTGTTCTCCGCCGGTGGTGTGGCCACCCCCGCCGACGCCGCGCTGATGCGCCAGCTCGGCGCCGAGGGCGTCTTCGTCGGCTCCGGCATCTTCAAGTCCGGCGACCCGGCCAAGCGCGCCGCCGCCATCGTGAAGGCCACCACCTTCTACGACGACCCGAAGATCATCGCGGAGGCGTCCCGCAACCTCGGCGAGGCCATGGTCGGCATCAACTGCGACACCCTCCCCGAGGCCGAGCGCTACGCGAACCGCGGCTGGTAAGCACCGATGACCGACGCACCTGTCATAGGCGTCCTGGCCCTCCAGGGCGACGTACGGGAGCACCTGGTCGCCCTGGCCGCGGCGGACGCCGTGGCCAGGCAGGTGCGACGCCCCGAGGAACTCGCCGAGATCGACGGACTCGTCATCCCCGGCGGCGAGTCCACCACCATCTCCAAACTGGCCGTCCTCTTCGGCCTGATGGAACCCCTCCGCGCGCGCGTGCGGGCCGGAATGCCCGTCTACGGCACCTGCGCGGGCATGATCATGCTCGCCGACAAGATCCTCGACCCGCGCTCGGGCCAGGAGACCGTCGGCGGCATCGACATGATCGTGCGCCGCAACGCCTTCGGACGGCAGAACGAATCCTTCGAGGCGACGGTCGACGTGAAGGGCGTGGAGGGCGATGCCGTGGAGGGCGTCTTCATCCGGGCCCCCTGGGTCGAGTCCGTGGGCGCGGAGGCAGAGGTGCTGGCCGAGCACGACGGCCACATCGTCGCCGTACGTCAGGGCAACGCGCTCGCCACGTCGTTCCACCCGGAACTGACCGGCGACCACCGCGTGCACGGCCTGTTCGTCGAGATGGTGCGCGCGAACCTGACTCCGGGGTCCTAGTAGGATTCCTGGGGTTCGTAAAGAGTTGGGTTACGCGAAGGAGACAGGCAGATGTCCGGCCACTCTAAATGGGCTACGACGAAGCACAAGAAGGCCGTGATCGACGCCAAGCGCGGCAAGCTCTTCGCGAAGATGATCAAGAATATCGAGGTCGCGGCCCGTACCGGCGGTGCCGACCCGGCCGGTAACCCGACGCTCTTCGACGCCATCCAGAAGGCCAAGAAGAGCTCGGTCCCGAACAAGAACATCGACTCCGCGGTCAAGCGCGGCGCCGGTCTCGAAGCCGGTGGCGCCGACTACGAGACGATCATGTACGAGGGTTACGGTCCGAACGGTGTCGCGGTGCTCATCGAGTGCCTCACCGACAACCGCAACCGCGCCGCCTCGGACGTACGCGTCGCCATGACCCGCAACGGCGGCAACATGGCTGACCCGGGTTCCGTCTCGTACCTCTTCAACCGCAAGGGCGTCGTCATCGTCCCCAAGGGCGAGCTTGGCGAGGACGACGTCCTGGGTGCCGTGCTCGACGCGGGCGCCGAGGAGGTCAACGACCTGGGCGAGTCCTTCGAGGTCATCTCCGAGGCCACCGACCTGGTCGCGGTGCGCACCGCCCTCCAGGACGCCGGGATCGACTACGACTCCGCCGACGCCAACTTCGTCCCGACCATGCAGGTCGAACTGGACGAGGAGGGCGCCAAGAAGATCTTCAAGCTCATCGACGCCCTTGAGGACAGCGACGACGTGCAGAACGTCTTCGCCAACTTCGACGTGAGCGACGAGGTCATGGAGAAGGTGGACGCGTAGCGCTGCCGCGAGCCGCACGGGTTCAACGGGCCGACGGGACACACTCCGTCGGCCCGTCGCTTTGTCGGGCGTCGCTGGCGAGCGATGTCGGTGGCACCCGATAGCCTGCACAAACTGGGGGCACCCAGCGGTAGCTGGGGGAGATCGAAGGAGGGGCAGGGGTGCGGGTACTGGGCGTTGACCCCGGACTGACCCGGTGCGGTGTCGGTGTGGTCGAAGGTGTCGCCGGCCGGCCCCTGACCATGCACGGCGTCGGTGTCGTACGCACGTCCGCCGACGCGGAGTTGGGGCAGCGCCTCGTCGCCATCGAGCAGGGCATCGAGCAGTGGCTCGACGAGCACCGGCCCGAATTCGTCGCCGTGGAGCGGGTGTTCAGCCAGCACAACGTACGTACGGTGATGGGCACGGCCCAGGCCAGCGCGGTCGCCATGCTGTGCGCCGCCCGGCGCGGGATTCCCGTGGCCCTGCACACGCCGAGCGAGGTAAAGGCCGCCGTCACCGGGAACGGCCGTGCGGACAAGGCCCAGGTCGGTGCCATGGTCACCCGGCTGCTCCGGCTCGACGCACCTCCGAAGCCCGCCGACGCGGCGGACGCCCTGGCCCTCGCGATCTGCCACATCTGGCGCGCGCCCGCCCAGAACCGCCTGCAGCAGGCCGTCGCGCAGAACCGGCTCCAGCAGGCCGCCGCCCTGCACGCGTCGAAACTCGCGTCGCGACAAGCACCGAGCCGCGCAGCGACCGACGCACCGAACCACGCACCACCCCACGCACCGAAAGGCCGTACCGCATGATCGCCTTCGTCAGCGGCCCCGTCGCCGCCCTCGCACCCGACTCCGCGGTGGTCGAGGTGGGCGGCATCGGCATCGCGGTCCAGTGCACGCCGAACACGCTCTCCGGACTCCGCATGGGCCGGCCGGCCAAGCTCGCCACCTCCCTCGTCGTACGGGAGGACTCGCTGACGCTGTACGGCTTCGCCGACGACGACGAGCGGCAGACCTTCGAGCTGCTGCAGACCGCGAGCGGTGTCGGCCCTCGCCTGGCCCAGGCCATGCTCGCGGTGCACAGCCCCGACGCCCTGCGCCGCGCGGTGTCCACCGGCGACGAGAAGGCCCTCGTCGCGGTGCCCGGCATCGGCAAGAAGGGTGCCCAGAAGCTCCTCCTGGAGTACAAGGACCGCCTCGGCGAACCCCTCGGCACCGGCGGCCGGGCCATCGGCACCCCCGTCACGGCCGGCTGGCGCGAGCAGTTGCACGCCGCGCTGATCGGCCTCGGGTACGCGACCCGCGAGGCCGACGAGGCGGTCTCCGCGGTGGCGCCACAGGCCGAGGCGGCCGGGACGCCGCAGATCGGCCAGCTGTTGAAGGCCGCCCTGCAGACCCTCAACAGAGCGCGTTGAGCTCCGCAGGAGGTGCGGTCGTGAAGCTGCGGGTCCGTTGTGGCTGGTCGCGCCCACGCGGCGGAGCCGCAATCGACACGGCCCCGCGCCGCCATGGGGCACGGCACCGCCTGCTCCACACCCGTACGACCCGGACCCACTACCCCGCGAGGCACAGCACATGAACTGGGACGACACGGCCGACGACGACACCGCCGAGCGGCTCGTCGGTGCGTCCGCCGATCATGAGGAGCAGGCCGTCGAGGCCGCCCTGCGCCCCAAGGACCTCGGCGAGTTCATCGGCCAGGAGAAGGTCCGCGAGCAGCTCGACCTCGTCCTGCGGGCCGCACGCGCGCGGGGCGCCACCGCCGACCACGTCCTGCTCTCCGGCGCCCCCGGCCTGGGCAAGACCACCCTCTCGATGATCATCGCCGCCGAGATGGAAGCCCCCATCCGCATCACCAGCGGCCCCGCCATCCAGCACGCGGGCGACCTCGCCGCGATCCTCTCCTCCCTCCAGGAGGGCGAGGTCTTCTTCCTCGACGAGATCCACCGCATGTCGCGGCCCGCCGAGGAGATGCTCTACATGGCGATGGAGGACTTCCGCGTCGACGTGATCGTCGGCAAGGGTCCCGGTGCCACCGCCATCCCGCTCGAACTGCCGCCCTTCACGCTCGTCGGCGCCACCACGCGCGCGGGCCTGCTGCCGCCCCCGCTGCGGGACCGCTTCGGCTTCACCGCCCACATGGAGTTCTACGAGCCCGCCGAGCTGGAGCGCGTCATCCACCGCTCGGCGAACCTGCTGGACGTCGAGATCGACACCGAGGGCGCCGCCGAGATCGCGGGCCGCTCCCGTGGCACGCCCCGTATCGCCAACCGGCTCCTGCGCCGCGTCCGCGACTACGCCCAGGTCAAGGCCGACGGCTTCGTCACGCGCGAGATCGCCGGCGCCGCCCTCGCCGTCTACGAAGTGGACAGCCGAGGCCTCGACCGCCTGGACCGCGGTGTCCTCGAAGCACTGATCAAGCTCTTCGGCGGCGGCCCGGTCGGTCTGTCCACGCTCGCCGTCGCCGTGGGGGAGGAGCGCGAGACCGTGGAGGAGGTCGCCGAGCCCTTCCTCGTCCGTGAGGGACTACTGGCCCGTACACCCCGCGGGCGCGTGGCGACACCGGCGGCGTGGGCTCATTTCGGCCTCACCCCGCCCCGGCCGTCAACCGGTGGAAACGGACAACAGGACCTGTTCGGGGCGTGACGGCGAGGGGGCTCGCGAGGTCAGGAACCCCGGTGCCATGCTGAGCGTTGTTCCTTGACGGCGGACTCGCTTAGACTCCGCCGATGCCGCCTTTGCCGGCGGCGCACATACCCCCATCCATCAGGCCGCTCACCATCGCGGTCGAATGAAGGAAGTTCCGTCCCGTGAGTCTCGTGACCCTCCTCCCGTTCATCGTGCTCATCGGGGCCATGTTCCTGATGACCCGGTCGGCCAAGAAGAAGCAGAATGCGGCTGCGCAGATGCGCAACGACATGCAGCCCGGCTCCGGCGTCCGCACGATCGGTGGCATGTACGCAACGGTGAAGGAGGTCAACGAGGACACGGTCCTCCTTGACGCAGGCCCGGGAGTCGACCTGCTCTTCGCGAAGAACGCGATCGGCGCGGTCCTCAGCGACGACGAGTACAACCGCCTCGTTCACGGCATCGAGCACGACCTGAAGGAAGACGAGTCCGTCGTCCCGGACGACGCCTCCTCCCTCACCGAGACCGACGAGCCCGCCGACGCTTCCGACGACAAGCCCATCGACCTCGGCAAGAAGGACGCGGCCGACGAGCCCGTCGAGGAGTCCGCCGACGCGGAGCCGAAGAAGGCCGACGAGGCTGACCTGAAGAAGTCCGACGGCGAGTCCGACGCGAAGTAGTCATGACCGGGGACCGCGGAGTGCGCCGCTCGCGCGCCGCGGTCCCCGGGACGTGTGGTTTCGCACGGAATCTCGACACCATTCATGCCCGTCCGCGCAGGTACTTCGGTCACCGGGCGGACGAAGAGGGAGAACGAGAAGGTGGCAGCACCTAAGAAGGGCCGACAGGGCACCCAGGGCAGGCCGGGGCGCACCTTGGCCCTGATCCTGATCGCCATCGTGGCGCTCACCGGCGGCATGTTCGCCTCCGGACACACGACGCCGCGCCTCGGCATCGACCTCGCCGGCGGTACGAGCATCACGCTCCAGGCGAAGAACGAGCCGGGCCAGAAGAACGCGATCAACCCGACCAACATGAACACCGCGGTCGACATCATGAACCGCCGTGTCAACGGTCTGGGCGTCACCGAGGCGGAGGTGCAGACCCAGGGCGAAAGCAACATCATCGTCAACATCCCCAAGGGCACCAACTCCGAGCAGGCCCGGGAACAGGTCGGCACCACCGCCAAGCTCTACTTCCGTCCCGTCCTGACCACCGAGGTCTCCGGTGGTGACCCGGCGGCCAGCCCCTCGCCGAGCGCCTCCAGCAGCGCCTCCACGGGTTCGGACAAGGACAGCGACAAGGACAAGGCCACCTCGTCCGCGTCGCCCTCCACGCCCCCCTCGGCCACCTCCAGCACGCAGGGCCGCGCGGTCACCGACGCGCTGAAGGCCGACCCCACCCCGTCGGGCAGCGGTTCCGCCTCGTCCAGCCCGTCCGCCTCGCCGTCCGCGAGCACCGACCCGGCGACCGCCAAGCTCCAGGCGGAGTACACCGCGCTCGACTGCTCCAAGAAGACGGTCCGCGCGAAGGCCGGTGACGGCGTCAAGGCCACCGACCCGACCGTCGCCTGTGGTCAGAACTCCCAGGGCCAGTGGCAGAAGTACATCCTCGGCCCGGCCGAGGTCGAGGGCACCGACGTCGACAAGGCCTCGGCCCTGTTCGACACCCAGGGTGCCGCGGGCTGGAAGGTCACCATGGACTTCACGTCCAAGGGAGCCAAGAAGTTCGCGAGCATCACGGGCAAGCTGGCGCAGAACCAGTCCCCGCAGAACCAGTTCGCCATCGTCCTCGACGGTGAGGTCGTCTCCGACCCGTACGTCAGCCAGGCGCTGACCGGCGGCAGCGCGGAGATCTCCGGCAGCTTCAAGCAGCAGGAGGCCGAGGACCTGGCCAACATGCTGTCGTACGGCGCGCTGCCGCTCACCTTCACGGAGGCGAGCGTCACCACCGTCACCGCCGCGCTCGGCGGCGAGCAGCTGGAGGCCGGTCTGATCGCCGGCGCCATCGGTCTGGCCCTGGTCATCATCTACCTGGTGGCCTACTACCGGGGTCTGTCGCTCATCGCCATCGCGTCGCTGCTCGTCTCCGCGGTCATGACCTACGTGATCATGTCGCTGCTCGGCCCGACCATCGGCTTCGCCCTGAACCTGCCGGCGGTCTGCGGCGCCATCGTGGCCATCGGCATCACAGCGGACTCGTTCATCGTGTTCTTCGAACGCATCCGTGACGAGATCCGCGAGGGCCGTACGCTGCGGCCCGCGGTCGAGCGCGGCTGGCCGCGCGCCCGGCGCACCATCCTGGTCTCCGACTTCGTGTCGTTCCTCGCCGCCGCAGTGCTCTTCGTCGTCACGGTCGGCAAGGTCCAGGGCTTCGCGTTCACGCTCGGTCTCACCACCCTGCTCGACGTGGTCGTCGTCTTCTTCTTCACCAAGCCGCTGATGACGATCCTCGCCCGCAAGAAGTTCTTCGCGGAGGGCCACAGCTGGTCCGGCCTCGACCCGAAGCGACTGGGCGTCCAGCCGCCGCTGCGCCGCACCCGTCGCGTGTCCGCTCCCGTCGACACGAAGGAGGCCTGAGATGTCGAAACTCGGCACCCTCGGCGCCCGGCTCCACCGCGGCGAGATCGGCTACGACTTCGTCGGCAAGCGCAAGCTCTGGTACGGCATCTCCATCCTGATCACCATCACGGCCATCGTCGGCCTGGCGGTGCGCGGCCTGAACATGGGCATCGAGTTCCAGGGCGGCGCCGTCTTCACCACCGAGAGGACCAGCATCTCGGTGAGTCAGGCCGAGACGTACGCGGAAGAGGCCTCCGGCCACGACGCGATCGTCCAGAAGCTCGGCAACGGCGGACTGCGCATCCAGATCGCCGGCATCGACACCGGCAAGTCCGACCAGATCAAGCAGGAGCTCTCCAAGGACCTGAAGGTCGACGCGGAGAAGATCAACGCCGACCTGGTCGGCCCCAGTTGGGGTGATCAGGTCGCCAACAAGGCCTGGCAAGGTCTGGCGATCTTCCTGGTCCTGGTGGTGATCTATCTGGCCATCGCCTTCGAGTGGCGCATGGCCGTGGCCGCGCTCGTGGCGCTCATCCACGACATCACCATCACCGTCGGCGTCTACGCCCTGGTCGGCTTCGAGGTCACCCCAGGTACGGTGATCGGTCTGCTCACGATCCTCGGTTATTCGCTCTACGACACTGTCGTCGTCTTCGACAGTCTCAAGGAGCAGACGAAGGACATCACCAAACAGACCCGCTGGACCTACAGCGAGATCGCGGACCGCTCGATCAACGGCACCCTGGTGCGTTCCATCAACACCACGGTGGTCGCGCTGCTTCCGGTCGGCGGCCTGCTGTTCATCGGTGGCGGTGTGCTCGGCGCGGGCATGCTCAACGACATCTCGCTGTCGCTGTTCGTCGGCCTCGCGGCCGGTGCGTACTCCTCGATCTTCATCGCCACGCCGCTCGTCGCCGACCTCAAGGAGCGCGAGCCGCAGATGAAGGCCCTGCGGAAGCGCGTGCTCGCCAAGCGGGCCGCCGCCGCCGCGAAGGGCGAGTCCCTGGAGGCCCCGGTCGTCGAGGACCACTACGACGAGGACGAGCCGGAGGACGCGACGCCCGCGGTCGTCGGACCGCGCGCCCAGCGTGCCCAGCCGTCGTCCCGTGGCAGGGGGCGCGGCCGGCCGTCGGGGAAGCGCCGATGACCGGGCTCACCGACGCTACGGCGCTGCTGCTCAGCCGCATCCGTGACGTCCCGGACTATCCGGAGCCGGGCGTGATGTTCAAGGACATCACCCCGCTCCTGGCCGACCCGGCGGCGTTCACGGCGCTCACCGACGCGCTGGCCGAGATCAGCGTCCGCAGCGGCGCCACGAAGATCGTCGGCCTGGAGGCCCGCGGCTTCATCCTGGGCGCGCCCGTCGCGGTCCGCGCCGGGCTCGGCTTCATCCCCGTACGCAAGGCGGGCAAGCTCCCCGGAGCGACGCTCGGCCAGACGTACGACCTGGAGTACGGCTCCGCCGAGATCGAGGTGCACGCCGAGGACCTGAGCGCGGACGACCGCGTCATGGTCGTCGACGACGTCCTCGCCACCGGCGGCACCGCCGAGGCCTCGCTCCGGCTGATCCGCCGGGCCGGTGCCCGGGTCGCCGGCGTCGCCGTCCTCATGGAGCTCGGCTTCCTGGGCGGCCGTGCACGGCTGGAGCCGGCCCTGGACGGCGCCCCGCTGGAGGCGCTGCTCAAGGTCTGAGCAAAAACCCCCTGAGCAACCCCTGAGGCGCCCGTACGACACCCCTGAGGCACCTGTAGGACACCGCGGAGGCGGGCCCGGAGGAATCCGGTGCCCGCCTCTCGCGTTTCTCCCGTAGAAGGCGGTCTCACCGGCCGAAGGCGAGTCCGGAGCCCAGGATCGCTACCATGGGGTCTCCGGAACCTGACCGGGGACCCGGATCGCGCACGAGGAGTCCTCTTGCCAGACGAGGCCCAGCCACTCACCGCCGCCAAGCCCGAGAAGTCCGCGGCGCCCGCAGGCACGCCCGCACCGCCCGCGAGCGCGCCCGCGAAGAACGGCTCCGCCGAGCCCGCGCCCGGAGCCAAGGCGGCTGAGCAGCCACGCCCCGAGCCGGCCGCCCCCGAGCGCCAGGCACCCGCGTCCGCGGCCCGTCCCACGGCCGGCCAGCCCGCACGCTCCGGCGGCGGCTCCTCCAACCGCGTACGCGCCCGTCTGGCCCGTCTTGGCGTCCAGCGGTCAAACCCGTACAACCCGGTCCTGGAGCCCCTGCTGCGGATAGTGCGCAGCAACGACCCGAAGATCGAGACGTCCACGCTCCGCCAGGTCGAGCGCGCCTACCAGGTCGCCGAGCGCTGGCACCGCGGCCAGAAGCGCAAGAGCGGCGACCCGTACATCACGCACCCGCTCGCCGTGACGACGATCCTCGCCGAGCTGGGCATGGACCCGGCCACGCTGATGGCGGGCCTGCTGCACGACACCGTCGAGGACACCGAGTACGGCCTGGACACCCTCAAACGCGACTTCGGCGACCAGGTCGCGCTGCTCGTCGACGGCGTCACCAAGCTCGACAAGGTCAAGTTCGGCGAGGCCGCCCAGGCCGAGACCGTCCGCAAGATGGTCGTCGCCATGGCCAAGGACCCGCGCGTCCTGGTCATCAAGCTCGCCGACCGCCTGCACAACATGCGCACCATGCGCTACCTCAAGCGCGAGAAGCAGGAGAAGAAGGCCCGCGAGACGCTGGAGATCTACGCTCCGCTGGCGCACCGCCTGGGCATGAACACCATCAAGTGGGAGCTGGAGGACCTCGCCTTCGCGATCCTCTACCCCAAGATGTACGACGAAATCGTGCGGCTGGTCGCCGAACGCGCCCCCAAGCGCGACGAGTACCTCGCCATAGTGACCGACGAGGTCCAGTCCGACCTGCGCGCGGCCCGCATCAAGGCGACCGTCACCGGCCGCCCGAAGCACTACTACAGCGTCTACCAGAAGATGATCGTCCGCGGCCGTGACTTCGCGGAGATCTACGACCTGGTGGGCATCCGCGTCCTCGTCGACACGGTCCGCGACTGCTATGCGGCACTGGGCACCGTCCACGCCCGCTGGAACCCGGTTCCGGGGCGGTTCAAGGACTACATCGCGATGCCCAAGTTCAACATGTACCAGTCGCTGCACACGACGGTGATCGGTCCGAACGGCAAGCCGGTCGAACTCCAGATCCGTACGTTCGACATGCACCGCCGTGCCGAGTACGGCATCGCCGCGCACTGGAAGTACAAGCAGGAGCCCTCCGCCGGCGCCTCCAAGGTGCGCACGGACGCGCCCAGGGGCCTCGGCAAGGACAAGGACGCGGTCAACGACATGGCGTGGCTGCGCCAGTTGCTCGACTGGCAGAAGGAGACCGAGGACCCCAGCGAGTTCCTGGAGTCCCTGCGCTTCGACCTGTCCCGCAACGAGGTCTTCGTCTTCACGCCGAAGGGCGACGTCATAGCGCTCCCGGCCGGGGCGACGCCGGTGGACTTCGCGTACGCGGTCCACACGGAGGTCGGCCACCGGACCATAGGAGCGAGGGTCAACGGACGCCTCGTACCGCTCGAATCGACCCTGGACAACGGCGACCTGGTCGAGGTCTTCACCTCGAAGGCGGCCGGCGCGGGCCCGTCCCGCGACTGGCTGGGCTTCGTGAAGTCCCCGCGCGCCCGCAACAAGATCCGGGCCTGGTTCTCCAAGGAGCGCCGCGACGAGGCGATCGAGCAGGGCAAGGACGCCATCGCGCGCGCCATGCGCAAGCAGAACCTGCCGATCCAGCGCATCCTCACCGGCGACTCGCTGGTCACGCTCGCGCACGAGATGCGCTACCCCGACATCTCGTCCCTGTACGCGGCGATCGGCGAGGGCCATGTCGCCGCGCAGAACGTCGTGCAGAAGCTCGTCCAGGCGCTCGGCGGCGAGGAAGCGGCCACCGAGGAGATCGACGAGAGCGTTCCGCCCGCGCGCGGCCGCGGCCGCAAGCGCCGGTCGAACGCCGACCCGGGCGTCGTCGTCAAGGGCGTCGACGACGTGTGGGTCAAGCTGGCCCGCTGTTGTACTCCCGTTCCAGGCGACCCGATCATGGGCTTCGTCACGCGCGGCAGCGGTGTATCGGTCCACCGCACCGACTGCGTCAACGTCGACTCGCTGTCCCGCGAGCCAGAGCGGATCCTCGAGGTCGAGTGGGCACCCACCCAGTCCTCGGTCTTCCTGGTCGCCATCCAGGTGGAGGCACTGGACCGCTCACGGCTCCTGTCGGACGTCACCAGGGTCCTGTCCGACCAGCACGTCAACATCCTGTCGGCGGCCGTCCAGACGTCCCGCGACCGGGTGGCCACGTCCCGCTTCACCTTCGAGATGGGCGACCCGAAGCACCTGGGCCACGTCCTGAAGGCGGTCAGGGGAGTCGAGGGCGTGTACGACGTCTACCGGGTGACCTCGGCGCGCAGGCCGTAGCCGGTCCGGCCTCGATCGGCCACTACGTAGAGGGGGCTTCCGTACGAAACGTACGGAAGCCCCCTCTACGTAGAAGCGGAAAACCGTGGAAGGGCTCAGTGGCCCCGCCCCGGTGACCTCGGGGGCCTCAGCCGCCGAACTCCTGCAGACCCTTCAGGGCCTGCTCAAGGAGCGCCTGGCGGCCGTCGAGCTCCTTCTGGAGCTTGTCGGCCCGTGCGTTGTTGCCGGAGGACCGCGCCGACTCGATCTGGCCCTGCAGCTTGTCCACGGCCGCCTGGAGCTGCCCGGTCAGACCCTCGGCACGCGCGCGTGCCTCCGGGTTCGTCCGGCGCCACTCGGCCTCCTCGGACTCCTGGAGGGCCCGCTCCACCGTGTGCATCCGGCCCTCGACCTTCGGGCGGGCGTCACGCGGCACGTGGCCGATGGCCTCCCACCGCTCGTTGATCGAGCGGAAGGCGGCCCGCGCCGCCTTCAGGTCGTGCACCGGGAGGAGCTTCTCGGCCTCCTCGGCCAGCTCCTCCTTGAGCTTCAGGTTCTCCGTCTGCTCCGCGTCCCGCTCGGCGAAGACCGAGCTGCGCGCCGCGAAGAACACGTCCTGGGCACCGCGGAAGCGGTTCCACAGGTCGTCCTCGTGCTCGCGCTGGGCACGGCCCGCGGCCTTCCAGTCCGCCATCAGCTCGCGGTAGCGGGCGGCCGTCGGACCCCAGTCCGTCGAGCCGGACAGCGACTCGGCCTCCGCGACCAGCTTCTCCTTGGTCTTGCGAGCCTCCTCGCGCTGCGCGTCGAGCGACGCGAAGTGCGCCTTGCGGCGCTTGGAGAACGCCGAGCGCGCGTGCGAGAAGCGGTGCCACAGCTCGTCGTCGGACTTCCGGTCGAGCCGCGGCAGACCCTTCCAGGTGTCCACGAGCGCCCGCAGCCGCTCACCGGCGGCCCGCCACTGGTCGGACTGGGCGAGCTCCTCCGCCTCGGTGACCAGCGCCTCCTTGGAGTGCCGGGCCTCGTCGGACTGCTTCGCCCGCTGCGCCTTGCGCTCCTCGCGGCGTGCCTCGACCGTCTCGACGAGCTTGTCAAGACGCACCTTCAGCGCGTCCAGATCCCCGACCGCGTGGTGGGCGTCCACCTGCTCGCGAATGTGGTCGATGGCAATCTGGGCGTCCTTCGCCGACAGGTCGGTGGTCTTCACTCGTCGCTCGAGGAGGCCGATCTCGACGACCAGGCCCTCGTACTTGCGCTCGAAGTAGGCCAGTGCCTCGTCGGGAGAACCGGCCTGCCAGGAACCGACGACCTGCTCGCCGTCGGCCGTACGCACGTACACGGTCCCCGTCTCGTCGACGCGGCCCCACGGGTCGCTGCTCACAGCGCCTCCTCCACATGATGCCTGCGTGGGGCTGCTTTACCCCCGGGCATCGTCCACAGTTTCGTCACGGCCAACATAGGCGACCGGCGGGGCGGCTGTCCGCATCCCGCGCGACCGAAATTTCGCTGCTGGAGGTCAGGATTTCGTCACGGTCGCCTTGTCGATCACGACGGTCGCATTGGGTGCGCCGTCGCCCTGGCCAGTGCTCTCGCCGGCCTTGGCGATTTTCTCCATGACCTTCATGCCCGATTCGGAAATAGTCCCGAACGGTGTGTAGTTGGCCGGCAACGGACTGTCCTGGTACACGAGGAAGAACTGGCTGCCGCCGGAGTTGCGGCCTTCCTTCGTCTGCGCGTTGTACTGGTTGGCCATCGCCACCGTGCCCGCCGGATACACGTCGCCCTTGAGGCGCTTGTCCTTGAGGTTCTCGTCCGGAATCGTGTAGCCGGGGCCGCCCATGCCGGTGCCCTGCGGGTCGCCGCACTGGAGCACGAAGATGCCGTTCGTGGTCAGGCGGTGGCACTTGGTGTGGTCCAGATAGCCCTTGCCCACCAGGAAGTTGAACGAGTTCACGGTGTGCGGGGCCTTCGAGGCCGGCATGTCGATGTCTATCGTGCCGCAGGTCGTCTGCAGCTTCATCGTGTAGTCCGCCGACTTGTCGATGGTCATCGCCGGCTCCTTCTTGTAGCTCAGCGACTTCACCTTGCCCGCGGCGGCCTTCTCGCAGGGGTCAGGTGCCTTGCTGGGCGCGGAGGGGCTCGGGCTGGCCTCGGCCGCCGCGTCCGACTTGTTGTCGTCGCTCTTGAAGACCCCGGTCGCGTACGACACCACGCTGCCCACGACGACCACGCCGAGGACCGACGCGATCACCGCGTTGCGAGCGTGGGCCTTGCGCCGAGCGGACGTGCGCCGCTGCTGTTGCCGCAAGAACTTCTCCCGGGCGAGCTGACGCCGCCGCTGTTCCTGGGTGACCACCGGGTTATCTCCTCATGCGTCTCGTACGTCAGGTGGGACGCGTGCGTCTGTTGAGCCGACCGCCTGCGTGTGCCCCGTACCGTATATGGGTTCGCTGTGGTTCCGGCAGCGCCGGTAGGCTCTGATCCACAGCCAGGCCATTCCCCCGTACGACATACCGAAGGACGAACGTGCTCATTGCCGGGTTCCCCGCCGGGGCCTGGGGCACCAACTGTTATCTGGTCGCCCCCGCCGCAGGCGAGGAGTGCGTGATCATCGACCCGGGCCACCAGGCCGCCCAGGGAGTCGAGGAAGCGCTCGCCAAGCATCGGCTCAAGCCCGTCGCCGTCGTCCTCACACACGGCCACATCGACCATGTCGCCTCGGTGGTCCCGGTGTGCGGCGCGCACGACGTACCGGCGTGGATCCACCCCGAGGACCGGTACATGATGAGCGACCCCGAGCGGGCGCTCGGCCGCTCCATCGGAATGCCGCTGATGGGTGAGCTGACCATCGGGGAGCCGGACGACGTGAAGGAGCTGACGGACGGCGCCGCGCTGAAGTTGGCCGGCCTCGACTTCTCCGTCGCGCACGCGCCCGGCCATACGAAGGGGTCGGTGACGTTCCGGATGCCCGAGAACACGGAGGTCCCGTCCGTGTTCTTCTCCGGGGATCTGCTCTTCGCCGGCTCCATCGGACGCACCGACCTGCCCGGCGGTGACATGGACGAGATGCTCGGCTCGCTGGCCCGTGTGTGCCTGCCGCTCGACGACTCGACCGTGGTGCTGTCCGGCCACGGCCCCCAGACGACCATCGGCCAGGAGCGCGCCACCAACCCGTACTTGCGGCAGGTGGCGGCGGCCGGCCCGGGAGCGGACCCGACCTCCGCTCCTCGACGAGGAATGTGACGAGAGACTTCCCGTGAGCACCTTCAAGGCCCCCAAGGGCACGTACGACTTGATTCCGCCGGACAGCGCGACCTTCCTCGCCGTGCGCGAGGCGATCGCCGCGCCGCTGCGGAACTCCGGTTACGGATACATCGAGACGCCCGGATTCGAGAACGTCGAACTGTTCGCGCGCGGGGTCGGTGAGTCCACCGACATCGTGACCAAGGAGATGTACGCCTTCGAGACCAAGGGCGGCGACCAGCTGGCCCTGCGCCCCGAAGGCACGGCCTCCGTGCTGCGCGCCGCCCTCGAAGCCAACCTGCACAAGGTGGGCAACCTCCCCGTCAAGCTCTGGTACTCGGGCTCGTACTACCGCTACGAGCGCCCCCAGAAGGGCCGTTACCGCCACTTCTCGCAGGTCGGCGCCGAGGCGATCGGGGCCGAGGACCCGGCGCTGGACGCCGAGTTGATCATCCTGGCCGACCAGGCGTACCGCTCGCTCGGGCTGCGGAACTTCCGGATCCTCCTCAACTCGCTGGGCGACCAGGAGTGCCGTCCCGTCTACCGGGCCGCGCTCCAGGACTTCCTGCGCGGGCTGAACCTGGACGAGGAGACGCTCCGGCGGGCCGAGATCAACCCGTTGCGGGTCCTGGACGACAAGCGCGACGACGTCCAGAAGAAGCTGGTGGGCGCCCCGCTGCTGCGGGACTACCTCTGCGACGCGTGCAAGGCGTACCACGAGGAGGTCCGCGAGCTGATCACGGCCGCCGGTGTCTCCTTCGAGGACGATCCGAAGCTGGTCCGCGGGCTGGACTACTACACCCGCACCACCTTCGAGTTCGTGCACGACGGTCTCGGTTCGCAGTCCGCGGTCGGTGGCGGCGGTCGCTATGACGGCCTGTCCGAGATGATCGGCGGTCCTGCGCTGCCGTCCGTCGGGTGGGCGCTCGGTGTCGACCGTACGGTCCTCGCGCTGGAGGCCGAGGGTGTGTCCCTCGAACTTCCCGCGTCCACCAGTGTGTTCGCGGTGCCGCTCGGGGACGAGGCTCGGCGGGTGCTGTTCCGGGTGGTCACCGAGTTGCGCAGGAACGGGGTCGCGGCCGACTTCTCCTACGGTGGCAAGGGGCTCAAGGGCGCCATGAAGAACGCCAACCGCAGTGGGGCCCGCTACACCGTCGTCGCCGGCGAGCGCGATCTCGCCGAAGGTGTCGTCCAACTCAAGGACATGGAGTCCGGCGAGCAGGTTCCCGTCGGCGTGAACGAGATCGTGGCGGAACTGGAGTCCAGGCTGAGCTGAGTGGTTGGGCTGGGTTTTCCTCGCCCCCGCCGCCCCTACCCGTCCCGTCCCTGGGGGCTGCCGCCCCCAGACCCCCGCTGATCGGCCTGAACGGCCTCGTCCTCAAACGCCGGACGGGCTGAAATCAGCCCCTCCGGCGTTTGAGGAGCGGGGGTTCGGGGGCGGAGCCCCCGGGACACCGTCAACTCGGCGAGTGTCGATTCGTCCTCGCAGATGATGTCGACGTGCGAGGGGCGAGGGTGCGCCTCCCCGGAGCGGCTGCACCTGTGCTGGCGTGCCGTCGAGCGTCCCGCCGAAGCGAACGTTCCGGGACCACCGCGCGTACTTCCTTATGTCCAGCGAACGGTGGACACGCGCGCGTGTGCGGCACAATGACCGTGCCCGGAAGGCCCCCTCAAGCTACGGAAACGGCGTGATGAGCAAGACGACAGTCAGGGAAGGCATCAGCACCGACTCCCACGACCAGGAAGGTGCCGAGGCCCCACGGTCCGTGGGCGGCGGTCGTTTCCTCGCCGTTCTGCTGGTGATCACGGGCGCGGCCGGACTGCTGGCCTCCTGGGTCATCACCATCGACAAGTTCAAGCTGCTGGAGGACCCGAACTTCACCCCGGGCTGCAGCCTGAACCCGGTCGTCTCCTGCGGCAACATCATGAAGAGCGACCAGGCCTCCGCCTTCGGGTTCCCCAACCCGATGATGGGCCTCGTCGCCTACGGCATCGTGATCTGCGTCGGCATGAGCCTGCTCGGCCGCGCCACCTTCCCGCGCTGGTACTGGCTGACCTTCAACGCGGGCACGCTGTTCGGCGTCGGGTTCTGCACCTGGCTGCAGTACCAGTCGCTGTACAACATCAACTCGCTGTGCCTGTGGTGCTCCCTGGCCTGGGTCGCGACGATCATCATGTTCTGGGCCGTGACCTCGCACAACGTCCGCAACGGCTTCCTGCCCGCGCCGGGCTGGGTCAAGGGCTTCCTCGGCGAGTTCGCCTGGGTGCTGCCGGTCATGCACATCGGGATCATCGGCATGCTGATCCTGACGCGCTGGTGGGACTTCTGGACCAGCTGACGGACCGGCGGCCGGTCGAAGGACGGACCGTCGCCCGTTGACGAGCGACGGACCGTCGCCCGTTTACGAGCGGATCGGCGGGATCGGTGAATTCCACCGGGCCGACGGCGTTGTCAGTGGCGTGACATAGGGTTTTGGACGTGGAGCCCGACCTGTTCACCGCCGCAGCCGAAGAACGCCAGGAGAAGGACCCCTCCAGCAGTCCCCTGGCCGTCCGGATGCGCCCGCGCACCCTCGACGAGGTGGTGGGCCAGCAGCACCTGCTGAAGCCGGGCTCACCCCTGCGCAGACTGGTCGGCGACGGCGGGGGTCCGGCGGGCCAGTCCTCGGTCATCCTCTGGGGACCGCCCGGCACCGGCAAGACGACTCTCGCGTACGTGGTCTCCAAGGCGACGGACAAGCGCTTCGTGGAGCTCTCGGCGATCACCGCCGGCGTCAAGGAGGTCCGCGCGGTCATCGAGGGCGCCCGCCGCGCCACCGGAGGCTTCGGCAAGGAGACCGTCCTCTTCCTCGACGAGATCCACCGCTTCAGCAAGGCCCAGCAGGACACCCTGCTCCCGGCGGTCGAGAACCGGTGGGTGACGCTGATCGCCGCGACCACCGAGAACCCGTACTTCTCGGTGATCTCCCCGCTGCTGTCCCGCTCGCTGCTCCTGACCCTCGAACCGCTCACGGACGACGACCTGCGCGGACTGCTCCGCCGGGCGCTCGCCGACGAGCGCGGCCTCAAGGACGCGGTCACGCTCCCCGAGGACACCGAGGAACACCTGCTGCGGATCGCCGGGGGCGACGCCCGCCGCGCGCTGACCGCGCTGGAGGCCGCGGCCGGGTCCGCGCTCGACAAGGGCGAGCCGGAGATCACCCTCCAGACCCTGGAGGAGACGGTCGACCGGGCCGCCGTGAAGTACGACCGCGACGGCGACCAGCACTACGACGTGGCGAGCGCCCTGATCAAGTCCATCCGCGGCTCGGACGTGGACGCCGCGCTGCACTACCTCGCCCGGATGATCGAGGCCGGCGAGGACCCCCGGTTCATCGCCCGCCGCCTGATGATCTCCGCCAGCGAGGACATCGGCCTGGCCGATCCGACCGCGCTGCCGACAGCCGTCGCCGCCGCCCAGGCCGTCGCCATGATCGGCTTCCCCGAGGCCGCCCTCACCCTCAGCCACGCCACCATCGCCCTCGCCCTGGCCCCGAAGTCGAACGCGGCGACGACGGCGATCGGCGCCGCCATGGAGGACGTACGCAAGGGCCACGCAGGCCCCGTACCGATGCACCTGCGCGACGGGCACTACAAGGGCGCGGCCAAGCTCGGTCACGCGCAGGGGTACGTGTATCCCCACGACCTGCCCGAGGGAATCGCCGCCCAGCAGTACGCGCCGGAGGAGCTCAAGGACCGCGAGTACTACACCCCGACCCGCCACGGAGCCGAGGCGCGCTACGCGGACGCGGTGGAGTGGACCAGGAAGCACCTCGGTCGAGGGCGGTCCTGACCGGTCCTGACCACCCTGTAGACTCCTCGAAGCGCTGCGTCCCGTGTCCGGCCTCCCTCTAACGAGGTGGCCGA
The DNA here is from genome assembly GCF_055577685.1 of Streptomyces sp. NPDC033178. Classification (NCBI taxonomy): domain Bacteria; kingdom Bacillati; phylum Actinomycetota; class Actinomycetes; order Kitasatosporales; family Streptomycetaceae; genus Streptomyces; species Streptomyces sp. NPDC033178. Next base: position 58,592 of record NZ_JBVIPT010000025.1, read on the forward strand.
CATCACCAGAACGGGACATCCAGCCGGAGCCCTCACCGCAAGGCGGGGATTCCAGGAGCGTCGCGCACCGTCGAAGGTGTCGCGGGCAGCCCACCACCCTCTCGGATTCCCGGGAACCGGTCGGTGGGCCACTCGCGTGCTGCACGTATGTGCCCAGCACAGGGAGCGGCTGCCCCGCAGGTCCGACCGACCGGACCCGCAGGGTTTCCCTGGCTGCGGATTGCGACCTCCCCTAACCCTGGTGAAGCCGTATTCGCATCAGAAACATGAGGTGTTTGGTTCATGCCGAACCAGTCCCGCCCCAAGGTCAAGAAGTCGCGTGCCCTCGGCATCGCGCTGACCCCGAAGGCCGTCAAGTACTTCGAGGCCCGCCCCTACCCGCCGGGCGAGCACGGCCGTGGCCGTAAGCAGAACTCGGACTACAAGGTCCGTCTGCTCGAGAAGCAGCGTCTGCGCGCGCAGTACGACGTGTCCGAGCGCCAGCTCGTCCGCGCCTACGAGCGTGCCGCCAAGACGCAGGGCAAGACCGGTGAGGCCCTGGTCATCGAGCTGGAGCGTCGTCTCGACGCCCTGGTTCTGCGTTCGGGCATCGCCCGCACGATCTACCAGGCCCGCCAGATGGTCGTTCACGGCCACATCGAGGTCAACGGTGGCAAGGTCGACAAGCCGTCGTTCCGCGTCAAGCCCGACGACGTCGTGATGGTCCGTGAGCGCAGCCGCGAGAAGACGCTGTTCCAGGTGTCCCGCGAGGGCGGCTTCGCCCCCGACGGCGAGACCCCGCGCTACCTCCAGGTGAACCTCCGCGCCCTGGCCTTCCGCCTGGACCGCGAGCCGAACCGCAAGGAGATCCCGGTGATCTGCGACGAGCAGCTCGTCGTCGAGTACTACGCCCGCTGATCACCCTCAGCCGGATGTAGCACCACCTGTGCGTCAGCCCGTCGTCTCCCCGCCCTTCCGGGTGGGCGAGGCGGCGGGTTTTCGCATGTCGGGGGGTCCCGGCAGCCCGCGCGGCGGCGGCAGCGCACCGAGCAGCCGCGGCCGGGTGTGCCCGAGCGCCCGGCCCACCGCCGCCTGCCGGCCGAGCCGCGCACCGGCCCGTACGCACTCCTCGTACCGCTCGTCGCCCAGCCGTTCCCGGGCCGTCGCCTCGCACTGTTCGTGCGGGGCGTTGTAGTAGGCGGAGCCGAACAGGGGCAGGCCCACCGACGGCCACATCCGGGACGCGGAGCCCTGGAGGACCGCGGCCTCGGCGGCGTCGCCCTCCGCCGCCGTGATCAGCGCGAGCAGCTCCATCGCGAGGACCGTGCCGAGCAGGTCGTTGAAGACGTGGTTGATGTCCAGGCACTCGACCAGCAACCGCCGGGCCCCTGGCAGATCGCCCTCGGTCCAGGCCGCGTACGCCAGGACGTACAGCGCGTAGGCGAGGGTCCAGCGCTCGCCGTGGTCCGTACAGACCCGGCGCACGTCCTCGCACAGCCGGACCGCACCCGGCAGATCGCCCTGGAAGGCCAGCGTCATCGCCAGCTCGACCTGGCCCATCAGGACGTTGCTGTTGAGCTCGCCGATCTCCTGATAGCGGTCGAGCGCCGAACGCAGCAGTGTCTCCGCCCGGGCCATGTCGTCGGTGACCAGCGCAAGACAGCCGGTGCGGTGCTCGGCATAGGCCAGCGCGAGGGGGTTGCCGCTGTCCTCCGCCTTCTCCCGGCACTCGGCGAGCGCGGCGAGCGCCGACACGGTGTCGCCCTGCAGGATCGCCACATAGCCGAGCACCCACAGCGCCTTGAGCCGCGAGCGCTCGTGCTCGGTGTCGAGGAGAACGGTCCGCTCCAGCCAGTGCCGCCCCTCCGACAGCCGGCCGCAGCCGACCCAGTAGAACCAGAGCGTGCCCGCGAGGTACTGGCCGAGATGACCGCCGCCCGGCTCGGACAGGCACTGCTCCATGGCGCAGCGCAGATTCGGCAGCTCCGCCTCCACGCGCGCGGCCACCTCGCGCTGCCGGGGCGAGAACCAGTCCAGCTCGCACCACGTGGCGAGCCCCATGTACCAGTCGCGGTGGCGCCGCCGCAGCCGAGCCGTGTCGCCCGTCGCCGCCAGCCAGTCGGTGCCGTACGCCCGGACCGTGTCCAGCATGCGGTAGCGCACACCCGCCCGGGTCTCCTCGCGGGTGACCACCGACTGCGCGAGCAACTCGCCCAGCACGTCGAGGATGTTGTCGGGATGCAGACCGTCGCTCCCGCACACGTACTCCACAGCCTCCAGGTCGAACTGTCCGGCGAACACCGAGAGCCTCGCCCACAGCAGCCGCTCCTCCGGCGTGCACAGCTCGTGGCTCCAGCCGATCGCCGTCCGCAGTGTCTGATGGCGCGGGAGCGCGTCGCGCCCGCCACCCGTCAGCAGCCGGAAACGGTCGTCGAGCCGCATCAGCAGCTGCGCGGGGGAGAGGGTCCGCAGCCGTCCCGCCGCCAGCTCGACCGCGAGCGGGAGGCCGTCGAGCCGCCGGCACAGTTCGTGCACGTCCGCGCGGTTGCCGTCATGGAGGGTGAACCCCGGAGTGTTCGCGGCCGCGCGGTCCGCGAACAGCTCGGCCGCCTCCCGCTCCGTCAGCGGCGCCAGCGGGAACAGCCGCTCGCCCTCCACCGCCAGCGGCCTGCGCCCCACGGCGAGCACCCGCAACCCCGGCGCCCGCCGCAGCAACTCACCGACCAGCGAGGCACACGCGTCGACCAGATGCTCGAACCCGTCCATCACGAGCAGGAGTTGACGCTTCGACAAATGGTCGAGCAGCACCTGACGCGGGGGCCGGGACGTGTGATCCGTCAGATCGAGGGCCTCCACGACCGCGTACTCGACGAGCTCCGCCTCGCGCACCGCGGCCAGTTCCACGCGCCACACCCCGTCGCGCGGCCGGGTTCTGGCCGCCGCGCGCGCCGCGAGCCGTGACTTGCCGACCCCGCCGAGGCCCGTCACGGTGACCAGGCGTGCCGTGCCGAGGGCCGCACCCAGCTGCGTGAGTTCGGCCGCTCGGCCCACGAACGCGTTGAGCTCCAGGGGCAGATTCCCGGCCCGGTGACCGCCGGCCCCCGCACCGGAACGCTGAGAACGTCGCATGGGGAACGGAGCGTACTCATCCGTAAGCACTCCGTACAATCGCTTCGTGGAACTCCGGCTCCGGCGGGCGGTAATCCGGTACGGAGCCCCAGCCCCGGCGCGATAGGCTCGGGGGACGACTTTTCGATGTTTTCGATGTTGAGGCACGATCCAGGGAGCGGGTGCGCAGTGTCCGGTGGAGAGGTGGCCGGGATCCTGGTGGCCGTCTTCTGGGCGATCCTGGTCTCCTTCCTCGCGGTGGCACTCGCGAGGCTGGCCCAGACGCTCAGGGCGACCACCAAGCTCGTCGCGGACGTGACCGACCAGGCCGTCCCGCTCCTGGCAGACGCCTCCTCGGCCGTGCGCTCCGCACAGACCCAGATCGACCGGGTGGACGCCATCGCGTCGGACGTCCAGGAGGTCACGTCGAACGCGTCGGCGCTCTCCACGACCGTCGCGTCCACCTTCGGCGGCCCCCTCGTGAAGGTCGCGGCGTTCGGCTACGGCGTGCGCCGGGCCATGGGCGGCCGCCGCGAGGACGCGCCCGCCAAGCCCGCGCGACGTACCGTGATCGTGGGCCGCACCGTCCCGTCGGCGCGACGGGGAAAGCGGAAGAAGGACTGACGCAGCGATGTTCCGCCGTACGTTCTGGTTCACCGCGGGCGCAGCCGCCGGTGTGTGGGCCACCACCAAGGTCAACCGCAAGCTCCGGCAGCTGACGCCCGAGAGCCTCGCGGCCCAGGCAGCCAACAAGGCGCTCGAAGCGGGCCACCGCATCAAGGACTTCGCGCTCGACGTCCGCGACGGAATGGTCCAGCGGGAGGCCGAACTCGGCGAGGTGCTCGGGCTGAACGCGGATCCCGAACTGCCCTCCCCGCGGCGCGTCGCCGCCATCGAGAACAGCAACGACCCGAAGTACAGCAAGAACCCGACGTATGTCGAGAGGTCGACGTACTCGTACAACCGGAATGAGGACCACTGATGGAGTCGGCCGAGATTCGTCGCCGCTGGTTGAGCTTCTTCGAGGAGCGCGGTCACACCGTCGTCCCTTCGGCGTCGCTCATCGCGGACGACCCGACTCTGCTCCTGGTCCCGGCCGGCATGGTGCCCTTCAAGCCCTACTTCCTGGGTGAGGTCAAGCCGCCGTTCGACCGCGCCACCAGCGTCCAGAAGTGCGTCCGTACGCCGGACATCGAAGAGGTCGGCAAGACCACCCGGCACGGCACGTTCTTCCAGATGTGCGGCAACTTCTCCTTCGGCGACTACTTCAAGGAAGGCGCCATCAAGTACGCCTGGGAGCTGCTCACCAGCCCCCAGGACAAGGGCGGTTACGGCCTGGAGCCGGAGAAGCTCTGGATCACCGTGTACCTGGAGGACGACGAGGCCGAGCGCATCTGGCACGACGTCGTCGGCGTGCCCAAGGAGCGCATCCAGCGCCTCGGCAAGGCGGACAACTACTGGTCCATGGGCGTCCCGGGCCCCTGCGGCCCGTGTTCCGAGATCAACTACGACCGCGGCCCCGAGTTCGGCGTCGAGGGCGGCCCGGCCGTCAACGACGAGCGGTACGTGGAGATCTGGAACCTGGTCTTCATGCAGTACGAGCGCGGCGAGGGCACCTCGAAGGAGGACTTCGAGATCCTCGGCGACCTGCCGAGCCAGAACATCGACACGGGCCTCGGCCTGGAACGCCTCGCCATGATTCTGCAGGGCGTGCAGAACATGTACGAGATCGACACCTCCATGGCCGTCATCAAGAAGGCCACCGGGCTGACCGGTGTCGAGTACGGCGCCGCCCACGGCTCCGACGTCTCGCTGCGCGTGGTCACCGACCACATGCGCACGTCCGTGATGCTCATCGGCGACGGTGTCACGCCCGGCAACGAGGGCCGCGGCTATGTGCTGCGCCGCATCATGCGCCGCGCCATCCGCAACATGCGTCTGCTGGGCGCCACGGGTCCGGTGGTCAAGGACCTCGTCGACACCGTCATCGAGATGATGGGCCAGCAGTACCCGGAACTGGTCACCGACCGCGAGCGCATCGAGAAGGTCGCCGTCGCCGAGGAGAACGCCTTCCTCAAGACGCTGAAGGCCGGCACGAACATCCTCGACACCGCCGTCACGGAGACCAAGGCCGCCGGCGGCCAGGTCCTCGCCGGCGACAAGGCCTTCCTGCTCCACGACACTTGGGGCTTCCCGATCGACCTCACCCTCGAAATGGCTGCCGAACAGGGTCTTTCCGTGGACGAGGACGGCTTCCGGCGCCTGATGAAGGAGCAGCGGGAGCGCGCCAAGGCCGACGCCAAGTCCAAGAAGACCGGCCACGCCGACATGGGCGCCTACCGCGAGATCGCGGACGCCGCCGGCGAGACCGACTTCATCGGCTACTCGGACACCGAGGGCGAGTCCACCGTCGTCGGCATCCTGGTGGACGGCGTCTCCTCGCCGGCCGCCACCGAGGGCGACGAGGTCGAGATCGTCCTCGACCGCACCCCGTTCTACGCCGAGGGCGGCGGCCAGATCGGCGACACCGGCCGCATCAGGGTCGACACCGGTGCCGTCATCGAGATCCGTGACTGCCAGAAGCCGGTCCCGGGGGTGTACGTCCACAAGGGCGTCGTCCAGGTCGGCGAGGTGACCGTCGGCGCCAAGGCCCAGGCCGTCATCGACGTACGCCGCCGCACGGCCATCGCCCGCGCCCACTCGGCCACCCACCTCACGCACCAGGCCCTGCGCGACGCCCTCGGCCCGACGGCCGCCCAGGCCGGTTCCGAGAACCAGCCCGGCCGTTTCCGCTTCGACTTCGGCTCCCCGGCCGCCGTGCCCACGGCCGTGATGACGGACGTCGAGCAGAAGATCAACGAGGTGCTCGCCCGCGACCTGGACGTCCACGCCGAGATCCTGAGCATCGACGAGGCCAAGAAGCAGGGCGCCATCGCCGAGTTCGGCGAGAAGTACGGCGAGCGCGTCCGGGTCGTCACCATCGGCGACTTCTCCAAGGAGCTGTGCGGTGGCACGCACGTCCACAACACCGCCCAGCTGGGCCTGGTGAAGCTGCTCGGCGAGTCGTCGATCGGTTCCGGTGTACGCCGTATCGAGGCTCTCGTCGGTGTCGACGCCTACAACTTCCTCGCCCGTGAGCACACGGTCGTCGCCCAGCTCCAGGAACTGATCAAGGGACGCCCGGAGGAGCTCCCGGAGAAGGTCTCCGCCATGCTCGGCAAGCTGAAGGACGCCGAGAAGGAGATCGAGAAGTTCCGCGCCGAGAAGGTGCTGCAGGCCGCCGCCGGTCTCGCCGGATCCGCCAAGGACGTACGCGGTATCGCCCTGGTCACCGGTCAGGTGCCGGACGGCACGGGTGCCGACGACCTGCGCAGGCTGGTCCTCGACGTCCGCGGCCGTATCCAGGGTGGACGGGCCGCCGTGGTGGCCCTGTTCACCACGGTCAACGGCAAGCCGCTGACGGTCATCGCCACCAACGAGGCCGCCCGCGAGCGCGGCCTCAAGGCCGGTGACCTGGTGCGTACGGCCGCCAAGACCCTCGGTGGCGGCGGTGGCGGCAAGCCGGACGTCGCCCAGGGCGGCGGCCAGAACCCGGCCGCCATCGGTGACGCCGTCGACGCCGTCGAACGCCTCGTGGCCGAGTCGGCCAAGTGAGCGAGGGCGAGCGGGTCATGCGCCGCGGACGCCGTCTCGCCATCGACGTCGGGGACGCCCGGATCGGGGTCGCCTCGTGCGACCCCGACGGGATCCTCGCCACTCCGGTGGAGACCGTGCCGGGACGCGATGTCCCCGCCGCCCACCGGCGCCTGAAGCAACTCGTCGAGGAGTACGAGCCGATCGAGGTCGTCGTCGGACTCCCTCGCTCCCTCAAGGGGGGCGAGGGCCCGGCCGCCGTCAAGGTCCGTGCCTTCGCACAGGACCTCGCCCGGGGGATCGCACCCGTTCCGGTGCGGCTCCTGGACGAGAGGATGACCACAGTGACGGCCAGTCAGGGACTGCGCGCCTCGGGCGTGAAGTCCAAGAAGGGCAGATCGGTCATTGACCAGGCAGCGGCCGTGATCATCCTCCAGCAGGCACTGGAGTCCGAACGGGCGTCAGGTACATCTCCGGGCGAGGGCGTCGAAGTGGTCATCTGATCGCGGTACGGTAACGTTCCGCGCGATGCGGTGGTGTTCGAATAACCTCCGCACAGGAGAGAGGCGGACGGGAGCCGAGCCACAGCCACCGCGACCGCCGCCTCGCGGCTCTAGGGGATCGATGACTGAGTATGGCCGGGGCCCAGGCTCCGAACCGTGGCATCCCGAGGACCCGTTGTACGGGGACGGCGGATGGGGAGGACAGGAGGCCGACGCGGCCCAGTCCCCCTACGGCGGCCAGCCGCAGCACCACCCGCAGGAGCCGCAGCAGCCGCAGCAGCAGTACGGCGACTGGGGAGCCGCCCAGCAGGCCGGCTACGACCAGGGCCAGCAGCAGTACTACCCCCAGGGTCACCAGCAGCAGTACGTCCAGGACCAGCAGTACGGCGGTCAGGCTCCGCAGCAGTACAACGGCCAGGGCGGGCAGGGGTACCACGACCAGGGTGGTCAGCAGTACCACGGCGGTCAGCAGTACGGCGACGGCCAGCAATACAACAGCGGTCAGCAGTACAACAACGGCCAGCAGTACAACGGTGGCTGGGACAACAACACGGGGCAACAGCACCAGCAGAACCAGAACCAGCAGCAGCCCCAGGTCCCGTACGGCGTCGATCCGAACGATCCCTACGGCGGCCAGGCCGCCGCGTACGGCGGTCAGCAGCCCGACTACTACGGGACCCCCGACGCCTATCCGCCGCCGGAGCCGCCGAGCCGCCGCGGGGTCGAGCCGGAGCCGCCGCAGACCGACTGGGACCCGGGTCCTGACCAGGGCGAGCACGCGTTCTTCGCGGGCGGCAATGACGACGACGATGACGACGATTTCGAGGACGACGCCAAAGGCCGCCGGCGCGGAAAGGCGGGCAAAGGGGATAAGGGGGGCAAGGGTAAAGGCGAGAAGAAGAGCCGGAGCGGCTCTGCCTGCCTGGTCGTGATGCTCGTCCTCACCGGAGTGGTCGGCGGCGTCGGCTATTTCGGCTACCAGTTCTACCAGGATCGTTTCGGCTCGGCGCCGGACTTCGCGGGCGACGGCACGAGCGACCAGGTGACCGTCGTGATTCCCAAGGGCGCCTTCGGATCGGTGATCGGCCAGAAGCTGAAAGCGGCGGGCGTCGTCAAGAGTGTGGACGCCTTTGTGTCGGCTCAGGGGAAGAATCCGGACGGCGACAAGATTCAGGCGGGCTCCTATCTGCTCAAGAAGGAGATGTCCGCAGAAAGCGCTGTCGCGCTGATGCTCGACCCCAAGAGCCAGAACAACCTGGTCGTCAGGGAAGGCCAGCGGAACGTCACGGTCTACGCGGCGATCGACAAACAGCTGGGGCTTTCCAAGGGCACCACCGCGGATGTCGCCGAGAAGAAGTACAAGAGCCTCGGACTCCCGGACTGGGCGAACAGCGACAGCGACATCAAGGACCCGCTGGAAGGATTCCTCTACCCGGCGACCTACCCCGCCGCCAAGGGAATGAAGCCCGAGGCGGTCCTCAAGGAAATGGTGTCGCAGGCCAAGCAGGAGTACGCCAAGTACGACCTGGAGAAGAAGGCCAAGGAACTCAACCTGAACGACCCGTTGCAGGTCATCACGGTCGCGAGCCTCGTCCAGGCCGAAGGAATCACACACGACGACTTTAAGAAGATGGCCGCCGTCGTCTACAACCGCCTGAAGTCGACGAACGACGTCACCAACCAGAAGCTCGAATTCGACTCGACCTACAACTACCTCAAGGGTCAGAGTAAGATCGACATTGCGACGAGCGAGATCCGCAACTACGACGACCCGTACAACACGTACTTCTACAAGGGTCTTCCGCCCGGGCCGATCGGGAACCCGGGTGGGGACGCGCTGAAGGCGTCGGTGAGTCCGGACGGCGGTGCGTGGATGTTCTTCATCTCCATCGACGGGAAGAAGACGGACTTCACGAAGACCTTGAGCGAGCACGAGAAACTGGTTAAGGAATTCAATGCACGGCGCAACAAGGACTGACGGAGACCGGAAGCGTCGAGCCGCCGTACTCGGTTCCCCGATCGCCCATTCCCTTTCCCCGGTGCTGCACCGGGCCGCGTACGAGGAACTGGGCCTCGATGACTGGTCGTACGACCGTTTCGAGGTCGACGAGGCGGCTCTGCCGGGATTCGTCGGGAAGCTCGGTACCGAATGGGCCGGGCTGTCGCTGACGATGCCGCTGAAGCGGGCGGTCATTCCGCTGCTCGACGAGATCAGCGAGACCGCCTCCGCCGTCGAGGCCGTGAACACGGTGGTGTTCACCGAGGACGGGCGGCGCCTCGGCGACAACACCGACGTCCCCGGGATGGTCGCCGCCCTGCGTGAGCGGGGGATCGAGCAGGTGGACTCTGCGGCGATCCTCGGCGCGGGCGCCACCGCCTCCTCCGCACTGGCCGCCCTCGCGCGGATCTGCACGGGCGAGGTCGTCGCGTACGTCCGCAGCGAGGCGCGCGCCGCCGAGATGCGGCAGTGGGGCCGGCGGCTCGACGTAGAGGTGCGTACGGAGGACTGGGCGGATGCGGAGCATGCCCTGCGCGCGCCGCTCGTCATCGCCACCACCCCTGCGGGTACCACCGATGTCCTCTCCTCCGCGGTCCCCGAGCGGCCCGCCACGCTCTTCGACGTGCTGTACGACCCGTGGCCCACCGCGCTCGCGGCGCGCTGGTCAGCCTATGGAGGAGCCGTCGTCAGCGGCCTCGACCTGCTGGTGCACCAGGCGGTGCTCCAGGTCGAGCAGATGACCCGGCGCGTGCCGGCCCCGCTGGACGCCATGCGCACAGCGGGCGAGAAGGCGCTCGCGAGCAGGTAGGACCGGCCTATACGATTCGGCCTTCGGTTCCGCAGGGGGCGGAACTCGGGGGAGCCGGGGGGCTGATCCATGCATGTGACGCTGGCGTCGTGGAAGTCGGAGATCTTCGATGTAGTGCTGCGCTTTCTGCCGGACTGGGTGCAGATCGCCGTGCTCTGTCTCGTGGTGGCCGTCGTACTCGTGACCTGGGCCTACAAGCTGAAGCACAAGCTCGCCCACCGACGGGCGGTGCGCGCGGGGCAGCCCGTCCACGCGGCGGCGCAGTACGGGCAGGGCCGCGGCGCCGACTACCTCGGTGCCTACGCGCCCCAGACCGGTCAGGGCGACGCCACGACCTGACCACGTCGCCGTCCGCCTGATGGACCTGCGGCGGGGCGGGCGGCGCGGACGTGGGAGGATCGGTACCGGCGGGCCAGGGCCGCGCACCCGGTCGCGCCGTCGCCGTACGCGAGGACGCGCGTACGCAAAGGCAGTACGCAGTACCAGGGCGCGCGAGCATGAGGAGCACCGTTGAGCAGGTTGCGCTGGCTGACCGCGGGGGAGTCCCACGGTCCCGCACTTGTCGCCACGCTGGAGGGACTTCCCGCCGGCGTGCCGATCACCACGGAGATGGTGGCGGACCACCTGGCCAGGCGGCGCCTCGGGTATGGACGCGGCGCGCGCATGAAGTTCGAGCGCGACGAGATCACCTTCCTGGGCGGCGTACGGCACGGTCTCACCCTGGGATCCCCGGTCGCGATCATGGTGGGCAACACCGAGTGGCCCAAGTGGGAGCAGGTCATGGCGGCCGACCCCGTCGACCCGCAGATCCTCGCCGAACTGGCCCGCAACGCCCCGCTGACCCGGCCCCGGCCCGGTCACGCCGACCTCGCCGGTATGCAGAAGTACGGCTTCGACGAGGCCCGGCCGATCCTGGAGCGGGCCTCCGCGCGTGAGACGGCGGCCCGGGTCGCGCTCGGCGCGGTGGCGCGTTCGTACCTGAAGGAGACGGCGGGCATCGAGGTCGTCTCGCACGTCGTCGAGCTGGCCGCCGCGAAGGCGCCGTACGGCGTCTACCCGACCCCCGCCGACGTGGAGAGGCTCGACGCCGACCCGGTGCGCTGCCTCGACGCGGACGCGTCGAAGGCGATGGTCGCGGAGATCGACCAGGCCCACAAGGACGGCGACACGCTCGGTGGCGTGGTCGAGGTTCTCGCGTACGACGTGCCGGTGGGCCTCGGCTCGCACGTGCACTGGGACCGTCGGCTCGACGCCCGGCTCGCGGCCGCGCTCATGGGCATCCAGGCCATCAAGGGCGTCGAGGTCGGCGACGGCTTCGACCTGGCGCGGGTGCCGGGCTCCAAGGCGCACGACGAGATCGTGCGGACCGACGAGGGCATCAAGCGGACCTCCGGGCGCTCCGGCGGCACCGAGGGTGGCCTGACGACCGGCGAACTCCTGCGCGTACGGGCCGCCATGAAGCCCATCGCGACGGTGCCGCGCGCACTGGCCACCATCGACGTGGCGACCGGCGAGGCGACCAAGGCGCACCACCAGCGCTCGGACGTGTGCGCGGTCCCGGCCGCGGGCATCGTCGCCGAGGCCATGGTGGCGCTGGTCCTCGCGGACGCGGTGGCCGAGAAGTTCGGCGGTGACTCCGTGCCCGAGACGCGGCGCAACGTCGAGTCGTACCTCCAGAACCTGGTCGTGCGGTGAGCGCTCCGCGCGTGATCCTGGTCGGCCCCATGGGGGTCGGCAAGTCCACGGTGGGCGAGCTGGTCGCGGAGCGGCTCGGCTGCGCCTACCGGGACACCGACGGCGACATCGTGGCCGAGCAGGGCCGCACCATCGCGGACATCTTCGTCGACGAGGGCGAGCCCGCCTTCCGCGCGATCGAGAAGCAGGCGGTGCACCGGGCCCTGGCCGGGTACGACGGCGTGCTGGCACTCGGCGGCGGCGCGATCCTCGACGCGGACACCCGGGCGCTGCTGGCCGGACAGCCCGTCGTGTATCTCTCGATGGACGTCGAGGAGGCGGTCAAGCGCACGGGTCTGAACACGGCACGGCCGCTGCTCGCCGTCAACCCGCGCCGGCAGTGGCGTGAGCTGATGGACGCCCGCCGCCACCTCTACACCGAGGTCGCGACCGCCGTGGTGGCCACCGACGGCCGCACCCCCGAAGAGGTCGCCCAGGCGGTCCTCGACGCACTGGAGTTGAAGGAAGCATGAGCGAGGCAGTGACGCGGATCCACGTCGGCGGCACGGCGGGCAGCGAGCCGTACGAGGTCCTGGTCGGCCGCCAACTGCTCGGTGAACTGGGCACGTTGGTCGGGGAGCGGGCCAAGCGGGTCGCGGTGATCCACCCCGAGGCACTCGCCGAGACCGGCGAGGCGCTGCGGGCCGACCTGGCCGGGCAGGGCTTCGATGCCGTCGCCATCCAGGTGCCCAACGCGGAGGAGGCCAAGACCGCCGAAGTCGCCGCGTACTGCTGGAAGGCGCTCGGACAGTCCGGCTTCACCCGCACCGACGTGATCGTCGGCGTGGGTGGCGGGGCGACCACCGACCTCGCCGGGTTCGTGGCGGCGACCTGGCTGCGCGGAGTGCGCTGGATCGCCATCCCGACCACCGTGCTGGCCATGGTGGACGCCGCGGTCGGCGGCAAGACCGGCATCAACACCGCCGAGGGCAAGAACCTCGTCGGCGCCTTCCACCCGCCCGCCGGTGTGCTGTGCGACCTGGCCGCCCTCGACTCGCTGCCGGTCAACGACTTCGTGTCCGGGCTCGCCGAGATCATCAAGGCCGGCTTCATCGCCGACCCGGCGATCCTCGAACTCATCGAGGCCGACCCGCAGGGCGCCCGCACCCCCGAGGGACCGCACACCGCCGAGCTCATCGAGCGCTCCATCAAGGTCAAGGCCGAGGTCGTCTCGTCCGACCTGAAGGAGTCCGGGCTGCGCGAGATCCTCAACTACGGGCACACCCTCGCCCACGCCATCGAGAAGAACGAGCGCTACGAGTGGCGGCACGGCGCGGCGGTCGCGGTGGGCATGCACTTCGCGGCCGAGCTCGGCCGACTCGCGGGGCGCCTCGACGACGCGACCGCGGACCGGCACCGCACGATCCTGGAGTCGGTCGGGCTGCCGCTCAGCTACCGCTACGACCAGTGGCCCAAGCTCCTGGAGACCATGAAGGTCGACAAGAAGTCCCGCGGCAACCTCCTCCGCTTCATCGTCCTCGACGGACTGGGCAAGCCCACCGTCCTGGAGGGCCCCGACCCGGCGGTGCTCCTCGCCGCCTACGGCGAAGTGGGCGAATAGCCCCCTCCGGCGAAACTTGGTCTGATTTGCCTTGTGCGGAGGGGCACTTCGGACCGTCCTCCGCCGTTCACCAAACGGCGGCCGGGGACGGTACCGTTCGGTAGGGAGCGGGGCGGGTGCCCCGCTCCCAGCGCCAAATTGCCTGCGGCGAGTGAGCCAAAGACACGAGACGGAGTGGCACCGGATGCAGCACGCAGTGGGGTCTCCGCTGCCGCCGCCCCACCAGCCGGGGCACGGACCGGCCGCCGGCTGGTCGCCGGCCGCACAACACCCGGGGCCGCACCACCCGGGCGCCCACCCGGGCTCCGCGCCTGCGCCCCAGGGGCCCGCGCCCGTGGGCCCGCCCCCCGGCTTCGCCGGAGCGCCGACCGGGCCCGCCGCGCCCCATCCGCCGGGCCACGCGCCGGCCCCGCATCACACGGTCCCGCACCACGCTCCACCGCCTCCGACGCCGGACACCACGGGCCACGTACAGCTGCCGCCGGGCGGTCCCGTCCCGATGCCGAGCGCGCCGCCCGCCGCTGCCGGCACGCCCGACCCGACGTCCACCACCCTCGCCGTCCTGCTCATCGGACCCGCAGGCGCGGGCAAGACCAGCGTCGCCAAGTACTGGGCCGACCACCGCAGGGTGCCCACCGCGCACATCAGCCTGGACGACGTACGCGAATGGGTGCGCTCGGGCTTCGCCGACCCGCAGTCGGGGTGGAACGACCACTCGGAGGCGCAGTATCGTCTCGCCCGCCGCACCTGCGGCTTCGCGGCCCGCAACTTCCTGGCCAACAACATCTCCTGCATCCTCGACGACGCGGTCTTCCCCGACCGGCCCGTCGTCGGCCTCGGCGGCTGGAAGCGGCACGTCGGTCCCGGCCTGCTGCCGGTCGTCCTCCTCCCGGGCCTGGAGATAGTCCTGGAGCGCAACGCCGAGCGCTCCGGAAACCGCCGCCTCACCGACGAGGAGGTCGCCCGCATCCACGGCCGCATGGCGGGCTGGTACGGCTCGGGCCTCCCGATCATCGACAACTCCCAACTGGACGTCCCCCAGACGGCCCGAGTCCTGGACGACGTACTGGCACGGTCGATCGCCAGCCCGCCGCAGTGGTAGCGGACTTTTCCTAGCGAACTTCCAGGAGGGGGCTGACCCCGGCTCAGTCAAGGGGCGCGGGGCTGTGACATATGCGGCTCCGCCGCGTGGGCGCACCCAGCCCCCACCCACCCGCACCCGGCACACAACCGTCACCCCGGTCGGCACCCCCACTCGGCCTCCCCAACCGGCGCCAACCCCGCGGAGCTCATACGCTCGGGTCATGTCAGAGGCGTACGCGGCCCGCCGCGACCGGCTGAGAGAGCGCTGCACGGCAAGCGGCAGCGCAACCGCGCTGATCTCCCGCCCCGCCAACGTCCGCTACCTCGCGGGCGTGGCACCCCATGGCGCCGTTCTCCTGCTGGGGAAGACCGAGGACCTGCTCGTGTACGGCGGTCCCCCCGAAGGCCCGCTCGACGAGGGCAGGCCGGACGAGGCCCTCCGGGCGCACACGCTGCCGAGCCCCGGAGGCGACCCCGCCGTCGCCGCCGCGGACCTCGCCGCGGCCCAGGGCGCCGACTCCCTCGCCGTCGAGGAGCACCACCTGACCGTGACCCGGCACCGGGCGATCGGCTCGGTGGCGCCCCGGCTCCGCCTGGGCGACCTCGGCGCGGCCGTCGAGCAGCTGCGTGTGATCAAGGACGAGGAGGAGATCTCCTGTCTGCGCATCGGCGCGGAGATCGTCGACCAGGCGCTGAGCGAGCTCCTGGAATCCATCCTCGTCGGCCGCACCGAACGCCATCTCGCCCTGGAACTCGAACGCCGCCTGGTCGACCACGGCGCCGACGGCCCGGCCTTCACGACCTCGGTCGGCACGGGCCCGAACTCCGGGCGCCGCGGCCACCGGCCCTCCGACCGCCGGGTCGAAGAAGGAGATTTTCTCTCCGTCTGCCTCGGCGCGACCTACCGCGGCTACCGCTGCGAGATCGGCCGCACCTTCGTCATCGGGACCTCGCCCGCCGACTGGCAGATCGAGCTGTACGACCTCGTCTTCGCATCCCAGCGGGCCGGCCGCGAGGCTCTCGTGCCCGGCGCCGCCTACCGTGACGTGGACCGTGCGGCCCGCCAGGTTCTGGATTCCGCGGGGTATGCGGACGGCCTTCCTCCGCTGACCGGACACGGTGTGGGGCTCGAAATCGACGAGGACCCGCAGCTGGCCCCCGCGGCCATGGGTAAACTGGACGCTTGCGTGCCGGTCACCGTCGAACCGGGGGTCCACATCCCGGGCCGGGGCGGTGTCCGGATCGATGACACGCTCGTCGTGCGCCCCGAGGCGGACGGCGGACCCGAGCTACTCACCATCACGACCAAGGAGCTGCTCGCGCTCTAGCTTCCCGCTGTGCGCGTGTTCCGGGGTCGTCCACGTCAGTCCAGGAGATTCCGCAACCGTGGCTTCCACGAACGACCTCAAGAACGGCCTGGTGCTCAAGCTCGAAGGCGGCCAGCTCTGGTCCGTCGTCGAGTTCCAGCACGTCAAGCCCGGCAAGGGCCCGGCCTTCGTGCGCACCAAGCTGAAGAACGTGCTTTCCGGCAAGGTCGTCGACAAGACGTTCAACGCCGGCGTCAAGGTCGAGACGGCCACTGTCGACAAGCGTGACATGCAGTTCTCGTACATGGACGGCGAGTACTTCGTCTTCATGGACATGGAGACCTACGACCAGCTGATGGTCGACCGCAAGGCCGTCGGCGACGCCGCCAACTTCCTGATCGAGGGCTTCACCGCCACCGTCGCCCAGCACGAGGGCGAGGTGCTCTTCGTGGAGCTGCCGGCCGCCGTCGAGCTGGTCATCCAGGAGACCGAGCCGGGTGTCCAGGGCGACCGCTCCACCGGCGGCACCAAGCCCGCCACCTTGGAGACCGGTTACCAGATCCAGGTCCCGCTCTTCATCACCACCGGTGAGAAGATCAAGGTCGACACCCGTTCGAGCGACTACCTCGGCCGGGTGAACAGCTAACCGTGGCTGCCCGCAATACGGCCCGCAAGCGCGCCTTCCAGATCCTCTTCGAGGGGGACCAGCGCGGCGTGGACGTCCAGACGGTCCTGGGTGACTGGATCCGGCACTCCCGGACCGACACCCGGCAGCCGCCGGTGAGCGAGTACACCATGCAGCTCGTCGAGGGCTACGCGAAGTACGCGAAGCGCATCGACGAGCTGATCTCGCAGTATGCGGTGAGCTGGACGCTCGACAGGATGCCGGTCGTCGACCGCAACATCCTGCGTCTGGGCGCCTATGAGCTGATCTGGGTCGACGAGACCCCGGATGCGGTGGTGCTCGACGAGGCCGTGCAGCTCGCCAAGGAGTTCTCCACGGACGAGTCGCCCGCCTTTGTGAACGGCCTGCTCGGCCGTTTCAAGGAGCTCAAGTCGTCGCTTCGGCGCGACGACGCCTGAGCGTCGGCGCTCCGCTCGGTTCGATGTGATGTGCGAGCCGGTGGGGGCCGGTCGCGTCCACGCGGCAGAGCCGCACAATGTCACAGCCCGCGCCCCTGACGGGGCACGGTCGTACTCGGCCTGCCTGCCTGACGACGCAGGACATACCAACGCCGGAGGGCCCCCAGCGTCACGCTGGGGGCCCTCCGGCGTTCCCGTGCCTCTGACGTCCCTGCGGCCCGCAGAAAGCCGCCGGGGTGGCCGGAACCGTCTGGTTCCGGCCACCCCGGCGGCACGTTTCTTCTCAGTCCCGATACGGGTCAGGCGTCCTCGTGGGAGACCGCGCGACGCGCGTCGGCGTCCAGGACGCCCCAGCTGATCAGCTGCTCGGTGAGGACCGAGGGGGACTGGTCGTAGATGACGGCGAGCGTGCGCAGGTCGTCCTGGCGGATCGACAGCACCTTGCCGTTGTAGTCGCCGCGCTGGGACTGGATCGTCGCCGCGTAGCGCTGCAGGGGGCCCGCCTTTTCGGCCGGCACATGGGCCAGCCGCTCAAGGTCGAGGACCAGCTTCGGCGGCGGCTCGGCGGCGCCGCCCGGAGTGGTGCCCGGCAGCAGTTCCTGCACCGGCACTCCGTAGAAGTCCGCCAGCTCGGCGAGACGCTGCACGGTCACGGCGCGGTCGCCGCGCTCATAGGAACCGACCACGACCGCCTTCCAGCGGCCCTGGGACTTCTCCTCGACGCCGTGGAGGGAAAGGCCCTGCTGGGTGCGGATGGCGCGGAGCTTGGCCCCGAGCTGTTTGGCGTATTCGCTGGACATATAGCTCCCCGGCACTGTGTCGACGTGCGGCTCGGCCGCGCGGCTGGTGACTCACTGTGAGGTTACGCAGCGTGACTCTGCCTCGTCAAGCCGAATGGTCCGGACCGACCCTTCCGTGGGAGCCCGGTACGGCTGGTGCCAAGGGGGTGATCAGGGGCGTTGCCGGGCTGGTACCGTGGTTGGCGCAATTCCGACGTCCTTTAATGATCCGTCCCGTGAGGCGGAGAAGGAGGTCCGTTTCGTATGGACTCAGAGCAGGACAAGCAGCAGTACGAGGCCGGCGCACGGCCCGTTCTGGAAGCCCCCGACATCGCGCGGGTGCTGACCCGCATCGCCCACGAGATCGTCGAACGCGCCAAGGGCGCCGACGACGTGGTGCTTCTCGGCATTCCGACCAGGGGCGTCTTCCTCGCCCAGCGGCTGGCCGCCAAGCTCGAAGAGATCACCGACCGCAAGATCCCGGTCGGCTCCCTCGACATCACCATGTACCGCGACGACCTGCGCATGCATCCGCCGCGCGCGCTGGCCCGTACGGACATCCCCGGTGACGGCATCGACGGCCGTCTGGTCGTCCTCGTCGACGACGTGCTCTTCTCCGGCCGCACCATCCGGGCCGCCCTCGACGCGCTGAACGACATAGGGCGGCCCCGTGCGGTACAGCTCGCGGTCCTCGTCGACAGAGGTCACCGCGAACTTCCGATCCGCGCCGACTATGTCGGCAAGAACCTCCCGACGTCGCTGCGGGAGACGGTCAAGGTCCAGCTCGCCGAGGAGGACGGTCGGGACACCGTGCTGCTCGGTGTGAAGCGGACCGCCCGGCCCGGCGAGCAGTAGCGGCACACAGCCGTACGTCCGCTCGTACGACCCCGAGTGCGCTTTCGCGCGCCCGCGTCCGCCCGGCTGTGCCCTTCCGAGGGGACACCTCCAGGGCCCCCGCTTCCCGACCTGAACTGCCTTACGGAGCCTGACAGATGCAGCGTCATCTCATCTCGGCCGCCGACCTCACCCGCGACGACGCCGTCCTGATCCTCGACACCGCCGAGGAGATGGCCCGGGTCGCCGACCGGCCGATCAAGAAACTGCCGACCCTGCGCGGCCGCACCGTCGTCAACCTCTTCTTCGAGGACTCCACCCGGACGAGGATCTCGTTCGAGGCCGCGGAGAAGCGTCTCTCCGCCGACGTCATCAACTTCACCGCCAAGGGATCCAGCGTCTCCAAGGGCGAGTCCCTGAAGGACACCGCGCAGACCCTCGAAGCCATGGGCGTCGACGCCGTCGTCATCCGGCACGGCGCCTCCGGAGCCCCGTACCGGCTCGCCACCTCCGGCTGGATCGACGCCGCCGTCATCAACGCCGGTGACGGCACCCACCAGCACCCCACGCAGGCCCTGCTCGACGCCTTCACCATGCGGCGCCGGCTCGTCGGCCGGGACGCGGGCCTCGGCCAGGACCTGGCGGGCAAGCGGATCACGCTCGTCGGCGACATCCTGCACAGCCGGGTGGCCCGCTCGAACGTCGACCTGCTGCACACCCTCGGCGCCGAGGTCACCCTCGTGGCCCCGCCGACGCTGGTGCCCGTCGGCGTCGAGTCCTGGCCCTGCGAGGTCTCGTACGACCTGGACAGCACGCTCTCCAAGTCCGATGCCGTGATGCTGCTGCGTGTGCAGCGCGAGCGGATGAACGCGGCGTTCTTCCCGACCGAGCGCGAGTACTCACGGCGCTACGGGCTCGACGGCGACCGGATGGCGAAGATGCCTGAGCACGCCATCGTGATGCACCCCGGGCCGATGGTCCGCGGCATGGAGATCACCGCCGAGGTCGCCGACTCCGAGCGCTGCACCGCCATCGAGCAGGTCACCAATGGTGTCTCGATCCGGATGGCTGTGCTCTACCTGCTTCTCGGCGGCAATGAACCCGCCGTCACCCACACGCGTACCGAGGAGAAGTAAGTCACATGAGCAAGATCCTTATCCGTGGTGCGAAGGTGCTCGGCGGCGAGCCGCAGGACGTGCTGATCGACGGTTCCGAGATCGCGGCCGTGGGCAGCGGCCTGTCGGCCGAGGGTGCCGAGGTCGTCGAGGCCGACGGCAAGGTGCTCCTGCCGGGGCTCGTGGACCTGCACACCCATCTGCGTGAGCCCGGCCGCGAGGACTCCGAGACGGTCCTGACCGGTACGCGCGCGGCGGCCAGTGGCGGCTACACCGCCGTGTTTGCCATGGCCAACACCTTCCCGGTCGCCGACACCGCCGGTGTCGTCGAGCAGGTCTACCGGCTGGGCCAGGAGCACGGCTACTGCGACGTGCAGCCCATCGGCGCCGTCACCGTCGGCCTGGAGGGCAAGAAGCTCGCCGAGCTGGGCGCGATGCACGAGTCGGCCGCGGGCGTCACGGTCTTCTCCGACGACGGCAAGTGCGTCGACGACGCCGTGATCATGCGCCGCGCGCTCGAATACGTGAAGGCCTTCGGCGGGGTCGTCGCGCAGCACGCGCAGGAGCCCCGGCTCACCGAGGGCGCCCAGATGAACGAGGGTGTCGTCTCCGCCGAGCTGGGCCTCGGCGGCTGGCCCGCGGTGGCCGAGGAGTCGATCATCGCCCGGGACGTCCTGCTCGCCGAGCACGTCGGATCGCGCGTGCACATCTGCCACCTCTCCACCGCCGGGTCCGTCGAGATCGTCCGCTGGGCCAAGTCCCGCGGCATCGACGTCACGGCCGAGGTCACCCCGCACCACCTCCTCCTCACCGACGAGCTGGTGCGCTCGTACAACCCCGTCTACAAGGTCAACCCGCCGCTGCGCACCGAGCGCGACGTCATGGCCCTGCGCGAGGCGCTCGCCGACGGCACGATCGACATCGTGGCCACCGACCACGCCCCGCATCCGCACGAGGACAAGGACTGCGAGTGGGCCGCGGCCGCCATGGGCATGGTGGGCCTGGAGACCGCGCTGTCCGTCGTCCAGCAGACGATGGTCGAGACCGGGCTGCTCGACTGGGCCGGGGTCGCCGACCGCATGTCGTTCAAGCCCGCCGGCATCGGCCGGGCGCAGGGCCACGGCCGTCCCGTCTCGGCAGGCGAGCCCGCCAACCTCACCCTCGTCGACACGGCATACCGTGGAGCCGTGGACCCCGCGGGCTTCGCTTCGCGCAGCCGCAACACTCCGTACGAGGGTCGTGAGCTGCCGGGCCGTGTCACGCACACGTGGCTCCGGGGCAGGGCCACGCTCGTCGACGGGAAGCTCGCGTGACATCACTCACCCCCATTGCAGCGCAGTTCACAGCGGACATCGCCGCGGAACAGAAGTCCGCGGAAGTCACCGACTGGGCCGCCCGTATCGGCTGGCTCGTCGGCCTCGTCCTGTTCGTCGCGCTCGTCTACTGGCTGATGCGCGAGGGCTGGAAGTGGCGCGGCGCGCTCCAGGGCGACCTTCCCGAGCTGCCCACCGCGCCGGAAGAGCCCGGCGAGGCGAGACTGACGATGAGCGGCCGCTACCACGGCTCCACCACCGCCGGGCAGTGGCTCGACCGCATCGTGGCGCACGGCCTGGGCACCCGCAGCCGGGCCGAGGTCACGCTGACGGACGCGGGACTGGATGTCGTACGCCCCGGAGCTGCCGACTTCTTCGTGCCCGCCGCGCAACTGCGTGAGGCCCGGCTCGACAAGGGCATCGCGGGCAAGGTCCTCACCGAGGGCGGGCTCCTCGTCATCACCTGGGAGCACGGCGACCGGCTGATCGACTCCGGCTTCCGCTCCGACCACGCGGCCGAACACAACGAGTGGGTCGACACCCTGAACAACATGATCAACACGAGCGACAAGAGCGACAAGACGGAAGGCGCACGATGACGACCTCCATCCAGGGAACCGCCTCGCAGAGGCGAAAGGCGGCTCCCGCCGTACTCGTCCTGGAGGACGGCCGGACCTTCCGCGGCCGAGCCTACGGGGCCGTGGGGGTGACCTTCGGCGAAGCGGTGTTCTCCACCGGCATGACCGGCTACCAGGAGACCCTCACCGACCCGTCGTACCACCGCCAGGTCGTCGTGATGACCGCCCCGCACGTCGGCAACACCGGCGTCAACGACGACGACCCCGAGTCCAAGCGCATCTGGGTCGCCGGCTACGTCGTACGGGACCCCGCGCGCGTGCCCTCCAACTGGCGCTCCCGGCGCTCGCTGGACGAGGAGCTCACCCAGCAGGGCGTCGTGGGCATCAGCGGGATCGACACCCGCGCGCTCACCCGCCATCTGCGCGAGCGCGGCGCCATGCGCGTCGGCATCTTCTCCGGCAACGCGCTGCCCGACGAGGGCACCATGCTCGCCGAGGTGCGCCAGGCCCCCGAGATGAAGGGCGCCAGCCTCTACGAGGAAGTGGCCACCAAGGAGACGTACGTCGTCCCCGCGATCGGCCCCGACGGCGCAGCCGTCCCGATCGGTGCCGCGAAGTACACCGTCGCCGCCGTGGACCTCGGCATCAAGGGCATGACCCCGCACCGCATGGCCGAGCGCGGCATCGAGGTGCACGTGCTGCCCGCGACGGCGAGCGTCGAGGACATCTACGCGGTCGAGCCGGACGGCGTGTTCTTCTCCAACGGTCCCGGCGACCCGGAGAAGGCCGAGCACCCCGTCGCCCTGATGCGTGCCGTGCTGGAGCGGAGGACGCCGCTCTTCGGCATCTGCTTCGGCAACCAGATCCTCGGCCGCGCCCTCGGCTTCGGCACGTACAAGCTGAAGTACGGCCACCGGGGCATCAACCAGCCCGTGCAGGACCGTACGACCGGCAAGGTCGAGGTCACCGCGCACAACCACGGGTTCGCCGTCGACGCGCCGCTCGACAAGGTCTCCGAGACCCCCTACGGACGTGCCGAGGTCTCGCACGTCTGTCTGAACGACCAGGTCGTCGAGGGGCTGCAGCTGCTCGACCAGCCGGCGTTCAGCGTCCAGTACCACCCTGAAGCGGCAGCGGGTCCGCACGACGCCGCCTACCTGTTCGACCGCTTCACGTCTTTGATGGACACAGTCCTGATGGAGGGCCAGCGTGCCTAAGCGCACCGACATCCAGTCCGTCCTGGTCATCGGCTCCGGCCCGATCGTCATCGGCCAGGCCGCCGAGTTCGACTACTCCGGCACCCAGGCCTGCCGCGTCCTCAAGGCCGAGGGCCTGCGGGTCATCCTCGTCAACTCCAACCCGGCGACGATCATGACCGATCCGGAGATCGCCGACGCGACGTACGTCGAGCCGATCACCCCGGAGTTCGTCGAGAAGATCATCGCCAAGGAGCGGCCGGACACCCTGCTGCCGACGCTCGGCGGCCAGACCGCCCTCAACACCGCGATCTCCATGCACGAGCAGGGTGTGCTGGAGAAGTACGGTGTCGAGCTGATCGGCGCCAACGTAGAGGCGATCAACAAGGGCGAGGACCGCGACCTCTTCAAGGACGTCGTCGAGGCCGTCCGCGAGAAGATCGGGCACGGCGAGTCCGCCCGCTCGGTCATCTGCCACTCCATGGACGACGTGATCCAGGGCGTCGAGACCCTCGGCGGCTACCCCGTCGTCGTCCGCCCCTCCTTCACCATGGGCGGCGCCGGCTCCGGCTTCGCACACGACGAGGAGGAGCTGCGCCGGATCGCGGGCCAGGGCCTCACGCTCTCGCCGACCACCGAGGTGCTCCTGGAGGAGTCCATCCTCGGCTGGAAGGAGTACGAGCTGGAGCTGATGCGCGACAAGAACGACAACGTCGTGGTCGTCTGCTCCATCGAGAACTTCGACCCGATGGGCGTCCACACCGGCGACTCGATCACGGTGGCGCCCTCGATGACGCTGACCGACCGCGAGTACCAGCGCCTGCGTGACATCGGCATCGCGATCATCCGTGAGGTCGGCGTCGACACCGGCGGCTGCAACATCCAGTTCGCGGTGAACCCGGACGACGGCCGCATCATCGTCATCGAGATGAACCCGCGTGTGTCGCGTTCCTCGGCCCTCGCGTCGAAGGCGACCGGTTTCCCGATCGCCAAGATCGCCGCCAAACTGGCCGTCGGCTACACCCTCGACGAGATCCCGAACGACATCACGGAGAAGACGCCGGCGTCCTTCGAGCCCACGCTCGACTACGTGGTCGTCAAGGCTCCGCGGTTCGCCTTCGAGAAGTTCCCCTCCGCCGACTCCACGCTGACCACGACCATGAAGTCGGTCGGCGAGGCCATGGCGATCGGCCGCAACTTCACCGAGGCGCTGCAGAAGGCGCTGCGGTCGCTGGAGAAGAAGGGCAGCCAGTTCACGTTCGTCGGCGAGCCCGGCGACAAGGCCGAGCTGCTGGCCGAGGCCGTCCGGCCGACCGACGGGCGCATCAACTCCGTCATGCAGGCCATCCGTGCGGGCGCCACGCCCGAGGAGGTCTTCGACGCCACGAAGATCGACCCGTGGTTCGTGGACCAGCTGTTCCTGATCAAGGAGATCGCGGACGAGCTGGCCGCCGCCGACAAGCTGGACCCGGAGCTGCTCGCCGAGGCCAAGCGCCACGGCTTCTCCGACGTCCAGATCGGCGAGATCCGCGGCCTGCGCGAGGACGTGGTGCGCGAAGTGCGGCACGCGCTGGGCGTACGCCCGGTCTACAAGACGGTCGACACCTGCGCCGCCGAGTTCGCGGCCAAGACGCCGTACTTCTACTCCTCGTACGACGAGGAGACCGAGGTCGCGGCCCGCGAGAAGCCCGCGGTGATCATCCTCGGTTCCGGTCCGAACCGCATCGGCCAGGGCATCGAGTTCGACTACTCCTGCGTCCACGCCTCCTTCGCGCTGAGCGACGCGGGCTACGAGACCGTGATGGTCAACTGCAACCCGGAGACCGTCTCCACGGACTACGACACCTCCGACCGGCTGTACTTCGAGCCGCTCACGCTTGAGGACGTGCTGGAGATCGTCCACGCGGAGACGCTGGCCGGACCGGTCGCGGGTGTGATCGTCCAGCTCGGCGGCCAGACTCCGCTGGGCCTGTCGCAGGCGCTCAAGGACAATGGCGTGCCGATCGTGGGCACTCCGCCCGAGGCCATCCACGCCGCCGAGGACCGCGGCGCCTTCGGCCAGGTCCTCGCGGAGGCCGGTCTCCCCGCGCCGAAGCACGGCACGGCCACCACCTTCGCCGGGGCCAAGGCCATCGCCGACGAGATCGGCTACCCGGTCCTCGTCCGGCCGTCGTACGTCCTCGGCGGGCGCGGCATGGAGATCGTGTACGACGAGACGCGGCTGGCCTCGTACATCGAGGAGTCGACCGAGATCAGCCCGTCCCGGCCGGTCCTGGTCGACCGCTTCCTGGACGACGCGATCGAGATCGACGTGGACGCGCTGTACGATGGCCACGAGCTGTACCTCGGCGGTGTCATGGAGCACATCGAGGAGGCCGGCATCCACTCCGGCGACTCGGCGTGCGCGCTGCCCCCGATCACGCTGGGCGGCTTCGACATCAAGCGCCTCAGGGCCTCGACGGAGGCCATCGCGAAGGGTGTCGGGGTCCGCGGACTGATCAACATCCAGTTCGCGATGGCGGGCGACATCCTGTACGTCCTCGAAGCGAACCCGCGTGCCTCGCGCACCGTTCCCTTTACCTCGAAGGCGACCGCGGTGCCGCTGGCCAAGGCCGCCGCCCGGATCTCGCTGGGCGCGACCGTCGCCGAGCTGCGCGCCGAGGGGCTGCTGCCGGCCGTCGGTGACGGCGGTGAGCTGCCGCTGGACGCGCCGATCTCCGTCAAGGAGGCCGTCATGCCGTGGTCGCGCTTCCGCGACATCCACGGCCGCGGCGTCGACACGATCCTCGGACCGGAGATGCGCTCCACCGGCGAGGTCATGGGCATCGACTCGGTGTTCGGCACGGCGTACGCCAAGTCCCAGGCGGGCGCGTACGGCCCGCTGCCGACCAAGGGACGTGCCTTCATCTCGGTCGCGAACCGCGACAAGCGCTCGATGATCTTCCCGGCGCGTGAACTGGTCGCCCACGGCTTCGAGCTGCTCGCCACGTCCGGCACGGCCGAGGTGCTCAAGCGCAACGGCATCAACGCCACCGTCGTGCGCAAGCAGTCCGAGGGCGAGGGCCCGAACGGCGAGAAGACGATCGTCCAGCTCATCCACGAGGGCGAGGTCGACCTCATCGTCAACACGCCGTACGGCACCGGGGGCCGCCTCGACGGCTACGACATCCGTACGGCGGCGGTGGCCCGTTCCGTGCCCTGCCTGACGACCGTCCAGGCGCTCGCCGCGGCCGTCCAGGGCATCGACGCGCTCAACCACGGCGACGTGGGAGTGCGTTCGCTCCAGGAACACGCCGAGCATCTGACCGCGGCCCGCGACTAGCAGCCCTGAGGGGGACATCGGAAACGGTGTCCCCCTCTTCATGAGCCTTCTTCGTGAGGCTCTTCCTGCTTCATGAGGCTCTTCCTGAGGACACTGATCATGTACAAGCTCTTCTTCCGGCTCGTGTTCCAGCGCATGGACCCCGAGCAGGCGCACCACCTCGCCTTCCGCTGGATCCGGCTCGCCGTCCGTGTCCCCGTCCTGCGGACCTTCGTCGCCGCCGTGTTCGCGCCCCGTCACAAGGAGCTGCGGACCGAGGCGTTCGGGCTGCGGATGCACGGGCCGTTCGGGCTCGCGGCGGGCTTCGACAAGAACGCGGTCGCCATCGACGGGATGTCGATGCTCGGCTTCGACCACATCGAGATCGGCACGGTGACGGGGGAGGCACAGCCGGGCAACCCCAGGAAGCGCCTGTTCCGCCTTGTGCCGGACCGCGCGCTGATCAACCGCATGGGGTTCAACAACGAGGGCTCCGAGGCCGTGGCGGGGCGCCTGGCGGTCCGTACGCCCGTCTTCAGGACCGTCGTGGGCGTCAACATCGGCAAGACCAAGGTCGTCCCGGAGGCCGAGGCCGCCGCCGACTACGTGAAGTCCACCGAACGGCTGGCCGCGTACGCCGACTACCTCGTCGTCAACGTCAGCTCGCCGAACACGCCCGGGCTGCGCAATCTCCAGGCCACGGAGTCGCTGCGGCCTCTGCTGACCGCCGTCCGCGAGGCCGCCGACCGGACGGTGACCACGCGCCGGGTACCGCTGCTGGTGAAGATCGCGCCCGACCTCGCCGACGAGGACGTCGACGCCGTCGCCGACCTCGCCGTCGAACTCGGCCTGGACGGGATCATCGCCACGAACACCACCATCGCGCGCGAGGGACTCGGTTTGAAGTCCGAACCCCCCCTGGTCGGCGAGACGGGCGGACTCTCGGGCGCCCCGCTGAAGGCGCGCTCCCTGGAGGTGCTGCGGCGTCTCTACGCGCGCGTGGGGGACCGGATCACCCTCGTGGGCGTCGGCGGGATCGAGAACGCCGAGGACGCCTGGCAGCGGATCCTCGCGGGCGCCACGCTCGTCCAGGGCTACAGCGCCTTCGTCTACGAGGGCCCCTTCTGGGGCCGCGCCGTCCACAAGGGCCTCGCCGCCCGCCTGCGCACCAGCCCGCATGCCACCCTCGCCGACGCGGTCGGCGCCGACGTAAGGAAGACGACGGTATGACTGAGCCTTTCGGATCGCGGCTGCGCCGCGCCATGGACGAGCGTGGACCGCTGTGCGTCGGGATCGACCCGCACGCCTCCCTGCTCGCCGACTGGGGTCTGAACGACGACATCGCGGGTCTTGAGCGCTTCAGCCGCACCGTCGTCGAGGCGCTGGCCGACCGGGTGGCCGTACTCAAGCCCCAGAGTGCGTTCTTCGAGCGCTTCGGGTCGCGCGGCATCGCCGTACTGGAGAAGTCGGTCGAGGAGGCGCGCCAGGCTGGGGCGCTGGTCGTCATGGACGCCAAGCGCGGCGACATCGGCTCGACCATGGCGGCGTACGCTTCCGCCTTCCTGGAGAAGGGCTCGCCGCTCTTCTCGGACGCGCTCACCGTGTCGCCGTACCTCGGCTACGGATCGCTGAAGCCGGCGGTCGACCTCGCGCGGGAGAGCGGATCGGGGCTGTTCGTGCTCGCGCTGACCTCCAACCCGGAGGGCGGCGAGGTGCAGCACGCGGTACGCCCCGAGGACACGGCCCTCCGCAATGTGGGCGCGACCATGCTGGCCCATCTCGCCGAGGAGAACGCGGGGGAGACCCCGATGGGCTCCTTCGGGGCGGTCGTCGGCGCCACGCTCGGCGATCTGTCCTCGTACGACCTCGACATCAACGGCCCGCTCCTCGCACCCGGAATCGGTGCCCAGGGAGCCACACCGGCCGATCTGCCGGGCGTGTTCGGCGCGGCGGTGCACCGGGTGGTCCCGAACGTCAGCCGGGGTGTTCTGCGTCACGGACCCGACATCGGCTCGCTACGCGCGTCATCGGACCTCTTCGCCGAGCAGATCAGGGCGGCCGTGGCGGCTGCCTAGCGCTTTTCGCGGGCGGCCTTCAGGCGTCCCGCGTCTGAATACATCCTCAAATCCGGGGCATTTTGTCCGGAATGTCGGACTCGACGGAGGCTGACCAGGACTTTTCCGCTGTTCTCGCTGACTCCGGCGGACTTGCCCGCTAGTCTCCGACGCAGAGTGAACGGGCAAGAGCGTTGCTCGTTGCTCCCCAGGTGTGGGGCGACTAGGTTCCTCACCGGTCCGTATCCGACAGTTCGACATCCGAGGTGACGTAGGCGTGGCTCTTCCGCCCCTTACCCCTGAACAGCGCGCAGCCGCGCTCGAAAAGGCCGCCGCGGCTCGCCGGGAGCGGGCCGAGGTCAAGAATCGACTCAAGCACTCCGGCGCCTCCCTTCACGAGGTCATCAAGCAGGGCCAGGAGAACGACGTCATCGGCAAGATGAAGGTCTCCGCCCTCCTGGAGTCCCTGCCGGGCGTGGGCAAGGTCCGCGCCAAGCAGATCATGGAGCGACTTGGCATCTCCGAGAGCCGCCGTGTGCGCGGTCTCGGCTCCAACCAGATCGCGTCTCTCGAGCGCGAGTTCGGCGGCGGTGCTGCCTGACGTTCTCGGGCACCCCTGAGAACCTGGATAATCACCGCATGGCTGCAACACCCCGGGGGACGACCCCCGTACCCCCGGACGTACGTCCGCGGCTGACCGTGCTCTCCGGCCCCTCAGGGGTCGGCAAGAGCACGGTCGTCGCCCATATGCGCAAGGAACACCCCGAGGTCTGGCTCTCGGTGTCGGCCACGACCCGCAGGCCGCGCCCCGGGGAGAAGCACGGTGTCCACTATTTCTTCGTCAGCGACGAGGAGATGGACAAGCTGATCGCCAACGGCGAACTGCTCGAATGGGCGGAGTTCGCGGGCAACCGCTACGGGACACCGCGCAGGGCCGTGCTCGAACGGCTGGAGTCGGGTGAGCCGGTCCTCCTGGAGATCGATCTCCAGGGAGCCCGGCAGGTCCGCGAGTCCATGTCGGACGCTCTGCTGGTGTTCCTGGCTCCTCCCTCCTGGGAGGAGCTCGTGCGCAGACTCACCGGGCGGGGCACCGAGCCGCCCGAGGTCATCGAGCGTCGGCTGGAGGCCGCCAAGATCGAACTGGCGGCCGAGCCGGAGTTCGACGTGACCCTGGTCAACACCTCCGTCGAGGACGTGGCGCGCGAGCTGCTAGCCTTGATGGAAGTTGTTTGATCTTTCAGGTCACTGTCAGGTCAATTTCCACCTTTCGGAAGGCAGAGCGTGTCCTCTTCCATCACCACGCCCGAGGGCATCATCAACCCTCCGATCGACGAGCTCCTCGAGGCAACCGACTCGAAGTACAGCCTCGTGATCTACGCCGCCAAGCGCGCGCGCCAGATCAACGCGTACTACTCGCAGCTCGGTGAAGGCCTCCTTGAGTACGTCGGTCCCCTCGTCGACACGCACGTCCACGAGAAGCCGCTCTCGATCGCCCTGCGCGAGATCAACGCGGGTCTCCTGACGTCGGAGGCCGTCGAAGGCCCGGCGCAGTAATATTTTCGGCTTGCAGTTCGTTTTTCCACAGGCCCGGCAGCGCGACTGCCGGGCCTGTGGTGTGTGATGGGGACGTACGTTTTCCGAGGTCCGGGGAGAGACGTGGACAAGCCGAAGGTCGTACTGGGGGTCAGCGGTGGCATCGCCGCGTACAAGGCCTGTGAGCTGCTGCGGAGACTGACCGAGTCGGGGCACGACGTGCGCGTCGTCCCGACGGAGTCCGCGCTGCACTTCGTCGGCGCCGCGACCTGGTCCGCGCTCTCCGGCCACCCCGTGTCCACCGAGGTCTGGTCGGACGTCCACGAGGTCCCGCACGTCCGCATCGGGCAGGGGGCCGACCTGGTCGTCGTCGCCCCCGCCACCGCGGACATGCTCGCGAAGGCCGCCCACGGCCTCGCCGACGACCTGCTGACGAACACGTTGCTCACCGCCCGGTGCCCGGTCGTCTTCGCCCCCGCCATGCACACCGAGATGTGGGAGCACCCGGCCACCCAGGAGAACGTGGCGACGCTGCGCCGCCGCGGCGCCGTCGTCATCGACCCCGCGGTGGGGCGCCTGACCGGTGTGGACACGGGCAAGGGGCGGCTGCCCGAGCCGTCGGAGATCTTCGAGGTCTGCCGCAGGGTGCTCGCGCGCGGCGTCACCGAGCCCGACCTCGCCGGCCGGCACGTCGTCGTGAGCGCCGGCGGCACGCGCGAGCCGCTCGACCCGGTCCGCTTCCTCGGCAACCGCTCCTCCGGGAAGCAGGGGTACGCCCTCGCGCGCACCGCTGCCGCCCGGGGCGCCCGGGTCACGCTGATCGCCGCGAACACCGGCATGCCGGACCCGGCCGGAGTCGACGTCGTACAGGTCGGGACCGCAGTGCAGTTGCGCGAGGCCGTGCTCAAGGCGGCGCCGGACGCCGACGCCGTGGTGATGGCGGCGGCGGTCGCGGACTTCCGGCCCGCCGCATACGCGGCCGGAAAGATCAAGAAGAAGGACGGCCAGGAACCGGAGCCGATCGTTCTGGTCCGTAATCCGGACATCCTCGCGGAGATCTCGGCGGACCGCGCCCGCCCTGGCCAGGTGATCGTCGGTTTCGCCGCCGAGACGGACGACGTCCTGGCCAACGGCCGGACCAAGCTTGAACGCAAGGGCTGCGACCTCCTCGTGGTGAACGAGGTCGGCGAACGCAAGACCTTCGGCTCCGAGGAGAACGAGGCGGTGGTGCTCGGCGCCGACGGAAGCGAGACCCCGGTGCCGTACGGGCCAAAGGAAGCCCTGGCCGAGACCGTGTGGGATCTCGTGGCGCGTCGCATCGGGTGAATGTCTCATTCGCTTCAACAGACCCGCTGGAACCGCCGGATCGGGGTGTGGGAGCCTGGCGCAGAAGGTTCGTCGTGTCGCAGAATGCCCGTGCCGCAGGTCACAGCGCTTCCGAGAGGCGAGACAGTAGCCCGGCGGCAGAGCGCGACCGATAAACTGTTCTCGGACGACGCCGGGCGCAGCCCCCGGCAGTCCGCCAATGATCAGCCAGCAGCCGCTGCAACCTCAGGGAGCGTTGTGTCCCGTCGCCTGTTCACCTCGGAGTCTGTGACCGAGGGTCACCCCGACAAGATCGCTGACCAGATCAGTGACACCATTCTCGACGCGCTTCTGCGCGAGGACCCGCATTCCCGGGTCGCCGTGGAGACGCTGATCACCACCGGCCTTGTGCACGTGGCCGGAGAGGTCACCACCAAGGCGTACGCGCCGATCGCGCAGCTCGTGCGCGACAAGATCCTCGAGATCGGTTACGACTCCTCGAAGAAGGGCTTCGACGGCGCGTCCTGTGGCGTTTCGGTGTCCATCGGCTCGCAGTCGCCCGACATCGCGCAGGGCGTCGACACGGCGTACGAGAAGCGTGTCGAGGGTGACGAGGACGAGCTCGACAAGCAGGGTGCGGGCGACCAGGGCCTGATGTTCGGTTACGCGACGGACGAGACGCCGGCGCTGATGCCGCTCCCGATCCACCTCGCGCACCGCCTGTCGCGCCGCCTCTCCGAGGTCCGCAAGAACGGGACGATCCCGTACCTGCGCCCGGACGGCAAGACCCAGGTCACCATCGAGTACGACGGCGACAAGGCGGTCCGTCTGGACACGGTCGTCGTCTCCTCGCAGCACGCGTCGGACATCGACCTGGACTCCCTCCTGGCCCCCGACATCCGCGAGTTCGTGGTCGAGCCGGAGCTGAAGGCCCTCCTCGACGACGGCATCAAGCTGGAGACCGAGGGCTACCGCCTGCTGGTCAACCCGACCGGCCGCTTCGAGATCGGCGGCCCGATGGGCGACGCCGGCCTCACCGGCCGCAAGATCATCATCGACACCTACGGCGGCATGGCCCGCCACGGCGGCGGCGCCTTCTCGGGCAAGGACCCGTCCAAGGTCGACCGCTCCGCCGCGTACGCGATGCGCTGGGTCGCCAAGAACGTCGTCGCCGCGGGCCTCGCCACCCGCTGCGAGGTCCAGGTCGCCTACGCGATCGGCAAGGCCGAGCCCGTCGGCCTCTTCGTCGAGACCTTCGGCACCGCCAAGATCGACGCCGAGAAGATCGAGACGGCCATCACCGAGGTCTTCGACCTCCGCCCGGCCGCGATCATCCGCGACCTGGACCTGCTCCGCCCGATCTACGCCCAGACCGCCGCGTACGGCCACTTCGGCCGTGAGCTGCCCGAGTTCACCTGGGAGAGGACGGACCGGGTGGACGCGCTGCGGAAGGCTGCGGGGCTGTAGGTCCTGCTGTTTTTCGGCCAGCTGTTTCGGGGGGGGACGGGGGAAACCAAAAGGAGGCGGGGGCTTCCCTATTCGGCGGCCTCCTTC
>NZ_JBVIPT010000025.1:90961-155007 GCF_055577685.1 Streptomyces sp. NPDC033178
ATTGGATGTCGTCGGTCTTTCCTCTCTCCCTCTCCTCCCCCTCCCCTCCCCCCCCCCCCCCCCCCCCCCCCCCCCCCCCCCCCCCCCCCCCCCCGCGTCAGACGTCGCCGTTGTCTCCCACCGAGGCGGGCTTGGCGCCATTGGTGTAAGGCATCGCTGCCTGCCCGAAACGCCGGCGTATCTCCTCCGCGGCCACTGCATCCCGGGACGCGATCGCCATCGCGACCTGGTCGGCGATCAGTGCTCCTTCGTCCTCCCCTGGACGGAACCCCACCCGCCGGAAGAAGTCGGCGAACACGTCCGCTGCGGACGGCACACGGTTCTCGAAGACCGGCATCTCCGGCTCCGGAAGCGGATGTTCGACAGGTTCCGGTGGGAAGGCCTCCGGAACCAGATACCGGAACGGCTCGTCGACCTCGGTGTTGTTCGCTGCCGATGAGAGCCTGGCCAGGAGGCCGATGTCCTGCACGGTCTTCTCCACGTGGTCGTCGTTCTTCGCCAGCCACCACACGACCGCGCTGCCCGTGCTCGTCAGCACGTCGTCTCCGAGATACTCGCGCTTGTTCTGCTCGTACCTGCGTTGGTGTTCCCACACGGCTTCGTCCTTGCGTATGGCCGCCAGCCGGTCGAGTCGCGACTGGTCCTCGTCGGAGAGGGAGAGAACCACGTCGAGGGCCATCGCTTGGACGTGGCTGTCGCGGTCCGGCTCCATCACACCCAACGTCCCGTTGAGCTCGTGCTGGACCAGTGAACTCCTGAAGGGGGCGAGGACCGTCGTGACGGCGCGGGCGCGGGCGAGGACGGCCTCCACAGCCAACGCCCCCGGATTGATCAGCTGGTCGCCCGACACGGGGTCCACAGGACACCAACGCACTCGCGCGGAGAAGAGAAAGTCGTAGTCGGGCAGCTTGCTGGGCAGCGGAACACGGGTCACATGCAGCTCACGTCGTTCGACGACGGGTGGCGCGGGACGCTCGGGCAGGGTGCCGGGTGGGAACGGATCCCGTTGGCGCGCACGGGCCGTGACGACGGAGATCGTCGACCACGCGGCGAGCTGAACGACGACGGCACTGCCCCACGCCCACACGGGCCAGCCCAGATATAGCCCGAGGATGAGGATGAGCAGCGCGCAGATCAGGCTGAGGAAGAGCGAAACCGTCTTCTGGCCGGAACTCATGAGGGGGATACCTCCAGATTGGGCGACTGCCGAGAGAAGTGCGCGGTCTGCGCCCTGTTGATGGTCCGCAGCAGATGGGCGGACAGCGCGGGTGAGACGGTTCGTCGTGCGTCGGCGTAGATGCGACTGAGCACCGGATAGCGGGACGCGGAGGCATCGACCAGGATGTCCAGGGCCGCGCTGGAGAGGTCGCCGTCGCCGACCGCGTCGGCCGTTGCCAGCCAGTGCCGGGCGCAGGGAGCCCAGCGCTCGGGAGTGTGCAGGTCGAAGGCCATCCGCCAGCAGGCTGTGAGCCATTCCCGGGTGGCCGACACGAGGAGGAAGTCGTCCGGCAGGTCCGAGAAGGCGAGGAACAGATCGGCGTCCGGTCGATGGTGAGACGGCTGGGAGGTAGCCAGCCGCCAGAGCAGACGTCGCTGGAGCCTGCTGTCCTGGCTCACAAAGCTCAACAGCGCCTCGCGGGCCATGCCGGGCTGCGGTTCGTTCCGGGCGAGATGGTGAAGCCGTACGAGCGCGGCATCAGGGTGGTGGATCGACATCACCTTCTCGCAGACCTCCACCAACACCTCGCGGAGGTTTCTTGTGGGACGGTTGGCACTCCATTCGCGTGTCAGTCTGCGGAAGTAGCTGCCGAACTCCTCGCTCTCGACGGCCTTTCCGAGCAGATGAGCGGCAGCTTGCACCTCCGTCGCGCGGGAGGCGCCGTCCCGGGTCCAATCAATGACGAACGAGGCGAGATCCTCGGTGTCGCCCGTGCTCAGACACAGCTCCGTGAAGCGGACCACCAGCCGTTCGCGGTCTGTCTCCGTCAGCTCACGGAGCTTCAGGACGTTGCCGAGCCACTCGCCCATGGGAGCTCGTACATCAGGGAGATTGATCCAGAAGTGATGGCGGGTGGCCTGGGCGAAGCCGAGTTCAGGGAAACGCACACAGGTGTCGGTGCCCATCGTGGCGTGAACGTTCGACAGACGGTGCGAGAGACCGCTGCGCTCAAGGAGGGGGCGAGCGTCCTGCTCCGAACCCACCTTCTCCATAAGGACCCTCGTCGCGCGGTGCACGGCCTCGGCCCGGGCGCCGTCCAGCATGGCCGCCGTGAGGAGCAATGCACGTTGCTCGCCCTCCTCCAGCGTCGGGAGCAGGTCTGCCACCTGCTTGTCCCGGTCGGTCAGTGCCGCGACGGCGGCCTCGCACCAGTCCGCGAATGTGCCCTCTTCATGGTCGAAGGCACGAGCCGTCAGGATCAGGTCGGTGAGATGAGCCACCTCGCGCATTGGCGGAAGCGCGTCGAGATGGTCATGCAGCACGTCCCGATGGTCTTGCCAGATCGTGTCCTCCAGACCATTGAGACGCAGGCGGCGGACAACGGCCTCCCAAGCGTTGGGGCGGCCGATCGTCCTGTGGACGAAGTCGGTGAACGGCCGGTCCTCGAACCGGTGCGGCAGCACGACTACGAGAAAGGCGCCCTTCCGCAACAGCTCATGTCGGAAACCTGAAAGCTCCTCGTGGACGGCGTTCCACGCGGCGGCATCCGTCGCAGACAGATCCAGGAGCATGCGGTCCTCCTCACCGATGAGATCGGCGGAGAGCCACGCAGTATTTCCTTTGGGCTGGTCGGGGGCGAGTTCGTGGTACATCCCTCTGCCCGGCGGGAGTTCACGCAGCAGAACTCGGGCCGCCGAGCTCCTGCCGCTGCCCGGTTCGCCGTGCAGGAGAACGGTGTGCTCCGCCGCCAGTACGTCGTATGCGGCGTTGATGCCGTCCGGTCGGGCGAACTGCCTCTGCAGCCGTATGAGCTGATCCTCGGCGACCCGGCGCGGGACAGCGGCAGAGGGTTTCAGGAGGGATTGCTGCGTTGCTCCGAGGACGGTCAGGTACAGGTCCCTGAAACTTTCGCTCACTGCTCGTCGTCCGCATCCTGAGGTACGGCCCCGAAGTTCTGGTGAATGCCGTTCTCGTTGTTGCCTTCGACGTAGTTGGCGCCGGCGCCGGTCTGGCGCACGGTCCGACTGCTGGGGCCGATGTGCACGGTGCCGTGCGCGCCCCTGACGTTGTTGATATCGCCGTTCACGGTCCCCGACTGGACGGACGTCCCGTGGACGTCGTGGGCGGTGTTGTGCACGGCGCCGGAGTTGGGTTCGGCCGGTGTCTGGTTGTCGACCACGGTGAGTTCTGGCACGAGCGTGGCCAGGGTGTCGCCGATCTGCTTGAGGTCGTACTCGTTGTTCTGGTTGTCGTACCGAAGTGTTTGGCAGTCCGCGAGCCGGGCCAACGACTTGGGGAGTTGGTCCTTGGCCGGACGTTCGGTCCTCCGGCCGATCAGAACAGGCACGACCCGTATTTCGCACAGGAGCGCCTCCTGGATCTCCTTGCGTACCCAGTCGCCCTCGCGGCCCAGGGCCGGATGATCAACCCACGCCGGACCGATGAGCGCGAGGAGCACGCCGCTGCGGCGCACGCTGTGGATGAGGTCCTCGTCGAAGAGTGCGCCTGGCTGGATCGACTTGCTGGCGCGGTAGATCCGGTCCGTGCCGAACCGCGTGGACAGGGCGCCCTCGATGGTTGCGGCAGCCTGCTCACTGTCACCGGTCCGGTAGTTGATGAAGACATCAGGCATGACTAAGTGACCCTTCTGGGCTGGGAGTGGCGACACATCGGTCAGTGGGCACGGGGGGCGAGTGCGGCCGCGAGTCGTGGGGCGAGG
The DNA here is from genome assembly GCF_055577685.1 of Streptomyces sp. NPDC033178. Classification (NCBI taxonomy): domain Bacteria; kingdom Bacillati; phylum Actinomycetota; class Actinomycetes; order Kitasatosporales; family Streptomycetaceae; genus Streptomyces; species Streptomyces sp. NPDC033178. The sequence goes on from NZ_JBVIPT010000025.1 coordinate 94,840, forward strand.
GCCTGGTGTGCGGGGTGGCGCGGGTGGCGGGAGAGCGTGCGGGAGAGGCGGCGGAGGTCCGTGGTGATCGTTGCTGACGCCATGGAGGCCGTCGTGGTGAGAAGTCCGGCTGTGAGTGCGCAGGCATGGTCCAATTCGCCCGCGATGGCGTGAGCGAGGGCTCGGCGGGTGCCGTAGCGGGCCTGGGTGCGGAGGGCGTGGGCCGGTAGGCGGGCGCATTCGCGGTCGAGGAGGTCGGCGGCCTCGCGGGGCCTTCCCAGATCCAGGAGGCACCAGCCGGTGACCATGGAGACCGGGTCGGTGAGGTGCGTCGGGCCGAGGACGGGGACGAGTGCTGTCGGGACGGCGTCCGCGGCGGCGCGAACGATGAGCTCGCGAGCCAGGTCGAGGTCCCGCATGCAGGCGTCGTAGTCGCCCGCCAGAGCGTAGCCCTGAGCCCTGCGCTGGGCTGCCAGGCCTCGGATGCGGGGTGGGAGCCGATGGCTCAGTGCGCCGTCGGCCAGGGCGATGGTGTCGGCGGACTCGCCTCGGTAGTAGGTGATCAGGGCGCGGCGTACGAGGGCGTACGAGGCAAGGTCGTGGTCGCCGGATGCGTCGGCCAGGGCCACGGCGTGGTTGGTCCAGCGTAGGGCCGCTACCTCGTCTCCCGCTTCCTGCGCCATCCAGCCGGAGAACTCCGCGAAGCGGGCGGAAAGGGCGAGCAGGTCGGTGCCGGTGCGAGAGCCGGTCTGGGCGGCCAGCGTGCGGAGAGCCTTCGTGTGTTCCGCGAGGGCCGGGAGGAGGGGGTCCGGCGGTGACAACTGCGCGATGCGGCGGTACTGGTCGAGCAGGCCGCAATGGGCGCTCAACAGAGTCTCGTCCGAGGACACGACTTCTGGGGGTAAGGGCGAGTGACCCATCGTGCCCACGGTGAGGACGCCCGCGGCGCCTGCGGTCATCATCTGTCGGCGGGAGGGCGGCGGCCACAGGGATAAGACGGGCGGCTGTTCCGGTTCGGCTGTCGGTGACATGGCTCCTGCCTGGTCGAGGGACGAAGAACGAGCGCTGGGGCCGGAGGCGGGGACGAGCGCGGACAGGGTGCCGCCCGTGTCGAGCGCGCTGTCGCACAGCCGCGCGAACTCGGAGCTGGCCCGCTTGTGCCCCGTCTCGATCTTGCTGATCTGGCTCTTGCTGTAGTGCACCGACGACGCGAGCTGTGTCAGGGTCAGCCCAGCGGCCAGCCGACATCGACGCAGCTCGGGCCCGAACACGTGCGGCTGCTCAAGCATGTGAATCTCCTCATGCCGAGGTCCCCCCTGTCTGGCCCGTCGTTGCGCATCAGCGTCTGCCGCGCACGGTGACACGAGCAAGGTGAGGGACGGAGTTTCCCGTTTCCAGTTCTGATACCGGGCCGGAGGCCGGCTCCAACGTCAGCTCGCCGTGGAGTCCAGATCGAGGGTGGAAATGGCTGGTGGGGCGGACTTGTGTGTTCGCCCGGCGGTGATTTCCGGCGAGGTGCGGGCCGGTGGCGGAGGGGATCTCGGGCGCGCAGTGGTGTCAGTTGGGTCTGGTAGGAATGTTGCTGTGAGCAGCGCGGATGGGCGTGGGGAAGGTGGGGCAGAGGGTGCCCCGCCCGAGCAGCTTGCGTTGATTCGGGATGCCGTACGAAAGGCGCCGCGGGCCAAGCCGCGGACCTGGCGGGGGGCCGCGGTCGCCAAGGAGCTGCCCGTGGCGCGGGTGCTCGTCGACAAGGGCGTGCTGCATCTCGATCGGTACTTCGACTATGCCGTGCCCGAAGAGCTCGACGCCGAGGCGCAGCCCGGGGTGCGGGTGCGGGTGCGCTTCGGGGCCGGGCGGCATCGCGTGCGGGAGGGGCGGCGCGAGGGCGGGGGGCTGATCGACGGGTTCCTGATCGAGCGGCTGGCCGAGTCCGACTACTCCGGGCCGCTGGCCGCGCTCGCTCAAGTCGTCTCGCCCGAGCCCGTGTTGAGCGAGGAGTTGCTGGGGCTCGCCCGGGCCGTCGCCGATCGGTACGCGGGGAGTCTGGCCGATGTGCTCCAGCTGGCCGTACCACCGCGCAACGCCAGAGCCGAACAGAAGCCGTCCCCCGAGCCGCTGCCGGTTCCCGAGGCGCCGGAGGTCGGGTCCTGGGCGCGGTACTCGCGGGGGGCCGCCTTTGTCGAGTCACTCGCGGGCGGCGGGACGCCCCGGGCCGTGTGGAACGCGCTGCCGGGGCCCGGCTGGGCCGAGGAGCTGGCGCGGGCCGTGGGGGCGACGCTCGCCTCGGGCCGCGGCGCGCTCGTCGTCGTGCCGGACGGACGGGCCGTCAGCCGGGTCGACGCCGCGCTGACCTCCGTGCTGGGCGAGGGGCAGCATGCCGTGCTCACCGCCGAGGCCGGCCCCGAGAAGCGGTACCGGCAGTGGCTCGCGGTGCGACGTGGGTCCGTACGGGCTGTTGTGGGGACCAGGGCCGCCATGTTCGCGCCCGTGCGGGATCTGGGGCTTGTCGCCATGTGGGACGACGGGGACGGCAGCCACAGCGAGCTGCACGCCCCCCAGCCGCATGCGCGGGAGGTGCTGTTGCTGCGAGCCGCGCACGACAAGTGCGCGTTCCTGCTGGGAAGTTGGAGCTGCACCGTCGAGGCCGCCCAACTCGTGGAGAGCGGCTGGGCCGCTCCGATCGTCGCCGAGCGGGAGCAGGTGCGGGGGGCGGCTCCGCTCGTACGGACCGTGGGGGACGGGGATCTCGCGCGCGACGAGGCGGCGCGCGCCGCACGGCTGCCCACCCTCGCCTGGCGGGTCGTACGGGAGGGGCTGACGCAGGGGCCGGTGCTGGTGCAGGTGCCGCGGCGTGGCTATGTGCCGCGGATGGCCTGTGCGCAGTGCCGGGCGGCGGCTCGGTGCCGGCACTGTGCCGGGCCGTTGGAGGGGCAGGACGCCGGCGGGCTGCGGTGCGGGTGGTGCGGTCGGGACGAAACGGAGTGGCGTTGTCCCGAGTGCGGTGGGTTCCGGCTGCGGGCGCAGGTCGTGGGGGCGCGGCGGACCGCCGAGGAGCTCGGGCGGGCCTTTCCGGCGGTCCCCGTGCGTACGTCGGGGCGCGAGCAGGTCCTGGACACGGTGCCGGGCGCACCCGCGCTGGTCGTCAGCACCCCGGGCGCTGAGCCCGTGGCCGAGGGCGGGTACGCGGCTGCGCTGCTGCTCGACGGCTGGGCGATGCTGGGGCGGCCCGATCTGCGGGCCGGCGAGGACGCGTTGCGGCGGTGGATCGGGGCGGCGGCGCTGGTGCGGGGGCAGCGGGACGGCGGGACCGTGGTGGTCGTCGCCGAGCCGACGCTGCGGCCCGTGCAGGCGCTGGTGCGGTGGGATCCGGTGGGGCACGCCGTCCGTGAGCTGGCCGAGCGCGCCGAGCTGGGCTTTCCGCCCGTGTCGCGGATGGCTGCCGTGTCCGGGACGGCGGAGGCGCTCGCCGGTTTCATGGCCACGGTCGAACTGCCGCGTGAGGCCGAGGTGTTGGGGCCCGTGCCGGTGCCTCCGGCGGACCCCGGGCGGCCACGGCGTGCGGGGGCACCATCGGTGGGCGAGCCGTGGGAGCGGGCGCTGATCAGGGTGCCGCCGGGGAAGGGGGCCGCGTTGGCCTCCGCGTTGAAGAACGCTCAGGCGGCTCGGATGGCGCGTGGGGGGAGCGGTGGCAGTGGGGGCGGCGGGGGGAGTGACGTGGTGCGGATTCGGATCGACCCGCCGGATATCGGGTGACCGTCCGCGCCGTTGCCGTTGCCGTTGCCGTTGCCGTTGCCGTTGCCGTTGCCGTTGCCGTGCCGTGCCGTGCCGTGCCGTGCCGGGTTCGGTGAGGGCGGTCGGGTGTCGGCGGGTGTTCGGGCGGGGATACGGGTCTGCCCCCGAGCTTGGTCGGGGGCAGACAGGTGGGTGGGGCGTCAGCCGTTGCGCGGGCCCGGGAAGGCGCTCGGCCTGATGATGTCCTCGCGGAGCGTGGGGCTGCCCGATGTCGGCTGGGTGGGCATCGGCATCGGCATGGAACGGGCCGCGGGGACCGTGGGAAGGCCGGTGTTGACGGCGACCGTGCGGGAGGAACCCGACGGTTCCGTGGCGCGCTCGGCCTCGGCGGCGGCCTGGGCAGCGGCCCGGCGGGCGCCGTAACGGCGGTGCACCGCCTGTTTGGTGACCCCGAGCGCCGAGCCCACCGCGTCCCACGAGAAGCCCAGTGAGCGGTCGAAGTCCACGGCGGCGGTGACCAGGGTCTCGACGCTGTCCCGCAGCTCCTGGGCGAGACGGACGGTCGGGGCGGGGGCCCGCCCGTAGACGACGAAGCCCGTGGACGGGCCGGAGCGGCGCGGGCGGTAGACGTTGCCCAGCTGGGCTGTCAGCGTGCGCAGTGCGTCCACCTGCCGGCGGACCCGCTCGATGTCCCGCACCAGCAAGTGCAGGCTGGCCCGAGCCTGGGCGTCGTGGGTTGCGTGGTCGGCCATGAACAAGCCTCTCGAACCGGCGTTGAAAAGGACCGGGCCGCGAGTGCGGCCCGTTTTGGTCAACTCTTTCTTGACCAACGCGTTTGAGGGTGAGTAGTCACGCTTATGGGGCGTGGGGGCATATGCGTACGCCCCCGGCGGCTGGGCGTGCGCTCGCCTCGGCCTTCGCCTTCGCCTTCGTCTTCGTCTTCGCCTCGCGACGGGTGGGTCCCGCCCGAACTGCCCGCACCGCTCGCACGGTCCGCGTCGCCCCATAGACTGGTGTGCTGCCCGTCATGAACTCGCCCGAGAGGCCGACTGCCACCCATGAAGCTCGTCTTCGCCGGTACCCCCGAGGTCGCCGTACCCGCTCTGGACGCCCTGATCGCCTCCGGGCGGCATGAGGTGGCCGCCGTCGTCACCCGGCCCGACGCGCCGGCGGGGCGGGGGCGGAGGCTTGTCGCGAGCCCTGTCGCCGAGCGTGCGGAGGAGGCCGGCATCGAGGTGCTGAAGCCGGTGAAGCCGCGGGACGAGGCGTTTCTCGCGCGGCTGCGGGAGATCGCGCCGGACTGCTGCCCCGTGGTGGCCTACGGTGCGTTGCTGCCGCGGGTCGCGCTCGACATCCCCGCCCAGGGCTGGGTCAATCTGCACTTCTCCCTGCTGCCCGCCTGGCGTGGGGCGGCGCCCGTGCAGCACGCGGTCATGGCCGGGGACGAGATCACCGGAGCCTCCACCTTCCTCATCGAGGAGGGGCTCGACTCCGGGCCCGTCTACGGGACCGTCACCGAGGAGGTGCGGCCCACCGACACCAGCGGGGATCTGCTCACGCGGCTCGCCTTCGCGGGAGCGGGGCTGCTTGCCGCGACCATGGACGGGATCGAGGACGGCACGCTGAAGGCCGTGCCGCAGCCGGGGGACGGCGTCACGCTGGCTCCGAAGATCAGCGTCGAGGACGCGCATGTGGACTGGGCCGCGCCCGCGCTTCGCGTCGACCGGATCGTACGCGGGTGTACGCCCGCGCCGGGGGCGTGGACCGTGTTCCGGGGGGAGCGGCTCAAGTTGATCCAGGTTGCGCTTGCTCCCGAGCGGACGGATCTTGCGCCGGGGGCGTTGGGCGTCGGCAAGAACAATGTGTACGTGGGGACCGGGTCGTGTGCCGTTGAGTTGCTGTGGGTGCAGGCTCAGGGGAAGAAGCCGATGCGGGCGGCGGATTGGGCGCGGGGGGTTCGCATCGGGGGTGACGAGGTGGTGGGGGGCTGAGGGTTCGTCTCCGACGGGCGGCTCGGCGCGAGTGGGTGCGCGGGACGGGTGGGCTGTCGGGTGCCGGCCCGGTGGGGCTGGTCGCGCAGTTCCCCGCGCCCCTGAAAGATGCGCAGTTCCCCGCGCCCCCAAAGGTGCGCAGTTCCCCGCGCCCCAGAGGTGCGTCGTTCCCCGCGTCCCCAAAGGTGCGTCGTTCCCCGCGCCCCTGAAGCACGAGCCGTCCGTCCCCCGTGCATGCACGCGTGCCCTGAGAAGGAGCACGACCGTTCCCGCGACGTACGCTGGACCCGTACCTCTTCCACGATCCGGAGCACCTTTTACGTGAACGAGCAGTCCCGTCGGCCCCGGCAGCAGGGCAAGCCGTACCGTCGTCCCAAGAAGGACCCCGTGCGGATGCTTGCCTTCGACGCGTTGCGGGCGGTGGACGAGAGGGACGCGTATGCGAATCTCGTGTTGCCGCCGCTGCTGCGGAAGGCGCGGGAGAAGGGCGACTTCGACGGGCGGGACGCGGCGCTGGCCACGGAGCTGGTGTACGGGACGCTGAGGCGGCAGGGGACGTACGACGCGGTCATCTCCGCGTGTGTCGACCGGCCGCTCCGCGAGGTCGACCCGCCGGTGCTGGATGTGCTGAGCCTCGGTGCGCATCAGTTGCTCGGGACGCGGATCCCGACGCACGCCGCCGTGTCCGCGTCGGTCGAGCTGGCGAGGGTCGTGCTCGGGGACGGGCGGGCGAAGTTCGTCAACGCCGTGCTGCGGAAGATCGCGCAGCGCGATCTCGACGGCTGGCTGGAGCTGGTCGCGCCGCCCTACGACGATGACCCCGAGGACCATCTCGCCGTGGTGCACTCGCATCCACGATGGGTCGTCTCGGCGTTGTGGGACTCACTGGGGGGCGGGCGTGCGGGGATCGAGGATCTCCTCGAAGCCGACAACGAGAGGCCCGAGGTGACCCTCGTGGCCCGCCCGGGGCGCTCCACCGCCGATGAGATCCTCGGCGCGCTCGGGGACGAGAACGCACTTCCGGGACGCTGGTCGCCGTACGCCGTGCGGCTGTCCGAGGGCGGCGAACCGGGCGCCATCGACGCCGTACGCGAAGGGCGTGCGGGCGTGCAGGACGAGGGCAGCCAGCTCGTGGCGCTCGCCCTCGCCAACGCGCCCCTCGACGGACCGGACAAGGCATGGCTCGACGGCTGTGCCGGACCCGGCGGCAAGGCGGCCATGCTCGCCGGCCTCGCCGCGGAGCGCGGGGCCCTGCTGCTCGCCTCCGAGAAGCAACCGCACCGGGCCGGCCTCGTCGCCAAGGCGCTCGCCGGGAACCCGGGGCCCTACCAGGTCATCGCCGCCGACGGGACACGGCCGCCGTGGCGTCCGGGCACGTTCGACCGCGTACTGATGGACGTGCCCTGCACAGGGCTGGGCGCACTGCGTCGTCGTCCCGAGGCCCGCTGGCGGCGGCGCCCCGACGACCTGGACGGATTCGCGCCGTTGCAGCGCGGACTGCTGCGTACGGCGATCGACTCGGTGCGGGTCGGCGGTGTCGTCGGGTATGCCACCTGCTCACCGCACCTCGCGGAGACCCGGGCCGTGGTCGACGATGTGCTCAAGCAGCACGGCGGCTCGGCCGAACTCCTCGACGCCCGCCCGCTCTTCCCGGGCGTACCGGTGCTGGGCGACGGTCCCGACGTACAGCTGTGGCCGCATCTGCACGGGACGGACGCCATGTATCTGGCGCTCATCCGCCGGACCGCCTGAGCCCCAGCTGCCGGGCGGGGCGCGGCCCTTGAGCCACTGACACCGACAGGCCGGACACTGACAGGCCGGACACCGACAGGCCGGTCTACTCCGGTGTGCCTCCCGGCTTCGATGCCGGTTCCGGAGGCCCGGTCCCGGTCCCGGATCCGGTGGCTGTCGGCGGACCCGCCGTGCCCCCGTCCTCGTGGGCCAGCCGGTGCGGCCACCACACCTTCGGGCCGACGTCCAGGAACAGGGACGGCACGAGCACCGAGCGCACGATGAACGTGTCGAGCAGTACGCCCAGCGCGACCGCGAAGCCGATCTCGGCGAAGGCGACCATGGGGAGCGTGCCGAGGGCGGCGAAGGTTCCGGCGAGGACCAGGCCCGCCGAGGTGATGACCGCGCCGGTGGTGGCCAGGCCCGTCACCACGCCCTTGCGGGTGCTCTGGCGTCCTGCCTCCTCGCGGATGCGGGTGGTCAGGAAGATGTTGTAGTCGATACCCAGGGCGACCAGGAACACGAAGACGAACAGGGGGAAGTCCGTCGACTCGCCCGCGTAGTCGAAGATGTGGCGGAACGCGAGCGCACTGATCCCCAGCGCCGCGGCGAAGGACAGCACCACCGTGCCGATCAGCAGCAGCGGGGCGATCAGGGCGCGGAGCACGGCGCACAGGATCAGCAGGACCACGATGAGCACCAACGGGATGATCAGGATGTTGTCGTGGGTCGTCGCCTTGTCCATGTCGAGCAGTGAGGCCGTGCCGCCGCCCACCTGCGCGTCGGCGTCGGGTACTTCGTGCACGGCGTCCCGCACCCGCTCCACCGTCTGTTTCGCGGCCTCGCTGTCCGCGGGGGCGGTGATGGTGGCCTCGAAGAGGACCTTGCCCTCGAACTCGGGTTTCGTGCCCGGTGGCAGGCCGAGGGATTCCGGTACGACACCGCGGGTGGCCGCGACCGCCTGGCCGACCTCCTCGGCCTGGGCGCGGTCGCTGACGATGACGAGCGGATCGCCGCTGCCCGCGGGGAAGTAACGCGCGGACACCTCCTGGCCGACGATCGAGTCGGGTTTGCCGGTGAAGGCGTCGGCGTTGCTGATGCCCTCCGCGCGCAGCTGGATCAGGCCCAGCGAGAGCAGCGCGAGCGCCGCCGCCGTGACGCCCCAGATCAGCCGCGGGCGGTGGGTGATGCGGTTGCCCATCCGCGCCCAGACACCGCGCTCGGTCGGATCGGCCGAGCCGAAGTGCGGGATCACCGGCCAGAAGATCCAGCGGCCGAAGATCACCAGCAGGGCGGGGAAGAGGGTCATCATCGCGGCCAGTGCCACGGCGACGCCGATGGCCGCGACCGGTCCGAGGCCGCGCGTCGAGTTCATCTCGGCGGCGAGCAGCACCAGCATGCTCAGCACGACGGTCGCGCCGGACGCGAGCACCGCCGGGCCCGCCCGGTGCAGGGCGAGCGCCATCGCCTCGTGGCGGTCCTCGTGGCGGCGCAGTTCCTCCCGGTAGCGGGCCACCAGGAGCAGGGCGTAGTCGGTCCCCGCGCCGAAGACGAGGACGGTGAGAATGCCCGCGCTCTGGCCGTTGACGGTCAGGCCCGCGTGCTCGGCGAGGAAGTAGATCACCGCCTGCGCGGTGAACAGTGCGGCGACCACGCCGAGCAGCGGGACCAGCAGCAGGGTGGGACTGCGATAGGTCAGCAGCAGCATCACGATGACGACGGCCATCGCCGAGAACAGCAGTGTGGAGTCGATGCCCTCGAAGGCCTCGGAGAAGTCCGCGGACGTACCGCCCGGGCCCGTCACATGGACGGCGAGCCCGTCGCCGCCCTTGCCGGTCACGTCACGGATCGAGTCGACGGCGGGCGAGATCTCCTCCCAGCCCTTCTCGTCCATCCTGATGGGGACGAGGATCTGGGCCGCACGCGGATCGGTCTGCCGGTCGAAGACCGGGCCCCGGGTCTCCGCCCCGAGGATGCCGTGCGCACGCAGCTCCTTGATCTGGCGCGCGTCCTCGGCGATCTCCGCCCGTTCCTCGGCCGTCAGGCCGCTCTCGCGGGCGTACACGACCACCGCGGGGATCTGTTCCGGCCTGAAGTCCTCGGAAATCTCCAGGACTTGGGTGGACTCGGCGGATCCGGGCAGCCAGGACGCCGCGTCGTTGTCCTGCGCGTCGGTGAGTTTCGAGGCGAAGGGCGCGGTCAGGAACAGCAGCACCAGCCACAGTCCGACCACGATCCATTTGCTGCGTCGGCCGCACACCAGCCAGCCGATCCCGCGTCCCTGCTTCCCCTGTGCGTCCGTCATGGCGACCCCCGTAGCCGCGTGTGGAGCTGGTGGGCCGACAAGGATGGCACGGGCCGCAAGGCAGGTGCAGTCCCTCGGCAGGATTGGTATATACCGACCGGTTCGGTACGAGGACCGCGGAGACCTCGACGACCGGGGAGAACAACCGGCGCCGGGCATGGCAGGCTTAACGCATGGCCGCGCAGATCAACCCCAGCATCCTGTCCGCCGACTTCGCCCGCCTTGCCGAGGAGGCAAAGGCGGTGGAAGGGGCTGACTGGCTCCATGTCGACGTGATGGACAACCATTTCGTCCCGAACCTCACGCTGGGTGTGCCGGTCGTAGAGTCTCTGGCGCGTGCTACGGACACGCCGCTGGACTGCCATCTGATGATCGAGGACGCCGATCGATGGGCGCCGCAGTACGTAGAAGCGGGTGCCGGTTCCGTCACCTTCCATGTCGAGGCGGCCGCCGCACCCGTGCGGCTCGCCCGCGAGATCCGGGCCAAGGGCGCCCGGGCCTCCATGGCCCTGCGGCCCGCGACTCCCATCGAGCCGTACGAGGATCTGCTCCCCGAGCTCGACATGTTGCTGATCATGACCGTCGAGCCGGGCTTCGGAGGCCAGGCTTTTCTCGACATCATGCTGCCGAAGATCCGCCGCACCCGCGAGTTGATCAACAAGCACGGTCTTGAGCTGTGGCTGCAGGTCGACGGCGGGGTCTCGGCCTCCACCATCGAGCGTTGCGCCGAGGCGGGCGCCGACGTCTTCGTCGCCGGTTCGGCGGTGTACGGGGCGGCCGACCCCGCCCAGGCGGTACGTGCATTGCGCACGCAGGCGGAGGAGGCGACGGCCCAGGCAGCATGGGCATGCGACCACTGAGCCAAGGGAACGTGAACGCCGCCCCTCAGGGCTGATCAAGTACGCCGGATCTGCAAGGATGAACGGCGAATCCAGAGTGTGAACAGCAGTGAGGAGATCGCCGTGTCGGGTATGTCGGCGGGCCGGTCGGCCATGCGGATGGGACCCGCTGAGCTGGTGCAGGCGGCGGCCATGGCCCGCCGTTTCTACCTGGAGGGCAAGTCCAAGATCCAGATCGCCGAGGAGTTCGGCGTCAGCCGCTTCAAGGTGGCCCGGGTCCTGGAAACCGCTCTCGAACGGGATCTCGTGAGGATCGAGATCCGCGTCCCCGCCGAGCTGGACGCGGAGCGCTCGGACGCGCTGCGCGCCCGCTACGGCCTGCGGCACGCCGTCGTCGTCGAGTCACCGGCCGAGGCCGAGGAGTCGCCCGACCCGGAGAACCTCGGTGAGGTCGCCGCCGACCTGCTCGGTGAACTCGTCGCCGAGGGCGATGTGCTCGGCCTCGCCTGGGGCCGCTCCACCATCCACATGGCGGCCGCGCTCGACCGGCTGCCGCCGTGCACGGTGGTGCAGCTGACGGGTGTCTACGACGCCGGGACGGCCGAGCGCGGCTCGGTCGAGGCGGTCCGCAGGGCCGCCCAGGTCTCCGGCGGGGACGCCCATCCCATCTACGCGCCGATGCTGCTGCCGGACGTGGCCACCGCGGCGGCGCTGCGCAGCCAGACGGGGATCGCCCGCGCCTTCGAGTACTTCGACAAGGTCACCGTCGCCTGTGTGTCGATCGGCTCCTGGGAGGCGGGCATCTCGACGGTGCACGACATGCTCACCGAGGAGGAGCGCGCCCACTACGCCACCCTCGGTGTGGCCGCCGAGATGTCCGCGCACCTCTTCGACTCCGAGGGACGTCGCGTGGGCCGGGACCTGGGCGAGCGGTGCATCACCGTCGAGGCCGACCGGCTGCGGCGGATCCCCGAGGTCGTCGCGATCGCCGGCGGCCAGCGCAAGGCCGCCGCCATCGACGCGGTACTGCGCTCCGGCCTCGTCACCAGCCTGGTGACGGACACGGCGGCCGCGGACTACCTGATGACGGCGGGCCCGACCCCCCGCCCCGCCCTGAACCGGGCGGACCCGGACGGGCCCTGAGCCCGCAACGCTCCGACGGCGGCTCGGCGACGCGCCGCGTGGGGACGGCTGTGGCAGCATCGGCGACATGCTGCTCCGGTCCGTCCCCCGCCTGTTTTCCGTGCTGTTGGTCTGACTGGTGGCCGTGTCGGCCGGCTGTTCGTAGACGTCGACGAACATCGGGGCGGTCGCACCGGCCTCGGCCCCCACGTGGGTCCACGCGGTCGGGTAAGGTCACTGCTGTGCGTTGCGAGAACCAAGCGCGTACACCGTGTTGATCGAGAATCAAGACAGCACACGCACCTCCAAGCTTTGCGGTACAAACCGGGCTGGTTTCAACCCGGCTGGTGTCGATCGTGGAAGACCTGTCGGGTCGCTGACCCGCAGGCGGCGTGAGCCAGGAATCCCCTGCTACAGCTGGGGGAGGATTCAATACAACTCGTTCAGGGCGGGGCGGTGCTGAGATGACGCACGACGTGGCGGGCCGCCACCTGGTCGCGCTCGACCTCGACGGTGTCGCGGACAAGGCGGGCCTCATGGAGCGCTGTGTGAGCGCCCTGGAACTGCCGGACTGGTTCGGGCGCAACTGGGACGCGCTCGCCGACAGCCTCGGCGACTCCTCCGTCTGGCCCTCGCCCGCCGTGGAGAAGGGGCTGCTCGTCGTCGTCACCGGCTGGCAGCCGTACGCGAAGGCGCGGCCCGACGAGTGGGAGATCGCGCGGGACGTGTTCTCCCGGGCGACGGACGGCACCCCGGCGCTCACCGTGGCGCTGGCGCTTGGAGCATCGCACCAGTAGCCCCCTGACCGGCCTGGACGATCGGTCAGGGGCGTGCATACCCGTCGACATGGGACAATGAAGTACGTGCTCTTCCCTCGGGCTGTCCTGTTCGGGGGCCACCTCTGAACGACTGGGATGTGCAGCACGTGCGTTTCCTCAACGACATCCAGCCCGCGTACGACCTGACGTACGACGACGTCTTCATGGTGCCCAGCCGCTCCGCGGTCGGTTCACGGCAGGGCGTCGACCTGGCTTCGCCGGACGGCAGCGGGACCACGATTCCACTGGTGGTCGCCAACATGACGGCCATCGCGGGCCGCCGGATGGCCGAGACGCTGGCCCGCCGGGGCGGGCTCGTCGTCATTCCGCAGGACATCCCGATCGAGGTCGTCACCGAGGTCGTCTCCTGGGTCAAGAGCCGTCATCTCGTCCTGGACACCCCGATCGTGCTGGCCCCGCACCAGACGGTCGCCGACGCGCTGTCCCTGCTGCCGAAGCGCGCGCACAACGCCGGTGTCGTGGTGGACGGCGAGGGCAGGCCGGTCGGCGTGGTCACCGACGCCGACCTGAGCGGCGTCGACCGTTTCACGCAGCTGTCCGAGGTCATGTCCCGGGACCTGCTGCTGCTCGACGCGGACATCGAGCCGGGCGAGGCGTTCAACAGGCTCGACCACGCGAACCGCCGGTACGCGCCCGCCGTGGACAAGGACGGCCGCCTCGCCGGCATCCTCACCCGCAAGGGCGCCCTGCGCGCCACGCTCTACACGCCGGCCACCGACGCGGACGGCAGGCTGCGCATCGCGGCCGCCGTCGGTATCAACGGCGATGTCGCGGGCAAGGCCAAGCAGCTCCTCGCGGCCGGCGTGGACACGCTCGTCGTGGACACCGCGCACGGCCACCAGGAGTCGATGATCGCCGCGGTCAAGGCGGTCCGGGGGCTCGACCCCCAGGTGCCGATCGTCGCGGGCAACATCGTCGCCGCCGAGGGTGTACGCGACCTCATCGAGGCCGGCGCGGACATCATCAAGGTCGGTGTCGGACCCGGCGCCATGTGCACCACGCGCATGATGACCGGTGTGGGCCGCCCGCAGTTCTCGGCCGTGCTCGAATGCGCCGCCGAGGCGAAGAAGTTCGGCAAGCACGTATGGGCCGACGGCGGGGTGCGCCACCCGCGCGACGTCGCCATGGCGCTGGCCGCGGGCGCGTCGAACGTCATGATCGGCTCCTGGTTCGCCGGTACGTACGAGTCGCCGGGCGACCTCCAGCACGACGCCAACGGGCGTCCCTACAAGGAGTCGTTCGGCATGGCGTCCGCGCGCGCGGTGCGCAACCGCACGTCGGAGGAGTCCGCGTACGACCGTGCCCGCAAGGCCCTGTTCGAGGAGGGCATCTCGACCTCCCGGATGTTCCTCGACCCGACTCGGCCGGGCGTCGAGGACCTGATCGACTCGATCATCGCGGGCGTCCGTTCCTCCTGCACCTACGCCGGTGCCAACTCCCTTGAGGAGTTCGCCGAGCGGGCCGTCGTCGGCATCCAGAGCGCGGCGGGCTACGCGGAGGGCGAGCCGCTGCACGCCAGCTGGAGCTGACGCAACTCCCTTCCGTACGGCCCCTGTTGTCCCGCATGCCGAAACGCGGGGGCCGCACGGCTTTCAGTTGTCGCTAGGGTCGGGCGGATGAGGATCGACGTCTGCCGGGCCGAGGACATCGCGGTGCTGGAGCGGTTCATGCCCTCGCACAGCGTGGACGGGAGTCACGGGGCGCGGTTCGCGCGGCAGGAGGCGGGTGACAGCAGCTATCTGATCCCCTGGCTCGACGGACTGCCCGTCGGCCACGCGGAGGTCCGCTGGACCGGTTGCGAGGCTCCCGAGGTGCGGGCGGCCCGGCCGGGCTGTCCCGAGCTCAACGGGCTGTTCGTCTGGCCCGCGTCGCTCCGCTCGCGGGGTATCGGAACGGCATTGGTGCGTGCCGCCGAGGAACAGGCCCTCGCCCGCGGCACCGGGCTCATGGGGCTCGGCGTGGGCGACGACAACCCGTCGGCCGCGCGGCTCTACGCACGGCTCGGCTACCGGCCCACCGTGTCGTACGTCGACCGCTGGGCGTATCTCGACGTGGACGGTGTGCGCCAGGAGTGCGCCGACCCCTGCGTCTTCCTCGTCAAGGATCTGTCGTCAGGCCCTCTTGACGTCAAGCCTGCCTGACGAGACGGTAGCGTCATGACGACACCGCAGAGCATCGAGCCCCAGTACACGCTGCGGACGGCCGTGGCCCGTCTCGACGAGCTGCGCGTGCGTGAGTCGCTGGCCGGGGCGGGGAGCGACGAGGAGGCCCTCGACCGGGGCGAGCTGCTCGAACTGCTCGCGCTGAGCGAGGTGGTGGCTCGCAAGGCCGCGTACGGGCGCCAGTTGAGCGTGCGCGCGGCGCGCCGGGCCGGGGCGTCCTGGTCGCAGATCGGGGCGGCCATGGGCACCAGCAAGCAGGCCGCCTGGGAGGCCCACAACCGGTGGATCGATGAGCAGGCGGCGGTCCATGCCCATGGGCGGCCCGGGCAGCTGGGCTTCGACGAGGACGACGTGGCCGAGGCGCGGGCCATCGCGGGGGAGCCGGACGGGGCCTGAGCGGGCGGCCCAGGGGGCCTGTCCTGCGACAGGGGGACGTCCTGTGGGAGTGGCTTCCTGGTCTTCCCTGCGGTCGGGCGGGGCGCCGGTAGGAGCGGCCTCCCGGGTCTGTGCGGTGGTCGGGTGGCGGACCTGTGCGAAGGGCGGAGGGACGTCCTGCGCGAGTGGCTTCCGGGTCTGCCCCACGGTCGGGCGGCGGGCCGACACGAGCGGCCTCCCGGGCCTGTGCGGCGGTCGGGCGAAGGGCCTCGGTGGCGGCCGGACGGCCGGGCCGCGCCCGGCCGGGCGGCGGCGCCCGCGCAACGGTCGAAAGGCCCCGCGCAACGAACACGCGCCTGTCCGCGATCAACGCAACGATCTTGCGGAGGCGCGCAAGGTTGCTGCATTACGGCTGGAAAGGCTGTCCTCGTAGAGTCATGCGCTGAACGTAGTGTGGCGGGGACCCCGTGCACGGTGGTCCCCTTCCTCCGGACTGCCGTGGGGCCGCGCCGCCCTGACCGGCAGCGATGAAGGAGCCAGCCGCGTGCTCGACCACGGCGCACCCCCGCAGTCCCGCAGTCACCCCACCCCCGAGCCCCCGGGAGCCGGCGCCCGCCTGATGCGCCGCAAGCCCGTGGAGAGCCTGGTCGCGGAGGGTGGCCAGGGCGAGGGCGGCACTCTGCGGCGCTCCCTCGGCCTCTGGCAGCTGACGATGATCAGCATCGGCGCCACGCTCGGCACCGGCATCTTCGTGGTGCTCGGCGAGGCCGTCCCCAAGGCCGGCCCCGCCGTCACCGTCTCCTTCGTGATCGCCGGTCTCACGGCCCTCTTCTCCGCCCTCTCGTACGCCGAACTGGCGGGCACCATCCCGGTCGCCGGGTCCTCGTACTCGTATGCGTACGCAACCATGGGCGAGCTCATCGCGTGGATCTGCGGCTGGTGTCTGGTCCTGGAGTACGGCGTCTCCGTCGCGGCCGTCGCCGTCGGCTGGGGCGAGTACCTGAACGAGCTGCTCGACGGCACGATCGGCGTCACCATTCCGGACGCGCTCTCCGCGCCGCCCGGTGACGGGGGCGTCTTCAATCTGCCCGCGCTCATCGTCGTACTGCTCGCCATGGCGTTCCTGCTCGGCGGCGCCCGCGAGTCCGCGCGCGCCAACACCGTCATGGTCGTCGTGAAGATTGCCGCGCTGCTGCTGTTCTGCGCGATCGGCATCCAGGGCTTCCGCTCCGGCAACTACGAGAACTTCATGCCGCTCGGCATGGCGGGCGTCAGCGCCGCCGGAGCGACCCTCTTCTTCTCGTACATCGGTTTCGACGCAGCCTCCACGGCGGGCGAGGAGGCCAAGAACGCCCAGCGCGACCTGCCCCGCGCCATCATGCTCTCCCTGATCATCGTGACCGCGCTGTACGTGCTCGTCGCGGCCGTCGCCGTCGGCGCGAAGCCCTGGCAGGGCTTCACCGGCTCGGAGGCCGCGCTCGCCGGGATCATGAAGGACGTCACCGGGGACGCCTTCTGGGGCACGCTGCTCGCGGCCGGCGCGGTCATCGCGATCGCGAGCGTCGTGCTGACCGTGCTCTACGGGCAGACCCGCATCCTCTTCGCCATGTCCCGCGACGGCCTCGTACCCAAGGTCTTCTCGCGCGTCCACCCGAAGACCGGTACGCCCCGCGTCAACACGGTCATCGTGTCGCTGTTCTGCGGTGTCCTCGCCGCCGCGATTCCGCTCGGGCAGCTCGCCGACGCGACCAGCATCGGCACGCTGTTCGCTTTCGCGCTGGTCAATGTGGCCGTCGTGGTGCTGCGGCGTACGCGGCCCGAGATGCCCCGTACGTTCCGGGTGCCGCTGTCGCCGGTGATGCCCGCGCTGGGCTTCGCCTTCTGTGTGTGGATGATGGGCAGCCTCGACACCGTGACCTGGGTCGTCTTCGGGGTCTGGATGGCCGTCGGGCTCGTGTTCTACTTCAGTTACGGCTATCGCCGCTCCCGTCTCGCCACTCCAGAGAAGTGATCCACCCGCAGTGCTGAACGATCTCGACGAACGCATCGTGCACGCCCTCGCCGAGGACGCCCGCCGCTCCTATGCCGACATCGGGCAGGAGGTCGGGCTGTCCGCGCCCGCGGTGAAGCGGCGGGTGGACCGGTTGCGGGCCACCGGGGCGATCACCGGGTTCACCGTTCGGGTCGACCCCGCCGCGCTCGGGTGGGAGACCGAGGGGTTCGTCGAGATCTACTGCCGGCGGAACACCTCGCCGGAGACGATTCAGCGGGGGCTTGAGCGGTATCAGGAGGTGGTGGCCGCGTCCACCGTCACGGGGGAGGCGGATGCGATGGTCCAGGTTTTCGCTTCTGACATGCGGCATTTCGAGCGGGTGCTTGAGCGGATTGCCGGCGAGCCGTTTGTGGAGCGGACCAAGTCTGTGTTGGTGCTTTCGCCTTTGTTGCGGAGGTTTTCTTCGGGGTCGCCGACGTAGGTGGTTGTGCGGGTGGTGTAGCGGCCTGCGGGCTCGTTGTGGCTGGTTGCGCAGTTCCCCGCGCCCCTGAAGGGGCGGTGCTCAGAAGTCCGACTGGCCCGACTGGCGGGCCAAGGCGTTGTTCGCTATGGAGTTGTGGACGCTGAAGGTGATCGCGTCCGGGCGGTAGCGGTCGTCGGACCATTCGACGGGGCGGCCCTCGCGGGTTGTTGTCACGCGGCGGACGCGCAGGAGGGGGCTGGTGCGGCGGACGTCGAGGAGGTCGGCGTCCTGGGCGCCGGCGGCCACCGCGTCGATGACGTGCTCGCCGTAGGCGAAGACGAGGCCCGTGTCCTCGTACAGGCGCTGGGTGACCGAGGGGCAGTCCGGTTCGACGGCCTCGACGGCGGGGGAGATCCAGGCCGCGTAGACCGTGCGCTCCAGGAGGACCGGCTCGCCGTCCAGGCCGCGTACGCGCAGGACGTGCAACACCGGGGTGCTGGTGGGCAGTTGGAGGCGGACGGAGTCCTCGGGGGTGGCCGGGCGGTACTGCGACGACACCACGTGGCCCGTCGCCTCGCGGCCCATCGCGCGGGCCCACTGGGCGAAGGAGCGCAGCTCCTCGAAGGACTGGCTGCGGCGGCTCGCGAGGACCACGCGGCGCGCGCCCTGCCGGGAGCCGATGAGGCCCTCGGCGGTCAGGGCGGCGACGGCCTGGCGGACGGTTCCGCGGGAGACGCCGTAGCGGGCCGCGAGGTCGGTCTCGGCGGGCAGCCGACTGCCCACGGTGTACTCCTCGCGGTCGATCGCCCGCCTGAGTTCCTCGGCGATCTCCTCGTGTCGCGTCGCCATGCTCCCCCTCTGTGCGCAGATGTGGACCCCTTGATCAGCCTAGACGAGGATCGCTGGTGACACGTGCGCCCGGCGAGTGGCAGGGAAATCAAGGGTCACGGTTTCGACAATGTTTACGAACAGGTCATCAACGCCGGGCCTACTTGGGCCAACTTGTTCAGACAAGTTCTGCTGACCAGCTCTGCGTCTCGAGTGATCCCTGCGCGCCCCCTGGAGAAGAACGTGACCGTGTCCCTGCCCAGAACAGCCGTCTTCGTCGGCGCCGCCGCACTCGCCCTGAGTGCCTGCGGCGCGGCCCCCGACGACGCGTCCACCACCACCGACGGCAAGAGCGCCGCCACCGCGACCTCCGCCGAGGCCTTCGGCGGCATGGACGCACTCGTGAAGGCGGCCAAGAAGGAGGGCACGCTGCAGGCGATCGCGCTGCCCCGCGACTGGGCCAACTACGGCGCCCTCATCGACGGCTTCCAGAAGAAGTACGGCATCAAGATCGAGGTCGAGAACCCCGACGGCAGCAGCCAGGACGAGATCAACGCCGTGACGTCGAGGAAGGGCCAGGACCGGGCGCCCGACGTCCTGGACCTGGGCAGTTCGTTCGCGCTCAGCGCCGCCCAGCAGGGACTCCTCGCGCCCTACAAGGTCGCGGGCTTCGCCGACATCCCCGAGGGGCAGAAGGACGCGCAGGGCCGCTGGTTCAACGACTACGGCGGCTACATCTCCATCGGCTGCGACGCCAAGCGCGTGAAGACCTGCCCGACCACCTTCGCGGACCTGCTGAAGCCGCAGTACAAGGGGCAGGTCGCGCTAAACGGCAACCCCACCAAGTCCGGTTCGGCCTTCGGCGGGGTCTGGGCGGCCTCCCTCGCGAGTGGCGGCTCCTTCGACGACATCCAGCCCGGCCTCGACTTCTTCGCCAAGCTGAAGAAGAACGGCAACTACACGCCCGTCGAGTCGACTCCCGCCACGGTCGAGAAGGGCGAGACGCCGATCAGCATCGACTGGGACTACCTCAACGCCGGCTACGCCGACGAGTTCAAGAAGAAGGGGCTCGACTGGAAGGTCGCGGTCCCGTCCGACGGCAAGTTCTCCCAGTACTACTCGCAGGCCATCAACAAGGACGCCCCGCACCCCGCGGCCGCTCGCCTGTGGCAGGAGTACCTCTACAGCGCCGAGGGCCAGAACCTCTGGCTCAAGGGATACGCCCGTCCGGCCCTGATGACCGCCATGGAGAAGGCCGGCACGCTCGACAAGACCGCCGCCGCCAAGCTTCCCGAGGTCTCCGGGACGCCCGCCTTCCCGACCGAGGCCCAGCAGAGCAAGGCCAAGACCGTGCTCGGCCAGGGCTGGGGCAAGGCCGTCTCCGGATGACCGCGACCCTCACACGTGTGGACGTGGCGCCCGTCGCTTCCCCGAAGCGGCGGCGCCACGCGCCCGGCTGGCTCGCCGTCGTCCCGCTGCTCGCCTTCGTGGCGCTCGCCTTCGGGATCCCCGCGCTGGCCATGCTGAACGGCGCGTTCACCGTCAAGGACCCGGCCACCGGGGCGACTTCGTACACCACGGCGAACCTGACCGCCTCGCTGAAGGGCGCGTACCTCACCGCCCTGCTCGGCAGCGTCAAGCTGTCCGCCGTCTCGGCGGTCGTCTCGACGGTGTTCGGCCTGCTGGTCGCCCAGGCCGTGGTGACCTCCCGCTTCCGCGCTCTGCGCGAGGCCGTGCTCACCGCGTCCGGGGTTCTCGCCAACTTCGGCGGCGTCCCGCTGGCCTTCGCGTTCGTCGCCACGCTCGGCAACTCCGGTGTCCTGACCCGCCATCTGGGCCTCGCCGACAACGGCTGGAGCCTCTACAGCTTCTCGGGTCTGGTGATCGTCTATCTCTACTTCCTGATCCCGCTGATGGTCCTCACCATCACCCCCGCCCTCGACGGACTGCGCGTCCAGTGGCGCGAGGCCGCGCGGAACAACGGGGCCACGGCCGTCCAGTACTGGCGGCACATCGCCCTGCCCGTCCTCGCGCCCTCCCTCCTCGGCGGATTCGTGCTGCTCTTCGGCAGCGCCTTCGCCGCGTACGCCACCGCCGCGGCCATGGTGGGCAGTTCGGTCCCGCTGGTCACCCTCCAGATCGCCGATGCCATCTCCGGCAACGTCCTGGTCGGCCAGGAGAACGTGGCGCTCGCCCTCAGCCTCGACATGGTCCTCGTCGCGGGCCTGGTGATGGCCGTGTACCTGCCCCTGCAACGACGGAGCGCGCGATGGCTCGACAACTGAACCAGTCCGTACGTCCCTGGCGCGGGGTCGTCCTCGCCGGCGCCGCGCTCTACTTCCTGGTGCCGCTGGCAGCGTCCGTCGTCTTCACGGTCGACGTGCCGGGACAGGGCGTCACCTTCGACGCGTACACACAGATCTTCGGCACCGACGGGTTCGTCTCCAGCCTGCTGCTCTCGCTGGAACTGGCCGCCGCCACCATCGCGATCGTGCTGCTGCTGATGGTGCCCGCCATGGTCGCGCTGCGGCTCGGCGCGCCGAAGCTGCGGCCGGTCGTCGAGATCGTCTGCTCGCTGCCTCTCGTCGTTCCGCCCATCGCGTTCGTCGCCGGGATCGGCACGGTCCTGAAGTGGGGGCCCGAACACCTCTCCCGCACCCCGCTGTTCCAGACGTTCGTGTCGATCCAGAACCCCGACTTCCCATTCGTCCTCGTCCTCGCGTACGTCGTGATGGCGCTGCCGTTCGTGTACCGGGCCCTGGACGCCGGGCTGCGCGCGATGGACGTACGCACCCTCGTCGAGGCCGCCCGCAGCTGTGGCGCGGGCTGGCCGCAGGCGCTCGTACGGGCCGTGCTGCCGAACCTGCGCGGGGCGCTGCTCAACGCGTCGTTCCTCACCCTGGCCCTGGTGCTCGGCGAGTTCACCGTCGCCCAGCTGCTCGGCTTCCAGCCGTTCGCCGTGTGGATCGTCAACGTCAGCGGTTCGCAGGCCCAGTTGTCCGTCGCCGTCTCCGTGCTCAGCCTGCTCGTCACGTGGGCACTCCTTCTCGCGCTCGCCGGATTCGGTGGGCGCTCCCGTACCGCTCCCCGGGGATGAACCATGACCGCAACCACGCTTGAGAAGACGGCCACGACGGCCGCCACCGTCGAGTTCCGGGGCCTGCGCCGGGAGTTCGGCAGTACCGTCGCCCTCGACGGGCTCGACCTGACCGCACGGCCCGGCGAACTCCTCGCCCTGCTCGGCCCGTCCGGCTGCGGCAAGACCACGGCCCTGCGGATGCTCGCCGGGTTCGAACACCCCGACTCCGGTGAGGTGTTGGTCGACGGCGAGGACGTCACACGCGTCCCGGCCCACCGGCGCGACGCCGGGATGGTCTTCCAGTCGTACAGCCTCTTCCCGCACCTCAGCGCGCTCGACAACGTCGCCTTCGGGCTGCGGATGCGCAAGGTGCGTACGGCCGAACGGCAGTCGCGGGCAGCCGAGTTGCTCGAACTCGTCGGGCTCGGCGACAAGGGCGGGAACTTCCCGCACCAGCTCTCCGGCGGTCAGCAGCAGCGCGTCGCGCTCGCCCGCGCGCTCGCGCTCCGGCCCCGCGTCCTGCTTCTCGACGAACCGCTGTCGGCGCTCGACGCCAAGGTGCGGCTCACGCTGCGCGAGGAGATCCGCCGGCTCCAGCAGGAACTCGGCATCACCACACTGTTCGTGACGCACGATCAGGAGGAGGCCCTGTCGATGGCGGACCGGGTCGCCGTGATGCGCGCCGGACGGCTCGAACAGTGCGCCGCTCCGGCCGAGTTGTACGGGCGGCCCGCGACCGCGTTCGTCGCCGAGTTCGTCGGCACGATGAGCCGCATACCGGGCCGGGTGACCGACGGGACGGTCGAGGTGCTCGGGCAGCGGCTGCCGGTCGACGGCGAAGCGCCCGCCTCGCCGGACGTGGACGTGCTCGTACGGCCCGAGGCGCTGCGGGTGACGGCCGAGGACGCCTCGGACGCCCGGGTCGTCGCCTCCGCCTTCCTCGGAGCGGCCACCCGCGTCACCGTCCGGCTCGCCGACGGCACCGAGGTGAAGGCCGACCTGCCGACCCACGAGGCCGCCGCGCTGGGCGCGGGCACCGCCGTGACCGTGAGCCTGCCGGAGCGTCCCGTCCTGGTCGCCGACCGCCTGTGAGAGAGAGCCGCGTGACCCCCCACATCCCCCACACCACCCCTGCCGACCGCACCCCTCGCCGTCCCCAACAGCCGCTCCAGGCCGTCCTGTTCGACATGGACGGGACCCTCGTGGACACCGAACGGCTGTGGTGGGAGGCGGTCGAGCACGTCGCGGCGGGGCTCGGCCGGTCGCTCACGGAGGCCGACGAGGAGGACGTGCTCGGGCGGCCCGTCGAGCACACCGCCGAGATGCTGAGCCGGGCCACGGGAGCCCCGTTCGCCGAGGTCGCAGCCGATCTGCACCGGGAGTTCGCCGTCCGGGTGCGCTCCGGTGTCGTGGCCAGGCCCGGCGCGCTCCGGCTCCTCGACGCACTGGCCGCGGACGGCGTGCCCACCGCCCTGGTGACCGCGTCACCGCGCGCCATCGCGGACCTCGTCGTCGAGGGCCTGGGCGCCGGACGCTTCGCGGTCACCGTCACCGCCGACGACACCCCGCGCACCAAGCCCGCCCCCGACCCGTATCTCGCCGCCTGCCGCGCCCTCGGCGTCGAACCCGCCTCCTGCGTGGCCGTCGAGGACACCAGGACCGGTGTCTCCTCGGCGGAGGCGGCGGGCTGCACGGTGCTCGCGGTGCCGTCGCTCGCGCCGATCGCCGCCGCGCCCGGCCGCACGGTCCGGGAGAGCCTGGAGGACGTGACCCCGGCCGGACTGCGCGACATGATCACCACCCGTGAGGCAACTGAGCCTTCTGACCGGTCTGAACCTTCTGACCTGCCTGAACCGTCTGACCTGCCTGGCCCGTCCGACCTGTCCGACTCATCTGACCTGCGTGAACTTCGCGTGATGAGCTGGAATCTCTGGTTCGGCGGTACCAAGGTCCGCCATCATCGCGAGAAGCAGCTCAAGATCATCCTGGAGACCGGCGTCGACGTGGTCGGGCTGCAGGAGACGTACGGCACCGCCGCCCGGGAACTCGCCGAGGCGCTGGGCTGGGAGTACCACCAGGCCGGCGAGAACCTCGGCGTCATCAGCCGGTATCCGATCACCGGCCGGCTCGGTGCCGCGGACCCCGGCTTCTACGGGGCGACCGGCGTACGCGTCACGCTCGGCGCGGACCAGGACGTCGTGCTGTGGAGCGCCCACCTCGACTACACGCCGTACGGTCCGTACGAGGCCTCCTTCGACGGGCTCGCCGCGTCCGAACTGGCGGCCCACGAGTCCGTACGGCTGGGGCAGGTACGGGAGATCCTGGCCGCGATGGCCCCGGACCTGGCGGCCCGCGACACCATTCCGGTCCTCCTGGTCGGCGACTTCAACGCCCCCTCCCACCTGGATCGCGACGACTCCGAGTGGCCCGTGACCAGGGCCGCGGAGGAGGCCGGCCTGCGCGACTCCTACCGGGAGGCGCACCCCGACCCGGTCCGGAGCCCCGGCCACACCTGGTCGCCGGTCCACACCGAGCACGAGGACGGCAGCGGGCGCCCAGAGCCGCAGGACCGGATCGACTACGTCCTGTACGCGGGCTCCGGGCTCCGGGTCCTCGCCTCCCGCACCCTCGTCACCGGCACTCCGCGCACCTGGCCCGACGTCGAGGACAACGACTGGCCGTCGGACCACGCGGCGGTGATCACGACATTCTCGCTGGGCCGGGTGGTCCGTTCGGACTAGCATTTGCGTCATGACCTGGCGACATTGATCCACCAGCCGTGCCTCCCGAGGGGCCCGAGGACCGCCTCGGACGCCGTATCTCCGGCGTCCGAACTGTCCCTGCGGTCCCTGCGGGAAGGCCTCATGACTCTCTCACCTGCGCGTGTGCCCGGCACCGGCCCTGGCTCCGGCCCCGCCGTCCGGCGGCTGACGGCCACGCTGTACGGCTACGCGTTCCTCGACGACTTCGTCCTGCTCTACCCGGTCTACGCCCTGCTGTTCAGCGACACGGGCCTCACGGTCTGGCGGATCTCCTCGCTGTTCTGCCTGTGGGCGCTGACCGGCGTCCTGCTGGAGATCCCGTCCGGCGCCTGGGCCGACGCCGTCTCGCGGCGCCTGCTGCTCTGGTTCGGACCGCTGCTCACGGCCGCCGGATTCGCCCTGTGGGTACTCGCCCCGTCGTACTGGGCCTTCGCCCTCGGCTTCGTCCTCTGGGGCGCCAAGGGAGCACTCGGCTCCGGCGCGCTGGAGGCGCTGGTCTACGAGGAGTTGGACCGGCTCGACGCGGCCGACCGGTACGGGGCCGTCATGGGCCGGGCCCGCGCGGCCGGGCTCGTGGCCGTGATGGCGGCGATGCCGCTGACCGGGCCGGTGTACGCGTTCGGCGGCTACCCGGCCGTCGGACTCGCCAGTGTGCTCGCCTGCCTCCTGGCGGCGGCCACCGCGGCACGCTTCCCGGAGCACCGGGAACCGGCCGACGCGGCGAAGGACGGCGACGCCCGCCGCGAAAGCCCGGGCGACGACCTCGGCGAGGGGCTGGGTGACGGCCCTGGCGAGGGACTGGATGACGGACTTGGCGACGTACGTGGCGACGCACGTGGCGACGGCTGGACCCGGACGCTGCGGGCCGGGCTCGCCGAGGCCCGTGGCGACCGGTCCGTCCGTGGCGCCCTGCTGCTCGTACCGGCCGTCACCGCCGTGTGGGGCGCCCTCGACGAGTACACACCGCTGCTCGTGCGTGACACGGGCGTCGCGGAAGCCGCTGTCCCGAACTGGCTGTTGCTGATCTGGGCGGGGGCGACGGTCGGCGGGCTGCTCGCCGGCGCGGGCAGGCGGCTGGGCACGGGCGGCTTCGCCGGGCTGCTCGCGGTCTCCGCGGTGGCGCTGGCCGCGGGGGCGTGGGTGCGGACCCCGGCCGGCATCGGCCTTGTGGCGCTCTCCTTCTGCGGTTTCCAGCTGGCGAGCGTGCTGGCCGACGCCCGGCTCCAGGACCGGATCCGCGGAACCGGCCGGGCCACCCTGACCTCGGTGGCCGGAGTGGGCACCGACCTGACCACCATCGCCGTGTACGGCGCCTACGGGGTGGTCGGGTCGGCGACCACGCACGGTGCCGCCTTCGCCCTGTTCGCGGTGCCCTACCTCGTGACGGCCGCGCTGCCGGCGGCCGTCGGAAAGGCGGCGGCCGGGAAGGGTGCCGCCGGAAAGGGGGCGGCCCGCGCGGCTAGAACTTCGGGTTCCAGGGCACGACCGTGAAGTCGCCCGTGCCCTTCTTCACCTTCTCGAAGGGCGCGGAGCCGACGCACTTGGGCAGGTCCTTCGTCTCGACGGGGTTTCCGGTGGAGGCCCAGCTGTATCCGAGCCGGTCCTGCCGCCCGGTGTCGTGGACGGTGATGCCGACCCGCTTGCCCTTGGCGCCCGGCAGGTCCGAGTCGGTCACGACACCGGAGACGACAGCCACCTTGGCACCGGTGACGAGGCAGTCCACCTCGGCCTTCGCCCAGGCACCGTCCCCGCCGGCGTAGTGGCTCCACTCGAAGGTGCCGGTGGCCTTCAGCGGATCGTCCGTGTCCTCCGCCGCCAGATGCGCGTCGAAGGAGAACGTGATGTCGTCCCCGGCCGACCGGTACAGCATCGCCCTGCCGGTGAGCGCGGCGGCCTCACGCTGACGCTCACCGGACGTGTACGCAAAGGCAGTGGAGGGCGCTGGGACGCTGGAGGCAGTGGAGGCAGTGGAGGCAGTGGAGGGCGTGGAGGGCGCTGACGTCGATCCGGTGGCGGCCGACGGCGTGGTGGAGGCGGTGGTGGACGAGGTTGCCCCGGCGGCCCCCGTGGCCCCGGCGGTCACGAGCAGAGCGGCACCGAGCACGGCGGTCTTCGTACGGCGGTTCATATCGGCCCTTCGTGGTTCGTCCGGTGGTTCGACGGCGGGTGCGGACAGCACTCACTGTCCCGGCGCCGGTGCCGCGCCACATCGCGCCGCAGGCTGCACCACGCCTCCGCCGCCCGGCGGGGGAGTACACCCGTGACCTGCGCCCCTGGGAGGAGGTGCCCTCATGCCAGGGGCGCGCACCAGGGGCGCGCAACGAATCGCCGCCGTACCGCCGACGGACGCAACGATTCGTTCACCGGCGCGCAACGGCTCCTCCTTGTCCGCCCGAGCCCGCCGCCCGTACCGTCTATCTGGCCCCCCGAACCCCCTCCGATCCCGGTGAGGAACACGCATGCGCACCGCCCTGCTCCAGAGCTCCGGCCGTCCCGGCTCGGTCGTCGAGAACCTCAAGGTCCTCGACGAGGCCGCGGACCGTGCCGCCGCCGCGGGCGCCGGGCTCCTCGCCGCCCCGGAGATGTTCCTGACCGGCTACGCGATCGGCGCCGACGTGCACCGCCTCGCCGAGCCCGCCGACGGCGACTCCGCGGACGAGATCGCCGAGATCGCCTCCCGGCACGGCGTGGCCATCGCCTACGGCTACCCGGAGCGCGCGGGGGAGCTGGTCTTCAACTCGGCCCAGCTGATCTCCGCCGACGGCACGCGCCTCGCCAACTACCGCAAGACCCACCTCTTCGGCTGCTTCGAGCAGGAGTGGTTCACCCCCGGCGACGAGCCGGTCGTCCAGGCCGAGCTCGACGGCCTCCGCGTCGGCCTGATGATCTGCTACGACGTGGAGTTCCCGGAGAACGTCCGCGCGCACGCCCTCGCCGGCACCGACTTCCTCGTCGTGCCCACGGCCCAGATGCACCCGTTCCAGTTCGTCGCCGAGTCCGTCGTACCGGTGCGTGCATTCGAGAACCAGATGTACGTCGCGTACGTCAACCGGGTCGGTGCGGAAGGGGAGTTCGAGTTCGTCGGGCTCTCCACGCTGGCCGGGCCCGACGGAGGCGCCCGGGCCCGCGCCGGCCGCGGGGAGGAACTCGTCCTCGGTGACGTGGTCCCCGCCCTCCTCGCCGCCTCGCGCGAGGCCAACCCGTATCTGAAGGACCGCCGCCCCGGCCTCTACGGGTCCCTCGTCTGACATCCCCGGATCCACCGGGCCCGCCCCAGACCCACCGGGCAGCCTCACCACCCAGCTTTCCCTGCAAGGAGTCCGTACCCCATGACGTCCACGGTGCCCCCCGCCGTCCCGCACACCGACGCGCAGCCGCCGATCACCATGTTCGGCCCGGACTTCCCGTACGCGTACGACGACTTCCTCGCGCATCCCGCGGGCCTGGGCCAGATACCGGCGACCGAACTCGGCACCGAGGTCGCCGTCATCGGCGGCGGCCTCTCCGGCATCGTGGCCGCGTACGAGCTGATGAAGATGGGCCTCAAGCCCGTCGTGTACGAGGCCGACAGGATCGGCGGCCGGCTGCGGACGGTGGGCTTCGACGGGTGCGACCCCTCTCTCACCGCCGAGATGGGCGCGATGCGCTTCCCGCCGTCCTCCACGGCGCTCCAGCACTACATCGACCTGGTGGGGCTGCGGACCGAGCCGTTCCCCAACCCCCTTGCCGAGGCGACCCCTTCGACCGTGGTCGACCTCAAGGGCGAGTCGCACTACGCGACCAGCGTCGACGACCTGCCGCAGGTCTACCGCGACGTGATGAACGCGTGGAACGCCTGCCTCGAAGAGGGTGCCGACTTCTCCGACATGAACCAGGCGATGCGCGAGCGCGACGTGCCGCGCATCCGCGAGATCTGGGCGAAGCTCGTCGAGAAGCTCGACAACCAGACCTTCTACGGCTTCCTCTGCGAGTCGGAGGCCTTCAAGTCCTTCCGGCACCGCGAGATCTTCGGCCAGGTCGGCTTCGGCACCGGCGGCTGGGACACCGACTTCCCGAACTCCATCCTGGAGATCCTGCGCGTCGTCTACACCGAGGCCGACGACCACCACCGCGGCATCGTCGGCGGCAGCCAGCAACTCCCGCTGCGCCTGTGGGAGCGCGAGCCGCAGAAGATCGTGCACTGGGCGTACGGAACGTCGCTCGCCACCCTGCACGACGGGGCGCCGCGGCCCGCCGTGACCCGTCTGAACCGCACGGCCGGCAACGGGATCACGGTCACCGACGCCTCCGGCGACATCCGTACGTACCGGGCGGCGATCTTCACCGCCCAGTCCTGGATGCTGCTGTCCAAGGTCGCCTGCGACGACGCGCTCTTCCCGATCGACCACTGGACGGCGATCGAGCGCACCCACTACATGGAGTCGAGCAAGCTCTTCGTGCCGGTCGACCGGCCGTTCTGGCTGGACAAGGCCGTCGACGACAGGGGAAATCCGACGGGCCGTGACGTCATGTCGATGACGCTCACCGACCGGATGACGCGCGGCACCTACCTTCTCGACGACGGGCCCGACAGGCCCGCCGTCATCTGCCTCTCCTACACCTGGTGCGACGACAGCCTGAAGTGGCTGCCGCTGTCCGCGAACGAGCGGATGGAGGTCATGCTGAAGTCGCTCGGCGAGATCTATCCGAAGGTCGACATCAGGAAGCACATCATCGGCAACCCGGTGACCGTGTCCTGGGAGAACGAGCCCTACTTCATGGGCGCCTTCAAGGCCAACCTGCCCGGCCACTACCGCTACCAGCGGCGCCTGTTCACCCACTTCATGCAGGACCGGCTGCCCGAGGACAAGCGGGGCATCTTCCTCGCGGGCGACGACATCTCCTGGACGGCCGGCTGGGCCGAGGGCGCCGTACAGACCGCGCTCAACGCCGTGTGGGGCGTCATGCACCACTTCGGCGGCGGAACGGACCCGGCCAACCCGGGCCCCGGCGACGTCTACGACGAGATCGCCCCGGTGGAACTGCCCGAGGACTGAGCCGGACCCCTCCGGGGGCGCGGGGCCGTATCGACATGCGGCTCCGCCGCGGGGCACGACCAGCCCCCACCGGCCCGCGGGCCGATCACCGCGCTCCCGGCGGAACGCTCAGCGGAGTGAGCAGGCAACGGCCGACCAGGCCAACCCCCGTGTCGAGCCGCTCCACGAACTCCTCGGCCAGATCGGGGAGTTCCCGCAGCGCCCACACCGCCCGGGCGGCGGACCACGCAGCGTCCCGGGCCCGGTCCAGGCTCCACGCGCCGAGCAGATGGGTCAGCGGATCGGCGATCTGGAGGAGATCGGGGCCTGGCATCAGATCTTCGCGGATCCGCTCCTCCAGCGAGACGAGGACGTCACCCACGCGGTCGAACTCGTTCTCCAGCTCGGCCGGTTCGCAGCCGAGCGTACGACAGGTGTCCACCACCGCGAGCGCCAGATCGTGCCCGATGTGCGCATTGATGCCCGCAAGGGCGAACTGCAGCGGACGTACTCCGGGATGGCGCCGGAGCTGGAACAGCGGCCGCCAGCAGGCGGGCGGACGGCGCTCGTCCGCCACCGCCTCGACGGCGTCCAGATAGCGCTCCGCGAACCGCACGTCCAGCGTGATCGCGGCGCGGGCATCGGTGAAGTGCCCTGTCTCCAGGCGCCGGTCGACCTCCTCGGTGACGGTGAGGTAGACACGGTTGAAGACCGCGACACCGTCCCGCTCGGGCCAGCCCGCACCGAGCGCACGCATCCGGTGCACCACCGCGTCGACGCTGTGCACGCGAGCTGTGAACTGTTCCAACGGCACCATGGGGGCAGGGTCCCAGGCCTAGGCTGTGCCGAGGGCCGCCGGGCCGAGCGCTTCCCCAGAACGGGGGAACACGCGGGACCCGACGGAGGGGGGAGCACCACGTGTCAGGGCAACGTGCCCATCGCCTGGCCGCACGCAGGGCCGAGCGCAGGCGCGCCGCCCGGCGCGGCGCCATGGTCGCCGTGGCGTCCGCGGTCGTCGCGGTCGGCACCGTGACAGGGATGATGTCCGCGTTCGACGACGGTCGCGGCAGCGACGAGGCGCGCCCCGACGTCACCAGCTCACCGCTCCTGCAGCCGCTGCCCGGAGTGCCCACGCCGTCGCCCTCCAAGACGTCCGCCTCACCGTCTCCGTCGCCCTCCCCGTCCAGGACAAAGCCGAGCCCCAAGCCCTCGAAGACCGCGTCGACGAAGCCGCGGACGGAACCCGTGTCGGTGCAGCTGTACCGACACCCCGAGTCCCAGGTCCTCGACTGGGTCCGCGACCACCGCGGCGACCCGCGCCGCCCGCTCATCGAGTCCCGGATAGCCGACCGGCCCGCCGCTGTGTGGTTCGCGGACTACACGCCGTCGAACATCACCGCCCGCGTCAGGGCGGTCACTTCGGCCGGCTCGGCGAAGGACAGGGTCCCGGTCGTCGTCCCGTACGCGATATCGAACCGCGACTGCGGAGGGGCCTCGCAGGGCGGTGCGCCGGACCTCGGGGCGTACGACGGGTGGATCGACAAGTTCGCGGCGGGCCTCGGTTCCGAGGAGGTCATCGTGGTCCTGGAGCCGGACGCGATCGCCCAGTCCGACTGCCTGTCCGAAGGCGACCGGGCCGCCCGTTTCGCCTCGCTGGCCCGCGCGGGACGCGTCCTCAAGGCGGCGAACCCGAAGGCACGGGTCTACTTCGACGCGGGTCACTCCGACTGGAACACCCCGGAGAAGCAGGCCGGGCTGCTCCGCCGGGCCGGTGCCGCGTCCGCCGCCTCCTCGGACGGCATCTTCAGCAACGTCTCCAACTTCAACCGGACGGGCGACGAGATCGCGTACGTCCGCCGGACCCTCGACGCCCTCGGCGGCCCGGCGGGCCTGGGTGCCGTCATCGACACCAGCCGCAACGGCAACGGAGCCCCGGCCGACGGCGAGTGGTGCGACCCCGCGGGCCGCAAGCTCGGACAGGCGCCGACCATGAGCACCGGAGAGGCACGGATCGACGCCTACCTGTGG
This sequence comes from Streptomyces sp. NPDC033178, assembly GCF_055577685.1. Lineage (NCBI taxonomy): Bacteria > Bacillati > Actinomycetota > Actinomycetes > Kitasatosporales > Streptomycetaceae > Streptomyces > Streptomyces sp. NPDC033178. The sequence continues at coordinate 126,083 of NZ_JBVIPT010000025.1, forward strand.
GTGAAGCTGCCCGGCGAGTCCGACGGCTGCAAGGGCGCGCCGGGGACGTTCACCCCGGACTACGCCTACGACTTGGCGCGCTGATCCGACCCCGGGTCCGCCCCCGCGGCCGATGAGTCGTCGTACGAAGAGGTGCCCTCGTCGAGCAGCGGCTCCCGCGACTTGAGGTGCGACGGGGCCATCGCGCGCAGCGCGTGGTACCCGACGATGACGACGAGCGTGCCGAGCGCGATGCCGCTCAGCGAGAACGTGTCGGTGAACTCCAGCGTGACGTTGCCGACGCCCATGATGATGCCCGCCGCGGCCGGCACCAGATTCAGCGGATTGCGCAGGTCCACCCCGGCGTTGAGCCAGATCTGCGCGCCCAGCAGGCCGATCATGCCGTACAGGATGACCGTGATCCCGCCGAGCACACCGCCAGGAATGGCGGCCACGACCGCGCCGAACTTCGGGCAGAGGCCGAAGAGCAGCGCGAAGCCCGCGGCGGCCCAGTAGGCGGCCGTGGAGTAGACACGGGTCGCGGCCATCACGCCGATGTTCTCGGAGTACGTCGTGTTGGGCGGGCCGCCCACGACGGTGGAGAGCATCGAGCCGACGCCGTCCGCGGAGATCGCGGTGCCCAGCTTGTCGTCCAGCGGGTCGCCGGTCATCTCGCCGACCGCCTTCACATGGCCCGCGTTCTCGGCGACCAGCGCGATGACGACGGGCAGCGCCACGAGGATCGCCGACCAGTCGAAGGACGGGCCGTGGAAGTTCGGCAGCCCGATCCAGTCGGCCCGGCCCACGGCGGAGAGGTCGAGCCGCCAGTGATCGGTGAGCTTGCCGCTCGCGTCGACCGAGTGGATCCGCCCGAAGAGGCGGTCGAAGACCCAGGAGATCCCGTACCCGAATACCAGCCCGAGGAAGATCGCGATCCGTGACCAGAAACCGCGCAGGCACACCACGGCGAGAGCGGTGAACACCATCACGAGCAGCGCCGTCCACTGGTCCTGCGGCCAGTACGTGGAGGCGGTGACCGGCGCCAGGTTGAAGCCGATCAGCATGACGACCGCGCCCGTGACGATCGGCGGCATCGCGGCGTGGATGATCCGCGCCCCGAAGCGCTGCACCGCCAGACCCACGAGGAACAGCGCCACGCCGACCACGAAGACGGCACCGGTCACGGTCGCACTGGTGCCGCCCTGCGCGCGGATCACCGCCGCGACGCCCACGAAGGACAGCGAGCAGCCCAGATAGCTGGGCACCCGGCCGCGGGTCGCGAGCAGGAAGATCCCCGTCGCGACGCCCGACATCATGATCGCGAGGTTCGGGTCCAGGCCCATCAGGACCGGCGCGACGAAGGACGCCCCGAACATCGCCACCACGTGCTGGGCGCCGAGCCCTGCCGTACGCGGCCACGACAGCCGTTCGTCGGGGCGGACGACCGCCCCCGGCGCGGGCGTGCGCCCGTCACCGTGCAGCTTCCAGCGCACGCCGAGGTCCATGGTGGGGCTTCGCTTTCTCTGTACGTCGAGATCTGAACGTCGATGGGCCGACATCAAGATCCGTAAGTGAAGATCAGCGCCATGGTAGGGCGGAGCGGGGAGAGCGGAGAGGGGAGGGCGGCCGGTTCAGGGCCGGCGATCCGGAACCGGCGCGTCCGCCGGGCTGACCTTCCCGCCGGCGGTGCGGCCGCTGGCGCGCAGCACGTTCGCGAACGAGGCGAGACCGAGGGTCAGCACCGTCACCAGGACGAACGACGTCACCAGGCTCGTCGCGTCCGCCACGGCCCCGATCGCGGACGGCGCGATCAGGCCCGAGGTGTACGTGATGGTGGCGACGCCCGCGATGGCCTGGGACGGGTTGGGGCCGCTGCGACCGGCCGCCGCGAAGCAGAGCGGGACGACGACGGCGATGCCGAGGCCCAGCAGGGCGAAGCCGGCCATGGCCACCGCGGCGTTCTGGGCCAGCACGACGAGCAGCGCACCGAGGGTCGCGAGGGCGCCGCTGACCCGTACCGTGCGGACCGGGCCGAAGCGGTCCACCACCGAGTCGCCGGCGAACCGGGCGATCGCCATGGTGAGCGTGAAGCCCGTCGTGGACGCGGCCGCGACCCCGGCCGAGCTGTCGAGGACGTCCCGCAGATACACCGCCGACCAGTCCAGGCTCGCCCCCTCCGCGAACACCGCGCAGAAGCCGATCGCGCCGATGAGCAGCGCCGACCTCGGAGGCAGCGCGAAGCGCGGGGGCGGTTCCTCGTCCTCGGTGGGGCGCAGGTCCAGCACCCACTGACAGGCGGCCACGCCGATCAGCGTGAGCGCCACGGCGGCGAGCGCGTGGTGCAGACGCGCGTCCGAGCCCAGATGGGCGGCGACGGTACCGGCCGCCGAGCCGACCAGTGCGCCCGCGCTCCACATCCCGTGCAGCCCGGACATGATCGACTTGTCGAGTCGGTTCTCGATCTCGACACCCAGGGCGTTCATCGCCACGTCGGCCATGCCCGCCGTCGCGCCGTAGACGAAGAGGGCCAGGCACAGGGTGAGCAGGTTCGGCGCGAGTGCCGGGAGGACGAGCGCGAGCGTCCACAGCGCGATCAGGCCGCGCAGGGCGGCGCGGGCGCCGAAGCGGTGGCTGACGCTGCCCGCGAGCGGCATCGCGACGGACGCTCCGATCGCCGGGAACGCGAGCGCCAGGCCGAGCTGGCCCGCGCTCACGGAGGCGTGGTCCTGGATCCACGGGACGCGGGTCGCGAACGAACCGGTGACGGCACCGTGCACGGCGAACACCACCGCCACGGCGTACCGGGAGCGTTTCACCTCGCGCTGGTCGTAGACCACTTCACTCATTTCCCGGCCCCTCCCTGTCCTCTCCCCACTGTGCCGCCGTAAACTATCAGGGACCCTGCCTGATAGATAGGCGGTATCGGGCCCTGCCGCCCCGGCGCCCCCGATCTGGAAGGATCCCGGCATGCCCGCATCACCGAGCACCGCCCGGGCCATCAACGACCGGCTCGCCCTGCGTCTCCTCCAGCAGGAAGGCCCTTTGACGGCAGGGCAGTTGAAGCAGCTCACCGGCCTGTCCCGGCCCTCCGTCGCCGACCTGGTGGAACGTCTCGCCGCGGCCGGACTCATAGGCGTCGTGGGGGAGTCGGGCGAACAGCGACGCGGCCCGAACGCCCGGCTGTACGGGATCGTCGCCGACCGCGCGCACCTGGCCGCACTGGACGTACGGACCGAGGGCGTGGCCGTCCTCGTGTCGGATCTGCTGGGCTCCGTGCTGGCCGAGGCGTCGGTGCCGATCGGCGACGGAACGGACACCGGGCCCGCCGTCGAGCAGGCGGTCACGCTGGTCGAACGTACGGCCAAGGAGGCGGGCGTCGAGCGGCTGCACACCATCGGCGTCGGAGCCCCCGGGCTGATCGACCCCGCCACCGGCGAACTCCGCGACTCTTCGGGGCTGCCCGAATGGCACCGCCGGCTCGCCGCGGCGTTGCAGGAGCGACTGCCGGCCCGTGTCCTCGTGGAGAACGAGACCAACCTCGCGGCGCTGGCCGAGCAGCGCGACGGGGCCGCACAGGATCGCGACACCTTCGTCCTGCTCTGGCTCGGCCACGGCATCGGTGCGGCCGTCGTCCTGGACGGCGTCCTGCGCCGGGGTGCCTCCGGCGGTACGGGCGAGATCGGCTTCCTGCCGGTGCCGGGCACGAGCGGCCTGCCGTCCGCGACGGGCTGCGAGGGCGGTTTCCACTCCCTCGCGGGCGCCGCCGCGATTTCCGAACTGGCGGGGCGTTACGGGATCGTGGCGCCCGCCGCGCCGCACGAACCGCATGCGGCGGCGCTGGTGCGGGAGGCCGTGGCGCGGGTCGAGGCCGATGCCGGTGACCCCTTGGCCTCGGGCTTCCTCGACATGCTCGCCGAACGCGTCGCCCTCGGCGCCGCGTCCGTCGTCGCCGTCCTCGACCCGGGTTGCCTGGTGCTCGCGGGCGAGATCGGCGGGGCGGGCGGCGAGGTGCTGGCCGCCCGCGTCCGGGACCGGGTCGGCCGTATGTCGCCGCTGCCCACCGAGGTGCGGGCCGGCACCCTGGGCGGCGGCGCCGTGCTCCGCGGGGCGCTGCTGATGGCCCGGGACGGGGCCCAGGACGAACTGTTCGCGCCTCCGGAGAGGTGACGCCCGTCTTGGGCGGGGTGGCGGCGCACGGCAACGGTCGATGGCCGGGAAACGGAGACCCGGCGGCGGGGCAAGGGCCTCCGTCACCGCCGCCGGGTCGTTCTGGGGGCGGGCCGGCGAACGCGGAGCCCGTGGAGGCGTCGGTGAACGCAGACCCTAAAGAGGACTAGACCAAAGCGTCAATAGGTATGGACCAATACTAAGCTGCTGTGTCTGAAAGGTAGTTGGTCCGCCACGAGTGTCCAGTGAAGTCCATCGGCACACCCTGTGAGGCAGCCCACAACATTCGCCCGCATGGGCGTCGATCAGGCGTGGCACACTGAGTCTGTACCAGAAGCAGCGCACTCCGGGGTCGGTGAAAGTCCGAACCGGCGGTTACAGTCCGCGACCCGGTCGCTTCCAGCGGCCGGTTGACCAGGTGAAATTCCTGGACCGACGGTTAAAGTCCGGATGGGAGGCAGTGCGCGGCGGGCGGGCATTCGTGCGCGCCGCCGTCTGTTTCGACGTGTCCCACGGGACGCGTCCTACGCGGCGTCGCCCCCGGTGTCCTCGCTCGCTCATATCTGTCGTCATCGACAGGCCCCGGAGTCCGTGCCCGAAATGGCAGGAGGACCCGGGAAGTGTTCACCGGAATCGTCGAAGAGCTGGGTGAGATCACCGCCGTCGAGAACCTCGGCGACGCCTCCCGTTTCCGGCTCCGTGGCCCCGTAGTCACCGAAGGTGCGCGCCATGGAGACTCCATCGCCGTCAACGGCGTCTGTCTGACGGTCGTCGAGCACGAGGGCGACGAGTTCACCGCCGACGTGATGGCGGAGACCCTGGACCGCTCCAGCCTCGGTGTCCTCGCCGTCGGCTCCCGTGTCAACCTCGAACGCCCCATGGCCGTGGGCGAGCGCCTCGGCGGGCACATCGTGCAGGGCCATGTGGACGGCACGGGCGAGGTCGTCGAGCGCAAGCCGTCCGAGAACTGGGAGATCGTGAAGATCTCCCTTCCCGAGGACCTCACTCGCTATGTGGTCGAGAAGGGCTCCATCACCGTTGACGGCATCAGCCTGACCGTTGTCGAGGCGGGCCCCGACTTCTTCACCGTCAGCCTCATCCCGACCACTCTCGACCTGACCACGCTCGGCCTCAAGCAGCCCGGCGACCCGGTCAACCTCGAGGTCGACGTGATCGCCAAGTACGTCGAGCGGCTGCTCGGCTCGCGGGGAGAGCAGCCGGCCGGGCTGCCCGGCAGCCAGGGAGCGACGTCGTGAACTGGCTCAACTCCGAGGCGTTCACGCTCTTCGGCCAGCACATCAAGTGGGCCGACATGATCGGCAACGTGATCGGTCTCATCGGCCTCGCCCTCGGGTGGCGGCGGTCCATCTGGACCTGGCCCGTCCAGTTCCTGTCCGGTGCCATCCTCCTCGCCGCCTTCGCCACCGCCCACCTCTCCGGCAGCGCCGGCAAGCAAATGGTGGTCATGGCCGTCGCCCTGTGGGGCTGGTGGCAGTGGAACCGCGGCAAGGGCGGTGCGCAGGACGGCTCCATCGCCGTGCGCTTCGCCACCTGGCGCGAGCGCGGGTACCTCCTCGGCGCCGCGGCCGTCGGCACCCTCGCGGTCGGCAGCCTGTTCACCGCGTACCCGACGCTCTCCTGGGACCCCTGGCCGGACGCGTACATCTTCGTCGGCACGGTCGTCGCGATGTACGCCCAGGCGCGCGGCATGGTCGAGTTCTGGTTCGCCTGGCTGCTCGTCGACCTGGTGGGCGTACCGCTGAACTTCGCCAACGGCTTCGCCTTCTCCGGCTTCGTCTACATCATCTACGGCGCGCTCGTCCTGTGGGGCATGCGCGACTGGTGGCTGCGCTCCCGCAAGGCCGGGCAGCCCGTCCTGGAAGGAGCCCCGGCATGACAACCGCGCCGGTTTGGTACAGCACGGGTCACGATCAAGACGCCTCGGACTTCGCGCTCGACCCGGTCGAACAGGCCGTCGCCGACATCGCGGCGGGCCGCCCGGTCGTGGTCGTCGACGACGAGGACCGGGAGAACGAGGGCGACCTCATCTTCGCGGCCTCCGCCGCGACCCCTGAACTGATGGCCTTCATGGTCCGCTACACCTCGGGCGTGGTCTGTGTTCCGATGACCGGTCCCGAGCTGGACCGGCTGAACCTGCCCCCGATGACCGCCATCAACGAGGACCGCAAGGGCACCGCGTACGCGGTGTCGGTCGACGCCAAGGAAGGGGTTGACACCGGCATCTCGGCCGCCGACCGCGCCCACACCGTACGGGTGCTGGCCGACCCGGTCACACAGGCGTCCGATCTGACCCGCCCCGGTCACATCTTCCCGCTGCGTGCTGTCGAGGGCGGTGTCCTCGCCCGGCCCGGCCACACCGAGGCCGCCGTCGACCTGGCGCGGCTCGCTGGCCTGGCGCCCGCAGGTGCGATCGCGGAGATCGTGAACGACGACGGCACCATGGCCCGGCTGCCCCAGCTAGTGGTCTTCGCCCGCGTACACGGCCTCTCGATCATCTCCATCGAGGACCTGATCGCCTACCGCCAGAGCTCCGAACCCACGGTCCGCCGCGAGGCAGAGACCCAACTGCCCACCGCCTTCGGCGAGTTCACGGCCTTCGGCTACCGCTCCATCGTGGACGGCGTCGAGCATGTCGCCCTCGTCCACGGCGAGATCGGCGACGGCGAGGACGTCCTCGTACGCGTCCACTCCGAATGCCTCACCGGCGACATCTTCCACTCGCTGCGCTGCGACTGCGGCCCCCAGCTCGAAGCCTCCCTGGAGCGCATCCAGGCGGAGGGCCGCGGCATCGTCGTCTACCTCCGCGGCCACGAGGGGCGCGGCATCGGGCTCCTGTCCAAGCTGCGCGCGTACGAACTCCAGGAGCAGGGGCACGACACCCTCGACGCCAACCTGGAGCTGGGTCTGCCCGCCGACGCCCGGGACTACGCGGCCGGCGCGCAGATCCTGGAGGACCTCGGCGTGCGCAGCCTGCGCCTGATGACCAACAACCCCGAGAAGACCGACGCGCTCGTCCGCCACGGCCTCAAGGTCATCCACCGCGAGCCGATGCCCGTACAGGCGGGCGAGCACAACCTCCGGTATCTGCGCACCAAGCGGGACCGGATGGGGCACGACCTGCCCTGGCTGGACACGACCACCGTGTCCGCCTGCGGCAACCAGTAACGAAGAGCACGAGGAGACACACACGTGAGCGGCAAGGGTGCACCCGAACTGTCCGTACGCAACTGCGGTGACCTCAGGGTCGCCGTCATCGCGGCGCAGTGGCACGAGAAGGTGATGGACGGTCTCGTCGACGGCGCGCTGCGCGCCCTGCACGAGCTGGGAATCGACGAGCCGACCCTCCTGAGGGTCCCCGGCAGCTTCGAGCTGCCGGTCGTCGCGAAGGTCCTCGCGGGCCGCGGGTACGACGCGATCGTCGCGCTCGGCGTCGTCATCCGCGGCGGCACCCCCCACTTCGAGTACGTGTGCCAGGGCGTCACCCAGGGGCTCACCCAGGTCTCGATCGACACCGGCGTGCCCGTCGGCTTCGGCGTCCTGACGTGCGACACCGAGGAACAGGCCCTGGACCGCGCAGGCATCGAGGGCTCGAACGAGGACAAGGGGCACGAGGCGGTGACGGCCGCCGTGGCGACGGCGGCCACCCTCCGCTCAGTATCCGAACCCTGGCGCTGAGCGAACGGCGGTTGCGCGTAGGGTGGGCAGCACCATGTCCAAGAAGACTTTCGAGGAGCTCTTCACCGAGCTCCAGCACAAGGCCGCCACCGGCGACCCCGCCACTTCCCGCACCGCAGAGCTGGTCGGCAAGGGGGTCCATGCCATCGGCAAGAAGGTCGTCGAAGAGGCCGCCGAGGTCTGGATGGCCGCCGAGTACGAGGGCAAGGAAGCGGCAGCCGAGGAGATCTCGCAGCTGCTCTACCACGTCCAGGTGATGATGGTCGCCCGCGGCATCTCGCTGGACGACGTGTACGCCCATCTCTGAGCCGCGACTCAGAGAACTCCGAGCCGTACCTCCGAGAAGCACGCCCACTCCCGCACCGTACGAGCCGACAGCCGTACGGACGAACAAAGGAAGCCGACCTCATGCTGCGCATCGCCGTCCCCAACAAGGGTTCCCTGTCAGGCCCCGCGGGGGAGATGCTGCATGAGGCCGGCTACCAGCAGCGCAGGGAGGCCAAGGAGCTCCGGATCGTCGACCCGGAGAACGAGGTCGAGTTCTTCTACCTCCGCCCCCGCGACATCGCGATCTACGTCTCCTCCGGCAAGCTCGACATCGGCATCACCGGACGCGACCTGCTCATTGACTCCGGCGCCAACGCGGAGGCCATCCTCCCGCTCGGCTTCGCCCGCTCCACCTTCCGCTTCGCCGGCAAGCCCGGCACGGCGGCGGGCCTCGCGGACCTTGCCGGCAAGACCGTGGCCACCTCGTACGAGGGCATCGTCGCCAAGTACCTCGCCGACCACGGCGTCGACGCGTCCGTCGTCCACCTCGACGGCGCCGTCGAGACGGCCATCGAGCTCGGTGTCGCCGAGGTCATCGCGGACGTGGTGGAGACCGGCACCTCGCTGCGCAACGCGGGCCTTGAGGTCTTCGGCGATCCGATCATGAAGTCCGAGGCCGTCGTCATCCGCCGCACGGGCGCGGAGGCCACCGAGGATGCCGAGCCCAAGGTCCAGCAGTTCCTGCGCCGCCTCCAGGGCGTCCTCGTCGCGCGGACCTACGTGATGATGGACTACGACTGCCGCGTCGAGCAGCTGGAGAAGGCCGTCGCCCTCACTCCCGGCCTGGAGTCGCCGACCGTCTCGCCGCTGCACAACGAGGGCTGGGTCGCCGTGCGCGCCATGGTCCCGTCCAAGGAAGCCCAGCGGATCATGGACGACCTGTACGACATCGGCGCGCGGGCCATCCTGACCACGGCCATCCACGCCTGCCGCCTCTGAGGACCGCCCGCCATGTCCGACACACCAGAGCTGCCCGCTCTTCCGGTCACCTTCCGCCCGGGCCGCACCCGAGCCGTCCTGCTCACCGCCGGCGCCACGATCTTCGTGGTCATCACCACAGTCGCGATGCTGCTGGAGAAGCTCAGCCCGGGGGAGCGCACCAGCTTCGTCTTCACCGGGGCCCTGCTCTTCGGGGTGCTCGTGCTGCTCTCCCGGCCGAAAGTCGTCGCCGACGAGTCCGGCGTGACCGTCGTGAACATCGCCGGCCGCCGGAAGCTGGCCTGGGCGGAGATCCTGCAGGTCAACCTGCGCCCGGGCGACCCGTGGGTGTTCCTGAACCTCAGCGACGGCACCAGCCTGGCCGCGCTCGGCATCCAGCCGGGCATCGCCAAGCAGCACGCGATCCGCGACGCCCGTGCGCTGCGGGCCCTCGTCGAAACCCACTCCGTTCACGAGCCCGACGGACATCAGGAAGACGAGCACGACGAACATCACGCCTGACTCTCGGCCTTCCACCCTGCCGTACGGGCCCATGTCTTGATTAATCTGTTGGCGGAGGCGTTTTCGTTGCGCCTCCGCCTCTGCCTTCCCACCCGGGATCCAGAGGCCCCCTGCTATTTCGAGGAGTGACTCCCTCCAGCGATGGACGGATCGTCCTGTAGTACCTGCGCCGCCCCCTCCCGACATATCGAGGCGGCGGCATGACCATCCCCCTGCTGCTCCTCGGAGCGGCGTTCCTGTTGATTCTCGCCAACGGCTTCTTCGTGGCGGCCGAGTTCGGCCTCGTCACGGTGGAGCGCCCCGACGCCGAGAAGGCCGCCGCCGAGGGCGACCGACGGGCCCGTACGGTCGTCAACTCGCTCAAGGAGCTGTCCTTCCAGCTCTCCGGCACCCAGCTCGGCATCACCATCACCTCGCTGGTCGTCGGCATGCTCGCCGAACCGGCGCTCGCCGAACTCCTGAACGGCCCCATCACCGCGGTCGGCATCCCCGAAGGCGCCGTGTCCGGTGTCGCCGTGGTCATCGGCATGCTGCTGGCCTCGGCCGTGCAGATGGTGATCGGCGAGCTCGTGCCCAAGAACTGGGCGGTCTCCAGGCCCATGCAGGTCGCGCGGTTCGTCGCGGGCCCGCAGCACGCCTTCTCGACCGTGTTCCGGCCGGTGATCTCGGGGCTGAACTCCGTGGCCAACCGGCTCGTCCGCACCCTGGGCGTCGAGCCCACCGCGGAGCTGGCCTCCGCCCGCACCCCCGGCGAGCTGGTCTCGCTGGCCCGGCACTCGGCCCAGGCAGGCGCCCTGGAACAGGACACCGCCGACCTGTTCGTCCGTACGCTCTCGCTTGCCGACCTCACCGCGCAGCACGTCATGACCCCGCGCGTGAAGGTCAGCACCCTCCAGTCCTCCGCGACCGCCGAGGACGTCGTGAACCTGACCCGCGCCACCGGCCTGTCCCGCTTCCCCGTCTACCGGGAGCGGATCGACGAGATCGTCGGCATGGTGCACCTCAAGGACGCCCTCGCGGTGCCCTCGCAGGACCGCCTGCGCACGCCCGTCACCAGGATCGCCCAGGCCCCGCTGCTCGTCCCGGAGACGCTGCCCGTGCAGCCCCTCCTGGAGCGGCTGCGCAACGAACAGCCCATCGCCGTCGTCGTCGACGAGTACGGCGGCACGGCCGGCGTGGTCACCCTGGAGGACATCGTCGAGGAACTCGTCGGCGAGGTCCGCGACGAGCACGACGGCCACGACGTGCCCGAACTCGCCGCCGCACCGGCCGAGGACGGCCGGCCCGCCTGGGACGCCGACGGCAGCTGCCGTGTCGACATCCTCCAGCGCATAGGCCTGGACGTCCCCGAGGGCCCGTACGAGACGGTCGCCGGCCTGGTCGCCGATCTGCTCGGCCGGATCCCCGCACCCGGTGACAAGGCGGAACTGCCCGGCTGGCGCCTCTCCGTGCGCCAGGTCGGGCACTACCGGGCCGAGCGGGTCCGGCTGGTCAGGACCGCCGGTGCCGCTTCGGCCGCCGTCTCCGCCTCCGCTTCCGTTTCCGTGGTGGAGGCCGTCCGATGAGCGTGCTCCAACTCCTGTTCGCGGCCCTGCTCGTGCTCGCCAACGGCTTCTTCGTCGGTGCCGAGTTCGCGCTGGTCTCCGTCCGCCGCAGCCAGATCGAACCGCTCGGCACCGCACGGGCCCGGCAGGTCATGTACGGCCTGGAGAACCTGCCGCAGATGATGGCCGCCGCGCAGTTCGGCATCACGGTCTGCTCGCTGACGCTCGGCGCGGTCGCCGAGCCCACCGTCGCGCACCTCCTGGAGCCGGTGTTCCACGCCGTGCACCTGCCCGAGGGCATGATCCACCCGCTCGGGTACGTCATAGCCCTCGCCGCGGTCGTCTTCCTGCACCTCGTCGTCGGCGAGATGCTGCCGAAGAACCTGGCGATGGCCGCCCCCGAGAAGACCGCGCTGTGGCTCAGCCCCGGCCTGGTCGCCTTCGCCCGGCTCTGCAAGCCGGTGACGCTGGGCCTCGGTGCCTGCGCCCGCGTCATCCTGCGGCTCTTCCACGTCGAGCCCAAGGACGAGGTCGAGGCGGTCTTCACCAGCGAGCAGCTCAACCGGCTGGTCGAGGACGCGGGACAGGCGGGCCTGCTCGATCCCGAGGAGCAGGAGCGCCTCGAAGACGCGCTGGAGCTGGGCTCCCGCCCGGTCACCGACGTGCTCCTGGACAGCGAGTCCCTGGTGACCGTCGGCCCCTCGGTCACGCCGGGCCAGGTCGTCGCACTCACCGCCCGCACCGGGTACTCCCGCTTCCCGGTGGCCGCCGAGAACGGCGCCTTCATGGGCTATCTGCACGTGAAGGACGTACTCGACCTGGAGGAGTCCGAGCGGGCCGTGCCGCAGCAGGTCTGGCGCCCCATGACGACCCTCGGGGCCGAACTCCCGCTGGACGACGCCCTGACCGTGATGCGCCGCGCCGCGACGCACCTCGCCCAGGTCGCCGACGCGTCGGGGAAGGTGCTCGGCCTGGTCGCCCTGGAGGACGTACTGGAGCTGCTGGTCGGTGAGGTACGCGATCCGGCGCACCGGGAGACTCCGGCGGTACGGGTCGGCGAGCCGCGCAAGGAGGCGCCGGATCCGGCCCGGGGCCCGGAGACGCCGGAGCAGGCGTTGGCGAGCTGAGGGCTCACGAACTGGGTGGGGCCGCGGAAGCCGGAAGGTTTCCGCGGCCCCACCCAGTTCTGCGTGTCGCTCACATCGGCGAAGGATCCTGCGGCCCCCGCCCCGACAACACCTCGCCGTACGCCTGCATGAGATCGGCGAGCCGAAGCGTGGACAGGTCGTCCCGGGTGAGGTGGCCCGGATAGACCGAGAGCCGCAGATCACGATACGCACAGCTCTTCTCGTACAGCGTCCGCAGAAACCGCCCGTTGCCGAGCTCGTCGATCCAGCCCTGGTCGACGACGTGCCCGCTGATGGAGCGCAGCTCGTCGAGCGCCTCCTCGTCCCACACGTCCCCGTTCTCCGCGGCAAGCACCTCGCCGATCGAGGTGAGTTCGAGCGGACGGTACGAGGGGAAGTCGACGCGGGTCGTGAAGCGGGACGACAGCCCGGGGTTGGCGGCCAGCAGGCGGTCCATGCCCTCCGGGTAGCCCGCGAGGATCACCACCAGGTGGTCCCGGTTGTCCTCGGCCCGCTTCAGCAGCACCTGCAACGCCTCGTCGCCGTACGCGTCGCCCTTGCCGTAGCCGGAGTTGGAGAGCGAGTAGGCCTCGTCGACGAAGAGGACGCCGCCGATCGCGGAGTCGATCAGCTCGTTGGCCTTCACGGCGGTCTGGCCGAGGTACTCGCCCACCAGGTCGGCGCGCTGGGCCTCGACCAGGTGGTCGCCGCCGAGCAGGCCGAGCGCGTAGAAGACCCGGCCCAGGATCCGGGCCACGGTCGTCTTGCCGGTGCCGGAGGGGCCCGAGAACACGAAGTGCCGTTTCGGTGGCTGGACCGGCAGACCCTGCCCGGCCCGCAGCCGCGCCATGTTCAACTGCGCGGACAGCGCCTTTACCTGGCGCTTGACCGGTTCGAGACCGACCATGCGCTCCAGCTCCAGGAGCGCCTCTTCGAGCAGTGCCGGATCGGTGGGCCCGGTCGGCAGATGCGGCGGACGCACCGGCACGATGGCCTTCTCGCGGACCCGGTCCGCCTCGGAGGGCAGCGCGCCCGGCGGCGGCAGTTCGGGCTCCGACAGCTTGAGATCACGGCCCTCGCCGCCGAACAGCGGGTCGACACCGTCCGGGCCGTCCAGAATGTCCTGGCCAACACCGGTGAGCGTGATCGCCGCGAGGTCGGCCGTGTCGTCGTACCCGTCGCCCTCGGAGATCGCCGCGAGCCGTGCGGAGGTGTCCATGAAGGCCGGGTCGACCCGGTGCACCGCCCGATACAGGGGCAGCGCCGCGGCGGAGCGGCCCGTGCCCTCGTGCGCCCGCGCCAGCCAGTACCGCAGCTCCTTGCGCTGCGGCTGCTCGCTGCGACAGCGCATCAGCGCCGACGACAGCAGCGGCTCGGCCTGCCCGAACATCTCCAGGCGTACCCGTGCCATGCCGCCGAAGAGACCCGCCTCGATGCCCAGCATCGGATCGTCGATCAGCGGATCCGTGTGCCGGACCAACTGCTCCCAGTCCTTGACGAGATACGCCCGGCAGGCGTGCAGGAACCGCACCTGTGGATCCGCGTCCACGGGCGGCAGGCTCGCGAGCGCCCGGTCCAGCTCCGGGACGTGACGCCCGTCGAGCCAGTGCGAGGCGTGCGCGAGCAGCAGATCGCGCGGCGACTCCAGCACCGGCTGCACCCACCAGCCCAGCCAGTACCAGGAGTTGAGCGTCCGCCGGTGGCGGGAGCGCTGTTCCCCGAAGCGCTCCCGGTGCCGGAACATCCGCAGCAGCGCCGTCGTCGTGTCGATGCGCAGCGCGTGCAGCCCGAGCCAGCCGTCGGCCATTCCCGGATCCATCCGGACCGCGGCGCGGAATTCCTCCTCCGCCTGCGGATAGGCCCCCATCGTGTAGGCGTCCACACCTCGCAGCCAGGCGAGGTCGGCCGGGGCCTCGGGGCCCTGCGTGCCGAAGTCCATCACGTCCCCCACAAACCGTGCCCCCGTTGATCGCCGGGCGGGCCGGTGCCCGTCGGCAGTCTTCGTCGAACCGCTGTGCCGCGGACGGGAGTTGCGTTCGGTGCGGAGAGCAGCCGTCCGAATGTCGCACCGAGAGGCATCGTACCTGCGGGGCAGTACCGGGCCGAAGGGTGCCGCACGACAGGTTCTCCGAGGTGGGAGCAGATGGGGCGCACTCGGCTTGGTGACCGAGGGTGAACGAATCGCGCCTCGGAGCGTCCGAAAAACGGCTGTAGGCAGAACGAAGCCCCCGATCACGGGGGAACAACCGGGGGCTTCGCGTCTGCGGGGCGGCCTCAAATGGCCGCACATTCAGAACGTAAGTCCTGTACGGCCCCCGGGTCAAGCCGAGTTGGAGCACTCAGGTAACTTCTCAGATGTGGGTCTTCACAAGTTCAGCACACAGACGCAGGACCGTCACGGTCCGTGACCGAGAGGCTCTCCGCTGACGTCGCAGCAGGTCCCTGGAGCACCTCGTACCCCTCTGAACACTGCAGCACCAGAAGATCGGCGAACGGTTTTGACGGGTCTTTGGCGAAGTGTCGACGCTCGGCGCGGACCCACCCCTCCCAGAACTCGTTCTGCGCCGAACCGTCCCTCAGCCGCCCGCGCGCCCAAGCGTCCTCGTCGGCCAGCTCCATCCACAGCAGCCGCGCCAGCCACGGCCTGAGTGCGCGACGGCCGGCGCCCACCCCCTCGACGAGGACCACGGGCGCCGGCGGCAGGCTGCGGGCCGGTCCGAAGCCGCGGGTGTCCCAGTCGTACGGCGGATAGTGCGCCGTCGTGCCGTGCGACAGCGGCTCGACGACCTCCCGGAGCAGCCGCCCGGTCCAGGTGAAGAGCTCGTCGTGCGTGGCGATGTCGTCCAGGTGGAGCACGGGAGCCCCGCCCAGTGCCTCGGCCAGATGCTCCGCGAACGTGGTCTTCCCCGAGCCCGCGTGCCCGTCGACGCCGACGAGCCGGACGGGCCCGCAGGAGGGCGGCAGCCGGTGCAGCCGGGAGGCGAGGGCGTGGAGATGAATGAGGGATCCCTGGGTGCGGTGCGGTGCGGTGCGGTTCTGTGCGGTGTCGTGCGACGCGGAGTGGTGCAGTGTGTTCGTGCGTCGTGCGGCGCGGAGTGGTGCGGTGCGGTGCGTATGTGCGTCGTCCGGACGGAGTCGCGCACGTGCGCCGGGGCGCTCCTGGGGTTCACTCTAGCGAGGCCGGCCTCGGGCGACCGGGGGAGAAGGTGCCGTCGTTCTGTCGCGGCCATGCCAGTGGTATCGACCAATATTTGTCGGCGCCGCGACACGCGAAGTGCTGGCAGAAGCCGTGATCGCGAACCATAGTTGCTCCACACCCACGCATTGGACCTGCCCGTTCCGGACACCTGGGGGTCACCCACCCATGACCAGAGCTGAACAGCCGTCCCGCAGAAGTCTCCTGGCCGTGGCCGTCGCCGCGGCCACCGCGGGCGCCGCGAGTCCGGCGGCGGCCGCCGCCGGCTCGACGGCCGGCCCCGCGAGAACCCGGACCGCCGCCCCGTCGAAAGCCCCTTCGCGCCTCGTGGACAACCGTGCCTGGACCTCGTACACCGACTGGCGCGGGGGTACCGCGGCAGGGACCCGTGCCGTGCTGGGGGTGCGCCCGGGCCTGGCGATCGGGACGCCCGAGGGCCGGACCGACTACAAGGACCCGCACACCGGCACGACCGCCACCTGGGAGTACGCGCGCTGGACCTCGCCGGTCCACCGCCTCGCCGTCCCCTCGACCGAGGTCATCCCCTCCTGGAACGCGCGGACCCCGGCGGGCACCTGGCTCCAGGTCGAGCTGTCGGGCACGTACTCCGACGGCACGGACGCGCCCTGGTACGTGATGGGCCGCTGGGCGGCAGGGGACCAGGACATCCGGCGGACCTCGGTGGACGACCAGAGCGACGGCAGGAGCAGTGTCTGGACGGACACCTTCTCCATCGACGACGCGGCCTCCGGGCTGCGCCTGGTGTCGTACCGGCTGCGGCTGACCCTGTACCGCAAGCCCGGGACCACGGCCACGCCGACCGTGTGGCGGCTCGGCGCGATGGGCTCCGACGTCCCGGACCGCTTCACCGTCCCGGCCTCGACGCCCGCTCTCGCGCGGGAGCTGACGGTGCCGCGCTACTCGCAGGAGATCCACGCCGGCCAGTACCCCGAGTACGACAACGGCGGCGAGGCCTGGTGCAGCCCCACCTCCTCCCAGATGATCATCGAGTACTGGGGACGGAAGCCCACGGCGGCGGACCTGGCCTGGGTCAAGCCCGAGTACGCGGATCCGCAGGTGTGCCACGCCGCCCGGTTCACCTTCGACCACCAGTACAACGGCTGCGGGAACTGGCCCTTCAACGCCGCGTACGCGGCGACGTACAAGGACCTCCAGGGCGTGGTGACCCGGCTCGGCTCGCTGGCCGACCTGGAGACGCTGATCGCCGCCGGAATTCCGGCCATAACGTCCCAGTCGTTCCTCAAGACCGAGCTGACGGGTGCGGGATACGGCACCGCGGGCCATCTGATGGCGGTCATAGGGTTCACCGCCGACGGCGACGTGATCGCCAACGACCCGGCCTCGCCGGACAACAACGCGGTCCGGCGCGTCTACAGGCGGCGTGAGTGGGAGAACATCTGGCTCCGCACCAAGCGGTACAACGCCTCCGGGGCGGTCGTCTCCGGTACCGGCGGGGTCTGCTACGTCTACTTCCCGGCCAGTCCCACGGCCGCCCAGCGGTCGGCGCTGGCGGCGGTGGGTATCCGCTGACCGACGGATGTGCGAGGGGCTGCTGTGGCGGGCGCCACAGCAGCCCCTCGCGCGTGACCAAGCTCTCTCCCGCAAAAGCCCGAACCGGTGGCAAGGTGGACAGAACGGTGGGGGGAGTCCACTGCAAGACCGACGTGAGCGAGCTGCCATGACCACGACCTCAGCCACCGCCGGACGTGTCCGCGCCCGTACCGGCGGGCCCAAGGACGACGGCCCGAAGATCCTTGAACACGTCGTGGGCTGGACGTTCGTGGTGGTGCTCGCGATGCTCGTGACGCAGCTCGGCCTCGTCTGACCGCGGTCGAAGAGAGTCGAACAGGCTGGTGGCGCTGCTCTGCCATACTGCGGGGGTCCCGCTCGCAGTTGGAGACCAGGTCCGGAATTGAGTAACCGTCAGCAGCGTGATGCCGACCGCCCCGGAGCGCGCGGCACCGACCGTTCCTTAGCGCGCCGCGCCGAACTCATCGCCATCGGGCGGAAGTTGTTCGCGGACACGTCCTACGACGCACTGTCGATGGACGACATCGCGAAACAGGCGCAGGTGGCCAAGGGGCTGATCTACTACTACTTCAAGTCCAAGCGCGGCTACTACCTGGCGATCGTCCAGGACTCGGTGGCCGAGCTGATCTCCCGGGCGGCCGGTGGCCTCGAACTGCCCCCGGCGGAGCGGGTGCACCGCACTATCGACGGCTATCTGCGCTACGCCGAGAACAACCACGCCGCGTACCGCACCATCATCAGCGGGGGCGTCGGTTTCGACGCCGAGGTGCACGCCATCCGGGAGGGCGTGCGCGAGGCCATCGTCGAGACGATCGCCGAAGGGGCGTACGGGCGACGGAAGATCGCCCCGCTGCCACGCATGGCGCTGCTCGGCTGGCTGTGCAGTGTCGAGGGGGCCACCCTCGACTGGATCCACCACTACAGCCTCCCGCGCGACCTCATGCGCGAGCTGCTGGTGAAGATGCTCGGCGGCACGATGCGCGCCATCGAGGAGCTGGACGCCTCCTACCCGGCCCCGCAGGCCGCACGCCGGGACACGTGAAGCCGACGGCGGGATCGGGCCGCGGAGCGGGAACGGATCGCGGAGCGGGAACGGGTAGAGGGCGGGAGCCCGCCGACCGGCCCCCGCCCTCCACTGAAATGCCCTGCTGCCGAAACTAGTTGATCGCCTTGATCAGCTCGCCGTTCGACGTGTCACCGCTCAGCTCCCAGAAGAACGTGCCGCCCAGGCCCTGCGCGTTCTTGTAGTTCATCTTCCCGGCGATGGTCGACGGGGTGTCGTAACTCCACCAGTTGGTCCCGCACTTGGCGTACGCGGTGCCGCCGACCGTGCCGGTCGCCGGGCACTTCGTCTTGAGCACCTTGTAGTCGTCGATGCCCTGCTCGTACGTGCCCGCCGCCGGGCCGGTGGCGGTGCCGCCGGGCGCCGCCTGGGTGACACCGGTCCAGCCGCGGCCGTAGAAGCCGATGCCGAGCAGCATCTTCGAGGCCGGGACGCCCATGCCCTTGAGCTTGGCGATGGTCGCGGAGGTGTGGAACTCAGCCTTCGGGATCCCCGAGTAGGAGTTCAGCGCCGAGTGCGGAGCCGTGGGACCGGTCGCGTCCCAGGCACCGAAGAAGTCGTACGTCATCGGGTTGTACCAGTTGACGTACTGGGCGGCGCCCGCGTAGTCCGCCGCGTCGAGCTTGCCGCCGGCCGTGGCGTCGGCCGGGATCGCCGAGGTGACGAGCGCGGAGCCGCCGAACTTGGCGCGTACCGCCGACATCAGGTTCTTGTACGCGGCCCGCCCGCTGGTGTCACAGGTGGCGCTGCACGCGTTCGGGTACTCCCAGTCGATGTCGATCCCGTCGAAGACGTCCGCCCACTTCGAGTTCTCGACCAGGTCGTAGCAGGACTGGGCGAAGGCGGCCGGGTTCCTGGCCGCCTCGGTGAAGCCCGCCGACCAGGTCCAGCCGCCGAAGGACCACAGGACCTTGAGGTTCGGGTGCTTCTTCTTCAGCTCGCGCAGCTGGTTGAAGTTGCCGCGCAGCGGCTGGTCCCAGGTGTCCGCGACGCCGTCGACCGACTCGGCGGCGGTGTGCGTCCGCTCGGTCGCCGCGTAGTTGTCGCCCATCGCGCACTTGCCGCCGGTGACGTTGCCGAAGGCGTAGTTGATGTGCGTCAGTTTGGCCGCCGAGCCGGACGTCTCGACGTTCTTGACCAGGTACTTCCGGTCGTAGGTGCCCCATTCGGTGAAGTAGCCGACGACCTTGGATCCGGCGGCTTTCGGCGCTGCGGCCCGTTCGGCCGGGCCGGCCGCGGTGGCCGTGCCCGCGCCGGCGAGCAGACCCGCGCCCAGAACGGCACAACACGCGGCGGATACGAGCGCCCGGAATCGGACGCGGGGGCGGAGCGAGCTGAACATCGTGTCTCCTCGTGGGGGAGAGGGGAACGTGCGCCATTTGGCATGAACGCGGTGAAGCGTTGGAGCGAAACAGTAGGAGGACTAGACCAGTACGGTCAATGGTTCGGACCAATTAGGCACAGGAATCCTTTACTCTTGAGTAAGCGGTCGTTAACTGGTGACGGGATGCCTCCGATCGGGCATACTCACAGCGCACAGCCGCTGATCAGCCGCTTCCGTGACCCGGAGGCGCCGAGCATCGACAGTGCCCAGTAAGACCAGGCGGGGCAGCCCCACCCAGGTGTGCGTTCGCCGAAGTGCCCGACAGGGAGGAGAGCGTCGCTATGCCCGACCGCGCCCCGCAGCCGGTGGACCGTCAACTGCCCACGGACGAGGCCCGGGATCTGATCTCGCTCGTGCGTGACATCGCGCAGCGCGAGATCGCCCCGAAGGCGGCCGAGGAGGAGGACGCCGGGCACTTCCCGCGCGAAGTCCTCACGCTGCTCTCGGAGTCGGGGCTGCTCGGTCTCCCGTACGACTCCGAGTACGGCGGCGGAGACCAGCCGTACGAGGTCTACCTCCAGGTACTCGAAGAGCTGGCCGCCGCCCGCCTCACCGTCGGCCTCGGCGTCAGCGTGCACACGCTCGCCTGCCACGCCCTCGCCAACTACGGCACCAAGCAACAGCAGGTCGAGCATCTCCCGGACATGCTCGGCGGCGGCCTTCTGGGCGCCTACTGCCTCTCGGAGCCGGCCTCCGGCTCGGACGCCGCGTCGCTGCGTACCAAAGCTGTGCGGGAGGATGGGGGTACCTCCCACTCGAGCGAAGCCGAGAGTGGGGGAGACTGGGTGATCACGGGAACCAAGGCCTGGATCACGCACGGCGGAATCGCCGACTTCTACACCGTGCTCGCGCGCACCGGCGGCGAGGGTGCGCGGGGCATCACGGCGTTCCTGGTGCCAGGTGACGCCGAGGGGCTGAGCGCCGCGGTGCCCGAGAAGAAGATGGGCATGAAGGGCTCACCCACCGCCCAGGTCCACTTCGACGGGGTGCGGATCCCGGACGACCGGCGCATCGGCGACGAGGGCCAGGGCTTCGCGATCGCCCTGTCCGCGCTCGACTCCGGTCGGCTCGGCATCGCGGCCTGCGCGATCGGTGTGGCCCAGGCCGCGCTCGACGAGGCCGTCGCGTACGCCACCGGGCGGCAGCAGTTCGGCCGCCCGATCGCGGACTTCCAGGGCCTGCGCTTCATGCTCGCGGACATGGCGACCCAGATCGAGGCGGGCCGGGCGCTCTACCTCGCCGCGGCCCGGCTGCGCGACGCGGGACGGCCGTTCGCCAAGCAGGCGGCCATGGCGAAGCTGCACTGCACCGACGCCGCGATGAAGGTCACCACGGACGCCGTCCAGGTGCTCGGCGGGTACGGCTACACCGCGGACTTCCCCGCGGAGCGCTTCATGCGCGAGGCCAAGGTGCTGCAGATCGTCGAGGGCACCAATCAGATCCAGCGGATGGTCATCGCCCGTCACCTCGCGGGTCCCGAGTCGCGCTGAACCTCCCGTACCCGTACATCGCCGAGGGCGCCGCGAGCCGGGCCCACTCCGGGTCGTGGCGGCCCGGCAGGGTCCGGCCCCGGTCGGCCCAGGTGCGGATCAGGGCACGGTAGATGGGGGGATCCAGGGGCTGATGGTGCACGTGGGTTCCCTGTGACCTCTGTGTTCCCTGTGTTCCCTGAGTCCCTTGTGTCCACTGGGTTCCCTGCGTCCACTGGGTTTCCTGTGGTCCCAGGGAGCCCTGGGACCCCTGGGACCCTTGGGGAACCGATTCTGCCGACGCGGGGAAAGGGGTCCGGCGGCGGCGCTCCGCCTCTGTGTATGTGGGGGTCATACCGAGGCCAACGGGTCCATGGGCGGACAGGTCACCGGCGCGGGGATTCGCCAGTGAGTTCGCGGTGCCCCCTTGCTCCGGACGCCGCAGGTCCGTACGAGGGGCGCACCGGGCTCCGGCACCGGACTCTGGCCCCCTGCCGTCTTCTGACGTACCGTCAACTCCGCCGCCGGGGGCCGCACCCCTCCGGGCGACGCCACGCGCCGTACGCCCCGGGAGGCAGCCGATGCCCGACGACCGCCCCGTAGCCCTCGACGAGTACCCCGTGCACCAGGTCCCCCTGTCGATGAAGCACGTGGCGACGGGGGACCGGAACGCCTACGACCGGTGCATCTTCCAGGTCTTCGACCACCACGGGCGGGCGCTGCTCATCCTGGGGCTCGGGGTGTACCCGAACGTCGGGGTGATCGACGCGTACGCGACCCTGCGCGTCGGCGACACCCTGCACGCCGTACGCGCCTCCGACGCCCTGGACGACGACACCCGGATGACGATGGCGGTCGGTCCGCTGCGGATCCAGGTCGAGCGGCCGCTGAAGGACTTCGTCCTGAGCTGCGCGGCCGACCCCGACGACCCGGACGGACTGTCGTACGAGATCAACTGGTCCGCGGACTTTCCCGCGCTGTGGGAGCCGCATCACGTCCAACGCCGGGGCGCCCGCCTCACGTTGGAGGGTCGGCGCTTCGTGCAGGCGGGCCGGTGCGAGGGCTGGATCCGGGCCGCGGGGGAGGAGATACGGCTGTCGGGCGACGGCTGGACCGGCACCCGCGACCGCAGCTGGGGCACGCGCCCGCTGCCCGGCGAGGAGGGCGGCCGACTCGCCGAGGAGCACCGGACCGAGGGCTTCCACTGGCTCTGGTGTCCCGTCCGCTTCGAGGACCGCTTCCTGATGGTCGTCACCCAGGAGGACGCCGACGGCTACCGCACCCTGAACGACGCCACGCTCGTACGGCACGGGGAACGCGACCGCCAACTCGGCTGGCCCCAGGCCGAGATCACCTACCGGAGCGGAACCCGGCACCCGGAGCGCGCGATCGTCCACCTCGGCGACTTCCGCAAACCGTCGGAGCTCGGCGTCGAGATCCTCACCTCCTCGCCGCTCGCCGTCGGAGCCGGCTATCCGCCCGCCGACGACTGGCAGCACGGCACCTGGCGGGGGCGCGGCTGGACCGACCGGCGTACGTACGACCTTTCGGACCCGGCCGCGCTCGGGCTCGCCGCGTACGGCGTGACCGACCACGCCGCCCGCTTCACCCTTGATGGGCAGGTGGGGCACGGGATCTTCGAGCACGGCTCGTTCGGACGGCACGACCCGAGCGAGTTCACCGGCTTCGACTCGGTCGCCCCGTAGGGAAGTTGACGCGAGGGAGGGAGTGGAGCGATGGCAACGGCACCCCGTCCGCGTACGACCACGCGTGACCCGGAGGAACTCGCACAGCGGCTGACCGACTGGCTCGCGAGGCGACTGCCCGGCGCCAAGGCGGTCGACGTCCGTGTCCCCGCCTCAAACGGAATGTCCAGCGAGACCGTGCTCTTCGACATCGAGCACCCCGAACCCCCCGTGCGCGCCTGCGCGTTGAGGCTCGCGGCGGACCCGGCGGCGTACACCGTCTTCCCGGTCTACGACCTGCCGCGCCAGTACCGCACCATGCGACTGGTGGCGGACCGCACGGACCTGCCCGTGCCGCGGGTGCAGTGGCTGGAGGAGGACCCGGGGCCCCTCGGGGCGCCCTTCTTCGTTATGGAGCGCGTGGAGGGCCGCGTACCGCCGGACATCATGCCCTACACGTACGACGGCAACTGGCTGCACGCGGCAAGTGACGCCGAGCGGGAGCGACTTGAGCACGCCTCGGTCGGACTCCTCGCCCGGCTCCACGACCAAGTCCCGGTGCGGGAGGCGGACTTCCTCGCGTCGCCGGGAGACGGCAGCCCGCTGCGACGTCATGTCGAGGCCCAACGCACGTACTACGAATGGGTGATTGACGGGCTGTCACGATCACCCCTGATCGAGGATGCCTTCGACCGGCTCGACGCGCTCTGGCCGCGCGACGAGGGCGAGACGGTCCTCAGCTGGGGTGACGCACGCATCGGAAACGTCATCTACGACGGCTTCGAACCCGCCGCGGTCCTCGACTGGGAGATGGCGGCACTGGCCCCGCGCGAGGTCGACCTCGGCTGGATGATCTACCTGCACCGCTTCTTCCAGGACCTCACCCTGAGCTTCGGCCAGCCCGGACTGCCCGGCCTCCTGCGCCGGGACCGCGTGGAGCCGCGCTACGCCGAACTCACCGGCCACACACCGCGGGACATGGACTTCCACATCCTGTACGCCGCCCTGCGGCATGCAATCGTCATGCTGCGCGTCGCCTACCGGCAGGTGCACTTCGGCGAGACCGCCGTCCCCGCGGATCCGGACACACTGATCCTGCACCACGACAGCCTGCGAGCCATGGTGCAGGGCAGTTACTGGAACTGAGGACCGCTCAGGCGGAAACCGGCCGTGTTGTGCTCAGGCGGCCTGGTCGCGCATCACCGGCACCCGCATGGGGCGCGAGCCGGGGCCCCCGACGTGCGAGAACGGCTGCGTACGCCAGTCGAGACCCTGAGGGAGCGTCAACAGCAGGGCGGTGTCCTGCTCCTGAACCTCCATCGTCTCGTCGGCGGGCCGGGCCTCGGCCGCCGTACGGCCCGTACCGGTGCAGACCGTGAGCCCGAACGGGTTCCACGGCGACACGCACAGCGCGTGCTCCGGCAGGATCTCCTCGTCCGCGAGGAGCGCGATGGGCTGCGCGCAGTCCGGGCAGATCACCCGGTACATCTCGAAGGTGTCGTACGCGTCGAACTCCTCGGCGTCAGGTTCGACGCCCTCCGGCTCGGGCTCGACGACGGGCTGCTGCCGCTTGGGCGCGGTGCGACCAGGGCGCTTCAGACTCTGCATGGGCTACTCCCCCTCGGGTGGGCCGACAAGGCACTGCGACCTCGACCACAGCAAGCACTTCCCGCCCCGTCTCTGCGGTAATCACGAGAACATCACGGAACCGACCGCCGCGATGTGGCGTTCGTCACATGCCGCGTGCAGGTGCCCGACCCGGTGGTTTTGTCCCCCGGGTGTCTCGCCCGCTTCTTCAGGCCACATCACAAACAGGGTATGACCTGCGCCGCAGAGTACCCGAGGGGATCAAGGGCATGTAGGTTCTCCGCCATGGAGGAGCTGGACCGCCACATCGTGCAGCTGCTCGTCGAAGACGGGCGGATGAGCTACACCGACCTGGGCAAGGCCACGGGCCTGTCCACGTCGGCCGTGCACCAGCGGGTGCGCCGCCTTGAGCAGCGCGGCGTCATCCGCGGCTATGCCGCGGTCGTCGACCCGGAGGCCGTCGGGCTGCCGATCACGGCCTTCATCTCGGTGAAACCGTTCGACCCCAGCGCCCCCGACGACATCGCCGAACGGCTGGCCGACGTCCCGGAACTCGAGGCCTGCCACAGCGTCGCCGGCGACGAGAACTACATCCTCAAGGTCCGCGTCTCCACACCGCACGAGCTGGAGGAGCTCCTCGCACGCGTGCGCACGCTGGCGGGCGTATCGACACGTACGACGGTCGTTCTCTCCACCCCGTACGAGGCCCGGCCGCCCAAGATCTGACCCCCGTGTGCGGGGACCCCCGTGCGCGGGGCGGGTGCGCCGAGGGGCGAGACTGTTCCCCATGAGTGAGAGCACCGCCACCTCCCGAACCGTGTTGCTGCGCGGCGGGGAAGTCCACAGCCCCGCCGACCCGTTCGCCACCGCGATGGTCGTGGAACGCGGGCAGGTCGCCTGGGTCGGCTCCGAGGGTGCGGCCGACGCGTTCGCGGACGGTGTCGACGAGGTGGTGGACCTCGAAGGGGCGCTCGTCACCCCGGCGTTCACCGACGCGCACGTGCACACCACGGCCACCGGACTCGCCCTCACCGGCCTCGACCTCTCCGACGCCCGCACTCTCGGTGAGGCGATCGCCCTCGTACGGGACTTCGCGGCCGCCCGTCCCGCCGACCGGGTACTCCTCGGTCACGGCTGGGACGCGGCCCGCTGGCCCGAGCGGCGGCATCCGCGGCGGGAGGAGCTGGACGAGGCCACCGGCGGCCGCCCGCTCTACCTCAGCCGGATCGACGTCCACTCGGCCGTCGTCACCACGGCACTGCTGGACATGGCACCGGGCGCACGCCGGGCGGCCGGCTTCGAGGACGGCGAACCGCTGACCCGCGACGCCCATCACGCCGTACGCGCCGCCGCGTTCGCAGCCGTGACTCCCGAGCAGCGCACCGAGGCCCAGCGCGCCGCGCTGAAGCACGCGGCCTCGCTCGGCATCGGCTCCGTGCACGAGTGCGCGGGCCCGGAGATCTCCTCCGAGGACGACTTCACCGGGCTGCTGCGGCTCGCCGCGGAGGAGGCCGGGCCCCGAGTCGTCGGCTACTGGGCCGAACACGGGGAGGAGGGCGTGGCGAAGGCCCGGGCGCTGGGCGCGGTCGGCGCCGCGGGCGACCTCTTCGTGGACGGTGCTCTCGGCTCCCACACGGCCTGCCTCCACCAGCCGTACGCCGACGCCGAGCACACCGGTACCGCCTACCTGGACGCCGCCGCCGTCGCCGCCCATGTGGTGGCATGCACCGAGGCGGGCCTCCAGGCGGGCTTCCACGCCATCGGGGACGCCGCCGTGACATCCGTGGTCGACGGAGTCCGCGCCGCCGTCGAGAAGGTCGGCCTGGCCCGCGTACGCGCCGCCCGGCACCGGGTCGAGCACGCCGAGATGCTCACCCCGGAGACGATCGCCGCCTTCGCCGAACTCGGCCTCACCGCCTCGGTCCAGCCTGCCTTCGACGCGCTGTGGGGCGGCGAGGACGGTATGTACGTCGAGCGCCTCGGGGCCGAGCGGGCCCGGGCGCTCAACCCGTTCGCGGCCCTGCTGCGGGCCGGGGTGCCACTGGCCTTCGGCTCCGACAGCCCCGTCACACCGCTCGACCCGTGGGGCACCGTCCGCGCCGCGGCCTTCCACCGCACTCCGGAGCACCGGGTGTCCGTGCGCGCCGCGTTCACGGCACATACGCGGGGCGGCTGGCGGGCTGTCGGACGCGATGACGCGGGCCTCCTGGTACCCGGCGCGCCCGCGGACTACGCCGTGTGGCGCACCGACGAGCTCGTCGTCCAGGCCCCGGACGACCGGGTCGCCCGCTGGTCGACCGACCCGCGCTCCGGCACCCCCGGACTGCCCGACCTCACCCCCGGCGCGCGACTGCCCGTCTGTCTGCGTACGGTCGTGGGCGGACGGACGGTATTCGTACGGCCGGACGAGTGATGTCCCGGGGTGGCGCGGCGTCGATCATGGGCCGGCGCCCCGTCGCTCGACCTGCGTATCCTCCGCGCTGACCAGGCATTTGAGGGAAAAGCACCAGGTCAAACGACTGTTGACAGCGAGCGGCAGGTGGCCGGTAGGTTCGGCCGGGTCCACCACCGGACGTCCGACCGGTGAACTTCCGCGCAGTCGCCGCAGCGCAGTTGGGTCAGGGGTGGTGTGCCGCACCGGCACACCACCACTGGGAGCCAGGCCCAGCGCCCGCGCCACGGGGCGAGGGAACGTTCCGGCTCGGATGGTGTGACCCGGGTGGGGCCCGGACGCTCAGTAGACAACGGCTTTCGGTCGACCCGCAGCCAGCGGGTCCCAGGTCGGCCCGAAGGGCGCCGGGCCCCGATCCGCAGTCACACCTCCTTCTGGCCCCTTTCCGGCCCCCTTCTGGGAACTTTCACGTCGGTGCCTCACCGGCCTGAAGAGCGACGCTCGCTATGGTGGAGCCCCTCGCACGGAAGTCTTAAGGGGAAGCTGTGAACGACGGCGGTGGGCGACAGTTCGGTCCGCTCGGCACGACCTTGGTGATCATCCCGACCTTCAACGAGGCGGAGAACATCAAGGCGATCGTCGGCCGGGTGCGGGCCTCCGTGCCCGCGGCGCACGTTCTGATCGCCGACGACAACAGCCCCGACGGCACCGGCAAACTCGCCGACGAACTCACCGTCGAGGACGACCACGTCCAAGTGCTGCACCGCAAGGGCAAGGAAGGCCTCGGCGCCGCCTACCTCGCGGGCTTCCGCTGGGGTCTGGAGCACGGATACGGCGTCCTGGTCGAGATGGACGCCGACGGCTCGCACCAGCCCGAGGAACTGCCCCGGCTGCTCACCGCGCTCAAGGGGGCCGACCTCGTGCTCGGGTCCCGCTGGGTGCCGGGCGGGCGCGTGGTCAACTGGCCCAAGTCCCGTGAGTTCATCTCGCGCGGCGGAAGCCTGTACTCGCGCGTGATGCTCGACGTGCCGATCCGCGACGTCACCGGCGGCTACCGCGCCTTCCGCCGCGAGACCCTGGAGGGCCTCGGCCTCGGCGAGGTCTCCTCGCAGGGCTACTGCTTCCAGGTCGACCTGGCCCGCCGGGCCGTCAAGGCCGGTTATCACGTGGTCGAGGTGCCCATCACCTTCGTCGAACGCGAACTGGGCGACTCCAAGATGAGCCGCGACATCCTGGTGGAGGCCCTGTGGAGGGTGACCACGTGGGGGGTCGGGGAGCGGGCGGACCGGATTCGCGGGCGTCGGAAGTCCTGAGGCGGGGTTCGGGGTCGAGGAGCGAGGGTTGAGGGGCGGGGGCCGACGGGCAAGGTCCGGGGCCCGGGTTTCGGCTCTGGGGCCTCGGGCGCTTCGTCTCCGGTCGGGTGTGTCAGTCGCATGCCCGGTCTCCTGGGACGCCGGTTCGGGGCCCCGCGGTCGGGGCTGATGGCCGGTTCGTTGTGTGGTCCCGCCGTCCGAGGCGGGCGGCTCCGCTTCACAGGTGGTGCTGACCACGCGTTTATCCCGTACTGAGCCGTGCCCAGGCACACTGGACGCATGACGACTGGCGCTTCGACTCCGCCCCACCCCGCACGGCCCCGGCGCTCCGGCCCGCTCAGGTACCTGCCGCTCGGCATCGCCGCATGGCTGGTGCTGGAGATCTGGCTGCTGATCATGGTGGCGGGCGCCACGAGCGGCTTCACCGTCTTCCTGCTGCTGGTCGCCGGATTCGTCCTCGGCTCCGTGGTCATCAAGCGGGCCGGACGCCGTGCCTTTCGCGCGCTGAGCGAGACGCTGCAGCAACAGCAGAGCGGGGCGCTGCCGCAGGGCGGTACGAATTCCGAGGGCAACGGTCTGATGATGCTGGGCGGCCTGCTGCTGATGCTGCCGGGGCTGATCTCCGACGCGCTCGGGCTGCTTCTGCTGGTTCCGCCGGTTCAGAAGGGGCTGAGCCGGTATGCGGAGCGGACGTTTGAGCGCAAGATGCGGGAGGCCGGTGCCGGGACGCTCGGGGGTGCCTTCCAGCAGGCGCGTATCCATCGGCCCGATGGGAAGGTCGTTCCGGGCGAGGTCATCCGTGACGAGGAGTCGCGGGGGCGTCAGGAGGACGCGGGGCCGCGGCCGCCGCTGAACGGCTGACGCCGAAGGCTTTTCTTCGCCCCCGCCGCCCCTACCCATTCCCGTCCCTTACTGGGGGGGGGGGGGGGGGGGGGGGGGGGGGGGGGGGGGGGGGGGGGGGGGGGGGGGGGGGGGGGGGGGGGGGGGGGGGGGGGGGGGGGGGGG
>NZ_JBVIPT010000026.1:0-125899 GCF_055577685.1 Streptomyces sp. NPDC033178
GGCCTTGCCGCTCCGGGGCACCCCACTCGAAGAGGAGCCCCCGAACCCCCGCTCCTCAAACGCCGGAGGGGCTGAAGTTCAAGTGGGGGTCTGGGGGCGTCAGCCCCCAGTTGTCTCAGGATCCGAACCGAGTTGGACGGCGCCGCCCGCCCGGGCATACTGCTCCCATGCTCACGCAGAAGACCTTCGTCTTTACCTATGGCAACCGGCCCACCGGCTGCCATAGTCGTGCTGCTTGAGCAACTGACAAGCGACTTCCCAGGCGCCCCGGGCCGACAAGGCCCGGGGCGCCTCGCGGTTTCCGGACCTTGCCGCTCCGGGGCACCCCACTCGAAGAGGAGCCCCCGAGATGAGCACAGCCGCCGACACGGCCGGCCACACCGCCGCTAACACCTCCACGGACCGGACCGGCGCCCGTACCGAAGAAGCCGCCGACGTCGTCACCGGCGCCCGCGAACGCATCGACGCCCTCGACGACCGGATCATCGGCCTCGTCCAGGAGCGCATGGCGATCTCGGCGGTCATCCAGGAGGCCCGGATCGCCTCCGGAGGCCGCCGTGTGAACCTGTCACGCGAGATGGACGTCCTCGGCCACTACAGGGACGCGCTCGGCAAGCCGGGCACCTCGCTCGCGATGACGCTCCTGGAGCTGTGCCGGGGCCGCATCTGAAGACCGCCTCCGGAGACCGCGTCCGAGGATGCTGAGGGCGGGCGGGATCCGCGTACGACGGACGTCCGGTGCACGCACGTACGCATGTCCTCTCACCCGTACGGCGCGTGACCGCCCCTGCGCGGGCTTCGTTGGTCCCGGTGTCCGTGTCAGCCAGGGGCGGGCCCGAAGAACCACGCGTGGCTCCGCTGGAACGATGAGGCGTACGGACGTGCGCCGTGGGACCTCGTTCCAGAGAAGTGACCGGACGGCAGGGGACAGCAGCCCGGTCACCCAAGAGAGGTCGGCTCCGGGGACGCCCGGAGCCGACCGGCGGAATCTGTGCAAGGGCGGTCGAAACGGTTGCGGAGGCCGCGGCCCATCGAGCACGATGTTTGGAACCACCCCCAAGTCCCAGAGCAGACAACAGCATTGGACCGTCTTACCGCCATTGGTCGAGACCATGCGCACTCCCCCGGTGCGCCGGGGCGCCGACCGGGCGGAGAAGCCAGTTGGCGGCGCACCCCCCGGCGCCGTCCCGCAGGCACCGGCGCTGCCCTGACGTCGGTGCTGACCACGAAGGGCCCCGCGGTTGTCCCGCGGGGCCCTTCGCCTGTCCGGTACGGCGTGCGACCGGTCCCGTGTCCCGGGCCGTCCGGTCAGGCGGTCGTCTTCTTCAGCTTGGCGAGCTGCGCCTCGACGAGTTCGGCCGGGACCTCGTCGGCGTCCAGCATGTTCATCGAGCTGAAGGCCACCAGAGTCGAACCGTCGCGCACGACCGTGTACGCGGCCGGGACCTCCGCCCCCTCGATGGAGGCGACCAGCCGGAACGCGACGGACTCGTCGCCCAGCTTCGGATCGGCCAGCGCCTCGACCCCGGAGTACTTGTAGCCGACGTACCGGTACGCGGTGCACTCGCCCGTCGCCTTGCGCAGCCCGGCGAGCACGTCGTCGGCCTCGCCCGACCCGTACGAGAGGAGCGCGAGCGTCGTCACCGAGGCGTTCGTCTCGTCCTTGGCCGTGACTCCTCGGCTGAGGGAGGTCCGTGAGGCCGGGTCGGTGGTGAACAGGAACATGTCGGCGACCGGCTGGCACTTGGCCGGGCCCGCCGGGGAGGACGCGCCCTGGAGGTCGGCGGATCCCGCGCCCTCGACCTTGTACCCCTTGACGTCACCCGTCGCGAGCGCGGCCTTCTTCAACTGCGCCCGGGTCAGGGGATCGCCCGTGTCCGGGGCAGCCGAAGAATCGCCCTTGCCCGGCGCCTCCGCCTTGTCCTCCGCCTTGTCCCCGTCCCCGCCCCCGTCCCTTTCCCCGTCCTTCGCCTGCTCCTTCGACTCGTCGGCCGACTGTGCGGCGGCCGACGCCCGTGCCGCCTTCTTGTCCTTGTCGTCGCCGCCGCCCGCGCACGCCGAGGCGCATCCGAGGCCGGCCACGACCGATGCGGCCACAAGGGTCCGCACGATCCTTCTGTTCACGCCCGTACTCATGTCCGTACTCATGTCCGGGACACCGTTCCACACTCCTCCGTCCCGGACTTCCCGATGTCCCGGCTGCGGTCGTACGGGTCGCTCGTGGGCCCGCTCGGCGGCGCGCCCGTGGGATCGGCCGAGTCGAACTGCGGGTGCAGGAAGCCGTCGTAGACGTCGCAGGCGGAGTTGGCGAGGTCCTGGTCGAAGCGGTTGACCGAGAGCCTGCCCGGGGTGACCTCGTACTTCGCCGGGTTGAGGAGCTCCAGGTCGAGGACGCGGCGGACGATGGTGCGGGAGACCTCGGTGGAGTCCGGGTCGGCCGGGGCCAGCGGGTAGACGAAGGTGTAGTCGGCGTGGATGGCGACGCCACCGTCCCGGCCCGCCTTGAAGGTCGTACGGCCACGGGTCTTGACCACGTCACCGACGAGCCGCACCTCGTCCGGGTCGAAGCGGCTGAAGAGCCAGAGCGGGTCGCTGTCCTTGCCGGGCTCGCGGAGCCAGGACTTCGCATCGGCGATCATGTCCGGCTGCTTGGGGTCGAGGATCTTGTCGAGCGTGGTCTCGGGGGTACCGCCGAGCAGGGTCTTGCGGTCGAGGTTCGTGTCGACGAGCAGGGACTTGGTCTGCGCCAGGGCCCTGGCCACCTGGTCCTTGCCGAACGCGCCGACCGGCTTGGCCTCCGGCAGGACGATTCCGGCGGCGCCGTCGGCGTACCGCACGGCCGGGGAGCCGGCGAACGGCTTGTCCAGCGTGGGCGTTCCGGGAGCGCCGGAGGGGGCGTTCGTCGGGGCCGCGGTCTCGTCGGGCAGCGGGTTCGCCGACTGCGTGCCCCCGTCCGTGTCCGTGCCGGTGCCGAACAGGTCACCCGGCAGCAGGGACGGCTTCATGGCCACCACGGCCAAAGCGATCGCCAGCACGACGCCGATGACCGTCCACACCTTGCGGCGCCGGGCCGCCCGCCCGTTCATCTCCTGCCAGGCGGGCCCGGTGCGCCACCCCGGGGGCAGCTCGCCGCGCGCCTCCTGCTGCCGCAGCCTTTCGGTCACCATGCGGGCCCGCGCGGACGGCTCCTTGGGCGCCTCGGACGTGCGGATGTCCCGCTCGCTGTCCTGGACGAACTGCGCCCACACATCGTCCGGCATGGACTCCCCGGGCTCCCCGGATCCCTCGTGCTCCCCGGGTGACTTCTCCGACGGCTTCTCGGCCACGGCGCTCGCGCCTCTCCCCCATGATCGACCCGCGGATCGACGTGTTCTTCGAATTACTCGACGGACTACTCGACAGACAAACGATGGACAGTTCTAAGGCGTGGGCAAGGGAGTTCACAAGTCCGGGCCTGCTGTGACCCAGCCCACATAAGAATTCTGTGAGTTCGAGGACAACCCTTTACAGGAGTCACAGGTCTCACTTGCGGAACCAACGGCCGTACCCGCGTATCCCGCACGCGGAGGCCTCCCAACCTCTCGTGCCGCAACGCTGCGGTACGCCGGACTCTCCGAGGTCTAAATGAAGCTTCGCCGTGTCATGGCCGCCGCGGCCACGACGGCCGTCATAGCTCCGCTCGCGCTGCTGTCGGCTCCTGCCGCCTTCGCGACGGACCCGACGCCCACCGGGACCGAGTCCGCGTCCACGACGCCGACCGCGACGCCGTCCACCACCGAGACGACGACGCCCAGCGCGACGCCCACGACGACGCCGCCGAGCACCGAGATCCCCTCGGGCACGCCGACCCCGAGCACCAGCACGACGCCCACCGGGTCGCCGACCACGACTCCCGGGCCGAGCGAGGAGCCGACCGACCCGGACGTCCCGTACTGCGAGGACCTCGACGAGAACTACGGCGACGCCAAGGTCTCCGCGGACATCAAGGGTCTGCCCGGCAAGATCGTCGCGGGTGACGGCTTCCACAACTTCAAGCTGGTCGTCACCAACGAGTCGAAGGCCGACATCAAGGGTGTCGCCTTCTACGCCGAGATCGAGAACTACGAGCTCGACGAGGCGAAGTTCCTGAGCCCGTACGTCACGCTG
The DNA here is from genome assembly GCF_055577685.1 of Streptomyces sp. NPDC033178. Classification (NCBI taxonomy): domain Bacteria; kingdom Bacillati; phylum Actinomycetota; class Actinomycetes; order Kitasatosporales; family Streptomycetaceae; genus Streptomyces; species Streptomyces sp. NPDC033178. The sequence goes on from NZ_JBVIPT010000026.1 coordinate 4,147, forward strand.
GAGTTCAAGAACACCGAGTCCGGCAAGTGGGAGCGGATCGGCGACGAGAACTGGGCCGGTGACTACTTCTTCTACGTCGAGTCCCTGAAGGCGAAGGCGAGCGAGAAGGTCGACCTGCGCTTCAGCGTCGACAAGGGCGCCCCGGCCGGTGACTCGTACTCCTTCGGCTCCGGCGCCTACCTGGACAACATCAAGGGCCAGGACTGCATCGCCGAGGGCTGGGCGCAGTACGACTTCGAGGTGCTGAAGGCCGGCTCCGCCAACCCGAGCCCGGGCACCGCCGAGCCGGGTGACAACGGCAGCAAGGACCCGGTCAAGAAGCCGCAGGGCAACGTCTCCGAGCTGCCGACCGGCAACCTCGCCGAGACCGGCTCCAGCTCCGCCCTGCCGACCATCGGTCTCGTCGGCGGCGCCGCCGTCGTCGCCGGTGTCGGCGCGGTGTTCGTCGTCCGCCGCCGCAAGGCCGCTGCCGACGTCTAGGACGCGTAGGGCGTAACTCGCTTCACGCGACCAGCGCTTCACGCAAGAAACGAAGGACCTGCACTCGGAGGGGGGTGCAGGTCCTTCGTCGTTCCCTGGCCGTCTGTCGCAGGGAGTGCGGCCGGAGTTACTTCTTCGGTGGCACCGTCGGGATTCCCAGGAACGGCAGGCGCAGCGCGCCGAAGGCGTCCGCGGGGACGGCGGGCGCCAGGGGCTCGACCGGCTTCAGGCGCTCGTACGCTGCCCCCTGCGCCGGACGCGGGTCCGCCTCGCCCTTGTTGGGCCAGTACGACATCGCGCGCTCCGCCTGCGCGGTGATGGTGAGCGAGGGGTTGACGCCCAGGTTCGCCGAGACCGCGGCGCCGTCGACCACCGAGATGCCCGGGTGGCCGTACAGCCGGTGGTACGGGTCGATGACGCCCTCGTCGGCCGACGCGCCGATCGGGCAGCCGCCCAGGAAGTGGGCGGTCAGCGGGGTGCCCATCAGCTCGCCGACGTTCGAGCCGGCGAAGCCGTTGATCTCCGCGGCGATCGCGGAGGCCGACTCCGAAGCGGCCTTGATCTGCTTGGGGTTGGGGGCGCCGTGGCCCTGCCTGGCCGTCAGCAGGCCCTTGCCCGCGCCCTTCGGCTTCAGATACGTGGTCAGGGAGTTGTCGAGGGACTGCATCACCAGGCCGATGATGGTCCGCTCCGACCAGCGGCGGTTGGAGAGCGACCGGGCCACGAGGGTGGGGTGCTTCACCGCGTTGACCAGCCAGCCCAAAACCCTCGACGAGCCCTCCGTGTAGGGGACTTGGAGGATCGACAGACTGCCCATCGAGTTGGAGCCCCTGCCGTAGCGGACGGGCTCGATGTGCGTGTTCTCGTCCGGGTGGATCGACGAGGTGATCGCGACTCCGCGCGTGAAGTCGACCTTCGCCTCACCGGTGGCCTTGCGGTAGCGGCGGTTGTCGGTCTGCGCGCCGACCAGGGCCTCGGAGTTGGTACGGGTCAGCTCGCCGAGCCTGCCGGACAGGTACGGCAGTCGGCCGCTCGACTTCATGCGGTGCAGCAGGGTCTGGGTGCCGTACGTACCGGCGGCGAGGACGACCCGGCGGGCCTTGAAGGTCCTGCCCTCGCCCTTGCGTTTCTCGTCCGTCGGGAGCGTCGTGACGGCGTAGCCGCCCTGCGAGTCGTCGGTGACGGACACGACGGTGGTCATCGGGTGGACGACCGCGCCCGCCTTCTCGGCGAGGTAGAGGTAGTTCTCGTTGAGGGTGTTCTTCGCGCCGTGCCGGCAGCCCGTCATGCACTCGCCGCACTCGGCGCACGCCCTGCGGGCGGGCCCTGCCCCGCCGAAGTACGGGTCGTCGACCTGTTGTCCGGGACTCGCCTTCGCGGTTCCGTCGGCGTCCTCGCCGTCCCCGAAGAAGACACCTACCGGTGCCATGTGGAAGGTGTCGCCCACTCCCATCCGCTGGGCGGCCGCCTTGAGATGGACGTCCGAGGGGGTCATGGTCGGGTTGAGCCGTACGCCGAGCATCCGCTGGGCCTGGTCGTAGTACGGCTTCAACTCCTCCTGCCAGTCGGTGATGTCCTTCCACTGCGGGTCCTCGAAGAACGGCTTCGGCGGTACGTAGAGGGTGTTGGCGTAGTTGAGCGAGCCGCCGCCGACGCCTGCGCCCGCGAGCACCATGACGTTGCCGAGGAGGTGGATGCGCTGGATGCCGTACATGCCGAGTTTCGGCGCCCAGAGGTAGTTCTTGAGGTCCCAGGAGTTCCTGGGGAGGGACTCGGGGGTGAAGCGGCGGCCCGCTTCCAGGACGCCTACGTGGTAGCCCTTTTCTGTGAGGCGTAGGGCGGTCACCGAGCCGCCGAAGCCCGAGCCGACCACGATGACGTCGTAGTCGTAAGTGTCCTGAGGCACGTGTGCTCCTCGTTGAGTGTCCGTGCGGGCCGTATGTGGTTGCTCGCGCTCACGCGGCGGAGCCGCATATCGATGCAGCCCCGCGCCCCTGTCGGGGCGAAGCCCCTGAAAAGACTCCTAGCGGAACCGGAATGCCTTCATGAGCCTCAGGCTGCGGCTCATGAACCGGGCGTAGCCCTCGTCGTCCATGCCGAGGGACGGGGCCATCGGGAGCAGGCGCTGCTGGGCGACCGTCTGGGCCTCGGTGTACTTGAGGATGCCCTCGGAGCCGTGGCGGCGGCCGAGGCCGGAGTCCTTCATGCCGCCCATCGGGGACTGGACGCTGCCGTAGGCGGGCGCGTAGCCCTCGTTGACGTTGACCGTGCCGGTGCGCAGGCGGGCCGCGACCTTGGCGCCGCGGCGGCCGTCCTTCGTCCACACCGACGAGTTGAGGCCGTAGGGCGTGGAGTTGGCGAGTTCGACCGCCTCGTCCTCGTCCTTGAAGCGGTAGATGGAGACGACGGGGCCGAAGGTCTCCTCGTTGCAGACCGCCATCGGCGCCTCGACGCCGTCCAGGATGGTGGGCTCGAAGAAGTACGGGCCGATGTCCGGGCGTGCGACACCGCCCGCGACGAGCTTGGCGCCCTTGGAGACCGCCTCCTCGACGTGCCGGGTCACCGTCTCCAGCTGGCGCTCGCCGACCAGCGAGCCCATCTCGGCGCCGTACGCGAGGGACTTGCCGAGCCGCATCGCCCTGGTGCGTGTGGCGAACCGCTCCACGAAGGCGTCCGCGATCGACTCGTGGACGTACAACCGCTCGATGGAGATGCAGAGTTGACCGGCGGACGAGAAGCAGGCGCGGACCGCGCCGGCCGCCGCCTTGTCGATGTCGGCGTCCTCCAGGACCAGCATGGCGTTCTTGCCGCCGAGTTCGAGGGAGACGCCGACCAGGCGGGCCGCCGCACTCTGGGCGACCTCGCGGCCCGTGCGGGTGGAGCCGGTGAACGAGACGTAGTCGGCGCGCTTGACGACCTCCGGGCCGACGACCGGTCCCTCGCCCAGGACGACCTGGAAGACATCGGCCGGCAGGCCCGCCTCGATCAGCAGGTCGCGGGCCCACAGGGCGGTGAGGCAGGTCTCGGTGTCGGGCTTCATCACGACGGCGTTGCCCGCGACGAAGGCGGGGATCGCGTCGCCTACGGAGAGTTCCAGCGGGTAGTTCCAGGGGGCGATCTGGCCGACGACGCCCCGGGGGTGGCGCAGCTCGGTGACCTTGGTGAGGGTCGGCACGGCGCCCGCGTGGCGCTTGGGCCTGAGGTAGGAGACAGCCTTGCGGCCGTAGTGGCGGGCCGCCACGGCGACGGCCTGCACCTCCTCGTGGGCGTGCAGCCGGGCCTTGCCGGTCTCCAGCTGGATGAGGTCCAGCACCTCGGCCTGGCGGGCGAGCACCAGGTCGTGGAAACGGAGGAGGACGGCGGCGCGCTGCCTGACGGGGGTCTGGGCCCAGACGGCCTGGGCGGCGCGGGCCTTCTCGTAGGCCCGCTCCACGTCCTCGGGGGTGGACTCGGGCAGGTCGGCCAGCTTCTCGCCCGTGAACGGCGTGTGGTTGGCGGTGCGGCCCGAACCGACCACGCCACGCGTGAGCTGCGCGATCAGCTCCGGCGTGACCACGTCAGCAGCCGTGCGGGCGCCCTCCGGGGCGGGCGCGAGGGGGTTGGTGCCGGTCTTTTCCGGGGCCTGTACCGGGGCCTGCGAGTCGGTCATGGCCCGCAGCGTATGCCCGGGCCCGCCGCTTTGGGTACCCGGCGGTAATAGGGTTTCACCGAGTGCACACACGGCGCCAGCGATCACTGGCAATGAATGGCCTGATCAGGGGGTTGTCCGGCGACGATCAGGAACCGGCCGAAAAATCGGAGCGCGGCGACCACTTCCTCGACCCGCCGATCTTCAGCCGGTCGCGCGCCCCCTTGAACACCTCCGTGCCCCTTTTCTCGTCCGCCGTCCCCTTCGGCATGTCGACGCGCAGCTCGTACAGCCGGCTGTCGTCGGTGAGGATCATCAGCTCCATGACACGAACCAGCCTGCCCTCGGTCTCGTAGGTCGTGTCGACGAGCACGGCCTCGTTCCCGTCGAAGGACGTCTTCGTGTACTGCGTCTGCGACTGCCCGTATCCGGCCCACGTCTCGGCCGAGTCCTTCGCCTGGCCCATCGGCGAGCGCGGCGCCTCGTCCCACTGGGTGAGGCGGACCTGGACGACCTCGTCGTTGTCGTAGATGGCCATGCGCGGCTGGTCGTCGGGGCCGCCCTGCTCGTGGAAGCGCACGTACTGCCTGGGGAGGGAGAGGACGGCGTTCAGGTCCTCCTCCTCGTGGGCGACCCAACTGTCCCTGGTGGTCGGCGGGTTCGGGGTCACCGACGGCTCGCCCCCTACGGCGGTCGCACTGTCGTCGGTGAGCGAGGTCCCGGCCCAGACACCACCCGCGACGAGGACGGCACCGGCCAGGACTCCGGCCACGAGGCGCGCGGTGGACCGCTTGCGCCTGGGGCGTACGGGGATGGGCTCGGCCCGGGTGTCCTCCGAAGGGGCGGGGGGATCGGGCGGGGCGGGCGCGTCGGAGGAGGCGGCCGTCTCGGAGGGGGTGGCCGTCTCCGGCCGGGCGGGCGACTCCGGCCGGGACGATGCCACCGGCGCCTTGGGCGGCCCGGACAGCCCGGAAGCCCCCGGCTCCTCGGGCGACTCGGACGGCTCGGACGGCTCAGAGGACTGGAACGCCTCAGGCGCCCTCGGCTTCTCCGGTGCCTCGTCCGAGGCGGGAGGCCTGATGAGTTGCACCGTCCCCGAGTCGTCCGCGAACTCCCTCAATACGGAGGCATCCTGAGGGATCGTCAGATCACTCTGCGCAACCGGAGCCGGCACCGGCCACCGTTCCGCCACCGCCTCCAGCACGGCGACCACCTCGTCCGCGTCCGGTCTCTCGTCCGGGTCCTTCGCCAGGAGCCGCACGATCAGGGCGCCGAGTGGCCCCGCCTGCTTGGGTTCCGGCGGTTCGCCGGACAGGATCGCGGCGAGGGTGGACTCCAGCGTCGTACGCCGGAAAGGGGACCAGCCCTCGACGGCCGCGTACAGGCAGACGCCGAGGGACCACAGGTCCGCGGCGGGACCCGCGCCGCGGCCGGACATCCGCTCGGGTGCGATGAACTCCAGGGAGCCGACGAACTCCCCGCTCATGGTGATGGATTCCTCGCCCTGGATGTGGGCGATGCCGAAGTCGGTGAGCACGACACGGCCGTGCTGTCCGAGCAGCACGTTGGCCGGTTTCACGTCCCGGTGCACGATGCCCTTGGTGTGCGCGGCCTTCAGCGCGCCCACGACGGCGAGCCCGATCCGGGCGGTCTCGGCGGGCGGGAGCGCGCCGCGCTGCAGTACCTCGTGGAGGGACTCGCCGCGGATCAACTCCATGACGATCCAGGGCAGTCCGTCCTCCACGACCACGTCATGGATGGCGACGGCCGCCGGGTGTTCCACGCGCGCGGCCGCCCGCGCCTCCCGCTGGAGCCGGTTGTACGCGCGCTGGTGGGCCGCGTCCTGCGGATCGCCGGGCAGCCGCGGCTCCTTGACCGCGACGTCCCGCTCCACGAGTTCGTCGACGGCCCGCCATACGGTGCCCATCCCGCCGGAGCCGATGCGCTCGGCCAGCCGGTAGCGGCCGCCGATCAACCGCCCCCCGTCATCGCTCATGCCCCATCAGTACCGTGCGGGGCCTGAGCTTGTCGATGTCCTGCGGTGGGTCATGAGGAGGGGCATGCGGTGGGTCATGCGGTGGGCGGGGTCCGGTTCTCGGGAAGAGGCTCGTTCCTGGGCAGGGCCCGGTGCTTGGGGAGTGCCGTACGGCCCACCGCCGCGGCGAGTTTGCGCAGCCGGCGCCAGTCCATCGGCGGCTTGGTCTCCGGCACGCCCGGCCGGTTCCGGGGCACGCGCACGCGCAGCGCGCCGGGCTCGATGCGGCACCGTACCGGGGTGGGCAGGACGAATGCCTCGCCGTCCACGCCGACCTCGATCTCGGGGCGGTCGGCGTCGACGACCACCTCGCGGGCCGTGAGCACCGTGAGCCCGGTGGAGTGCACTCCCAGCAGCAGCCCGGCGGCCTCGGCCGCGTTCTCCACCTTGATGCCGAGGACGCCGAGCAGGCCGGACTCCAACCGCTCGCGGTAGCCGAGGCCCGCCGGATCGTCCATGCGGTAGGAGTTGTTGCTCACGAGGAGGGCCTGGGGCGCGTCGATGACTGCCGCCTCGGCCACCCCGGCCGCCTCCGCCCCGCCGCCCGTCCCGCCGGCCCCACTCGTCGCGCCGGCCCCGGCGGTCCCGCCCGGCTCCTCGATCCGGGCGCTCAGCCGCGGCCCCCGCTGGTGCGTGAGCAGCTCCGGCAGCAGTTCCAGCGTCGTACGCACCTTGTCGTCCCGGTACTCGGGGCTCTGCACGACCACCGCGTACGCCCCGAACGAGGCGTTGTTGACGAAGGGGTGCCCGTCGGCGAAGCCGAGGTCGACACGGACCTCGACCCCGGCCTCGGTGAGCGCGTCGAGGCAGGTGGCGGGGTCGGTCCGGTCGAGTCCGAGGTCCATGGCGAAGTGGTTGCGGGTCCCGGCGGAGACGACGAGGAACGGGATGTCGTGCTCGGCGGCGATCGCGGCGACCAGCGCCTGTGTGCCGTCACCGCCCGCGACGCCCAGCAGATCGGCCCCATCGGCGACGGCGCGCCGGGCGAGCTCGGTGACGTCCTCCTTCTGCGCGGGGTCGAGGAGGTGGACGCGCGCTCCGAGCCGCTCGGCCCTCTCCTTCAGCCCGAACCGCTCGACCTTCCCGCCGCCGGACCGCGGATTCATGATGAGGAAGGGCCTGGCGGGGGCGGGGGTCCGCCGCTCGGACACGCGCACGGCGTGCGACTTGGTCAGGCTGAGCGCGAACTTCCCGGCCCAGACGGCGAAGCCCCACAGCGCCAGGGACACCACGACGACCCAGAGCAGGTTCGCGGCGGCGAAGAGCCCGATGACCGTGGCGGGCGTCGCGAGGGCCAGCACCCCGGCCGCGCCCCTGGCCGGTCCCCGGAGGGTCAGTACCCACCAGAGCGCGGCCGCCGTGATCGCCGTACCGAGCACCCCGATCACTACGAGCAGCACACTCGCGGCCCCGGCGAATCCGATCGGCAGCAGCACGGCGAGGCCGACGGCCGTCAGGGCACCGCGCGCCGCCCACCGCTGGCGCGCGTGCGCACGCCCGTCGAGATCCAGGCCCACGCCCGTCACCTCTCTCCACAGGAAGCCGCGGGGAGGGTCGGCGGCTGTCGTCCCCGTTGTCCGTCGGCGCAGAGCAGTATGCCGTTCCCGGAACCGGCTTGACGTTTTCTTGACCGGCCCTCAGACTCCCAGCTTCACCGCAATACCACCGAAGGAACATTCGAATAATGAAGAGACTCGCGCTGCCGCGTCCCGGCGCCGCAGCCGTTGTGTCCGTCCTCTCGCTCGCCCTGGTGACCGGCTGCTCCGACAGCGGTTCCGACTCCGCATCGGGCAAGGACGACAAGGCCGCGGGCAAGGAGCCGGCCGCGGCAGCGAAGACCCTCAGCGAGGGTGAGCTGGAGAAGCTCGTCATCGCGACGGCCGACGTCAAGGGCTTCAAGGTCGGCCCGGCCGACCAGTCCGAGCAGTTCGCCTCCTCCAAGGAGGAGATCAAGGTCGACAACGAGAAGTGCAAGCCCGTCGCGTACGTGCTCACCGGCTTCGCGCCGGGCGACTCGGCCTCGTCCGTCAACCGGATGGCCCAGGAGGACCCGACGGCCAAGGCGAGCGCGTCCCCCACCAAGGACCTGGAGGACATGACCGAGGAGGAGATGGAGGACGCGATGAACTCGATCACCGACGCCCTCGGTTCGACCGTCACCCTCGTCGCGCTGTCCTCGTACGAGGGTGACGGCGCGAAGGAGACCATGTCCTCGCTCTCCGCGGCGATCGAGGGCTGCGGCGGCGGCTTCACGGCCACGGCCAAGGACGAGCCGCAGAAGTTCAAGAAGGTCGAGGCGGAGAAGGCCTCCGGAAACGGCGACGAGTCGCTGGCGTTCGCGGTGACCGCGGACTCCGAGGGCAGCCCGGTCGTGCACGCGGAGGTCGCGCGGCACGGGAGCACGATCGCCACGTACTACTCGATCAGCATGGCGGCGTTCGCCGACGACGCCAAGGTCTCCGACTACGACGTACCGGCCGCCCTGATCAAGGCCCAGACGGCGAAGCTCGGCTGAGCCGACGCCTGTTGGGGCGACACCGACAAGAGGGCGGGCCGGACTCACCGGCCCGCCCTCCGTCGGTCGCGTGCGGCAGCGGCACCGCGGCCGGCCGCTTCACGGGACCGCGTCGGCGAATCAGTCGCACAGCAGGCCCGGGCGTGTCAGCCGATGGGCTGCGGCATGGGACGGACGTCGTAGGCGAGGCCGATGGTGTCGCCGCCCGCCGGGTCGGCCAGCTCGACGCGCCAGCCGTCGGCGAACTGGTCGACGCCGGGAGCCATCGGGATGGTGCCGGAGATCAGAACCGTCCCGGGCGTCAGCTCGCCGCGGGACCGCAGGACGTCGACCCAGTAGCCAGGGGTGAGGAGTTCGGCGAGCGTCCCGGCCTGGATCTCGGTCTCGGTGCCGTCGTGGCTGACCCAGGCGCGCAGGGTGAGCTCGTCGATGCGGGACTCCACGTCGGCCAGCCGCCAGGCGCGGCGGGCGAGGACGTCGGGGCCGGCGTTCTTGCTCCACGCCACCCCGTGCACCTCCAGGTCGCGGTCGGTGTGGTCGCAGGCGGCGGTCAGCAGCAGTTCCCCGCCCTGAGCGACGACCAGCGCCCACTCCGCCTCGCCGGAGGTGCGGCCGTGCTGGACCGCGACGCGCTCGGTCTGCTGGGCGAGGTACGGGGAGACGGGATAGAGCGCCGGGGTCACGGACGGACCCGGCACGCCCAGCTCGGCGAGCTCCGCGACGTGCGCGGCGACGTCGTCCTGGCTGCGCCCGGCGTACCCGGCGTTGAGTACCTGGACGACATCGACCTCGCGCGTCGATCCGTCGGGCAGTTCGAAGGTCAGCAGGGCCATGAGGGCACTCCCAGGGATCGGGGAACAGGAATCGGGATCGGCGAACGGGATCGGGGAACGGGTCCCGCCGATCCTGATTTCTCCACGGTTAACTTCCGGCGCAGGGCTTGCGCATACGACCTGTATACAAGAAGTATGCCGGAAGGTCGATGTCCCCGAGCAAGGATGGGCACCATGCACGACACCCCGAAGAGCGACGCCGGGGCCGCGGAGAAGCGCTCCGGCGTCCGCCGCGCCTTCGTCGCCAGCCTCACCGGCACGGCCCTGGAGTGGTACGACTTCGCCGTCTACTCCGCCGCGGCCGCCCTGGTCTTCGGTGATCTGTTCTTCCCGTCGGAGGACCCGCTCACCGGCACGCTCCTGGCGTTCTCCACCTACGCGGTCGGCTACGTCTCCCGTCCCCTCGGCGGATTCGTCTTCGGCCGCCTCGGCGATGTGATCGGCCGCAAGAAGGTGCTGATCGCCACGCTTGTCCTGATCGGCGTGGCGACCTTCCTGATCGGTCTGCTGCCCGCCTACGGAACGATCGGCGTGGCCGCGCCGATCGCCCTGGTCGTGCTGCGCTTCGCCCAAGGCGTCGGCGTCGGCGGCGAGTGGGGCGGCGCCGTACTGCTGTCCAGCGAGTTCGGCGACCCGCGCCGCCGGGGCTTCTACGCCTCCGCCGCCCAGGTGGGCCCGCCCGCGGGCAACCTGCTCGCCAACGGTGTGCTCGCCGCCCTCGGCGCCCTGCTGACCGAGGCGCAGTTCGAGTCGTGGGGCTGGCGTGTGGCCTTCCTGCTGTCCGGCGTGCTGGTCGCCTTCGGACTGTGGATCCGGGCCAAGCTGGAGGAGACCCCGGTCTTCAAGGCGATGGAGGCCGAGCAGTCCCGGCCCGAGGCCCCCATCCGCGAGGTCTTCACCACCCAGCCCCGCGCCCTGACCGCCGCGATCCTGTGCCGGGTCGGCCCCGACGTGCTGTACGCCATGTTCACCGTCTTCGTGCTGACCTACGCCACCCAGGAACTCGACATGTCGCGCGGCTCCGCCCTCGCGGCCGTCCTCATCGGCTCCTCGGTCCAGGTCTTCCTGATGCCGCTGGCCGGCGCGCTCTCCGACCGCGTCAACCGGCGCCTGCTGTACGGCGTCGCCGCGGTGGCCGCCGCGGTGTGGCCGTTCGTGTTCTTCCCGATGGCCGCCGGCGGTTCCTGGCTGCCGCTCGCCGCCGGGGTCCTCGTCGCCCTGGTGATCCACTGCTGTCTCTACGGACCGCAGGCAGCCTTCATCGCCGAGCAGTTCTCACCCCGGCTGCGCTACACGGGCTCCTCGTTGGCCTACACCCTGGCCGGGATCATCGGCGGCGCCATCGCCCCGCTGCTGTTCACCACCCTGCTGAGCGCCTACGACAGCTGGGTACCGCTGGCCGTCTACATCGCCCTCGCCTGCGCGATCTCGGTGGTGGGCGTCCTCCTGGGCCGCAACCCCGAGGCCGCCGTCGACGAGGACGCGGAGCTCGCCGCGCCGAAGACCCGGGCCGCGGCGGACGTACCCCTGCCCCGCTGACAACAGCCACCCAACCCCGCCCAGACTCGCCCCGGACAAGGAGGCCCCGCAGTGCGGATCGCCATCGGCCAGCTCACCACCGGCCCCGACCCCGACAAGAACCTGCGCCTCGTCGAGGAATGGACGCGTCGCGCCGCGGACGCCGGAGCCCGCGTGGTCGTCCTCCCGGAAGCGACGATGGCCTGCTTCGGCACGCCGCTGGCCCCGCTCGCCCAGCCCCTCGACGGGCCGTGGGCCGACGGGGTCCGCGAGATCGCCCGGGCGACCGGCACGGTCGTCGTGGCCGGCATGTTCACCCCGGCCGACGAGGGACGGGTGGCCAACACCCTGCTGGCCACCGGCCCCGGCGTCGAGGAGTCGTACGACAAGATCCATCTGTACGACGCCTTCGGCTTCCGCGAGTCCGAGACCGTCGCCCCGGGCTCCCGCCCCGCCGTGATCGACGTGGACGGCGTCCGGCTGGGCCTGGCCACCTGCTACGACGTCCGCTTCCCCGAGCTGTTCCGGGCGCACGCCGACGCCGGGGCGGTGGGCACCCTCCTTGCGGCCTCCTGGGGAGCCGGCCCCGGCAAGCTCGACCAGTGGGAGCTGCTGGTGCGGGCCCGCGCCCTGGACGCCACCGTCTGGGTCGCCGCCGTCGGCCAGGCCGATCCCGGCACCCCTCCGGGCCCCGCCCCGACCGGCATCGGGCACAGCCTGGTGGTCGGCCCCGACGGGACCGTACGGGCTTCCCTCGGCGCCGAGCCGGAGCTGCTGGTGACGGATCTGGACGTCGAGGAGGTCGGCGCGGTCCGCGAGAAGACGTCCGTACTGGCGAACCGGCGGCCGGAGGTGTGGCGATGAGCGGGCCCGAGCTGGAGTTCCACCGGCCCGACGGGCCCTGGCGCCCCCCGGCGGGCGCCGGACCCGGCGTCGAGGAGTGCCTGCTGGCCGAGGACCCCGAGAGCGGCCGGCGCACCGCGCTCGTCCGATGGGCGCCGGGCACCGACACCTCGGCCGCGGGCGTATCCCGGCACGACGTGTGGGAGGAGGTCTATCTCGTCGAGGGAGCGATGTACGACCTGACGCTGGAGCGCACCTTCACCGCGGGCATGTACGCCTGCCGTCCCCCGGGCATGCCGCACGGGCCCTGGACCTCGCCGGACGGGGTGACGATGCTCGTGATCACGTACCCCTGATCCCGGGGGGCGCTTTCAGGCGTCTCAGCCGTCGAGGAGCACCTTGAGGGTCGACTCCAGGTGGTGGTCGATGGCCGCGCACGCGGCCCGCGCGTCACCGGCGGCGAGGGCGTCCACGATGGCCTCGTGCTCGTCGAGCACCGCCTTCTGCCGTCCCTGCTGGTTGAAGACGGCGACGACCCCGGCGCGGACCTGGCGGCTGCGCAGACCGTCGTAGTGCCGGTCCAGCAGGGTGTTGCCGACGGCCGCGACCAGGGACGCGTGGAACCGGTGGTCCACGGCGATGAACTCCCGGGTCTCCTCGGCGCCGGTGAGCGCGCGCTGCTGTTCCAGCAGGGCGCGCAGCTCCTCCAGGGGCACCCGCCCGGCCGCGACGAGCCGCTCGGCCGCGTACCGCTCGACGAGGCCGCGCAGCTCCATCAGCTCGCGCACCTCCCGCCCCGTCAGAGGCGCCACCCGGGCACCGCGCTTGGGCACGAGCTCGACCAGGTCCTCCGCGGCGAGCAGCAGCAGCGCCTCCCGGATGGGGGTGCGGGAGACACCGATACGATCGGCGAGCTCCTGCTCCGACACGAAGGCCCCCTGCATCTCGGGGTCCGTCAGCACCGTGTCCTTGAGATACGCGTAGGCCTTCTCCCGACCGGACGCCACGGCAACCCCCAGACATCGCATACAGTTTGTATACCGACGCTACCACGCGCGTTCCCGCACGACACCGGGCCGTGAGCCGTCGCGAACCCACAGTGGGAGCTTGCACGAACCGCCGTGGGAGCTTGAGCGTCCCGTCCACGCGGCGGGCTCAGAGCGTGTCGATGTCCAGGTTCACGATCGCCGTCTTGGCGACCTCGCGCCCGCGCTCGGTGAAGTCACCCTTGCCCGGGTAGCCGATCATGAGCTTGTACATGTCGCCGGACTTGGTCTTGTAGTAGAGGACCTGCATCTCACGCGGACGCGGGGACTCGGTGTCCGTGGTCCGGTAGGTGATGGTGTTGAGGGCCGCCTTCCGCTCCTTGTACGTCGTCGACTCGGGCTTGCTCTTGGGAGCGGGCTCGGAGTCCATGTCCATGCCGTAGCTGCCGCTCTGCCTGTAGCTCGCGTCGTCGTCGTACATCTCGGCCGCCGCCGACCCGGCGATCTCACCGCTGGTGTCCTCGATCTTCTTGGCCAGGGTGAGGCTGATCCAGAGGCTGCCGCTCGAGTCGGTGAACTGGACCCAGTGTTCGTCCTTGGCGGCGTCGGGCTTGGGCACGGTCTTCTCGTAGCCCTCCGGTACCGCCACCGTCGCGCCCAGTGCCTTCAGGTCCTTCTTCTCCCAGTTGTCGGGCAGGGGCCCCGCGAACGGGTCCGCGACCACCAGGTACGCCGCCAGCGCCGCCGCGACGACCACGGCACCGATCCCGATCCACCCCTTGCGGCCGACCCGGATCGACCTGCCGCCGGGCTCCGCCATCCGTACGACCTGCGTGGGCGCGGGCTCTGGCGGACGCGCGGCCTGCTCCAGGAGCGCGCGCACCCGCGCGGCGTCCGGGCGGCGGGCCGGGTCCTTGTCGAGGAGGCTGTTGATGGCGTCGGCCAGCGGTCCCGTGGCCGCGTTGGGCGCGGCCGGCGTGGCGTTGAGGACGGACTGGAGTGTCGCGGGCGTGTTGTTGCGGCGGAACGGCGACACGCCTTCCGTGGCCGCGTACAGGACCACGCCGAGGGACCAGAGGTCGGAGGCCGGACCCGGGCGCTGCCCCAACACCCGCTCCGGCGCGATGAATTCGGGCGAGCCGACGAAGCCCCCGGTGTCGGTCAGGTTCGTCTCGCCCTCGATCTGGGCGATGCCGAAGTCGGTGAGGACGACCCGGTCGCCCGTGCCGAGCATGACGTTGTCGGGCTTGACGTCGCGGTGCAGGATGCCCGCAGCGTGCGCGGATTCCAGCGCGCCGAGCACCTCAAGGCCGATTCTCGCCGCCTCGCGCGCCCCGATCGTGCCCTCCTGAAGAGCGTCACCGAGCGAACGTCCCCGTACGAGTTCCATGACGATCCACGGCTGGCCGTCCACGACCGCGACATCGTGGACGTTCACGACGGCCGGGTGGTCGAGCCGGGCCGCGGCGCGCGCCTCGCGGCGCATCCGCTCGAAGACGTTGGCCCGTTCGCGTTCGGGAAGGTGATCCGGTACGCGCGGCTCCTTGACGGCGACCTCCCGGTCCACCGTCTCGTCCTTCGCCCGCCACACCGTGCCCATACCGCCGTGACCGAGTTTGCCGAGCAGCCGGTAGCGGCCGGCGATCAGCCGACCGGTGCCCGGCTCCTGCGGCGCCTGCTGGTCGGGCACGACCTGGGTGGGCGCGGCGTACGGGTTCCCGGGGTGCGGCACGGCGACCGGTGGCCGCGGCGGTTGCAGGCCGAAACTCGTTGGTTCCTCGGGTCCGTAAGGGGCTCCCCCGTTGTTGCTCATGGGTCCATCCCTATCGCGGCAAGCGCTTCGGGAGCCACCCTGGGCGCCTTCCAGTCACAGACCCGTGACGCACGGCGTCGCTTATGTTCCTTTTACGCGGCCGCGCGACTCACGTGCCCGAGGGGGCGGCTCCGCCGGATCCTGGGCGGGTCGCCGTGGCGGTGGGCGCAGTACTCGGGGGCGCTGGGCTCGGGGTGGCCGGGCTCGTGGGCGCGCTCGCCGTCGGGCCGGTCGTCGACGTGGTTGTCGCGGTGGTCGTAGCAGTGACCGTCGCCCGTGACGAGGGCACGGAACTCGTCGGCGACAAAGGCCCGTTGCCCCCGCCGTCCATCAGCAGCGCGGCCGCCGACACACCCGCCACGGCCATCGCGGCGACGAGCGCGACGGCGATCAACACGTTCCGCGTGGCGGAGCGCGAGGAGGCGGCGGGCCTCATCGGCGAGGTCACGGGCGAGTTGGACACGGGCGACGACGCACGCAGTGGCTGCGGCGGCCTCGGCGCGTCCCGCCGGGTCGGTCTGTAGCCGGGCGACACCTGCGGCATACGGCCCGTGTCGAGGAACGCCCGCAGCAGCCGCTCCGCCTCCACCGCGTCGAGCCTGCGCTCGGGGTCGCGCTCCAGGAGTCCCCGTACGACGGGAAGCAGGGGCGCGGCGGCCGCGGGCGGGCGTATCTCGTCGACCACCACCGCGTGCAGGATTCCGCCCAACGAGTCGCGGTGGAAGGGCGATTCGCCGCTCAGGGCCGTGCAGAGCAGCGCGCCGAGCGACCACAGGTCGGACTCGGGCCCGGTCCTGACGCCGGACATCCGCTCGGGCGCGGTGTACTCGGGCGAGCCCACGAACGACCCGCTCTCGGTGAGTGTCGTCGACCCCGCGACCTGGGCGATCCCGAAGTCGGTGAGGACGACACGGCCCTCCCCGGTGAGGAGTACGTTCGCGGGCTTCAGGTCCCGGTGCAGTACACCCGCGCCGTGCGCCTTGCGCAGCGCGCCGAGCAGGTCGATCCCCATCCGGGCCGCCTCGGCCGCGTCCACGGGCCCGCTCCGGGAGATCCGCTCGGCGAGCGAGCCGCCCTCGATCAACTCCATGACGATGCAGGGGCGTTCGTCCTGCTCGACGACGTCGTGCACGACGATGATGTGCGGGTCCCGCAACTGGGCGACCGCACGCGCCTCACGCAGGGTCCGTTCGCGTTGCAGCCGGGACTCCTCCGCCGAGAGCGAGGTGTCGAGGACGAGTTCCTTGACCGCGACCTGCCTGCCGAGCAACAGGTCCGTGGCCCGCCATACGACGCCCATACCGCCCCGGCCGAGTCTGGCCTCCAGCCGGTAACGGCCCGCGATGACACGGACGTTGTCCCCCTCGGTCACCATGCGCCCCATCATGCCGCACCGGACGGAGGCCTTCCGGGATGCCCCGGCGCGGGTGGCCGACAAGCGACGTACGCGGTCGCGTGTCGGGCCGGCCGTACCTACGGGGTGTTCGGGGTCACTGGGCGCCCGGGGGCCGCCAGCTGCGCAGGATCGTGTCGAACCGTTCCTTCGCGGTGTCCCAGTCCGCCGCCGGCGAGGACATGTAGATCACGTACTCGACGCCGTCACGGCTGAGATACGCCTGCTCGATGGCCCGGCGCGGGCCGGGGAACTCCGTGTCCTTCGGCAGCGCGGTCCAGGTGAAGTCCCAGAGCGCGCCCGGGCGGTCGCGGAAGGTGTTCTCCTCCAGACCGACCCGCCGGTAGTCCTGCAGCCGCCCCAACTGCTCCTCCAGGTCGAGCAGATGCGTGTACGGGGTGTCGAAGTCCGGGGCGTCGTCGACGGCGATGCGGACGAAGTGCTCGCCGTTGTCGGGCGTGTAGTCGACCTGGGTGTTCTCGACCTGGCGCTTCCAGCCCTTGGGCAGCGCAAGGCTGAAGCCCTGGGGGTCGTTGACGCGCTCCCAGCCGTCCGGCACACCGCCGGTACCAGCGCCGGTGTCGGGGGTCTGGTTCCCCTTCCCGTCGTCCGTCGCACCCGCCGAGGACGACGGGGTGGAGGAGGACGGGTCGGGCGAGGACGAGCCGGATGAGGACGTCGAGTTGCTGTCGCTGCCCCACCCGTCCGCGTACAGCAACGCCGCCACGCCTCCGCCGCCCACGAGCGCGGCCAGAATGACGACGAGGACGAGCGTGCTGACCTTGCGGCGCTGCGTCCCGGCGACCGCCGGCTGGTTCATGGTGGCGACGGCCGGGTCGTGCGTGGGACGGCCGTGGCTGTCGTAGGTGTCGTGGCCGCCGTAGGTGTCGTGGCCGCCGTAGGTGTGATGGCCGCCGGGGGTGCCGGGTCCGCCCTGGGTCCCGTGAGCACCCTGAGGGCCGTACGTGCCCTGCGCCCCCGGGACACCCTGAGGCCCGTAGGCGGCGTGGGCCGGGCCGTAAGTCCCCTGGGGCACAGGTGACTCGGGAGACTGAGGGGTCTCACCAGACTCGTGCGAGGCGGCCACATGTTCCGTCGGCACATAGGCCTGCGCCGAACTCGGTGCGCGCCCCTCCGCGGCCTCGGCGAGCATCTGCTCGGCCTCCTCCGGCCCGGGCCGCTCGGCGGGATCCTTGCGCAGCAGCGCGGCGATGACCGGCGCGAGCGGGCCGGCGTGCGTCAACTCCTCGGGCTCCTCGCCGACCACGGCCTGCATGGTGGTCAGCGGGGTCGTCCGCCGGAACGGAGACCTCCCCTCGACCGCCGTGTAGAGCGTCGCGCCGAGCGCCCACAGATCGGAGGAGGGACCCGGGTCGTGGCCGCGTACACGCTCAGGCGCCAGATAGTCGACCGAGCCGACGATCTCCCCGGTGCGTGTGATCGTCGTGTCGCCCTCGACCTGCGCGATCCCGAAGTCGGTGAGCAGGACGCGCCGGTCGTTGGAGATCAGTACGTTGCCCGGCTTGACGTCGCGGTGCAGTACGCCCGCGGCATGCGCGGCCCGCAGCGCGCGCAGCACCCACAGCCCGACCCGAGCCGCCTCCCGGGGCTCGACGCGCCCGGACTCCTTGACCGCGTCGGCGAGCGAGTGGCCCTCGACCAGCTCCATCACGATCCACGGGCGGCCGTCGTGCTCCAGCACGTCGTGCACGGTGACGACGGCCGAGTGGTTGATCCGCGCGGCCGCGCGCGCCTCGGCCCGGGTCCGGGCGAGGAGTACGGGCCGGTCGTTGTCCGCCACATAGAGCGCGGCCGTCAACTCCTTGATGGCGACGGCCCGGTGCAGCACCTCGTCGTGCGCGCGCCACACCCGACCCATGCCGCCACTGCCGATGGAGTCGACGAGCCGGTAGCGCCCCGACAGCAGCAGGCCCTGCATCTGATTCACGTTTCCCCGCAATGCTCTTGACAGGGTCAGACTAAGGACCGGCCCCGGCCCAGGGAACCGGCGGGGCCCTACGGAGACAGCACTGTGACGGTTTGCCCGGACGTTAACGGGCGGTTGACACCGGGCAATCGGATGTCAGCCGGACGTCGGCCAGTGGCCTGACAGGTCTCAGCCAGTGGCCTGATAGGTCGCCGCCGCCTGCTCGTAGAGCCGCGTCACCTCGTCCCGCTCGGCCTCCGGACCGAGCACCTGCACCACGTGGTACCGCCCGTCGACGATGATCGCGAGATTGCGTACGAAGACCTCGCGCCCCTGGGCGTCCTGCCAGGTGAACTGCCCCTCGGCCATGGTCCGTCCGCCCACCTCGATGCGCCGCATCCCGCTGGACGTGGCCCACGTCGAGTCGCGGAACGGCTGCAGCTCGCGCTCGTCCTCACGCTGGTACGTCATCGGATCGGTGCCGTACTCACTGGTCGTGTCGCGGCCGGGCACGACCAGCAGCTCGAAGTCGCCCTGGGAGTAGACGATCTGGCCGCGGCCGTTCTTCCCCGTACGGTCCCAGCCGTTGGCGACCGCGACGCGGAAGCCCTCGGAGTCCTTGCGCAGGGTGAAGCCCTGTGCGACCTCGGGTCCGGTGGTCCGGGTGCTGGAACTGGACGACTGCGTCGGGCTGTTCTCCTTGCTCGGCGACTTCTCGTCCTGCGGATCCGTGCCCGCGTTCCCGTCCGTGCCGGTGTCCGTGTCGGCCGAGTGCCCCGGGGTCGGACTGACGAGGTCCCCCGCGGAACCGGTCCGCTCACCGGCGTTGTCGGACTTGGGCATGAAGGCCACGGCATACGCGACGGCCGCCGCCATGGCCAGCAGTATCAGCAGAAGCAGCGTGCGGCCGAGCCGACGGGGCTTGGCCTCCCTGCCCCGCTTGGACCGCTTGTGGCGGCCGTGCGGGCTGGTGTCGGGCAGCCCGGCGCGGCGCCTTCGGACGAGCTCGCCCCGGCGGCGCACGACGGGCAGCCGCTTGGGATCCACGGGCGGCGCGGCCACGACGTACGTCCCCGCCTCCGGCTCGGGCGCCGACCGCACCAGCGAACGCAGCCAGCCGCGCAGCTCCTCGAAGTCCAGCCGCTCGGTGGGGTCCTGGCGGAGCAACGACTCCACGACCGGCCGGAGCGGCCCGCACTCCTCGGCGAACGCGGGCGGCTCGGCGCACACCAGCTGCACCAGCTCGGCAGTGTTCTCCTCGGGGTAGGGCGCGTGCCCCTGAACGGCCCGGAAGAGCAGCGCCCCCAACGCCCACAGGTCGGTCGCGGGCCCGATCGGCGCCGCCAACTGCCAGTTCTCGTGCACGGGCCCGGCCTGCTCGGGCGCCCAGCGCTCGGTGACCGGTCCGACGACAGCCATCCGCGCCTGCCGCGCCCGCTCGGCCGCCAGCGCGGTGGCGGGGCCCCGATGGGCGGCGGGCGCGGAGTCGGCGGTCAGCCGGCTCCACTGGGTCGGGGCCTCAGTGGTGGTGCTGGCGCTGTGGGCAGGGTCCGCGGTGTGGGCAGGATCCGTGCCGTAGGCGGGATCGCCGGTGTTGGCGAAGTGGCCGGCGATGCCGTTGCTGTGCCCGGTGTGGGACACGCCGTTGCCGTTCCCGGGGAATCCGGTGCCGTCACCGTGGCCCGGTAGGCCGCTTCCGTTGCCCCCGCTGCCGCTGCTTCCGGCGCCGGGACCGGGCAGCGCGGGAGGCTGGCTCTGTCCGTTCCCGCCCAGTTCGGGCGCACCATGACGCGGCGCCGCGCCGTGCCAGGAACTGGACCGCCCCACCCCGTACGGATCGGCGATCTGCCCCGGCGGAGAGGTGTGCTCCACTCCGAGCCCGGAGGTCTGTCCGACCTCGGCCTCTCCCTCGGCGGGCTGGGACCGCGGCGCGGGCAACGCCGCGTTCCGGCCGTCCCGCTGTTCCTCCTGCACGCGGGCCGCGGCCCGCGCGCCCGCGCGGTAGGCCGCGATGGCCCCGGCCCGCGCGGCCCGCACATCACCGCCGGCGTCCAGCGCCCGCTGCCCCGCGGCCGACGCCTGTGCCCGGGAGACGGGCGACAGCCCTCCGCCACCGCCGGGCACGGCCTCGACGGCGGCACGACCGCCACCGGCAATCCGCGCACCGGGCACACCACCCGAACCGCCCTGCTGGGACTGCCCGTGCTGACCATGCTGACCGAGCTGGCCATGAGGCCCGGACGAGCCTGTGGGACCAGACGAACCGGCCGAACCAACCGGGCCTGTCTGCCCTGGCGGACCGCCCGGCGTTCCGGAGCCGCCCGCGTCACCCTCACCGTCGGCGGCCGGCACCGGGTCGTACCCGCACAGCGCCTCCTCCGCGGCCCCCGCGGCAAGCCCCGTGAGCATCACGCGCCCGTCGTCGCAGACGAGCACCGTGCGCGCGGTGATGTTCCGGTGCACCCATCCATGGCCGTGCAGCACCCGCAGCGCGGTCAGCACGTCGGAGGCCACCTCGGCGGCCCGGTACGGACTCAGCGGCCGCTCCGCGAGCAGCGCCGCCAGTGGCCGCGCGGCCACCATCTCACTCACTATCCACAACGACCCGCCCTCGGCGAACACGTCGAAGACCTGGTCGAGCCGCGGATGGTCGGGGATCTGGGCCGCGGCCTGCGCGGCCTCGATCGCACGCCGCACCGCCGGTTCGGTGGGCCGCCGTGTGGTCCGCGCGGACGGCCGCCGCACTCCGGCGTCCCGGGCCACGAACCCGTCGGGCAGCCCGTCCGCGTCGAGCACCTCCGCCTCGACGATCTCGGGCAACGGCACCTGCCGGACCAGGACTTCCTGCCCGCTGTACGTGTCGAAGGCCCGGGTCTCGGCGAGTTCGTACTCGTCCGACGGCGGCAGCGGCAGACGGTAACGGTCGGCGAGTACCCGTCCCGCATAGTCGTCCACGATGCCTCCCCCGGCCGCCCGGTTGGTCAATTCCGTTCGCCATGCGTCCCGTTGTGGCTGCAGATGTGGCTGCGTACGGTCCGCAACCACTCACGATACGTGCCGGAGGCAACCCACAGTGAGGAGATACGAGATCTCAGGAATCTCGTGCCCCTCAGGACTTCGGTTCGAACGACTTCGTCAGCGTCCGCCACGTGTTTTTACGAAGCTCGGTGTCCCATTTCGAGCCCTTCGCGGTGTACATGAGCCCATATCCGAGGCTGTCGTTGACCACGAACCCGCGGTCTATCGACCGGTACTGGGTCCCACCATCAACGTAGGTGAACTCCCAGTCGGCCGTGTTCCAGCCGCGGTAGTCCACCTTCTCTATTCGGATGCGCTTGTACTGCGACCGCTGCATGAACTGCTCTTGGTTCTTCCAGTCCGCCACCGGGTCGCTCTTGGGCGTCGTGGTCCACCCGACCAGCAGCTTCTGCCCGTCAGGACCGGCGAACCGGGACCCTGCCGCACTCGTGGCCTCGTACTTCCATCCCTCGGGCAGCCCGATCGAGAATCCCTGCCCGCTCTTGTACGTCTCCGCGGCGCCGTCTCCCGAACCACTGCCGGAGTCGTCGTTCGAACCGCCGGTCCCGCTCGAAGCGCTCGCACTCGGCGAACTGCCGGTGTTCGCGCCCCCGCCGGCGGAGTCGGTCTTCTCTCCGCTGTCCTTTTCGGTACCGCTGTTCTCGTCCTGCTTGGTGTCGCTGCCCGCACTCGCCCCGCTGGACGCCGACTTGTCGTCGCCGCCCTTGTTCTCCTTGGCCCCGGAGTCGTCACCGCCACTGAGCGTGACGGCGAGGATCGTGCCCAGCACGGCCAGCACGACGACCACGGCGGCGATCACCAACGCCCGCCGGGGCACCACATCGGTGAGCGAGGCCCTGGGCGCGACGGTCCGCGGATGCGTCTCCCCGGCACCACCCGAACCCCCGCCCACCGAACTGAAGTTCACTTCGGAGGCAGCAGAAGCACGCCCCTCGGCCGAACCAGCCGCACCCGCGGAGGCAGAACGAGAAACAGCTTCAGAGGCCGAGCCCGAGGAAGAAGCAGCGGCAGAGGAGGGCGAAGCGGGGGCGGAGGTAGAGGGGGAGGCCGCAGGAGCGGCCGAGGCCGAGTTCAAGTTCGAGGGCGAGGCCTTGGCGGCCTTGCCGTCCGACCCCTCCGGCGTCGTCGGGGCCTCGGTGTCCGCGGCTTTCCCGGCACCGGCTTTCCCGGCACCGGCCTTCTCCGCACCGGCCTTCCCGGCTCCGACCACCGCGGCGGCCCCCGCCGCAGCAGCAGCGGCCCCCTTGCCCTTCCGCACGGAACGCAGCGCCCCGCGGAGCCGCTCCACCGGCTCCTCGCCCTTCTTGCTCCCGCCCGCGGCCCTGCCGCCCGAACTCTTCTTCTTGGCAGGGGCGTCCACCGGAAGCTCGGGCAACGGCACGACCTTCGTCGCGTCCGCCGACTCCGGCTCGTCCTCCTTGGGCTCGGGCGCGTGGATCACCTCGGTGAGCATCACCCGGGCGCCGGCGTCGTCGAGCCGCTGCTCGGGGTCCTTGACGAGCAGCCCGTAGATGGCCTTCTCCAGCGGTCCGGCGTTCTTCGGCTGCTCCAACGGCTCCGTCATCACCGCGGTGAGCGTCGCGATGGCGGACCCCTTGTCGTACGGCGGGACGCCTTCCACCGACGCGTACAGCAACCCGCCGAGCGACCACAGGTCGGCCGCGGGGCCGGGCTTGTGCCCCCGCGCGCGCTCGGGCGAGATGTACGAGGGCGCGCCGACGAGCATGCCGGTCGAGGTGATGGACGGGTCGCCCTCCACCTGCGCGATACCGAAGTCGGTGAGCACGACCCGGCCGTCCTCGGCGATGAGCACGTTCGACGGCTTCACGTCCCGGTGCAGGATGCCCTCGCGGTGGGCCGAACGCAGCACGTCGAGGATGGCCAGCCCCACCTCGGCCGCCCGCTTCGGCGTGAGCAGCCCGTCCTCGCGGATGACCTCGGCGAGCGACTTGCCCTCGACGAGCTCCATCACGATCCACGGCCGGTTGTCCTCGTCGACCACGTCGAAGACCGTCACCGCGCCGTTGTTCCGGATCCGCGCGATGGCCTTGGCCTCACGGAAGGTCCGCGTGATCAGCCGCCGCTTCTCGTCCTCGTCGATCCGCGCCGGCAACCGCAGTTCCTTGACCGCGACCGTCCGGCCCAGCGTCTCGTCCTTGGCCCGCCACACGGTGCCCATGCCGCCGCGGCCGAGGACTCCTCCCAGCCGGTATCGCCCGGCGAGAAGACGATCGCTCTCGTCCTGCCGGGATGCTCCCGCGCGCTCCGCCTCCGACATGCGTCCCCTCATGCAACCCGCCCTGACAGAGCCTCCATTGTCACCCACCCGACCACCGTCCGACGCCCCGGGTGCCCCCTCGCGGAAGCATTCCTTCCCCGCGCCGCCCCTCACCTGCCCCGCCCGTCACCCGGCCGAGCCCGTCCCTCACGATGAGCGGCGACAAGGAAGGACCTCATGCCACCTCATGAGGACGCTACTGACCCTTCCTGTGTGCCTGCCCCTCCTCACCCCGACCTCGACCGCCTCGACAACTCCCGCGCCCCGGCCGTGGACACCGCCCCGACCGACGCGATCCGCCCTGCCGACGCCATCCATCGCGTCCTCACCTTCCGCGTGGGCACGGATGCGATCACAGACCCCGACCTCGAACCGGCCCTGCTCGCCGCCGAGTTCTGCCCCCGCACCCCGTAGAACGACCGGGTTCCGAGCAAAGATCCCAGCTCAGGACACTCGTTCGGGTGACACCCGGGAACCATCCGCTCGGACTCCCGGACCGCCACCACAACCCGGCCGCCATCGCCACAGCCAGGCGGCCACCACGGTCAGGCAGCTCTACCTTTCTGAAGCCACCACCGCCAAGCCTCCTCGGCGCACGCGCGCCTTC
Organism: Streptomyces sp. NPDC033178; assembly: GCF_055577685.1. Taxonomy (NCBI): domain Bacteria; kingdom Bacillati; phylum Actinomycetota; class Actinomycetes; order Kitasatosporales; family Streptomycetaceae; genus Streptomyces; species Streptomyces sp. NPDC033178. The sequence goes on from NZ_JBVIPT010000026.1 coordinate 28,042, forward strand.
CACCACCGTGCCCGCCTACAACGGCACGATGTCCGGCGCCCCCAGCCGAGCAGCGTCGGCCGTCAGATCGTCCGGCTGCCGCTGCGACTCCCGCTCCGCCTCCACCCGCTTCTCGTAGTGCTCGACCTCGCGCTCGATCTGGTCCTTGTCCCAGCCCAGCACCGGCGCCATGAGCTCCGCGGCCTCCCGCGCACTGCGCGTACCCCGGTCGAAGGTCTCGATCGAGATGCGGGTCCGCCGTGTCAGCACGTCGTCGAGATGCCGTGCCCCCTCGTGCGAGGCGGCGTAGACGATCTCGGCGCGCAGATAGTCCTCGGCGGCGGACAGCGGCTCGCCCAGGGAGGCGTCGGCGGCGATGAGATCGAGCAGCTCCTCCGCGAGTGCCCCGTACCGGTTCAACAGGTGTTCCACGCGCACCACATGGAGCCCGGTCCGCGCGGCGATCCGCGCTCGCGCGTTCCACAGCGCCCGGTATCCCTCGGCGCCGATCAGCGGGATGTCCTCGGTGACGCACTCCGCGACGCGCTGGTCGAGCCCGTGCACCGCCTCGTCCACCGCGTCCTTGGCCATCACCCGGTACGTCGTGTACTTGCCGCCCGCCACGACCACGAGCCCGGGCACCGGGTGCGCCACGGTGTGCTCGCGCGACAGCTTGCTCGTGGCGTCCGACTCGCCGGCGAGCAGCGGCCTCAGCCCCGCGTACACCCCCTCCACGTCATCACGCGTCAGTGGCACGGCCAGTACCGAGTTCACGTGCTCCAGCAGATAGTCGATGTCCGCGCTGGACGCAGCCGGGTGGGCCTTGTCGAGGTCCCAGCCGGTGTCCGTCGTCCCGATGATCCAGTGCCTGCCCCAGGGGATCACGAACAGCACGGACTTCTCCGTACGCAGGATCAGTCCGGTCGTCGAGGTGATCCGGTCCTTCGGTACGACCAGATGGATGCCCTTGGACGCCCGGACGTGGAACTGGCCCCTCTCGCCCACCATCGCCTGTGTGTCGTCCGTCCACACCCCGGTGGCGTTGACGACCTGCTTGGCGCGGATCTCGTACTCCCCGCCCCCTTCGACGTCCTGCACCTTGGCGCCGACGACGCGTTCGCCCTCGCGCAGGAAGCCGGTCACGCGCGCGCGGTTGGCGACCTTCGCTCCGTACGCCGCCGCCGTGCGCACCAGGGTCGCCACATAACGGGCGTCGTCCATCTGCGCGTCGTAGTACTGCAGTGCCCCGACCAGGGCGTCCTTCTTCAGGGCGGGGGCGACACGCAGCGCGTGACGGCGTGACAGGTGACGGTGCATCGGCAGTCCGCGCCCATGCCCGCGCGCCATCGACATCGCGTCGTAGAGCGCGACGCCCGAACCGGCGTACAGCCTCTCCCAGCCCTTGTGCTGCAGGGGATACAGGAACGGGACGGGCTTCACGAGGTGCGGCGCGAGCCGCTCCAGCAACAGCCCGCGCTCCTTCAGCGCCTCCCGTACGAGCGGGAAGTCGAGCATCTCCAGATAGCGCAGACCTCCGTGGATCAGCTTGCTCGACCGGCTCGACGTGCCCGACGCCCAGTCACGCGCCTCGACCAGACCGGTGGACAGACCGCGGGTCACGGCGTCCAGTGCCGTGCCCGCACCGACCACGCCTGCTCCCACGACCAGCACATCCAGCTCGTGCTCGGCCATTCCCGCGAGTGACTCGGCGCGCTCCGCCGGTCCCAGTGTCGCTGTCCGCACAGTTGCCTCCCGCTGTTCTGTCGCGCCGGGCTCACCCGTCCGGCGAGGCCCGGCTCACATCCCCCATGCCCAAATTCTCAACCCGTTGCCCGCCTTCGGCCACCACCGGCCGTCCGCCTGTGGATATCTCTCGGTGACTTCCGGAGAAACACAGCCGAGCAATCCCGCAAATCGATCATATTTACTCCTAGTCTGACATTGCACTCGCCCGTTCTGTCCACAGGGCTTGCACCCTTGTCCCCCTTCGGTTACTGGGAAGGACGGCCCACCGCCATGCCCGCAGATCTCGCCGTCATCGGTCTCGGCCAGCTCGGCCTGCCCCTGGCCCAGGCCGCCGTCACCGCCGGCGTCCCCACACTCGGCTACCAGTTCGGCGACCCCGCGCCACTGGCCGCCGCCGACCTTCGCCGGATGCTCTCGACGGGCTTCCGGCCGGCCACCAACCCGGCCGAACTCGGCCGTGTCCGTACCGCGGTCATCTGCGCGCCGACCCCGCGTGGCGCGGACGGCGCGCTCGACCTGGATCAACTGGCCGACGCCGCCCGCACCCTGGCCGCACACCTGCGCCCGCACACCACGGTGATCCTTGAATCCCCCGTCTACCCCGGCACGACGGAGGAATTCCTCCGTCCGCTCCTCGAAGAGGGCTCCGGCCTTCGCGCGGGCCGCGACTTCCACCTCGCGTACTCACCCAGCCGCGTCGACCCGGGCAACCGCGACCACACCCCCGCCAACACCCCGAAGGTCATCGGCGGCCTCACCCCCGCCTGCACCGAGTCGGCCGCCGCCTTCTACGGGCGTCTCACCGACAAGGTGGTACGCGCGCGTGGACCACGGGAAGCGGAGACCGTGCAGCTCCTGGAGACCAACTACCGGCACGTCAACATCGCCCTCGTCAACGAGATGGCGGTCCTCTGCCACGACCTGGGCGTCGACCTGTGGGACGTCATCCGCTGCGCCGAGACCAAGCCGTTCGGTTTCCAGGCCTTCCGCCCCGGCCCCGGCGTCGGCGGCCACGCCGTCCCCCGGGACCTCGCGGGCCCGCGGACCCACTCCCTGCGCATGGTCGAACTGGCCCAGCAGGTCAACAACCACATGCCCCAGTACGTCATCCAGCGCGCGGCCACGCTCCTCAACGAGCACGGCAAGTCCGCCCGCGGCGCACGCGTGCTCCTCCTCGGCATCACCTACAAGCCCGACCACGCCGACCAACAGGGCTCCCCCGCCAAGGAGATCGCGACCCGCCTGATGGAACTCGGCGCCGCCGTCAGCTACCACGACCCGCTCGTCCCGTCCTGGAGCATCCTCGACCGCCCGGTCCCCCGCGTGGACTCCCTCTACGAGGCGGCCGCCGACGCGGACCTGACGATCCTCCTCCAGCAGCACCGCACGTACGACCTGCAGGGGTTGTCGGTGAAGGCCCAGCTGCTGCTGGACACGCGGGGGGCTACGCCTACGGGGGCGGCGCACAGGTTGTGACCGGGGGCGCGCGGGGCGGTCCTTAGCCTCTGCAGCTGGTGGCCCCGAGCGCTCCACGCCGGTACCGTACAAAAGGTGTAGCCCACCGCAGCGGTCACTGCGGCAGGCTCCAGGATGGTTCACGGAGTGTCCGCCCCTACTGTGTATGGGGGCGGCCGCTCACCAACCGAAAATTCGCAAGACCCACCTCCTCCGGCACCACGCCGCCGACAGCGGAACCGGTACCGTAGAAAGGGTGGAGCCCACCGCAGATGGCGCTGCAGCAGGCTCCAGGATGGTTCACGGAGTGTCCGCCCCTAGTGTGTGTGGGGGCGGCCGCTCACCATCCGAAAATTCGCAAGATCCACCTCCTCCGGCACTTCACCGTCCACAAACGGATCCGGTCCCAGCGGGTGGGCTTGCGATGGCGGCCCATGGGCGCCCCCTTCCACGACGCCGCCCAGTGGCCCGGTAGACGGCTCGTCGGAACTCGGGCCGGGCCCCGAGGGCCGGGGTCCGGAACCATGTCCTTGGAAGGGGGCACCCCACACAACTGGGGCGCCGAACAGGGACGCTATCGCCTCGACACGGCCGTCCAGCGCGCATTCGCCCCGAACGCAACCACGCGCCCCCTGCCGCACAACGCGCCCCACACCAGGGCCACTTGAGCACGCGAAGGGGCCGGGTCACCCACGTGAGTGAGTGACCCGGCCCCTTCGTCAGTTCAAGCCGAGCCGAACCGGCCTCGGCCCGGCGTCACCGCTTGTGCTGCGAGTCCGCCACAGTGACCTCGACCCGCTGGAACTCCTTGAGCTCGCTGTAGCCGGTCGTCGCCATGGCCCGCCGCAGCGCGCCGAAGAAGTTCATGGAGCCGTCGGGCGTGTGCGAGGGCCCGGCGAGAACCTCCTCGATCGTGCCGACCGTGCCGAGGTCGACCTTCTTGCCGCGCGGCAGCTCGTCGTTGACGGCCTCCATGCCCCAGTGGTGGCCCCGGCCGGGCGCGTCGGTGGCGCGCGCGAGCGGGGAGCCCATCATCACGGAGTCGGCGCCGCAGGCGATCGCCTTGGGGAGGTCGCCGGACCAGCCGACACCGCCGTCCGCGATCACGTGCACGTACCGGCCGCCGGACTCGTCCATGTAGTCGCGGCGGGCCGCGGCAACGTCGGCAACCGCGGTGGCCATCGGAACCTGGATGCCCAGCACGTTGCGCGTGGTGTGCGCGGCGCCGCCGCCGAAGCCCACCAGGACACCGGCCGCGCCCGTACGCATCAGGTGCAGGGCCGCCGTGTACGTGGCACAGCCGCCGACGATGACCGGGACGTCCAGCTCGTAGATGAACTGCTTCAGGTTCAGCGGCTCGGAGGCACCGGACACATGCTCGGCCGACACCGTCGTACCGCGGATGACGAAGATGTCGACGCCCGCGTCCACGACGGCCTTGGAGAACTGGGCGGTGCGCTGCGGCGAGAGCGCGGCCGCGGTGACCACGCCCGAGTCGCGCACCTCCTTGATGCGCTGCCCGATCAGCTCCTCCTTGATGGGAGCCGCGTAGATCTCCTGGAGACGGCGGGTCGCGGAGTCCACGTCCAGCTCCGCGATCTCGTCGAGGAGCGGCTGCGGGTCCTCGTACCTCGTCCAGAGGCCTTCGAGGTTCAGGACGCCCAGGCCGCCCAGCTCGCCGATGCGGATGGCGGTGGCCGGCGAGACGACCGAGTCCATGGGGGCGGCCAGGAACGGCAGCTCGAAGCGGTAGGCGTCGATCTGCCAGGCGATCGAGACCTCCTTCGGGTCTCGCGTACGGCGGCTCGGGACGACGGCGATGTCGTCGAAGGCGTACGCCCGGCGGCCGCGCTTGCCGCGCCCGATCTCGATCTCAGTCACGTGTGTGGCCTTTCCCTCTTCGCTTCTGCGCCTCCCAGTATCCCCGACACCCACGACGAGGGCGGTCCCGGATGCTCCGGGACCGCCCTCGTCTCAGGTGTCGGCTGGGTGGCGACTACTGATTACGGCTGTAGTTCGGCGCCTCGACCGTCATCTGGATGTCGTGCGGGTGGCTCTCCTTGAGGCCCGCCGACGTGATCCGTACGAAGCGGCCCTTGGTCTCCATCTCGTCGATGGAGGCGGCGCCGACATAACCCATGGTCTGGCGCAGACCGCCGACGAGCTGGTGCAGCACGTTGGCCAGCGGGCCGCGGTAGGGCACCTGGCCCTCGATGCCCTCGGGCACGAGCTTGTCGTCGGAGGCGACCTCGGCCTGGAAGTAGCGGTCCTTCGAGTACGACCTGCCCTGGCCGCGGGACTGCATGGCGCCGAGCGAGCCCATGCCGCGGTACGACTTGAACTGCTTGCCGTTGATGAAGAGCAGCTCGCCGGGCGACTCCTCGCAGCCGGCGAGGAGACTGCCCAGCATCACCGTGTCGGCGCCAGCCGCGAGGGCTTTGCCGATGTCTCCGGAGTACTGCAGTCCGCCGTCGCCGATCACCGGGACGCCCGCGGCGCGGGCCGCCAGAGCGGCCTCGTAGATGGCGGTGACCTGCGGGACGCCGATGCCGGCGACCACGCGGGTGGTACAGATCGAGCCGGGTCCCACGCCCACCTTGACGCCGTCGACACCGGCGTCCACGAGGGCCTGGGCGCCGTCACGGGTGGCGACGTTTCCGCCGATCACGTCGACGCCGACACTCGACTTGATCTTCGCCATCCAGTTGAGGGCGTTGCTGTTGTGCCCGTGGGAGGTGTCGACGATCAGGAAATCCGCACCGGCCTCGGCGAGCGCCTGCGCCCGCTCCAGCGCCTCGGGGCTGGCGCCGACCGCGGCACCGACGAGGAGACGGCCCTCGCCGTCCTTCGCCGCGCTCGGGTACTTCTCGGCCTTCACGAAGTCCTTGACCGTGATGAGGCCCTTGAGGATGCCCGCGTCGTCGACCAGCGGAAGCTTCTCGATCTTGTGGCGGCGGAGCAGCTGCATGGCGTCGTTGCCCGAGATGCCGACCTTGCCGGTGACCAGGGGCATCGGGGTCATGACCTCGCGCACCTGACGGGAGCGGTCGGTCTCGAAGGCCATGTCACGGTTGGTGACGATGCCGAGCAGCTTCTTGTTGCCGTCGGTGACCGGCACGCCGCTGATCCGGAACTTGGCGCACAGCGCGTCGGCCTCGGCGAGCGTCGCGTCCGGGTGAACCGTGATCGGGTCGGTGACCATGCCGGACTCGGAGCGCTTCACGAGGTCGACCTGGTTGACCTGGTCCTCGATGGACAGGTTCCGGTGCAGTACGCCGACACCGCCCTGCCGTGCCATGGCGATCGCCATGCGCGACTCGGTCACCTTGTCCATCGCCGCGGACAGCAGCGGAATGTTCACGCGCACGTTGCGGGAGATCCGGGACGAGGTGTCGACCGCGTTGGGCAGCACCTCGGATGCGCCCGGCAGCAGCAGCACGTCGTCGTAGGTCAGCCCGAGTGTCGCGAATTTCTCGGGCACTCCGTCGACGTTTGCAGTCATGACACCTTCCCCAAATGGCCTTGATCGGTGCGGATGTCCATGCTAACGGGAAGCATGGCTCTCTCATTCCACGGTTACGGGTGCCCCTGGGCTTCGTAGCTTCGTACGTGGAGGACGGCCGCCGCGTTCATCCGGCGCCCGCCCGTCGGGGGCACGGGCCTTGGGCGGGCCGTGCCCTGCGTCGCCGCCCCGCGCCTCGCCCGGGGCGGCGGAAAAAATTTGCCGTACTCATGAGAAAGCCGACCCTGCCGGGAGGCTCGCGCGGAGATCCACGGGCCCCGGCGGACCGGCGCACCGACCGTCCGCTCGCCCCACCGACCGCACGTCCGTACATCCGCTCGCCCCACCGACCATCCGACCGCACGTCCGCTCGGCCCACCGGTCGCCGGACCGCACCTCAGCCCGGTTTCGTCCGACCGCACCTGCCAGCAGGCACCCCGCCCTGGGGGCACCCCGCAGTCCGCCTACTGCTCCGCCAGTGCCCGCAAGCGGCTCAGCGCCCTGTGCTGGGCCACCCGGACCGCGCCCGGTGACATGCCCAGCATCTGGCCCGTCTCCTCGGCCGTGAGGCCCACCGCGATCCTCAGCAGGAGGAGCTCCCGCTGGTTCTCGGGGAGGTTGGCCATGAGCTTCTTGGCCCACTCGGCGTCGCTGCTGAGCAGGGCACGCTCTTCGGGGCCGAGCGAGTCGTCGGGCCGCTCGGGCATCTCGTCCGACGGCACCGCCGTCGAGCCGGGATGGCGCATCGCGGCGCGCTGCAGATCGGCGACCTTGTGCGCGGCGATGGCGAAGACGAAGGCCTCGAAGGGGCGCCCGGTGTCCTTGTACCGCGGCAGTGCGAGGAGCACCGCGACACAGACCTCCTGCGCCAGGTCCTCCACGAAGTGCCGTGCGTCACCCGGCAGTCGGGACAGCCGCGTACGGCAGTATCGCAGCGCGAGGGGGTGGACATGGGCGAGCAGGTCGTGCGTGGCCTGCTCGTCTCCGTCGACCGCGCGATGGACGAGCGCACCGATTGCCCCTTGGGCAGTGGCCGCCTCGTCGTCACGCATCGGTCCATGGTGCCTTGGCGTCGTCCTGTCCGTGGCACCGCGTCCGTAGTTGTGCACCGAAGCGTTATGAGCAGGTGCGCCGGAACTCATCTCCTGCGCCCTCCCCTCCCGCTCGACCGACTCGTTCCCGAGGAACTCCACACCTCAAGGATGCGGCATCCGCCGGGAAACGGGGATCGGGCGCCCGAACGGCCGATTTCGATCCCCCGTCGGGTCCGGCCCCACCCGCCGTGCGGCGGGCGGGGACACCCGTACCCCCGCGGCGGTTCACCTAGCGGACCAGGCCCCATCGGAACCCGAGCGCCACCGCGTGCGCGCGGTCCGAGGCACCGAGTTTCTTGAAGAGCCGTCGCGCGTGGGTCTTGACGGTGTCCTCGGAGAGGAACAGCTCACGGCCGATCTCCGCGTTCGACCGGCCGTGGCTCATGCCCTCCAGGACCTGGATCTCACGCGCGGTGAGCGTCGGCGCGGCACCCATCTCGGCCGACCGCAGTCTGCGCGGCGCGAGCCGCCAGGTCGGGTCGGCGAGAGCCTGGGTGACGGTCGCACGCAGCTCCGCGCGGGAGGCGTCCTTGTGGAGATAGCCACGGGCACCGGCGGCGACCGCGAGCGCGACACCGTCCAGGTCCTCGGCGACGGTGAGCATGATGATGCGCGCACCGGGGTCGGCGGACAGCAGCCGCCGGACCGTCTCCACGCCGCCCAGACCGGGCATGCGTACGTCCATCAGAATCAGGTCCGAACGGTCGGCACCCCAGCGGCGGAGGACTTCCTCGCCGTTGGCCGCCGTGGTCACGCGCTCTACGCCGGGCACGGTCGCCACCGCACGGCGGAGCGCCTCTCGGGCAAGCGGGGAGTCGTCGCAGACGAGGACGGATGTCATGGCCGTCCTCCGCAGCTGATGCGCGTCACCTTGAGCCTCCAGGCTGGTACGAATCGTCACCTGTGCGGTTGACGCTCTCGGACGCTTGCCCGAGCGCTTGTTCTTTCAACCGCCTCCGCACTCTCAACGACGGTCACCCGAAAGAGTTACGGGGCGGTGAGCCACGTTCGGCACTCTACGTGAGGGCACGGACACGGTGGAGACACCCACGGCCGACCCTCAAGGTTTCATCACAACCCATGCCCCATTTAGCCGCTTTTCTTCCCATTTACTGGTGTCTGAGGCTAGATTCGCAATGAGTCATATTTTCATCTCCTTAGATCGTAGATGTACGGTCATGGGCACGTAACCGCCCAGAACGGCTACAAGGGGACAACGAAATGGCAGATTTCTCCCGCCTTCCCGGACCCAACGCGGATCTGTGGGACTGGCAGCTCCTCGCGGCCTGCCGCGGGGTCGACAGCTCGCTCTTCTTCCACCCCGAAGGCGAGCGCGGTGCGGCACGGAGCGCTCGTGAGAACTCGGCCAAAGAGGTCTGCATGAGGTGCCCGGTACGCGCGGAGTGCGCGGCGCACGCCCTGGCGGTGCGCGAGCCGTACGGCGTGTGGGGCGGCCTCACCGAGGACGAGCGCGAGGAACTCATGGGGCGGGCGCGCAACCGCCTGGTCTCGGCGTCGGCGTCGACGTCCGGCGGAGGCACTCCGTCACATCACTGAAGGAACGTTTCTTCGAACGGGCACGCGCACGTGCCCCTACTTTCCGACAGGTCAGCCCTCAGACAGGCCGGCCGCTTTTCCTTGGGTCAGCGTGTCGCGGCCCGGGCCAGCTGATTCAGCGTGGCCGCCACCGCGGGCACCTGAGCGAGGTCCGGCAGTGTGAGCGCGACGATCTCCCGCCGCAGGGCAGGCTCGACCATCACCGTGCGCGCACCCCTGGGGCGTACGGACTCGATGGCGAGTTCCGGCAGGACCGCGACCCCGAGACCCGCTCCGACCAGGCCGACGACGGCCGGGTAGTCGTCGGTCGCGAAGTCGATACGGGGTGTGAAGCCCGCGCGCTCGCAGACCTCGACGAGCTGGCCGCGACAGCGGGGGCAGCCGGCGATCCACGGCTCGTCGGCTAGTTCGCCGATGGCGACCGTGCGGGCGCGGGCCAGCCTGTGCCCTTCGGGGACCAGGCCCACGAGCCGGTCCCTGAGCAGGGGCCGCACCACCAGGTCGTCCCACTCCTCGGCGCCCGCCGCGCCCTCGTACCGGAACGCGAGCGTCACGTCGCAGTCGCCCTCGCGCAGCATCTCGACCGAGCGTGGCGGCTCGGCCTCCTCCAGGGAGACGCGGGTGCCGGGGTGCGCGGCGCGCAGGGCGGCGAGCGCGGCCGGTACGAGCGTGGAACTGCCGCTGGGGAAGGAGACGAGCCGGACCCGGCCGGCCCGCAGGCCCGCGATCGCGGCGACCTCCTCCTCGGCGGCCGTCAGCCCGGCGATGATGCCCGCGGCATGCCGTACGAGAGCCTCGCCGGCCTGGGTCAGTCGCATCTCGCGGCCCGTACGGATCAGCAGGGGTGTGCCGACGGAGGCTTCGAGTGCCTTCATCTGCTGGCTGACGGCGGGCTGGGTGCAGCCCAGTTCGCGCCCCGCCGCCGAGAAGGAGCCGGTGGCGGCGACGGCGCGCAGCACACGGAGATGACGGGCCTCGATCACCCTCCGAGTATAAGCGAATCTTGGACATGGCGGAGAATATTGCGTCGAGGCTTTGGCTCGCATCGCCTAGCGTGCAGTCATGAAGCTTCTGTCTCTGAACCTCGGCCGCCCCAAGGCCGTCGACTACACGGACCAGGCGGAGGGCGTGACCGGGATCGACAAACGGCCGGTGGACGGGCCGGTGCGGGTGTCCGCGCCCGGGCCCAAGGGCGTCGGCGCGAGCGGGCTCGCCGGGGACGCGGTGTGCGAGCTGCGGCATCACGGCGGCGATCACCAGGCGGTGTACGCCGTCGCCCGCGAGGACCTCGACGACTGGGAGCGCGAGCTGGGGCGCCCCTTGGCCAGCGGAATGTTCGGAGAGAACCTCACGACGGAGGGCGTCGACGTGTCCGGCGCGCGGATCGGTGAGCGCTGGCGGGTCGGCTCCGAGGTCGTTCTCGAGGTCACCTCCGGGCGGATTCCCTGTCTCACCTTCCAGGGCCATCTGGGCGAGAAGGGGTGGGTCAAGCGGTTCACCGCGAAGGGCGCGCCCGGTGCGTATCTGCGGGTGATCGAGCCGGGTGAGCTGCGGGCGGGCGACCCGATCGAGATCGTCCACCGGCCCGAACACGAGGTGACCGTCGCCCTCCAGTTCCGCGCCGTCACGACCGAACGGGGCCTGCTGGCAAAGGTGTTGGAGGCAGGGGACGCTCTGCACCCGGAGGCGCTGAAGAATGCACGGGAGTACGTGGAGAAGTACGGGCGGGGGCGCGAAGTGAGCTGAGACCGCCGTCCCGCCGGGCCAGTTGGAGGAGCCCGGCGCCGACGGGCGGCCGACCCGGACACTTCGCGCAAATCCCGCTGCCGTCCGCCGCACCGCGAAGGCCGGGAGATGACGGGGCAGTTCGTCGTTGTGGAGGTTGTGGGGAAGGGACGGCCGACGGGTGCACTTTCGGGTCATTCGACGCACGGACAGCATGAGACAGGTCACTAATCTTGGGCCATGACAACGGCTCTGATTACGGGATCGACCGCGGGCATCGGTGCCGCCTTCGCGCGGCGGCTCGCCTCCGACGGGCACAACCTCGTGCTGGTGGCGCGTGACAAGAAGCGGCTCGGTGAGCAGGCGACGGAACTGCACGACCGGCACGGCATCGAGGCGGAGGTGCTGACGGCGGATCTGGCGACGGACGAGGGCATCGAGGCGGTGGCCGCCCGCCTCTCGGACCGCAAGAACGCGGTCGACCTGCTGATCAACAACGCGGGCTTCGGCAACAAGGGCCTCTATCTGGACGTACCGATGGCGGACGAGCTGAAGATGCTCAAGGTGCACTGCGAGGCGGTGCTCCGGCTGACGTCGGCGGCGGCCGAGTCCATGCGGGCGCGTGGGCGCGGCGGTGTCGTCAACGTGGCGTCCACAGCCGCGTTCGTGCCGCGCGGTACGTACGGGGCGTCGAAGGCGTGGGTCGTGCAGTTCACGCAGGGCGTGGCGAAGGACCTGTCCGGCAGCGGCGTCCGGCTGATGGCGCTGTGCCCCGGGTTCGTGCGGACCGAGTTCCACGAGCGGGCCGGGATGGGCACGGACAACATCCCGAACTGGATGTGGCTGGACGCCGACAAGGTGGTCACGGCTGCCCTGGCCGACCTGGCACGGGGCAAGTCGCTGTCCATTCCGGACCCGCGCTACAAGGCCCTGATGGGAGTCGCGAAGGTGACACCGCGGGCGTTGCTCAGCGGGATCAGTTCGAAGACGGGGCGGAAGTACGGGCCGAAGTGAGCCCGGTGGCGCGCGGTGACACGGACGGACACTTAGGCAACGGCACAGGCACAGGTGGAATCCCCTTCGGCTGAAAGACGGCCTGAGGGGATTTTCACTAAAATGGGCGTATTCAACCGGACTCGAAGTGCCGGGAGGCGGCGCCATGACTTTCGTACAGCTGATCGACTGCAAGACCAGCCGGATCGACGAGATGAACCGGCTCATGGACACCTGGGTCGAGCAGACCAAGGGCAAGCGGACCGCGACGCACAACGTGATCGGGAAGGACCGGCACGACGCGTCGCACTTCATCGAGATCGTGGAGTTCCCGTCGTTCGAGGAGGCGATGCGGAACTCGAACCTTCCGGAGACCGACCGGATCTTCCGGGAGATGGTGGCGCTCTGTGACGAGATGCCGACGTTCACGGATCTCGACGTGGTGCGGGACGAGCGGCTCTACAAGGCCAGCGTGCGCAATCTCTTCGGGCTGCTCGCCGGGAAGGGCACGCTGCCGACCTGGGACGAGACCGTCGCGGAGAACTACCACGACCACGATCCGGCCAACGCGCAGGACGCGATCGGGATGGACGCCATGCGCCGCGAGGTGGAGATGTGGCGGTCCGGCTTCGACTTCGTGTTCACCATCGAGGACCAGATCTCCGACGGCGACCGGGTCTGTACGCGCTGGACCTGGAACGGCACCCACAAGGGTGACTTCATGGGGATACCGGCCAGCGGCAGGCAGGTCACCATGACCGGTACGACCATTCACCGGTGCCGCGAGGACGGCAAGGTCGTCGAGGGGTGGTGGCAGTACGACCGGCTGGGGCTGATGGACCAGCTCGGAGTGCTGGACCAGCTGGAGGTCTGACCGCGCCGGGCCGCGCCGGCGACAGCACGAAGGCCCGGTCCCCCGCGACGGGGTACCGGGCCTTCGCCGGGCGCTCAAAGGGACGTACGCCCCCTCGGGCCGCCCGGAAGCGGCTTGCGCCTAGTGGGAGTGGCCGTGACCGTGGCCCGCGTCGCCCTCTTCCTCGGCCGGCTTCTCGACGACCAGGGTCTCGGTCGTGAGGAGCAGGGAGGCGATGGAGGCGGCGTTCTCCAGGGCGGAGCGGGTGACCTTGACCGGGTCGATGACGCCCTGCTTGACCAGGTCGCCGTACTCGCCGGTGGCGGCGTTGAAGCCCTGGCCCTTGTCGAGCTCGGCGACCTTGGAGGTGATGACGTAACCCTCCAGGCCGGCGTTCTCGGCGATCCAGCGCAGCGGCTCGACGGCGGCCTTGCGGACGACGGCCACACCGGTGGCCTCGTCGCCGGTCTTGCCGAGGTTGCCCTCCAGGACCTTCACGGCGTGGACGAGCGCGGAGCCACCACCGGAGACGATGCCCTCCTCGACCGCGGCGCGGGTCGCGGAGATGGCGTCCTCCAGACGGTGCTTCTTCTCCTTGAGCTCCACCTCGGTGGCGGCGCCGACCTTGATGACGCACACGCCGCCGGCCAGCTTCGCGAGGCGCTCCTGGAGCTTCTCGCGGTCCCAGTCGGAGTCCGTGGCCTCGATCTCGGCCTTGATCTGGTTGATGCGACCGGCGACGTCGTCGGACTTGCCGCCGCCGTCGACGATGGTGGTGTCGTCCTTGGTGATGGTCACGCGGCGGGCGGTGCCCAGCACGTCCAGGCCGACCTGGTCGAGCTTGAGGCCGACCTCCTCGGCGATGACGGTGGCACCGGTGAGACCGGCCATGTCGCCGAGCATCGCCTTGCGGCGGTCACCGAAGCCGGGGGCCTTCACGGCGACGGCGTTGAACGTGCCGCGGATCTTGTTCACGACCAGGGTCGACAGGGCCTCGCCCTCGACGTCCTCGGCGATGATCAGCAGCGGCTTGGAGGAGTTGGTCTGGATGACCTTCTCCAGCAGCGGCAGCATGTCCTGGATGGAGGAGATCTTGCCCTGGTGGATCAGGATGTACGGGTCGTCCAGGACGGCTTCCATGCGCTCCTGGTCCGTCACGAAGTACGGCGACAGGTAGCCCTTGTCGAAGGCCATGCCCTCGGTGAAGTCCAGCTCCAGACCGAAGGTGTTGGACTCCTCGACGGTGATGACACCGTCCTTGCCGACCTTGTCCATCGCCTCGGCGATGAGCTCGCCGACCTGGCTGTCCTGGGCGGACAGACCGGCGACGGCGGCGATGTCGGACTTCTCGTCGATCGGGCGCGCGGTCGCGAGGAGCTCCTCGGAGACCGCGGCGACGGCCGCGTCGATGCCCTTCTTCAGGAGGGCGGGGGACGCGCCGGCGGCGACGTTCTTCAGGCCCTCGCGGACGAGCGCCTGGGCCAGCACGGTGGCGGTGGTCGTACCGTCACCCGCGATGTCGTTGGTCTTGGTCGCCACCTCCTTCACCAGCTGGGCGCCGAGGTTCTCGTACGGGTCGTCGAGCTCGACCTCGCGGGCGATGGTGACACCGTCGTTGGTGATGGTGGGTGCGCCGAACTTCTTGTCGATGACGACGTTGCGGCCCTTGGGGCCGATCGTCACCTTGACCGTGTCGGCAAGCTTGTTGACGCCGCGCTCGAGGGCGCGACGGGCGTCCTCGTCGAACTTCAGGATCTTCGCCATGGGAGCGGTTCAGCCCTCTCGGAAAACGTGGGTGAAACGAACTGCGCCCCCGACGCCCGGCTTCATAAGGTCGCGGGGGCCAGGGGCGCAGTTCACTGCAATGCTGGTAATGCCGGGAATGCTGGTGGTGCCGGGTGAATTACTTCTCGACGATCGCGAGCACGTCGCGAGCCGAGAGGACGAGGTACTCCTCGCCGTTGTACTTCACCTCGGTGCCGCCGTACTTGCTGTACAGCACGACATCGCCGGTCTTGACGTCGAGCGGAAGACGCTCGCCGTTCTCGAAGCGGCCCGGGCCAACGGCCAGGACGACGCCCTCCTGGGGCTTCTCCTTGGCGGTGTCCGGGATGACCAGGCCAGAGGCCGTGGTCTGCTCGGCGTCGAGCGGCTGGACCACAATGCGGTCCTCAAGCGGCTTGATGGCAACCTTGGAGCTGGTGGTCGTCACGATCCGACCTCCCCCTTCGGAGATCTCACGGGGTTAACTGTCTGAGGTGGCGACCAGGTGGATCCGTCGTCGCGGGTGCCGGACCTGCCCGTCGCTATTGGCACTCTCCTGCGGTGAGTGCCAGGCCTGAGACTATGACTGCGATTAGCACTCGGTCAAGCGGAGTGCCAGTTGCCTCCGGCGGTCGGGGGATGTCCGGCGCCCGGAACCGGGGGTGAACGCCCTGGGGGCTGCCGCCCCCAGACCCCCGCTGATCGGCCTGAACGGCCTCGTCCTCACACGCCGGACGGGCTGGGAGCTACAGGTAGTCCTCCAGGCGGGCGACCGTGAAGCCCTGGTTCTGGACCCGGTTCAGGATCTTGGCCGTTGTCCGGGTGAGACTCGTGCCGTTCCGGCCCTCCGGGCAGTGGAGGATGTCGCCCGGGCGGAGGCGGTCCGTGTCGCGCCAGAGGACGATGGCGGACACTCCGCAGTCGGCGGCCGCGCGCACGGTGTCGGCGTTGTAGTCGCCGTAGGGCGGGCGGAAGAGGCGGGGGCGGATACCGAAGCGCTGCTTGAGCTTCTCCTGCTGGCCGCAGATCTCGGCGCGCTGGCCGGCGTACGGGAGGCCCGGCAGGTACGGGTGGTCGAGCGTGTGGTTCTGCACGGTCGCGCCGACCGCGCGGAGCCGGCCGAAGTGGGCGTACCCCGGCCCGACGACACTGTCCGTGAGGAACATCGTGACCGGCAGCCGCAGTTCGCGGACCATGTCGACGAACCCCGGGTCCTTCTCGGCGCCGTCGTGGAAGGTCAGGAAGACGACCCGGTCGCGGGTGGGGACGCGGTCGACGACGGGCGGCAGACCCGGTCCCGCGGTGCGGGCGGAGGGCCGCCGGTCGGGCGGGTTCGGCGCCGGGGTGAGCGGGGCGGTCAGGCCCCAGCGGCGGTACGGGTCCTCGGTGGGGCCGTACGTGCGTACCTTCTGCGCGGCCTTCTTGCCCAACCGCTCGATGGGGTCCACGGACTGGGCACAGCCGGCCAGGCAGACCAGGCCCGCGAGCAGTGCGGCAGCGGCCGGCCGCTTCCTCACAGGTAGTCCTCGATGCGTGCCACCGCGTACCCCTTGTCCGTGACCAGCTTCAGGAACCGTCGGACCATGTCCGGCATCGTGCCCTTCCAGTGCTCCTTGCCGCGGAAGTGGCTGAGGACGATGTCTCCGGGGTGGAGGTCGCGGTCCAGCTCGCGGTAGTCCCAGCGGTCGACGAAGACCTCCTCGTTCCACAGCGGGGCCGCCTTGATGCCGCAGGCCGCGGCCGCGCGCAGGGTGTCCTCGTTGTAGCTGCCGTAGGGCGGGCGGAAGAGGGCCGGACGCTTGCCGTAGCGCTTCTCGATCACGTCCTGCATGCCGCAGATCTCCTGCTTCTGCCGTTCGTAGGAGAGGTTCGGCATATAGCGGTGGTTGAGGGTGTGGTTGTTCAGGACCACGCCCCTGTCCTGCATCTTCCTGAAGTAGCCGTAGTCCTCTTTGACCAGGTAGTCGCTCAGGAAGGCCGTGTACGGGATCTTCAGCTCGCTCATCATCCGCAGGAACGCCGGGTCCTTCTCGGCGCCGTCGTCGATGGTGAGGAAGACGACCTTGTCCTTGGTGGGGATCGTGGTGAAGACGGGCGGCAGGCCTTCGTGGTCGTCCACCTCGAAGCCCTTACGGGTGCTGATGCGGGGCTTCCGCTTGGGGGCGGGAGGTGCGGACAGCGGGGGCCCGGCCAGCCCCCAGCGCTTTGCCGCGGTCGCGCGGGCGCGCTGCTCCTGGCGGAGCTTGGTGGCGTAGGCGTCCATGGCTCGCGCCGGTGGGGCCTTGAGGAGTTGCTGGCCCGCCGCGGGCTCGGCGGTGGTGGATGGTGCTTCTCCGCAGCCGGCCGCCAGTGCGGAGACCGTCAGGAGGGCGAGAGCGGTGCGTGCCGCGTGGGACGGCCGGATTGCGACCTGCGGGGCGGTGGGGGCCTGTCGCGCGGTTCCCCGCGCTCCTGAGGGGGTGCCCCCTGAGCCGCCATTTACCTCATTGCCATCATTTTGTCGTACAAGTCGCATGAACCCGGATCCTCACAGGTCACACCCCTCACAGGCCCTCGACACATCCGGCGACCGCGTCCCGTCCACCGACTGGCCCACAATGGGGCGGTGAACGACCTCGATCCGCTCTCCTCATTCGCTGCCCTGCTCACCGACCAGGGACGTGCCCTTCTCGAAGAGGTGCGGGACACCGAACCCGCTCAGGAGCTGGCCGTCGCGACCCGGCTGCGGCGGGAGTACCCCGTCGGGCTCGTGTCGGCGGCGCTCGGGCAGGCGCGGTTGCGGCAGCGGGCCGTGGTGAAGTTCGGCGCGGCGGACGCGGGGCGGATGTACTTCACGCCGAACGGGGTGGAGCAGTCGACCCGGGCGAGTGTCGCCGCGTACCGGGCCCGGCGTTTCCAGGAGCTCGACGTGCGGTCCGTGGCGGACCTGTGCTGCGGGATCGGCGGGGACGCGATCGCACTCGCCCGGGCCGGGATCCGGGTGCTCGCCGTCGACCGGGACCCGCTGACGGCGGCCGTCGCGCGGGCGAACGCCGACGCGCTCGGGCTCGACGAGCTGATCGAGGTGCGCGAGGCGGATGTCACGGAGGTCGCGACGGACGCGTACGACGCCGTGTTCGTGGATCCGGCGCGGCGGGGCGGGCGCGGGCGCGTCTTCGATCCCGAGGCCTATTCGCCGCCGCTCTCGTGGGCCGTGCGAACCGCCCTCGAAGCGCCTCTCGCCGCGCTGAAGATCGCACCCGGGATTCCGCACGAGACCGTCCCCGCCGAGGCGGGTGCCGAGTGGATCTCGGACTCCGGGGACGTGAAGGAGGCCGTGCTGTGGTTCGGCACGGGAGAAGCGGGGTCCGTGCGCGCGACCCTGCTGCCCGGGCCTCGGACCCTCGTAGGCCGGGGGCTGCCCGACCCTCAGGTACGGCCCCTGGGGCGGTACCTGTACGAGCCCGACGGGGCCGTCGTCCGGGCGCATCTGGTCGCGGAGGTCGCCGAGGAGCTGGACGGCGGCGGGCTGATCGACGAGACCATCGCCTACATCACCGCGGACTCGCTGAAGGCCACGCCCTACGCCACCGCTTATGAGATCACCGACCAACTTCCCTTCGGCGTGAAGAAGTTGAAGGCGTTGCTGCGGGAGCGCGGGGTCGGTGTCCTCACCGTCAAGAAGCGAGGATCGGCCGTCGAGCCGGAGGAGTTGCGGCGCAGGGTGAAGCCGCAGGGGCCGAACTCGGCGACCGTGTTCCTGACCCGGGTGGAGGGCGCCCCGACCATGCTGCTGGGGCACCCCGCACCCGCGTGACCGCCGCGCCCGGCCCTGTCTGGCCGTACCTAGCCGTACCTAGCCGTCCAGTTGCTCCAGGGTCGCGTTCGACGGGCCCCTGCGGGACTGCTCCTCGCGGGCCACGTCCTCCGCGGCGCCCAGCACCCGTACCGCGTTCTGCCAGGTCAGCTTGGCGAGGTCGGTGGAGGACCAGCCGCGGTCCAGGAGTTCCGCGATGAGGTTCGGGTAACCGGAGACGTCGTCGAGGCCGTCGGGCGTGAACGCCGTGCCGTCGTAGTCGCCGCCGATGCCGATGTGGTCGACGCCCGCCACCTCGCGCATGTGGTCGAGGTGGTCGGCGACCGTCGGAACGGTCGCGACGGGGCGGGGGTTGGACTCCTCGAAGAGGCGGTGGACCTTCATCGCCTCGGCGGTCGTGTCGAGGTGGTGGAAGCCCTGCTCGCGCATGTTCTCGTCGGCGGCGGCCGTCCAGTCGACGGCCGCCTGGAGGACGAACTTCGGCACGAACGTCACCATCGCCACACCGCCGTTGGCGGGCAGGCGCTCCAGCACGTCGTCCGGGATGTTGCGCGGGTGGTCGCAGATCGCGCGCGAGGACGAGTGGGAGAAGATCACCGGCGCGACGGACGTGTCCAGCGCGTCCCGCATGGTCGTGGCGGCCACGTGGGAGAGGTCCACGAGCATGCCCAGGCGGTTCATCTCCCGTACGACCTCGTGGCCGAAGGGCGACAGGCCGCCGACGGACGGCTTGTCCGTCGCCGAGTCCGCCCACGCGATGTTGTCGTTGTGGGTGAGGGTCATGTAGCGGACCCCCAGCTCGTACAGCCCGCGCAGGGTGGCCAGCGAGTTGTCGATCGAGTGGCCGCCCTCGGCGCCCACCAGCGAGGCGATACGGCCCTCGCCGCGGGCCGTCTCCATGTCGGCGGCCGTCAGCGCGGCACGCAGGTCGGCCGGGTAGCGCGCGATCAACTGCCGTACGCAGTCGACCTGTTCGAGCGTCGCCGTGACCGCGCCGGGCAGATCGGAGCGTACGTACACCGACCAGAACTGCGCGCCGACGCCGCCCGCGCGCAGCCGGGCCAGGTCCGTGTGCAGATGGGCGCTCTGGTCGGCGGCGATGTCGCGGGCGCCGATGTCGTAGCGGACCTGCTCGCGCAGCGCCCAGGGGAGGTCGTTGTGCCCGTCGACGACGGGGAAGTCGGCGAGCAGGGCGCGGGCGCGGTCCAGGGACGACATGCGCGTCACTTCCCGAAGCCGAAGCCGTTGCCGGCGCCGGCCTCGACCTTGGAGCGCAGGCGCTTGCCCTTCTCCGTGGCCTGGTCGTTGAGTTCCTGCTGGAACTCGCGCATCCGGCCGAGGAGTTCGGCGTCCTGGGTGGCGAGGATGCGGGCGGCCAGCAGGCCCGCGTTGCGCGCGCCGCCGACCGAGACCGTGGCGACCGGGACGCCCGCGGGCATCTGGACGATCGAGAGCAGCGAGTCCATGCCGTCGAGGTACTTCAGCGGGACCGGGACGCCGATCACCGGCAGCGGGCTCACCGAGGCGAGCATGCCCGGCAGATGGGCCGCTCCGCCCGCACCCGCGATGATCACCTTGAGGCCGCGCCCGTCCGCCTCCTCGCCGTACGCGATCATCTCGCGCGGCATCCGGTGCGCGGAGACCACGTCGACCTCGTACGCGATCTCGAACTCGTCGAGGGCCTGCGCGGCCGCTTCCATGACGGGCCAGTCGGAGTCCGAGCCCATGACGATGCCGACTACGGGCGACTCGGGGGACGCATCTGCGGACGTGCTCATTCGGTGATCGTGCCTCTCAGGTAGGCGGCTGCGTGACGGGCGCGGTCCAGGACGTCGTCCAGGTCGTCGCCGTAGGTGTTGACGTGGCCCACCTTGCGGCCGGGCTTCACGTCCTTGCCGTACATGTGGATCTTGAGCTGGGGGTCGCGGGCCATGCAGTGCAGGTACGCGGAGTACATATCGGGGTAGTCGCCACCCAGGACGTTCACCATGACCGTCCACTTCGCGCGCGGGCGCGGATCGCCCAGCGGCAGGTCCAGGACCGCGCGGACGTGGTTGGCGAACTGGGAGGTGATCGCGCCGTCCTGGGTCCAGTGGCCGGAGTTGTGCGGGCGCATGGCCAGCTCGTTCACGAGGATGTCGTTTTTCCCGTCGGGTCCACGGGTCTCGAAGAGCTCCACGGCGAGATGGCCGACGACGCCGAGTTCCTTCGCGATGCGCAGGGCCAGCTCCTCGGCCCGCAGCGCGAGCTCGTCGGAGATGCCGGGCGCGGGCGCGATCACCGTGTCGCAGACCCCGCCGACCTGCTGGGACTCGACGACGGGGTAGGCCACGGCCTGGCCGTGCGGCGACCGAACGACGTTGGCCGCCAGCTCCCGTACGAAGTCGACCTTCTCCTCGGCGAGGACCGGGACTCCGGCGCGGAAGGGGTCCTCGGCGTCCGCCGCGGACCGCACGACCCACACGCCCTTGCCGTCGTAGCCGCCGCGGACGGTCTTGAGGACGACCGGGAAGCCGTCGCCCTCGGCCCCCTCGGGGAGCCCTTCCGCCGCGAAGGCCACCACGTCCTGTGGATCGCTCACGATCCGGTGCCGCGGGCACGGCACGCCGATCTCGTCGAGCTTCGCTCGCATCACGCCCTTGTCCTGGGCGTGCACGAGCGCGTCGGGCCCGGGGCGCACGGGAATGCCGTCCGCCTCCAGGGCACGCAGATGCTCGGTGGGTACGTGTTCGTGATCGAAAGTGATCACGTCGCAGCCCCGCGCGAAGGCCCGCAGCGTGTCGAGGTCGCGGTAGTCGCCGATGACGACATCGCTGACCACCTGCGCCGCGGAATCCTGGGGGGTGTCACTGAGGAGCTTGAACCTGATGCCGAGCGGGATGCCCGCCTCGTGTGTCATACGAGCGAGCTGGCCCCCGCCGACCATGCCGACTACCGGGAACGTCACGCCCCCAGGGTATCGGCCATATCGGGGCACCTCTGTCGCGCGCATGATCATCGGAAGTTCCGCATGTTCATCACATCCCGGCCACATATTCGAGTCCAAGCCAGGCACCGAAGGGAACCGCTGGTTAGCATGGCGGAGTCGACGAAGGTTGACGAAATTGACGTATCCGACGAGACGGGGGCTGGGCGACACCATGGGCAAAGGTGGTAAACGCAGGGCACATGCCAGGCCGCCCAGCGCTGTCCGCATGCGGATCGACCGGCTGACCAGGGAAGTCGCCAAGTTCGGCGCGGTCGGCGGAGCCGGTCTGCTGGTCAACCTGATCGCCTTCAACCTGGTGCGCAGTACCACGGATCTTCAGGTCGTACGGGCCAGTGTGATCGCCACGGTCGTCGCGATCGTCTCGAACTACATCGGTTTCCGGTACTTCACGTACCGCGATCGCGACAAGAGCGGCCGCACCAAGGAGCTGACGCTGTTCGTGCTGTTCAGCACGGTCGGCCTCGTCATCGAGAACGGCTTCCTCTACGCCGCCACGTACGGGCTCGGGCTGGACAGCCCCCTCGCCAGCAACGTCTTCAAGTTCGTCGGCATCGGTATCGCGACGCTCTTCCGCTTCTGGTCCTACCGCACCTGGGTTTTCCGGGCGGCTCCGGCGCGTGAGGCCGTGGCCAGCGCGGAATCGTTCCTGGAGAACCCGGAGCCCTACCTCCAGCAGGACCGCCAGGCCTACCTGGAGGACGAGGACCGCCCGACCCGCCAGTTCCGCCAGGTCCAGCGCGTGCGCTAGGGGCTTTGAGGGGCGCCCGCGCCCCGCTCTTAGGGGCGCGGGAAACTGCGCGACAAGCCACAACGCGCCCGCAGCTCCCCACGGCGCTTCCCGCACAACGACGAGTCGCCGCGCGCTAGCGAACCGTCTCCTCCTCGCCGTCCTGCGGCCGTTTGAGCGGCGTACGCGACAGGAACAGCCCGAACACCGGAGGCTGCGCCTGGAGCATCTCCAGGCGCCCACCGTCGGCCTCCGCGAGGTCACGGGCCACGGCGAGCCCGATCCCCGTGGAGTTCCGGCCGCTGATGGCCCGCTCGAAGATCCGGGCGCCCAGATCGGCCGGGACACCGGGCCCCTCGTCGGTGACTTCGATCACAGCCTGGTTGCCGGTGACGCGCGTGCGCAGCGCGACCGTGCCGCCACCGTGCATCAGGGAGTTCTCGATCAGCGCGGCGAGTACCTGGGCCACGGCTCCGGGCGTCCCGACGGCCTGGAGATGGTGTTTGCCGGAGCTGACGATCGCGCGGCCCGCGTTGCGGTAGGCCGGGCGCCACTCCGCGAGCTGCTGCTTGATGACCTCGTCGAGGTCGAAGGTGACGGCGGAGCCGGTGCGCGGGTCCCTGGAGTTCGTCAGGAGCCGTTCGACCACGTCCGTGAGGCGCTCGACCTGGCCCAGCGCGATGGTCGCCTCCTCCTTCACGATGTCCGGGTCGTCGGTGAGGGTGATCTCCTCCAGCCGCATCGACAGCGCGGTCAGCGGCGTACGCAGCTGGTGCGAGGCGTCGGCCGCAAGGCGCCGCTCGGCGGTCAGCATGCGGGCGATGCGCTCGGCGGAGCCGTCCAGGACGTCCGCGACCCGGTCCAGCTCCGGGACGCCGTAGCGCTTGTGGCGCGGCCGCGGATCCCCTGAGCCGAGCCGCTCGGCGGTCTCCGCGAGGTCGGTCAGCGGGGAGGCGAGCCGGTTGGCCTGGCGCACCGCGAGAAGCACGGCGGCGACCACCGCGAGCAGGGCGACCGCCGCGATGATCAGGAGCGTACGGCCGACCTCCCGGGTGACCGCGGAACTGGGCTCCTGGACCGTGACCGTCTCGCGCTGTTCTCCCTTGCGGGTGGACTTGATGACGTCACCGGTGGGCTTGTCACCGATGTGGATGTCGGGGCGGCCCGGGATCTCGATGCGCGCGTACCGGTCGCCCGTGACCTGGTCCTTGAGGACACCCGCGCTGATCAGCTCGTCACCGAGGATGCGGCTGTCGACGATGCTCACCAGCCGCACCGCCTCGGAGTCCACCCGCTCCTGGGCGCTGTTGCTGATCGTGCGGGTCTCGACGATGACGAGCGAGACCCCGAACACGGCGATCACGACCAGCACGACGGCCAGAGTGGAGTTGATGAGACGGCGACGCACGGGCCCCTCCGGGCAACTGATCAATCAGGGCTGGGGCCACACCCCGCACGGGGCGCGGGACCGTCACACTCTGCGGCTCCTCCCCCACTCTCGGCTTCGCTCGACCGGGGGGACCCCCCATCGTGGGCACGACCAGCCGCCCGGCAACAGCGGCTAGCTCTTCTCGAAGCGGAAACCCACTCCACGTACCGTCGCGATGTACCGCGGATTCGCCGCGTCATCGCCCAGCTTCTTCCGCAACCACGAGATGTGCATGTCCAGCGTCTTCGTGGACGACCACCACGTGGTGTCCCACACCTCACGCATGAGCTGGTCACGCGTGACGACCCGCCCGGCGTCCCGGACGAGAACCCGCAGCAGGTCGAACTCCTTGGCCGTGAGCTGGAGCTCCTCCTCGCCCATCCAGGCCCGGTGCGACTCGACGTCGATACGCACCCCGTGCGTGGCGGGCGGCTGCTGGGGCTCGGCCGCGCCGCGCCGCAGCAGGGCCCGGACACGGGCCAGCAGCTCGGCGAGGCGGAACGGCTTGGTGACGTAGTCGTCGGCGCCGGCGTCCAGGCCGACGACCGTGTCCACCTCGTCGGCGCGCGCGGTCAGGATGAGGATCGGCACGGTGTGCCCCTCGGCGCGCAGCCGCCGGGCCACCTCCAGGCCGTCCATGCCGGGCAGCCCGAGGTCGAGCACACACAGATCGATGCCGCCCTGGATGCCGGCGTCGAGCGCGGTGGGGCCGTCCTCGCGTACCTCGACCTCGTACCCCTCCCGGCGCAGGGCGCGGGCCAGGGGTTCCGAGATGGACGCGTCGTCCTCGGCGAGCAGTACTCGGGTCATGAACTGATGGTAGTCCGCTGCGGACCAGTGCAGACAGGGTGATCGACACCCGTGATTCGCCCGCACCGCGCGGACGATGGAACCCTGTGGGTTAGGGATGTAAATCTATGAACGGCCTTCGATTCAGGCGCATAGTTCCATCCATACCTGTGATCCATCTCTCAAGTCATGTCATATGCGGCAATGCCATGCCGTGGGGCCTTATGGTGACCAGACGCCTGTAGCACCACGCAGGGACCTTTGGCGGGAGCTTGACGCCGAAGGTCTCTTTTGTGTGCGGGCTGGTGTCTACCAGCCTTGAAAGGAATGACCTGTGGCCGGGCCCCGAGCGCGAGGACGCGTGCGGGGCGTGGATCCCGGTGGTCGCCGTCCACCGCTCCGACGATCCGGAGCGGACTCTCCCCGTGGGCGTGGGGCGGGACGGCCCTCCCCGCCGGTGCCGGCCGCCTCCCCCACCGGGCGCGCGACGCTCTGCAGCGCGTCCCGACCAGCAAGGAACGACCATGGCGTCCAGCCTGACGAAGGACTCGGTCTCTCCGGGCACCCCCGGTTCCGAGAAGACCTTCTTCGGCCACCCCCGCGGACTGGCCACTCTCTTCATGACCGAGATGTGGGAGCGTTTCTCCTACTACGGCATGAGGGCACTCCTCCCGCTGTACCTGGTCGCACCCGGCGGCCTGCACCTGAGCGCGACCGCCGCGACGGCGATCTACTCGGTGTACCTGTCGCTCGTGTACCTGCTCGCCCTCCCCGGCGGCTGGTTCGCGGACCGTGTGCTCGGCCCCCGCAGGACCGTCGCCGTCGCAGGCCTGGTCATCATGCTCGGCCACCTGACGCTGGCGCTGCCCTCGTCCGGCACCTTCTACGCCGGCCTCGGCCTCGTCGCGATCGGCTCGGGTCTGCTGAAGGCCAACATCTCGACGATGGTCGGCCACCTCTACGACGGCCCGGACGACCCGCGCCGTGACGGCGGCTTCACCGTCTTCTACATCGGCATCAACCTCGGCGCGTTCGCCGCGCCGCTGGTCATCGGCACCATCGGCGAGAACGTCAACTGGCACCTGGGCTTCGCGCTCGCCGCGCTCGGCATGGCGCTGGGTCTGGTCCAGTTCCTGATCGGCCGCCGCCACCTCGACACGCGCTCCGACGTCGTTCCGACGCCGCTGTCCGCCGCGGAGAAGGCCTCGACGCTGCGCAAGGGTCTGCTGTGGCTGGCCGTCGCCGCGGTCTTCTACTCCGTCGTCGGTTTCTCCGGCCACTACACGCTGAACTGGATCCTGGTTCCGCTGACGGTCCTCGGCCTGGTCATCCCGGTCTGGGTCATCGCCCGTATCAAGCGGGACAAGTCCCTGGACCGTGTCGAGCAGTCGAAGATGTCCGCGTACATCTGGTTCTTCATCGCCGCGGCCGTCTTCTGGATGATCTACGACCAGGGCGGCTCCACGCTGTCGATCTTCGCCGAGTCGTCGGCCGAGAACAGCGTGTTCGGCTGGGACTTCCCGGTCTCCTGGTACCAGTCGGTGAACCCCGTGCTGATCATGGCCCTCGCCCCGGTCTTCGCCTGGGCCTGGCTGGCGCTGAACCGCGCCGGCCGGGAGCCGAGCACGATCGTGAAGTTCTCCTCGGGTCTGGTCCTGGTCGGCGCGTCGTTCTTCCTCTTCCTGGCTCCCCTGTCGATCGCCGAGGGCGGTCACAAGGCCGCCGCGATGTGGCTGGTCGCCATCTACTTCGTCCAGACCGTCGGCGAGCTGACGATCTCCCCGGTCGGTCTCTCCGTCACCACGAAGATGGCCCCCGCGAAGTACGCCTCCCAGATGATGGGTGTCTGGTTCCTCGCCGTCACCGCCGGCGACGCCACGACGGGCCTGCTCTCCATCGCGGGCGTCGACCTCAACGGCATGGGCGTGGTCGCGCTGGAGGCCACCCTCGCCGTCATCGCGGGCGTCGCGGTCTACATGTACCGCAACAAGGTCAAGTCCCTGATGGGGGACGTCCGATGATGGGTTCTTAGGGGCGCGGGGAACTGCGCAATCTTTCAGGGGCGCGGGGAACTCCGCAGTCTTCAGGGGCGCGGGGAACTGCGCAGTCTTCAGGGGCGCGGGGAACTGCGCGACCGGCCACAACGGGCCCGCAGTTCCCCGCGACGCTCAACCCCTACGGCGTCCGACGCGAAGCGTGTCCATGCCGCCGAGGCATGAACGTGAACACGGCCCCACCGAGCAGAATCGCGGTCCCGGCGACAAACCCGAGCGCCCGCAACCCCCCACTGTCATCGGCCCCGGTGTCCGCCAGCCCTCCGCCGGAGTCACCGGACCCACCGGCTCCCGACGTCCCGGCTCCCCCGGCGGAGCCGCCCGCGGCGCCACCCGGCTGCGCCGACGTGTCAAGCGTCAACGACACCTCGGACTTCTCCGGCGTACACGTCGTGGTCGTCCCGAGCGCCTTCACCGTGAGCACACCCGGCGAGAGCGTCGACTCACCATCGGCGCCCGGCTTGTACGTGCCGGTCATGTCGGAGATCACCATCGGATCCCCGGACTTGATCGCCTCGGGGTTCGTCGGCCCCTCGACATGGACCGTGCCCTTGTCGGCACCGCCGAGCACGACCTCCATCGACGGCTTGACCGAGTCCGCCGGGATGTCGGCGGGGCTGTCCATCACGGATCCCTTGAACTGGACGGTGAGGGCATAACTCCCGCCGTCCTTCTTGGCGTTGATCTGCACGGGAGAGGTCGCGTTCTTGTCGCCGATCGGCGTCTTGCACGCGTAGGGGATCTTGACCTCCTTGCCGGTGAAGTCGGTCTCACCGCCGCCACCGGTGGTACCGCCCGTGTCGCTGCCCCCGGTCTCGCTCTCGGTCGGGGTCGGCTCGCCGCTCGTCGGCGGCGGGCTGGTGGGATCAGGGGGATCCGTGGGATCGGGAGGCGGAGTCCCCTCCCCCGCCGTGACCTTGATCGTCGCCGCGGGCTTCACCGTCTCCGTCGGCGTGCACTTCGTGTCCGTCGACATGACGTTGATGGCGTACGCGTCCGGCGTCAGCGTCACCTCACCCGCCGTCGTCAGTTTCAGTTTGCCCTTCATGTCGGACAGGACCATCGCCCCGCCCTTGGGGATCGCCGGGTTCTCGCGCGGCCCCTGCATCGCGATGGACGCGGCCTGCGCGCCGGCCGCCTTGAGGGTGCCGGACGGCTGGACCGAGTTCGCGGGCAGGTCGATGAGGTCGGGGTTCTTCGACGCGGCCTGCGTGAACTTCCAGACCACCTCGACCTCGTCACCGACCTTCGCCGTGGCCGGCGCGGTGATCTCCACCTTGGTGGTGCCCTTGACCGTCGGCAGCCCGGAGACCGGAGGCGGTACGCAGTCGGTCGCGTAGGACACCTCGGCGGCCTGGGCCGGCGCCGCGGCCACGCCCAGCAGGACTCCCGCACCGCCGAGCATCATCGCGACCCCGGCCGCGCCCGCTCTCCGGCTGCCTCTGGGCCGTTTCGGCCCCGGCCGGACTCTCCGTTGCGTGCTCACGTGTTTCCCTTCCTGGTGGGGGTCGTCGGACTGTTCTCGTGCGGTGCGGAGAGCGGATCGGCCTCGGCCGCCCCCGGATCGGTGTCCGGGGTGAACCAGGGCAGGGTCGGGTTCGTACGGGATCGCGCACGCGTCGTGGTGTCGGCCTCGGACTCATCCGGTGAGGCCGACGGGAGACTCAACTTCGGCATCCGCAGGGTGACTTCGGGCAGCCGGAGACCGCCGCGCCGCACACCGTGCGCACCGCGGCCGGGACGCCCCGGTCGCGCGAAGCGCCCTGTGCGCCCGCCGCCGCGTCCTGCGGATCCGCGCGGCCGCATCCGGTCGACCACGGCCATCCCGATCCGGAACAGCGCGGCCGGTACGACGACGCAGACCAGGATCCAGAAGAGCGTCACGCCCCACGGGCGCCCCACGCCCCACGGCTGTTCGGCGAGCACCTTGCCGCCGAACTTGAGCGAGACCGTGTAGTCGCCGTGCGCGCCGGCGGTCAGCTCGACCGGCAGGGTGATCCGTTCCTTCTCGCCGGGTTTGATGGTGCCGCGCCACTGCTGTTCCTCCCACTGCGGGGCGAACACGCCGTGGGAGGTGCCGACCTGGAACACGGGGTTCTTGACGGCGTTGGTGCCGACGTTGCCGACGGTGAAGACGAGCTTGCGGGACGGCGGCGCGCCGAACCAGGCGAGCAGGCCGCTCGACCCGTCGAGCCGGGTGTCGGTGAGCACCGAGAGCCGTCCGCCGCTGTCCTGCTTGGGCAGCGGCTCGACATCGTGACCGGCGACCAGGAACGGGGCGTCCGCCTCCGCCTTCTCCCCGGTGACCGTCGCCACGTGCACCACGCAGGGGCACGGCTTGGGCGGCTCGGCGACCGGCAGTTTCTTGCTGAAGGCGCCCTTCGCGTCGGTCGTGACGGCCCGGCCGTCCGCGTTGGCACAGGAGTTGGTCCCGCCGATCACACCCCGGTCGGTCGAGGACTGCCCGCAGATCAGCATCATCAGCAGCGCGTTCGGCCGCCACCCCGTACCGCTGACGGTGATCGAACCGCCCGTTCCCGCCTGGGACTTGGACAGCTTGACCACCGGTTTCTCCGCCGCCGAGGCGGTCGCCCCCGCCATGGGGAACAGAACGAGCGCGAGCACCACGACAACCGCCGGAATCCGCACCCCTGTTTTCGCGCTCACGTCACCGCTCCCGTCAACTCGACTTCCGTACGCGGCTGTCCGGCGTCCGGTGTCTCCCGCGGCCGCCTACGACGTCGTACGAACCAGTGGCCGCCGGCCGCACACACCGCGAGCCCGGCCGCCGTGCCCGCCACCGATCCCCACGGCACGAACCGGGCCGACGCGCCCGCCTCGTCGTGAGCCCCGCCCGCCGCGGTGACCGTGACCTCGACGTCGACGGAGTCGATCGCGGGCGGGTCGGGCCAGGGTTCGGTGAGCGCGACGCGGCGCCCGGGGAGCAGTTCGACGGGCAGGGTGCGCGGGGCCCGGTCCAGCACCTCACCGAAGAGCCCCTCGGCACGTACGGCGAGTTTCGGCGTCAGCACGGTGGTGCCGCGGTTGACCAGTTCGTACGAGATGCGCCCGCCGGTGACCCGCACGTGCTCGACGGTGAGCGCGGAGAGGGTCGGGCCCGCGACCCGCAGATGGACGCGTACGGCCGCGGTCCGGCCCGCGGCGCTCGCGACGATCGCGCCGGGGTGGTCGCCGGGCGTGGCGCCCGCCGGGACGCTCACGGTGAACGGAACGTCCGCGCGGGTACGGGCCGGGATCCGCACCGTCCGCTCGGCGAAGGTGATCCAGGCACCGGTGTCCGTCGCCCTGGTCCGCACGGAGAATCCGCCGCTCCTCGTGTTGTCGGCGTCCGCACCCCGGAGCCGTACGGTGAGCGGCCTGCCGCCCGGATTGAGCACCGACACCGTGTCCTGCAGGACCGTGCCGGGTGCGCCCTCCGCGTAGAAGTACGGCCGTGAGTCCCGCCCGCCCGCCGACGGCACGACGGACCAGCCGCCGTCGGCCGCGGCGGTGGGGGCGACGGCCAGAAGTACGACGGCGGCGAGACAGAGCACACGGGCGGCGGGCGGTACGAACGGCATCGGCGGCTCCGAAACCAGAGGGGGCGGCGCGCAGCGCCTCGTTGAGGGGCGGTGGTCGGGCGACGGGTGGGCGGGTCGTGCGAGACGTGCAGGTCGTGCAAACCGTGCGGTTCGCACGGGCCGCGCACTTGTACGAGACGTGCGGGTCAGCGGTGGGCCTGGTTCCTCCGGGTCAGCCACAGCACTCCCGCCGCACCCGCCAGCAGCACCGTGCCGCCGAGCGTGCCGAGGGCGATCGCGGAGTCCTCGGGGCCGGTCTGCGGGAGTTCCTCGCCGCCCGCGGGGGCGTCCTGCGAGGAGCCCGTGGTTCCGCCGCCGGCCGCCGTGACGTCCAGGGTCAGCGAGACCTTCGGGCTGTTGGAGGGCGTGCACGTGGTCGTCGTACCGAGGGCCTTGATGGTCAGCACACCCGGCGTGAAGGTGACCTTGCCGGTCTTCTTCGGGGTGTACGTACCCGTGAGGTCGGTGATCTTGATCGGGGTGTTGGCGGGCACGGTCTCGGGGTTGGCGGGTCCCTTGACCGCCAGCGTGCCGGTCTCGGCGCCGCCCAGTTTGATGACGGCGCTCGGGTTCATCGCGCCCTTGCCCAGGTCGACGGGGCTGGACGAGACGCCCTTCTCGAAGGTCATCGTGATCTGGTAGCCGCTGCCGCTCTTGACGCCCTTGATGTCGATGGGCGAGACGGCGGACTTGTCACCGATGGGTGTCTTGCACTGGTAGTTGACGTCCACCACGTCGGCCCGGGCAGCGGGGGCGGCCATCAGCACCGCCGAGCCGGCCAGAGCCGCGGCGGACGCGAGCGCGGCGGTTCGTTTCGGGTACATCCGGTATGACACGGTCCCCTCATTCCTGAAGGCTTTCCTGATGGCGTTCCTGACGGCACATCAGATCGGCCGTCAAGGTACGCCCGGGGCCTTGCCGAGGGAAGACAAAGTGCGCGCCCGATCCGTGGGGATCCGGCGCGCATCAAGTGAGGGAAGGGGAAGAACCCGAACCGCGGGTAACCCCCAGAGGGGCCAGGAGGTTGGCCCTACGCAGGTCCGGCAATGTCTGGCTGCGGCTCGACCGCGCCCCAAAGGGGCGCGGGGCGGTGACATGTGCGGCTCCGCCGCAGGGCGCGCCCAGCCACAACGCATCGCAGGCAAGAAACCGCAGGCCACGCCAATCAGCCAAACCAAGCCGAGCGCTAAGCCGGCGCCCCGAGCTCCGCCCAGACCGTCTTGCCCGCAACCCCGTTCGTACGGATCACACCCCAGTCCAGACACAGCCGCTGCACGATGAACATGCCGTGACCACCGGGCCGGCCGGCCCGGTGCGGGGTGCGCGGAGCGGGCTGACCCGTCCCCCGGTCGGAGACCTCGACGCGGAGCACCTTGTTCTCGCACGCGATCGAGAGCTCGTCCGGACCCTCGGCGTGCAGGCAGGCGTTCGTGACCAGCTCGGAGACGACCAGCAGGACATCCTCGGCCGCGGCCCGTTGGTCGGCGGTGGCCGCGGGCAGCCAGCCCCACTCGTACAACGCCTGACGGGCGAAGTCGCGGGCGAGCGGGACGACTCCGCTCGCGCCGTCGAAGTTCAGCCGACGGGCCCGACGCACGACAGGCGTGCCGCCCGGAGGCGTCCCGGAAGCGCCGCCGTCGCCCGGTTCCGGGCCGCGGTCGCCCGGCGGGTAAGGCCGGGTGGTGCTCATCAGCGCTTCACCTCACCGATTCACCAGTTCACGATTCAAGACTCAGCACTCAGCACATTCAGGACATTCGGAAAGCTCAGGGACACTCGGGATCCGGGAGTCGTCCGGGGACTGCCGCGCGCTTGCCGTTCGGTCTGTTGACATATTCAGGATGTCTCCTGCCCGACCGAACCGTCAGAACACCCACTTATTCGGCATGGATGCTGTGACTCTGGTAACGCGCTGATCACACGGACACAACCGAGGCATAACTTTGCCTCAGAGGAGTGCCGCGCGGCGACTACTCGCCCCGGTCGGGCTCGGGTTTTCCCGCCTCGGACCCGTCGGACCCGGGATCGCTCAGAGCCTCTTCGAGCGTGTCGTGGAGGGTGAAGACGGCTTCCGCCCCGGTGATCTCGAAGACCCGGGACACCACCGGCAGCATGCCCGCCAGATGGACCCCGCCGCCCGCGGCCTCGGCCTTCAGCCGGGCACCGAGCAGCACGTTCAGCCCCGTGGAGTCGCAGAACTCCAGCCGCGAGCAGTCCACGACGAGGCGCGCGAACCCGCGGTCGAGGCATTCCTCGATGGGTTCACGCAGTAGATCCGCCGTATGGTGATCCAACTCACCGGCCGGGGTCACGACGGCGCTAGCGCCCTCTTCCCGCACCTCGACCAGAAGCCGGCCCGACTGTGCGCTGCCGACCGTCCCGCGGTCCATGCCGTGTCTCTCTTCCGACCGTCGTGGCTGTTGATACGCCCTCGAACCCTACGCCTTCCCTGCACCCTTCAACACCCGAACAACCGCCAAGAAACGGACATTTCTCCATGAAACACACTTGCGAGAGAGTCGCGAAAGCGGGTAGGGCTAGTAGAGACAGTTTTCGACACGGCCGGCTTTGGAGGCGCCGCACACCGCAGTGCACGTATTGGCATCGGCAGCCATATGCCGAGAACGATGGAGGACATCATGTCACCCCGGCTCGACGCATCGCAGACCCAGAGGGCGACGTCGACACCCCCTCTGGAACGACTGGAAGACGAGTCCGCCGACGAGAACGTCGGCCTCGCCGGACTTCCGGAGATCCCGCCTTTCGACGAGGTCGGGCCAGTGGACGCACGGGCCCTGTCCAAGACCCTCTTCGAGCGGCTGGAGTCGCTGGAAGAAGGCACCCACGAGTACTCGTACGTACGCAACACCCTGGTGGAACTCAATCTCGCCCTGGTGAAGTTCGCCGCCTCCCGGTTCCGCTCCCGCAGTGAGCCGATGGAGGACATCATCCAGGTCGGCACGATCGGCCTGATCAAGGCGATCGACCGGTTCGAGCTCAGCCGTGGCGTCGAGTTCCCGACCTTCGCGATGCCGACCATCGTCGGCGAGATCAAGCGCTTCTTCCGCGACACCTCATGGTCCGTGCGGGTACCGCGCCGACTGCAGGAACTCCGCCTCGACCTGGCCAAGGCGGGCGACGAACTCGCGCAGCAACTGGACCGCGCTCCGACAGTGGGAGAGCTGGCGGAACGTCTGGGCCTGTCGAACGACGAGGTCGTCGAGGGCATGGCCGCGTCGAACGCCTATACGGCAAGCTCGCTCGACGCCCAGCCCGAGGAGGACGACTCCGAGGGCGCGCTGGCGGACCGGATCGGCTACGAGGACCACGGGCTCGAAGGCATCGAGTACGTCGAGTCGTTGAAGCCGCTGATCGCCGAACTCCCGCCGCGCGACCGGCAGATCCTTTCCCTGCGGTTCGTCGCCAACATGACCCAGTCCGAGATCGGTGACGAACTCGGCATCTCGCAGATGCACGTCTCGCGGCTGCTCTCGCGGACGCTGGTGCGGCTGCGGAGGGGACTGACCGTCGAGGAGTGACGGTCGCCGTCGCCACCACCACCGCACGACCGCGCAGGGTGCGTGGTCGTACCGGCGCACGAGGCGCGTAGGTGTGCGCTCGGGGCCGGGCCGGATGATCCGGCCCGGCCCCGAGTGCGTTGCCCTCGGGTCACACGGGTTCGCGCCCGCGGATCACGCGCCTCCCGCCCGCGGCTCACGCGGGTTCCGGCACGCGGATCTCGCCGCTTCACGCCCTCGGAGCGCCCGGGTCCGTGCCCCCGCATCCCCCGAGTTACCCACGGGAACCCCTTTCTTCACTGTTCACCTTCCATCACTATGGTCACCCACCAAACTGGCTGGTATGTCAGTTGTCCGGCGGGGGTGGCACGGGGGTGCAGGGAGGCACGTGGATGGTTCGGGGCGAGGGGCAGGGAACCGGCGATGACGCCGGGAACGGGGGCGCGGGCGAGGGCGGCGTGCACGCGGGTGCGGCCGACGCGCGGCTCACCGAGCTGCTGCGCGCGGACACCAAGACCGCGTACGCGGCACTGCGCGAACTGCGCGTGCGCCACCGGCCGGCGGTCCTCGCGTACGCCCGCCTGTGCACCACCGTCGACTCCGCGGCGCGGCAGCTGACGGACCGGGCGTTCGCCCTGGCGGCCCAGGAGACCGCGCGCGGCTCCGACCCGGGCGGTCCCTGGCGGCACCAACTCCTGCTGCTGGCGGGGCGGGTGGCCGTCACATGGGCCGGGGACGAACGGGCCGGCCGGCTCGACCCAGGGCTGCTCGCGAGGCTGCGCACGGCCGGTCCCGAGGGCCCGACGCCACCGCTGCTCGACGCCTTCCGGTCGCTCCCCTCCCGGGTCCAGGGCCTCGCCTGGTACGGGATCGTGGAGCAGGAGCCCGAGGAGAACACGGCGGGCCTCCTGGGACTCACTCGCGAGGACGTGACGTACGGAACGGAGCCCGCGCTCCAGGCACTGCGCGCATCCTTCCTGAAGAGCCATCTCGCCGCCTCCGGCGATCCGCGCTGCCAGGACTTCCGCCGGCTGATCGAGGAGTCGGTACGCCCCGACAGCCCGCGCCACAGCACGGATCTGCGCGCCCACATGGCCGAGTGCGCGCACTGCGCCACCGCGTACGAGGAGTTGTCCGCGCTGCGGGACGACCCGCACACGGGCCTGGCCGAGGGGCTGTTGCCGTGGGGCGGCACGGCGTACGGCACGGGCGCGGCGGCCCGCTCGCGCGCCACCGCCCGGACGGAGTCGGCCAGTTGGGGGTCCCTGGCGGCCTGGCCGCCCTCCCGTCGCCTCGTGCTGGCCTCCGCGGCACTCGGGGTCGCCCTGGTCCCGCTGCTGCTCTTTCTCGTCCCCTCGGGCGGCTCAGGGCCCGACACGGCGGGAAACGCGGGGAGTCCGGTGCCCCCGCCGGCGGTCACGGTGACGGCCACGGTCCCCACGGCACCGTCCGCGTCCCCCACGGGCAGCGGCAAGTCCCCGTCCCCGACGAAGAGTTCGCACCCGTCGAAGTCGGCCTCCCCGAGCCCGTCCCACCCGACGTCCGGCCCGCCGTCCGCCCCGGCGCCGCCTCCCAACGGCAGTTACGCCCAGGTCGTGAACCGCTCCACCGGCCGCTGTCTGGACATCCTGGACGGCGACATGGAGAAGGGCACGGACGTCATCACGGCACCGTGCTCCTCGTCCGGCACCCAGCGCTGGCGCGTCGACACCGACCGGGGCGCGCTGCAGTCGTACGCGGACCCCGACTTCTGTCTGGACAGCCGCGGCGCGACCGACGACGGCGTGGGCATCTGGGAGTGCGACTCGCTCGGCGGCCGCAACGCCGTGAACCTGCGGTTCGCGGTGACCGCCGACGGCGCGATCCGCCCGGCCGTCGCACCGGACCACGCGCTGACTCCGTACGGCGACGACGGCCTGGACCTGGCCCCGGACACGGAACGGACTGAGCAGTTGTGGCGGGCGGGGGCGGGGCCTGCCTGAGCCTATGGGCGGACACCGGGCCCGGATTCCGGGCCGGGATTCCGGGCCGGGATTCCGGGCCGGGATTCCGGGCCGGGGTGCCTCGCCGGGATTCCTCGCCGGGTTCTGACCGAGGGGGGCGTTCGGCGGCGACTTTGGTCGCGGTCCTCCGGCTCGGTGTCATCCCTTGGTCGGTCGGTGCTGGACCGCCGACCGATATCGACCAGGTCACGGGCTTCCTAGCTTGGGGTCATGACGACCACGAGCGAAGAGACGCCGGTGCGACGCGGGGGCGTGCGGGCCGAGGAGCGGGCGCTCGCACCCGACCTCGCACGCGGGATCATGCTGTTGCTCATCGTTCTGTCCAACACCGCCTTCCACCTCTGGGCGGCCCGGCGCGGGCCCTCGGGCTGGCAGCCCGCGGACGGCTCATGGCTCGACCACGCGGTGCAGTTCACCATGATCATGGTGCTGGACCTGCGGGTCTATCCGCTCTTCGCGTTCCTCTTCGGCTACGGGATGATGCAGCTCTTCCTCCGGCAGACCGCCGCCGGCAACTCCGAGCGGGGTGCCGCCAGGATCCTGCGCAGGCGCAGTCTGTGGCTGATCGTCATCGGGCTCCTGCACTCCACCCTGCTGATGGCGGGCGACATCGTCGGCTACTACGGAGTGCTGAGCCTCGTCCTCGGTCTGGTCTTCCTGCGGCGGAGCGAGCGCGCCCTGAAGCGGTGGATCTGCGTCGGCGCCGTACTGATCGTGTTCTTCGCGGCCCAGCCCGTCGTGTCGGCCCTGCTCCGGGGCGAGTTGGGCACGCTCGGGGACGCGGGCGCGGAGCCCGGCTTCATGGCGTACGCGGCACAGGAGGGGAACTGGCTCACGGCGGCCCAGACCCGGCTGGAGACCGGGCTGTTCGTCACCTTCCTGGCCTCTGCGCTGGCCCTGGTCGGCGGCGGGTACGTCGTCTTCCTGCTCGGCTTCTGGGCGGCCCGCCGCCGCGTCCTGGAGGAGCCGGGACGCCATCGGACCCTGTTGCGCCGCACGGCCGTCATCGGCATCGCTGTCGGCTGGCTCGGCGCCCTGCCCGCCGCGCTCGCCCACGTCGGCGCCCTGGACGTACCGGCCGACGCGCAGAGCGAGGAGGGGGCCCTCACCCTGCTCCGGGACGTCACCGGCAACGCCGCCGGGCTCGGTTACGTCGCAGCCGTCGCGCTCTTCGTGCACTGGTGGAGCAGTCGCGGGGCGCGGGTGGGTGAGGGTGAGGGTGCAGTTGCGGGTGCGGGTGCGGGTGCGGGTGCGGGTGCGGGTGGGGGTGCGGGTGGGGGTGCGGGTGCGGGTCAGGTTGCGAGGGCCGGGGCGGGTACGAGTGTTGGGGTTGGGTTTGGGGCCGGCGCCACGGTCGTCGCCGCGGTGTCGGCGGTCGGCAAGCGGTCCCTGTCCTGCTACCTCGCGCACTCGCTGCTCTTCGCGCCGGCGCTGGCCGCCTGGGGCCTCGGCCTCGGCGAGCACCTGTCCAGCTGGACCATGGCACTCTTCGCGGTCGGCGTCTGGCTGCTGACGGTGGCGGGGGCGTACGCCCTGGAGCGCGCGGGGCGCAGGGGCCCGGCCGAGGCGGTGCTGCGGCGGCTGATGTACGGGGCCAAGGGCAAGGCAGGCCGAGTGGCCAAGGCGGGCTGAGTGACCGGCCCGCCCGGGCTCGCCTCAGGCCACGCGTACGCCCCGCCGCCACACCTGGTCGACCAGCGGTACGCCCGGCCGGTAGGCCAGGTGGACGTGGCTCGGAGCGTCGAGGAACGCGAGGTCCGCGTACGCGCCCGGGGCGAGGCGGCCGACGTCGGTGCGGCGCAGTGCCCGGGCTCCGCCCGCCGTGGCCGACCACAGCGCCTCGTCCGGGGTCATGCGCATGTCCCGTACGGCCAGGGCGATACAGAAGGGCACGGACGACGTGAAGGACGAGCCCGGATTGCAGTCGGTGGAGAGCGCGACGGTGGCACCCGCGTCGAGGAGGCGGCGTGCGTCCGGCCATTCGGCACGGGTGGAGAACTCCGCGCCGGGGAGCAGGGTCGCCACGGTGTCACCGCTCGCGAGGGCGTCGACGTCCGCGTCCGTGAGGTGGGTGCAGTGGTCCGCCGAGGCGGCGTCCAGCTCCACGGCCAACTGCACTCCGGGGCCGTACGAGAGCTGGTTGGCGTGGACGCGCGGGTGCAGACCCTTCGCCTTGCCGGCCGTGAGGATCGCGCGAGCCTGGTCACCGTCGAAGGCGCCCTTCTCGCAGAAGACGTCGACCCAACGGGCGTACGGGGCACAGGCGTCGAGCATCTCGCCGGTGACGAGCGCGACGTATGCGGCGGGGTCGTCGGCGAAGTCCGGGGAGACGATGTGGGCGCCGAGGTAGGTGACCTCGTCGGTGTGCGCGGACGCGATGCGCAGGGCCCGGGCCTCGTCCTCGACCGTCAGCCCGTAGCCGGACTTCGTCTCGAACGTGGTCGTGCCCTGGCGCAGGGCCTCGGCGAGGTAGTGGGTGAGGTTGCGCTCCAGCTCCTCGTCGCTCGCCGCCCGGGTGGCGGCGACGGTCGTACGGATGCCGCCGGCGCTGTAGGCCCGGCCGGACATCCGGGCGTTGAACTCCTGGGTGCGGTCGCCCGCGAAGACGAGGTGCGAGTGGGAGTCGACGAAGCCCGGGATCACCGCGCGGCCACCGGCGTCGACCCGATTGTCAGTGGCGGGTGCTTCTCTTGAATCACCGGTCCACGCGATGCGGTCGCCGTCGATGACGACGGCCGCGTCCTGGATCAGACCGAGGGGGGAGCCGTCACCGAGGGAGGGATCGTTGGTGACCAGACTGGCGATGTTGGTGATGACGGTCGTCGTGCCGTTCGTGGTGCTGCCTGTGCTGCTCATGGCGTCCTTGTCGGGGCTCGGGCTGGGGACAGGGGCGGGAATCAGGCGCGCAGGGCTTCGACGGCGTCGGCCAGGGCCCGCGGGACGTTCGGCACGAGGGCATGGGCCCCGTCGCGTACGACATGGCGGCCGCCCACTACCGTGTGGCGCACGTCCGCCGCGGTCGCCGCGAATACAGCCGTCTCGGCGCCGAGCCGCGGCACCGGCCCCGCTGTTCTGACCGAGTCGAGCGCGATCGTCGTGAAGTCGGCGAGCGCGCCGGCTTCGAGCGTGCCCGCGTCGTCCCAGCCCAGGGCCGCATGACCGTCCGCGGAGGCGGCGCGAAGGAGCGCCGCCGCCGTCCAGTGGCCGCGGGTGCGGGTGCGCAGGCGCTCGTTCAGCTCCATGGCGCGTGCCTCTTCGAGCAGGTCGATGACGGCGTGGCTGTCGGAGCCGAGGGACAGCGGCGAGCCCGCCCGCTGGAGCGCTACGGCCGGTCCGATGCCGTCGGCGAGGTCGCGCTCGGTGGTGGGGCACATGCAGGTGCCGGTCGTGGAGCCGCCGAGCAGCGCGATGTCCTCGTCGGTGAGGTGGGTGTTGTGGACGCCCGTGGTGCGCGGGCCGAGCACCCCGTGGTCGGCGAGCAGCCGGGTCGGCGTGCAGCCGTGCGTCTCCAGGCAGGCGTCGTTCTCCGCCGTCTGCTCGGACAGGTGCACATGGAGCGGGGCCCGCCGCTCCTCGGCCCACCGCGCCACGGTCTCCAACTGCCCCGCGGGCACGGCCCGTACGGAGTGGATGGCGGCCCCGATCCGTGCGTGATCCCGGTCCTTGAGAACTGAACAGCGTTCGGCCCAGGCCTCCGCGGTGCCGTCGGAGAAGCGGAGCTGGTGCCGGTTCGGGGGCTGCCCGGTGCGCTTGTTGAGGAGGCCGGCGGCGAGGTAGGCGGTGTCGAGGAGGGTGATGCGGATGCCCGCCTCGGCGGCGGCCTCGACGAGGGCTTCGCCCATCGCGTTCGGGTCGGCGTACGGGGTGCCGCCCGGCGCGTGGTGGACGTAGTGGAACTCGCCGACGGCCGTGATCCCGGCGAGGGCCATCTCGGCGTACACCGCACGGGCGAGCGCGTGGTACGTGTCCGGGGTCAGCCGGTCCGCGAAGGAGTACATGATCTCGCGCCAGGTCCAGAAGGTTCCTGAGCCCACCTGGACGGTGCCGCGCAGGGCGCGGTGGAAGGCGTGGCTGTGGGCGTTGGCGAGACCGGGAAGGGTCAGCCCGCGCAGGATCTCGGCGCCCGGGGGCGGGCCGTCGACGCCCGTGCGGACGGCGGCGATCCGCCCCTCCGAGTCCACGTCCAGGGCCACGCCCGGCTCGACGAAGGAGTCGAGCCAGGCGTGCTCCAGCCAGTAGGTCGTGCCTCGCGCGCTCACGTGCAGGCCAGCCCTTCCAGTACGTCGGCGAGTGCGGTCACCCCGGCCACGCAGTCGTCCTCGGCGGCGTACTCGGCCGGCGAGTGCGAGACGCCCGTGGGGTTGCGTACGAACAGCATGGCGGTGGGGATGGATCCGGAGAGGATCCCGGCGTCGTGTCCCGCGCCCGTTCCGAGCACGGGGACCTTGAGCTCCGCTTCCTTCTCCCTGCCCAGAATGCGGGCGATCTCGTCCCGCAGGGCGTGCTCGAACTCGACGACGGGGGTGAACGACTCCCTGACGATGTCCAGTTGGACCCCGTGTTCGTCGGCGTACTCGCGGGCGGCCTTCTCGATGCCGCTCACGACCGTGTCGAGGGTCGCCTGGTCGGCGGCGCGGGAGTCGAGCCAGCCGCGCACGAGGGACGGGATGGCGTTGACGCCGTTCGGCTCGACCGAGATCTTGCCGAAGGTCGCCACGGCACCCGCGAGCCGCGCCTCCCGCCGGGCGGCGAGCACGGTCTCGGCGTAGGACAGCATCGGGTCGCGGCGGTCCACGAGCCGGGTGGTCCCCGCGTGGTTGGCCTCGCCCCGGAAGTCGAACCGCCACCGCCCGTGCGGCCAGATGGCGCTCGCGATGCCGACCTGGTCGCCGGAGAGGTCGAGGGCACGGCCCTGCTCGACGTGCAGTTCGACGAACGCGCCGATCCGGGCCAGGCGCTCGGGGTCGGCCCCGATGGCGTCCGGGTCGTGGCCGGCGGCCTCCATGGCCTGCGGAAGGCTGACCCCGTCACCGTCCCGGAGCTGCCGCGCCTGCTCGACGGTCAGCTCCCCGGCCGCGAGCCGGGACCCCACACAGGCCAGCCCGAACCGGGCCCCTTCCTCGTCACCGAAGTTCACGATGGCGAGGGGCTTGGTGAACTCCGGGTTCCTGCTCCGCAGTTCGTCCAGCGCGGCGAAGGACGACACGACACCGAGGGGGCCGTCGAAGGCGCCGCCGTCCGGGACGGAGTCCAGGTGGGACCCGGTGACCACGGCGTCCCCGGCCGAGGGGTCCCCGAGCCAGGCCCACTGGTTCCCGTTCCGGTCCAGCTCGTAGGTCAGTCCCCGCGTCCGGGCCTGCTCCTCGAACCAGTCCCGGCAGTCACGGTCGGCCCCGGTCCAGGCGAACCGCCGGTAGCCACCGGAGTCGGGGTGGCGCCCGATGGGCTGCAGCTGCCGCCACATGTCGTGGAAGGAGGGAGGCGCTGAGCGCGGCTGAGCCTTCGAGTCCGCTCCAGGCATTTTCAGCCCGTCCGGCGATTGAGGACGAGGCCGTTCAGGCCGATCGGGGGTCTGGGGGCGGAGCCCCCGGCGGGGTCCAGGGGCAGAGCCCATGGTTTCGGGAAGGGGCGGGGTGGGGGAAGAGGAGTCCCGCTCTCCACCGAACGGCAGGCTCACGCGGACTCGCCTTCCCGCATGGGAACCCGCACGCCCCGCTCGTCAGCGACCGACTCCGCGATGTCGTACCCGGCGTCCACATGCCGAATGACACCCATCCCGGGGTCGTTCGTCAGCACCCGCCGGATCTTCTCCCCGGCCAGCTTCGTACCGTCCGCCACCGACACCTGCCCGGCGTGGATGGACCGCCCCATCCCCACACCGCCACCGTGGTGGATGGACACCCAGGACGCCCCGGAGGCCACGTTCACCATAGCGTTCAGCAGTGGCCAGTCGGCGATCGCGTCGGAGCCGTCGAGCATGGCCTCGGTCTCCCGGTAGGGAGAGGCGACGGACCCGCAGTCGAGGTGGTCGCGCCCGATGGCGAGGGGAGCCTGCAGCTCACCGCCGGCCACCATGTCGTTGAACCGCTCGCCCGCCTTGTCCCGCTCTCCGTAGCCGAGCCAGCAGATACGGGCGGGCAGGCCCTGGAAGTGCACGCGCTCGCCGGCCAGCTTGATCCACCGGTGCAGGGACTCGTTCTCCGGGAAGAGGTCGAGGATCGCCTTGTCCGTCTTGTGGATGTCGGAGGCCTCGCCGGACAGGGCGGCCCAGCGGAAGGGGCCCTTGCCCTCGGAGAAGAGGGGGCGGATGTAGGCGGGGACGAAGCCGGGGAAGGCGAACGCCCGCTCGTAACCGGCAAGTTGGGCCTCGCCCCGGATGGAGTTGCCGTAGTCGAACACCTCGGCACCGGCGTCCATGAAGCCGACCATGGCCTCCACGTGCCGGGCCATGGACTCGCGGGCACGGGTCG
This sequence comes from Streptomyces sp. NPDC033178, assembly GCF_055577685.1. Taxonomy (NCBI): domain Bacteria; kingdom Bacillati; phylum Actinomycetota; class Actinomycetes; order Kitasatosporales; family Streptomycetaceae; genus Streptomyces; species Streptomyces sp. NPDC033178. The sequence goes on from NZ_JBVIPT010000026.1 coordinate 70,066, forward strand.
TGAACCCGGCCGGGTCCTTCGCGGCGTACGAGGCCATGTCGTCGAAGTCGACGCCCACGGGGAGGTAGGCCAGCGGGTCGTGGGCCGAGGTCTGGTCGGTCACGATGTCGACGGGGGCGCCCTCGGCGAGCATGCGCGGCAGCAGTTCGGCGGCGTTGCCGAGGAGTCCGATGGAGAGCGGGCGGCGGGCGTCGCGGGCCTCGACGGCGAGCTGGAGGGCGTGCTCCAGGGAGTCGGCCTTCACGTCGAGGTACCGGTGCTCGATGCGGCGCTCGATGGCGCGCGGGTCGACGTCGATACAGATCGCGACGCCGTCGTTCATGGTGACGGCGAGCGGCTGGGCGCCGCCCATGCCGCCGAGGCCGGCGGTGAGGGTGATCGTGCCCGCGAGGGTGCCGCCGAACTTCTTCGCGGCGACGGCGGAGAACGTCTCGTAGGTGCCCTGGAGGATGCCCTGGGTGCCGATGTAGATCCAGGAGCCGGCCGTCATCTGCCCGTACATGGTGAGGCCGAGGGCCTCCAGGCGGCGGAACTCCTCCCAGTTCGCCCAGTCGCCCACCAGGTTGGAGTTGGCGATGAGGACGCGCGGGGCCCACTCGTGGGTCTGCATGACGCCGACGGGCCGGCCGGACTGGACGAGCATCGTCTCGTCCTGCTTGAGGGTGCGCAGCGTACGGACCATGGCGTCGAAGGAGCGCCAGTCGCGGGCGGCCTTGCCGGTGCCGCCGTAGACGACGAGCTTGTCGGGGTGCTCGGCGACCTCGGGGTCGAGGTTGTTCTGCAGCATCCGCAGCGCGGCTTCCTGCTGCCATCCCAGGGCGCTCAGTTCCGTACCGCGCGGTGCTCGGACGGGGCGGGGTCCTGACATGGTCTGCCTCCTGGCGGCTGGTGAGTGCTCCGGGTGGTGCCGGTCATTCAGTCGATATTCACATCCTGATCTCCTGAATAGAACTAGTCAATACCTCCGTGGGCCAGCACGGGCGCGGCGCGGATGTTTGGCTGGATGTATGGCGGCATACACAGGCACGGGAGACGCGGACGCGACGGGCGAAGAACCGGACGGATCTCCGAAGGGTCCGGTCGCATCTCCGAAGGGTCCGGTCGCATCTCCGAAGGTCCCGGGCGGATCCCCGAAGGGTCCGGACGAGGTTCCGACGGGGCTGAACAGGGTTCCAACGGGGTCGGACAGGGTTCCGACGGGGCCGGACGGCGTTCCGCACGGACCGGGCGGAGGTCCGGACGAGGAGCCGGGAGGCGCTCCGGACGGGGAGCCGGGACGCACTCCGGAAGGGGAGCCGCGCCCGGCCCTGGACGGGGGCCTGCGGCGGGACGAAGCCGTTCGCGCGGCCGTGGAACAGGGGCTGGTCGGTCCCGGCACCCCCATCGTCGGGCTCCTCGACATCACCGGTATCCGGGCCTCGGCGGCGGCCCTGCACGCGGCCTTCGACGCGGTGACGGCACCGGGGACGCCCGTGCTGCACGCGTTCGCGGTGAAGGCGACCCCGCTCGTGCCGGTGCTGCGGCTGCTGCACCGGGAGGGCATCGGCGCGGAGGTCGCGAGCCCGGGCGAGCTGGCCCTCGCCCGCGCGGCCGGGGTCCCGCCGGCCCGTACGGTCCTCGACTCGCCCGCCAAGACCCCGGCGGAGCTGCGGGAGGCGCTCGCCCTGGGCATCGCGGTCAACGCGGACAACCCGCAGGAGCTGGACCGCCTCGACGCGCTCGTACGCTCGGCCTCGACCCGCTCCCCCATCGGGATCCGAGTGAACCCGCAGGTCGGCGGGGGTTCGATCGGAGCGCTCTCGACGGCGACGGCGACCTCGAAGTTCGGGGTGGCGCTGCGGGACGAGGGGGCGCGCGAGTGGGTCGTGCGGGCGTATCTGGACCGGCCGTGGCTGACGCGGCTGCACGCGCACTCCGGTTCGCAGGGGATGCCGCTCGAACTGATGGCACGCGCGGTCGCGGAGACGTACGGGCTGGCGGAGGAGATCAACGAGCGGGCCGGGCGGCGGCAGATCGACACCCTCGACATCGGCGGCGGACTGCCGGTGAACTTCGGGTCGGACGCGCACACGCCCACCTACGAGGAGTACGCGCGGCTGCTCGCGGAGACCGTGCCGGGGCTGTTCGACGGGCGGTACGGGCTGGTCACGGAGTTCGGGCGGTCGCTGCTCGCCAAGCACGGGGTGGTGCTGGCGCGGGTCGAGTACGCGAAGTCGGCCGGCGGGCGGGCGATCGCCGTGACGCACGCGGGGGTGCAGGTGGCGGCACGCACGGTGTACGCGCCACGGTCCTGGCCGCTGCGGGTGGCCGCATATGACACGAAGGGGCGGCCCAAGGCGGGGCCCGACGTGGTGCAGGACGTGGCGGGTCCCGCGTGCTTCGCGGGTGACCTGCTGGCGGAGGGGCGCTCGATGCCGTTGCTCGAACAGGGCGACTACCCGGCCGCGTTGGACACGGGCGCGTACTACTTCGCGCACCACTACGCGTACAACTCCCTCGCGCGGCCCGGGATCTACGGCTTCGGGCCCGACGGGGCGGGCGGGGTGCGGTTCGCCGTGGTGCGGACGCCGCAGACGCTCGACGAGATCGTGGCGGAGTCGGGAGGGGCGCATGCGGGGTCGCTGACCGGCATGCTCTGAGGCGCCCGACGACGTGCCCACGCGGGTGCGAAGCTTCGATGAAGCTCTGAGAAAGCTCTGAGACGAGGTCCCACAGGCATCCCGCGGGCGCCCTCGGGAAGAAATCCCCCGGACGGATCACCGATCGGGGGAGGTTCTCTTGTCCACCGCAGAAACCACCGCGGGCACACCGTCGCCCGCCGAGGAGCCGGGGCTCAAGCGGGTCCTCGGCCCCAAGCTGCTGATCCTCTTCGTGATCGGCGACATCCTCGGGACCGGCATCTACGCCACCACCGGCAAGGTCGCCGGAAAGGTCGGCGGGGCGCTGTGGCTGCCGTTCGCCATCGGCTTCGTCGTGGCGATCCTGACGGCCGCGTCGTACGTGGAGCTGGTCGGCAAGTATCCGAAGGCGGCCGGGGCGGCGCTCTACACACAGAAGGCGTTCAAGGTCCCCTTCCTGACCTTCATCGTCGCGTTCATGGTGATGTGCTCGGGCCTGTCGTCGGCGAGCGCGGCGGCCCGCGCCTTCAGCGGCGACTACCTGTCGGAGCTGACGGGCGACGCGCTGCCGCCGACGCTCGTCGCGATCTGCTTCATCCTGCTGCTGGCCGCCCTGAACCTGCGGGGCGTGTCGGAGTCCGTGAAGACGAACGTGGTCCTGACGCTGGTCGAGCTGACGGGCCTGGTGATCATCCTCGCGATCGGCGCGTGGGCCGTGCTGAACGGCGACGGGGAGCCGTCCCGGCTGAGCGAGTTCGAGGCGAGCGGCACCGGATACGCCCTGATGACAGGGGTGTTGGGCGCGACGGCTCTCGGCTTCTTCGCGTTCGTCGGGTTCGAGGACTCGGTGAACATGGCCGAGGAGACGAAGGATCCCGTCCGCACCTTCCCGCGGGCGATCTTCGTCGGCGTGGCGGTGACGGGCACGATCTACGTTCTCGTGGCGCTGGTCTCGTCGCTCCTGGTCGACTACAAGGTGCTGGAGGGTTCGAGCGGCCCGCTGCTGGAGGTCGTGAAGGCGGGCGGTGTCGACTTCCCGCACAAACTCTTCGCGCTCATCGCTCTGTTCGCCGTCACCAACTCCGCGCTCATCAACATCATGATGGCCTCGCGCCTGTGCTACGGCATGGCCAACGAACGCATCCTGCCGCGTGGCATGGCCCGCGTCCTGCCCACGCGTCGCACACCCGTGGTCGGCATCGCCTTCGTGACGCTGCTCGCGATCGGGCTGGTCTCCACGGGCGAGATCGAGGGCCTGGGCGACACGACGTCGTTCCTGCTCCTGTGCGTGTTCGCGGTGGTCAACATCGCGGTTCTCGTACTGCGCCGCGACCCCGTCGACCACCAGCACTTCCGTACGCCGACCGTGCTTCCGGTGCTCGGCGCGCTCACCGCCCTGATCCTCGCCAGTCCGCTGGCCGACCGCCCCGCGGACGTCTACATCCGCGCCGGGGTGCTGCTGGCCGTCGGGGTGGGCCTGTGGGCGCTGAACAAGGTGGTGCTGCGTGTAAGGAGCGAGGACTGAAAGAGAAAATCCACACACTCTAGCCAGCCGCTGGCATGTTCCTCAGGAAAATGCCAGAACCATCACCCCTCGCGCACACGTTGCGTAGTTTCGGCGTCACTCAGCCGAACCACAACGGGCGGGAGGGAAGCACCGTGCCCGGAATCGACGAGTGCCTGCTGGAGGCCATGAGACTGCCCGGAGCCCGGGGAGCCTCGGTGGTCGACTGGACCAGCGGACTGGCTCTTGGCACGGTCGGGGACTCACCCAACGGAGACCACGAGGCCACCGCGGCCGAGGCGGCGGAACTCGCCCGCCTGGCGGCGGAGCACAAGGCCTTCGCCCCCGAGGAAGGAGCCGACTGGTCCGGCGGTCAGCCGCCGGTCGAAGATCTCATCATCTGCAACAAGGACAGCTACCACGTCCTGCGTTTCGTCCGTACGACGTTCGACAGCAGTGTGTTCCTGCATCTGTGGCTGGGTCGTTCGGACGGCAATCTCGCCCTGGCCCGCATACGCCTGGGCGAGATGGCGGAACGGCTGGTGGTGGGGTGACCACGGTGGAGGCACGCCCCCTGCCCGGCCGCGACAGAGCCGACGACGGCAGAGCCGATGGCAACACGGCGGATCCCGTCAGGACGGACCACGTCCCGGCGGGTCGCACCACCCCGGACCGCGGCTCCCCGAACCGCGCGGAACCCCGGTCCGGCATACCGCCCACCCTCAGCCCGATGCTCAGCCGTCTCGCCGAGGAGCGCGCCACCGGCGTCCTGACGCGGGAGCGCGGTGTGCTGTATCTGGTCGAGGGCCAGGTCGTGCACGCCGAGAGCCCGGCGACACCCGGGCTCGACGTGCTGCTCACCACCCGCGGCGCACTGGGCTCGGACGGCTGGTGGGAGGCGGTCTCGGAGGCGGGGGCCGAGCGGCGGGTCGGACGGTTCCTGGTGGACAGCGGGCGACTGACGGCGGGCGCCCTTGAGCTGTGCCACCTGGGCGCGCTGTACGACGCGGCGTTCTTCACGCTCGGCCCGAGCAGCGGTCCGGCGCGCTTCCGGTACGGGGTCGCGCACTGGATCGGTCCCGTGCGGCCGGTCTCCGTGGACGCGGTGGAGCGGGAGACGCTGCGGCGCCGCGAGCTGCTGCACCGCATCTGGCCGGAGCCGGGCACGGACACCGAGCCGCTCGTACGGACCGGCCGTGCCGTCGACTCGATCCTCCCTCCGCGTCAGCGCACCGTCCTCGACCAGGTGGACGGTGAGCGCACGGCGTCGGACATCTCGCTGGTGCTCGGCCGTCCGGGGTTCCACACCCTGGTCGACCTCCGGCGGCTCGCGGCCGCCGGGATCGTGACGACGCGATCGCCGACGGTCGCGTCCGGGCCGCTCCCGTCCGGGTCCCTCGCGTCCGGTCCGGACGAATCCGGGCTCGCCGAATCCGGGCCGGTCCCGTCCGGACCGGACGGAGCCGGGGCGCCGGAAGCATCCGTACCACCCCCCTTGCCCCCCGTCTCCATGGTGGTCGCGCAGGCCGCGGAGGCGGCGCAGGCGTCGGCCGATCCCGACGTCGCCCTGCTGCGCCGGCTCAGAGACGCCTTGGAGGCCTTGTGATCCGCGCGCTCCGACAGCGTGCCGAGAGGAGACAACTGATGGCGGCCGAGGCCGAAGTCCTCGACGAACTACACCGGTTGCGGGCCCGAGTGCCCCAGCTGACGGGTGCCCTCGCGGCCAGCGTCGACGGCCTCGTGCTGGCCCAGGACACCCCGGGCGTGGAGGCGGAGGGACTCGCCGCGCTCACCGCCGCCGCGCTGGGAGTCGCCCTGCGCATGGCGGACGCGACCGGGCAGGGCGATTTCCGCGAACTGCTGGTGCACGGCGAGCACGGCTATGTCGCGACCTACGCAGCGGGACCGTCCGCCGTGCTGACGCTGCTGGCCGGCGACCGGGCGAACGTCGGCCGGCTGCACCTCGAAGGGCGCCGCTCCGGCACCCGCATCGGGGAGCTCGTCGAGGCCGCGGCCGAGAGCCGGCCCGCCCCGGCCGCGCGGGCCCCAAAGCCCACCGCGCCCCGCACCCGAACCGCGCGCGTCGCGCGCACCACCACCGAGCCGACCGGCAAGAGCCGTTGAGCACCGGCAACAGCCGTTGAGCACGGATCCACCGGACCGCACTCACCGGTCCGACCTCACCGAACCGAAAGGACGGGCACGACCATGGCCAACACCGAAACCGCTCTGAAAGAGGCACTGGCCTCCATCGAGGGCGCGACCGGAGCCGCTCTCGTCGACTACACCAGCGGCATGGCGCTCGGCACGATCGGCGGCAGCAAGGGCTTCGACCTCACGGTCGCGGCGGCCGGCAACACCGATGTCGTACGCGCCAAGATCCGCACCATGGAGCACCTGGGCCTCAAGGGCGACATCGAGGACATCCTGATCACGCTGTCCGACCAGTACCACCTGATCCGCCTGATCAAGGGCCGCGGCGGCAACGGTCTCTTCCTCTACCTGGTGCTCGACGCCAAGCGCTCCAACCTCGCGATGGCCAGGCATCAACTGAAGAGGATCGAGGCGGATCTGGAGGTCTGACCCCGCCCCGAGGCTCAGACGAGCACGCCACCCCGACGCCGCGCCCCACCGGGCGCGGCGTCGCCCGCGGCGATCCCCGTGGCGCGATAGCCCTTGACCCGCTTGCCCGCCGGAACGCCGGCGCCGCGCCCGAGCCAGTCGACACGGACCCAGACGAGCGACTCGGCCGCCCGTTCGAGCCGTCCGATCCGGGCCGCCTTGAGGCGAAGGCCCGCCCCGGCTCCGGCGAGCAGCATCCCTCCGGCCGCGGGGACGGCGAACGCCGAGCCCAGTGCTCCCACGAGGGCGAGCAGCAGCCACCACCGGTGCCCGCGCCGCCAGTTCCGTACGGTCACGGCCCGGTCCTGGAGCACATCGTGCTTCCCGGCCCGGGCGGCCCCGCCGACCAGCGCCACGTACCGCTTGTGCCGTACCAGGGCCACCACGGCCGCGGTGATCAGGAAGAGCGCGGCTCCCGCCATCACCCCGATCCGGCGCCCGGTGATCCCGGGCACCAGCACACCCACACCCGCCGAGATCACTCCGAGCCACCACAACGGTGCCGCCCCGGCCCGTACGACGACGGCCACCCGCGCCAGTCCCTGCCCTCCGCGCGTCACGATCCGCTCCTCACCGACTCATCGACGCCTCTTTTGGGCACGCAGGTTAGCGAGCAAAAGTGAGACACGTCTGAGAGCGCCCAAAAAAACCACGCGGTACCGCTACTCGACGAACAGGCCCCGTGCGGCGGCCCGCGCGTCGAACTCCTCCAGGCGTGCCTGTGCCTGGGGCAGCCCGTCGCACATCGCCTCAAGGAGCACCCGCCCGAGCAGCATCGGCGCGCACGCCGTGTCGAAGGCGAGCCCGGTCCCGACGGCGGCGGGCAGCAGCAGGTCGGACACCTTGGCCACCGGCGCGAACGCCGAGTCCGCCACGGTGACGACGGTCAGCCCGGCCTCCTTCGCGTAGGCCAGCGTGTCCACGACCTCCCGCGGGTGCCGGGGCAGCGCGAAGCACAGCAGGGTCGTGGCCCCGGCCCGTACGGCCGAGTCGATCCGGTCGTGGACCATCGTGCCGCCCTCGTGCAGCAGCCGTACGTCCGGATGGACCTTGGCGGCGAAGTACGCGAAGCCGTAGGCCTGGGACGCGGCGGCCCGCAGTCCGAGGACGGGCAGCGGCCGTGAGGCGGCGAGCAGCCGTCCCGCCCGCTCCACGGGACGCGGGTCCGCGAGCACGGAGGCGAGATGGCGCAGGTTCTCGATCTCGGCCTCGACGGCCTGCTGGTACTCGTTGTACGAGCCCGTGTCCGCCGCGGGTTCGGCGGGCGCGACCTCGCGCAGGTGCTTGCGCAGCGCCGGATAGCCGTCGAAGCCGAGGGCCACGGCGAAACGGGTGACGGACGGCTGGCTGACCCCGGCCAGCTCCGCGAGCTCCACACTCGACAGGAACGGCACCTCGGCGGCCCGCCGCACCATGCTGTGCGCGATGCGCCGCTGCGTGGGGGTGAGCCGGTGGCCCTCGAAGAGCGTCTGCAGACGCCCGGCAGGACTGTCCGTCACACCCGCGCTCCCGTCGCCTGCGCCCGTCTCGCCGGCCGGGCCCGTGTCCATGCTCGTGTCCATGTCACTGTCCATGCCCATATTCACGCTCATGTTCCCGTCCACGCTCATGCCGTGCTCCCCCTCCAGATGTCCGTGAACCGGTCGAGCAGCGCGGCCGCCGCCGTCACGTCGTCCGTGAGCGGCCGGTCGGTCGGGTCCGCGTCGAGCACCGACTCGGCGAGTTCCAGCGCCCGCGCCACCGGCAGCTCCGGATCGGGCCGCAGCTCGCGCTGGCGCAACGCCCGTACGGCGGCGACGAGTTCGCAGCCCACGACGAGCCGGTACGCATCGCACGCGCGCAGCGTCTGACGGGCGGCGAGCGAGGCGAAGCTGGCCTGCTCCTCGACGCCCCGGGAGAGTACAGCGTGGCCGAGCGAGGCGGGCGCGGAGAAGGCCCGCAGATCACCGAGGGCGGCCCCGGCGGCGTACTCCAGGATCATCACGCCGGAGGAGGCGGGCTCGTGGTCGGCGAGGAAGGGGCGCAGCCGGGTGTAGGCGGGTTCGTTGAGGGTCGACAGGCGGGAGGTCGAAAGGCGGGCCACCTGGGTGAGGGAGAGCCTGAAGTGGTCCAGGGCCAGGGCGAGTTGGGCCTGGTAGAAGCCGCCGTGGTGGTAGGCGGCCATGTCCTCGGCGCAGATCAGCGGGTTCTCGGCGGCCGCGTTGATCTCGACGGCGAGGACCTCTTCCAGGGCGTCGGCGGCGTCGTGCGCGGGCCCGTGGATCTGCGGCAGACACCGGAATCCGTACGGGTCCTGGATCCGGCCGAGCGGCGGCGTCGGGTGGTCGGCCGCGCCGATCAACTGCCGCATGCGGCGGGCCACTTCGCTCGAACCGCGGTGCGGACGCGCGGCGTGCACGGGCGCCGCGTAGGCCTCGTACGAGCCGTCCACCGCGACCAGTGACAGTGCGGCGACGACCTGTGTGGCCCCGATGAGCCCGCGCAGTTCGTGCAGCGCGAGGGCCGCCTGTCCGAGGGTGAGGGCGTTGCTGCTGATCAGCGCGAGGGCGTCGTTGTTGTCGAGCGGCTGGGGCTCGGGCGCCCCCACGGACTCCGGCGTACCGGTGACCGCGCCCGTGGCCGCTCCCGCGATCGCCCCGCCGAGCACGCCGCCGCCCACACTTCCCGAGGCACCGGCGCCCACGACCGCGCGCACACCGGTCGACGCGTCCGCACCCCGCCAGGGGTGCTCCCCGGCCAGCGCCAGCCCCAGCTGCGCGAGCGCCGCGATGTCCCCGGTCCCCACCGAGCCGAACTCGTTCACGACGGGGTACGCACCGGCCTCCAGCGCCTCGCACAGCGCCGTGACGACGGTGGGCCGCAGGCCCGCGCCGCCCGCGAGGAGCTGGTTCGCACGGACGGCGAGCATGGCCCTGACCTGCCGGGCGGGCAGTTCCTCGCCGATGGCGCCGGCGTGGCTGCGCAGCAGACGCAGACCGTGTTCGGCGGCCGCCTCGGTCGGCACGTCCTCGTTCCGGTTGGCGCCGACCCCGGTGGAGCGGCCGTACACGCGCCCGGTCGCGGCGATCCGCCGGGCGGCGTCCCAGGATTCCTCGACGCGTTTCATCGCCTCGGTGCCCGGAACCGGCCGCGCGGTCCCGTCGGCGAGCCGTACGACGTCGGCGACGCCGGTGCTGCAACCGTCCAGCACCACGAGGCCGGTGGTCACCGCACCCGGTGCGTCCACATCCCGAGACGACATAGAGCGCGAACTCCCCTCAATCCGGACATTGGATCTTGCCTGACGGTCATAAGTAACCGGCGATTAACACCGAACCGTTGACAACCTATTCAGATACAGAGAACTCTGCATGACGATATGCAGCCGGGCAAGGGACACCTCATGATCCAGTTCGACGCGGTCCACAAGCGCTTCCCGAACGGCACCACAGCGGTCCACGACCTCTCCCTGGAGATGCCAGAAGGCGGCGTGACCGTCCTCGTGGGATCTTCCGGTTGCGGCAAGACGACCACCCTGCGAATGATCAACCGCATGGTCGACCCGACCTCCGGGACCATCCGGGTCGGCGGCCGTGACGTGCTGGACCAGGACGCCGCCGACCTTCGCCGTTCCATCGGTTACGTCATCCAGCAGTCGGGCCTCTTCCCGCACCGCACGGTCCTCGACAACATCGCGACCGTGCCGCTGCTCCTCGGCCACGGCCGCCGCAAGGCACGGGCCCGGGCCGCGGAGCTCCTGGAGACGGTCGGCCTGACCGCCGAGTCCGGGAAGCGCTACCCGCACCAGCTCTCCGGCGGCCAGCAGCAGCGCGTCGGCGTGGCCCGCGCGCTCGCCGCCGACCCGCCGGTACTCCTGATGGACGAGCCCTTCGGCGCGGTCGACCCGGTCGTGCGAACCCAGCTCCAGGACGAACTGCTGCGGCTCCAGAAGGAGTTGAGCAAGACGATCGTCTTCGTCACGCACGACATCGACGAGGCGGTACGGCTCGGCGACCAGATCGCGATCTTCCGCACCGGCGGCCACCTCGTCCAGTGCGCGACCCCCTCCGAACTGCTGGCCCGCCCGGCCGACGACTTCGTCGCGGACTTCCTCGGCGCGGAGCGCGGCCTGAAGCTCCTGTCCCTGACACCGCTCAAGGGCATACCGCAGGCGCCGGCCCCCGAGGGCGGCACCTGGGAACTGGCCCTCGACGCGGCCCGAAGGCCCCTGCACTGGCGCGCCAGGAACACCGGGGACACCGAACTCCCCGTACGGCCGCTGCGCGACACCGACTCCCTGCTCGCCGCGCTCAACGAGTCCATCGCCTCCCCGACCGGACTCGTGGCCCGCGTCGACGCCGACGGCGCCCTCACCGGCGTGACCTCGCGCGACGAGATCCACCAGCACGCGGGCCAGGCCCACGCGGAAGCCCGGGTGGCCTCGTGACCATCGACTGGTCGTGGATAGGCGACCACACCGACGACCTCACCACCCTGACCGTCTCGCACCTCCAGGCGGCCCTGTCCGCGGTCTTCTTCGGCCTGCTGATCTCCCTCCCGCTGGCCGTGGTCGCCCACCGGATCCGCCCCCTGCGCGGCGTGCTCCTGGGCCTCTCGAACGTCCTCTTCACGATCCCGTCGATCGCGGTCTTCGTACTGCTCCTCCCGGTCTCCGGCCTGACCCGCACCACCACGGTCGTCGGCCTGACGATCTACACCCTCGTCGTCCTCCTGAGGAACACGGTCGAAGGCCTCGACTCGGTCCCCGCGAAGACGAAGGAGGCCGCGAAGGCCATGGGCACACGCCCCCTGCGCGCCCTCCTCACGGTCGAGCTCCCCCTCGCGCTCCCCGTGATCATGGCGGGCGTCCGTATCGCCACGGTCATGTCGATCTCACTGGTCTCCGTGGCCACGTACATCGGCGACGGCGGCCTCGGCCAGCTCTTCACGGACGGCTTCCAGCGCAACTTCCCGACCCCGGTCATCGCCGGCGTCGTCCTGACGCTCCTGCTGGCCCTGGTCGCGGACGCGCTCCTGGTAGCCGTCCAGTACGTACTCACCCCGTGGACGAGGCGGCGAGCCTGACATGTACGAACTCTTCAAGGACCTCGGCGACTGGCTGGTCAGCGGCGAGCAGTGGACCGGCCCCGACGGCATCGGCCACCGCCTCGCCGAACACCTCCAGTACTCCCTCCTCGCCACCCTCGTGGCCGCCGCGATCGCCCTCCCCCTGGGCCTGCTGATCGGCCACACGGGCAAGGGCGCGTTCCTCGCGATCAACCTCGCGTCCTTCGGCCGCGCGCTGCCCACCGTCGGCCTGGTCGTCCTCGTCTTCCTGGCGAGCGGCCTGTCGATGTGGCCGGTGTACGTGGCGCTGGTCGCCCTCGCCGTCCCGTCGATCGTGACGAACACGTACGCGGGCATGACCGCCGTCGACCCGGACGTGAAGGACGCGGCGCGCGGCCAGGGCATGCGCTGGCACCAGGTCCTGTTCCAGGTCGAACTGCCCCTCGCGCTCCCGCTGATCATGACGGGCCTGCGGCTGGCGCTGATCCAGGTGGTGGCCACGGCCACGATCGCCGCGTACGTCTCCTTCGGCGGGCTGGGTCGGTATGTGTTCGACGGGCTTGCGCAGCGGGATCTTGTGCAGGTGCTGGGCGGGGCGGTGCTCGTGGCTCTGGTTGCCGTTGTCCTCGACCTCGGCCTGAGCGGCCTCCAGCGGGTGCTGTTCCGTCATCGCCCCGCGTGACCCCGCCGCTGACGCCGTCCTGACTCCGCGGGCCGTATGCGGCCGGTCGCGCCCACGCGGCGGAGCCACAGTCTGCCAAGCCCCGCGCCCCTGACGGGGCGCCCCTCGACCTCTGCAACTCCCCTCAGGAGCTTCCTCCCATGAATCGACGTACTCTCCTCGGCGGGCTCTTCGCCGCCGCGTCCGTTCCCGCTCTCGCCGCGTGCAGCAGCGGGATCACCTCGCTCGACGGCGGGGGCAGTGCCGGTGGCGGAGGCGGGTCCAGCAAGGACGGTGTCACCATCGGCACCGCCAACTTCACCGAGAACCAGGTGCTCGGCTTCCTCTACGCGGCCGTGCTGGAGGCCGCCGGTGTGAAGACGAAGGTCCGCCCGAACCTCGGCACCCGCGAGATCCTCATCCCCGCCCTCAAGGGCGGCGACATCGACCTGCTCCCCGAGTACCAGGGAGCCCTCCTGCACTACCTCTCCCCCAAGGCGGAGGCGACGGAGGAGGGCGAGATGCAGAACGCCCTCGCGATGGCGCTGCCCGCCGGGCTCCAGGTGCTGCCGTACGGCAAGGCCGAGGACTCCGACGCGTTCGTCGTCACCCAGGAGACGGCCGACAAGTACGGTCTGGTCTCCCTCGCCGACCTGAAGAAGGAGAACGGCAAGCTCGTCATCGGCGCCGCGCCCGAGGTGAAGAAGCGCGAGGTCGGCTCGGTGGGCCTGAAGGACGTGTACGGGGTGGAGTTCAAGGAGTTCAAGTCCCTCGACTCCTCCGGACCGCTGGTGAAGGGCGCCCTGAAGAAGGGCGACGTGGACGTGGCGAACCTCTTCACCACCGACACCGACATCGTGGCCAACAAGTGGGTCGTCCTCACCGACCCCAAGAACCTCATCCCCGGCCAGCACATCGTCCCCCTCATAGCCGACCGCAGGGCCGACTCGACGGTCCGCAAGGCCCTCGCCGAGCTGGGCAACGTGCTCACCACCGCGGATCTGACCGAGCTGAACCGTCAGGTCGACAAGGACAAGAAGGACCCGGAGGACGTGGCGAACGCGTACGCGAAGGAGAAGGGCCTGACGAAGTAGGGCCTGAGCCGGCGGGACCCGTCGGCGGCGGCCCCACCTGGTGGGGAACAGCCCAGCAAGGACAGGGGGGCTAACCCCCGTGCCAACCGGGCTCCGGCTCTCTACCGTTGGATTATGACCGGTATGGAAGCCCGCGACGCCGAACTCAAGAAGGAACTCGACGCCACCTTGCACGCACGCAAGGAACTGGGCGAAGAGTACGAGTCCGCGCTGGTCGACTCGTTCCTGGAAAAGGTCGAGCAGCGCCTGGACGGCGCGGTCGACCGCCGGGTGCGTCGTCAGCTCGCGGAACAGCAGATGGTGGTGGCCCGGGGCTCGCGCTCCCCGCAGGGATCCTCCGATTCCTTCGGCGAGCGCTTCGGCTTCGGCATCGTCTCGCTGGTCCTCGCGATCCCCCTGTCCGCGATCGGCGGCGGAGTCGCGGACCTGCCCGGCCTCCTCGTCGCCTGGGCGGGCATCGCGGGGGTCAACGTGGTCCAGGCCGCACGCAACTCGCCGAACTTCTTCGGCCGCCGCCGCAAGTCCTCCCAGGACAGCGAGTGGGAAGAGTGAGCCACCGCTGACCGCCAACGCGCCCCGTAAGGGGCGCGGGGCTGTGACAATTTGCGGCTCCGCCGCGTGGGCGCGACCAGCCCTCACCGGCCCGCAGCACAGCAAACGACCCAAAAGCGGAACACCCAAACGCCAAAGGGGCCCGGTGCCGCAAGGCACCGGGCCCTTCGCGAGCTTGCGCGGGGACCGCCGCACCCCCGTTGCCGGGGGGCGGGACGACGGCGGTCCCCGCGAGGGACGCGGGCCGGGTCAGGGCCAGGCTTACGCGTCCGTGGCGTCCATGGAGGTCCGGGAGCCGCTCCGGAGGTCCTTGGCGCCGTTTCGGTGCCGGCCGGGGCGGGGAGCCGCTCCCGCCCTTGCCGACATCCACCAATGTGCCGGACGCGTGTTAAGCGTGTGCTGCGCGGACGTGACGCGCTCGTACCACTTCCACGAAGTTCCGCCGTGATCGCTCACACCGGAAGTTCCCCTCCGGGGTGCGCAGTTCACCGGACGTTCCTACTGACGTCCGCCCTTGGCCAGGAAGGACAACAGGTCCTGCCGGCTGACGACACCGGTGGGCTTGCCCTCGACCAGGACGATCGCCGCGTCGGCGCCACCGAGCACGGTCATCAGGTCGCCCACGGGCTCACCAGAGCCGACCTGGGGCAGCGGCGCCGACATGTGCTTCTCCAGCGGGTCGGAGAGCGAGGCGCGCTGGGTGAACAGCGCGTCGAGCAGCTCCCGTTCGACCACGGATCCCACGACCTCGGCGGCCATCACGTCCGGGTGACCCGCGCCCGGCTTCACGATCGGCATCTGCGAGACGCCGTACTCCCGCAGCACCTCGATGGCCTCGCCGACCGTCTCGTCCGGGTGCATGTGGACGAGGGACGGGATGGCCCCGTGCACCTTGTCGCTCAGGACGTCGGCGACGCGGGCGCTGGGCCCCTCGTCCTCCAGGAACCCGTAGTCGGCCATCCACTCGTCGTTGAAGATCTTGCTGAGGTATCCGCGCCCGCTGTCGGGCAGCAGCACGACCACGACGTCGTCGGGGCCCAGCCGCTCGGCGACGCGCAGCGCGGCCACGACGGCCATGCCGCAGGAGCCGCCGACGAGCAGCCCCTCCTCCTTGGCGAGCCGCCGGGTCATCTGGAAGGAGTCCTTGTCGGACACGGCGACGATCTCGTCGGCGACGGTCCGGTCGTACGCGGTCGGCCAGAAGTCCTCGCCGACGCCCTCGACGAGGTACGGGCGCCCGGAGCCGCCGGAGTACACGGACCCCTCGGGGTCGGCGCCGACGACCTGGACCTTCCCGTCACTGGCGTCCTTCAGGTACCGCCCGGTCCCGGAGATGGTGCCGCCGGTGCCCACACCCGCCACGAAGTGGGTGATCCGCCCGTCCGTCTGCTCCCACAGCTCGGGGCCGGTGGAGTGATAGTGCGAGAGGGGATTGTCGGGGTTGGAGTACTGGTCGGGCTTCCAGGCACCGGGCGTCTCGCGCACGAGCCGGTCCGAGACGTTGTAGTACGAGTCGGGGTGCTCGGGATCAACGGCGGTGGGGCAGACGACGACGTCCGCGCCGTACGCCCGCAGCACGTTGATCTTGTCGGTGCTCACCTTGTCGGGGCACACGAAGATGCACTTGTAGCCCTTCTGCTGAGCCACGATGGCAAGGCCCACACCGGTGTTTCCACTGGTCGGCTCGACGATTGTGCCGCCCGGCCGCAGCGCGCCGCTCTTCTCGGCGGCCTCGATCATGCGCAGGGCGATGCGGTCCTTCACGGAACCGCCGGGGTTGAAGTACTCGACCTTCGCGAGGACGGTCGCCTGGATGCCGGCGGTCACGCTGTTGAGCCTCACCAGCGGGGTGTTGCCGACGAGACTGATCATCGAGTCGTGAAATTGCACCGTTGTCTCCGGAGCTGAAAAAGAAGTGGTTGGGGTGGTGTCGTCAGCCTAGAGCCTGTCCGGCAGTTCCCGTCGTCGCCCGGAGGGCGGCCTCGCGGCGTCAGGTGCGTGCTCTCGGCGTGCCGGGCGTAGATCCTCGTACTGGACGTACTTGGGTCTGCGCCCGGTGCGGCGAGAGTGCGTGCATGGCGTCGCGAGGCTGGGGGCACCTCCCGGCCGGAGGCTGGGGGAGGGAATTGCCGGACAGGCTCTGAGCCCCCTCCTGGGCGTTCACGTCTCGTTGAGATTGGCCGACGGTCTGTACGGGGCAAGCAGTGGGTGTACGGCAAAGAGGAGGTGGCGGCTACGCATGACGAGCTTGTCAAGAGCGAGGGTGGCACGCCGGATCGCCGCGGGCGCCGCGTACGGCGGCGGCGGGATCGGTCTGCTGGGCGCGGCGACGGTCGGAGTGGTACTGGCCGAGGTCCAGCTGGCGAAGCGCCAGGTGGGGAACGGCCACAGCCCCCATCCGCCGAGCGCGGACGGGCTGTACGGGTATGTGTACGCCGGCTCCGAGGAACCGTTGCGCCTGACGATGCTGGGTGACTCCACGGCGGCGGGGCAGGGCGTGCACCGGGCCCGCCAGACACCGGGAGCGCTGCTCGCCTCCGGGCTCGCGGCGGTGGCGGAGCGGCCGGTGCGGCTGCGGAACGTGGCGCTGCCCGGCGCGCAGTCCGACGACCTGGACCGCCAGGTCGCGGTGGTTCTCGGGGAGCCGGACGGAATCCCCGACGTATGCGTGATCATGGTCGGCGCGAACGACGTGACGCATCGGATGCCGGCGACGCGCTCGGTCCGTCACCTCTCGGCTGCGGTACGGCGTCTGCGCACCGCCGGTGCCGAGGTGGTCGTGGGCACGTGCCCCGACCTCGGCACCATCGAGCCGGTCCAGCAGCCGCTGCGGTGGCTGGCGCGGCGGGCCTCGCGGCAGCTGGCGGCCGCCCAGACCATCGGGACGGTGGAGCAGGGCGGGCGGACGGTGTCGCTGGGCGACCTGCTGGGGCCGGAGTTCGCGGCGAATCCGCGGGAGCTCTTCGGGCCCGACAACTACCACCCCTCCGCCGAGGGCTATGCGACGGCCGCGATGGCGGTGCTGCCCACGGTGTGCGCGGCGCTGGGCCTGTGGCCGGCGGAGGAGGAGCGGCCGGACGTCTCCCGTCGGGAGGGGTTCCTGCCGGTGGCTCGGGCCGCCGCGGAGGCCGCGTCCGAGGCGGGTACGGAGGTCACTGCGGCCATGCCCACAGGTCCGCGTGCCCCCTGGGCCCTCCTCAAGCGACGCCGCCGCCACCGTGTCCCGGCCACGGACCCGTCTCCGACGACGACCAGGGAACCGTCCGCCTGACCGGGCCCTTTCTCGCCCCCGCCGCCCCTACCCATTCCCTTCCCCTGGGGGCTGACGCCCCCAGACCCCCACTGAAATTCAGCCTCTCCGGCGTTTGAGGAGCGGGGGTTCGGGGGCAGCGCCCCCGAGTAGTGACGGGAATGGGTAGGGGCGGCGGGGGCGAGGAAAGCAAGCGCTTAGACAAATGCGGCCGGAGTCACACACCCACACCCGTGACCTCGCCCATACGTCCGGGTAACTTCCCAGACAGGTCCGCCTACACCCCCGTACGCCAATGGAGCCGTAGATGCCCGAAGCCGTGATCGTCTCGACCACCCGCTCCCCCATCGGCCGCGCTTTCAAGGGCTCCCTCAAGGACCTGCGCCCCGACGACATCACCGCCACGATCATCCAGGCGGCCCTGGCCAAGGTCCCGGAGCTCGACCCCAGGGACATCGAGGACCTGATGCTCGGCTGCGGCCTCCCCGGCGGCGAGCAGGGCAGCAACCTCGGCCGCATCGTCGCCGTACAGATGGGCATGGACCACCTCCCGGGCACCACCATCACCCGCTACTGCTCCTCCTCGCTCCAGACGACCCGCATGGCCCTGCACGCCATCAAGGCGGGCGAGGGCGACGTCTTCATCTCGGCGGGCGTGGAGATGGTGTCCCGCTTCACGAAGGGCAACTCCGACAGCCTCCCGGACACGCACAACCCCCTCTTCGCGGACGCGGAGGCCCGCACCGCCGAGGTCGCCGCCAGCGAGGGCGCGAGCTGGCACGACCCGCGCGAGGACGGCATCGTGCCCGACCCGTACATCGCGATGGGCCAGACCGCGGAGAACCTCGCCCGTATCAAGGGCGTCACCCGCCAGGACATGGACGAGTTCGGCGTCCGCTCGCAGAACCTCGCCGAGGAAGCCATCAAGAACGGCTTCTGGGAGCGCGAGATCACCCCGGTCACGACCCCGGACGGCACGGTCGTCTCCAAGGACGACGGCCCCCGCGCCGGCGTCACCCTCGAAGGCGTCCAGGGCCTCAAGCCGGTCTTCCGCCCGGACGGGCTCGTCACGGCGGGCAACTGCTGCCCGCTGAACGACGGCGCCGCCGCCGTGGTGATCATGTCCGACACGAAGGCCCGCGAGCTCGGCCTGACCCCCCTCGCCCGGGTCGTCTCGACCGGCGTCACCGGCCTCTCCCCCGAGATCATGGGCCTCGGCCCGGTGGAGGCGTCGAAGCAGGCCCTGGGCCGCGCCGGCCTGACCGTCGACGACATCGACCTGTTCGAGATCAACGAGGCGTTCGCCGCCCAGGTGATCCCCTCCTACCGCGACCTGAACATCCCGCTGGAGAAGCTGAACGTGAACGGCGGCGCGATCGCGGTCGGCCACCCCTTCGGCATGACCGGCGCCCGCATCACCGGCACGCTCATCAACTCCCTCCAGTTCCACGACAAGCAGTTCGGCCTGGAGACGATGTGCGTCGGCGGCGGCCAGGGCATGGCGATGGTCATCGAGCGCCTGAGCTAGCACCGGGAGCCGGCACGGCAGCCACCACAGGAACCGGCGCCCGAACCGAAGCGCCGCACCTGTAACCGCAGTTGGACTCAGCGTGACCGAATCGGCCCGGAACCCCGCAACCACCGGGGCTACGGGCCGATTTGTGATCCAATCTCCCCCAGGATGTGACCTATCTCCCTCCGGAGAGGGATTTACGCAGGTCAGAGCCGTTACGCAACCAAACATCAGGGCTAAAGTCCTGTCCCTTTCGTGACGTTACGCACTGACAGCTGGTTAGTCCGCCCTTCAAGCTGATGTAGGAAGTCGGGGGTCGACTTTGAACCGGGAGTACGTCAGTGAGCACCACGTCTCTTGCTCTGCTGCTCGCCACAGCCACCACCACGGCCGTGGGCGTCGCCGTTCTGCGCACCCTGCTGGCGCTGCGCCGACAGGTCGCGGCTCTGCACACCCAGCTCGCCGAGAGCCGTGCCACCGCCGTCCGCGGTCTCGTGCCGTCCGCGCGCTCGACCACGGACACGGACGAGATACGCGCCGCCGTGGCCGAGGCGCTCGCCGAGGAGCGGGAGCGGGAGCTCGCCGAGGCCCGGGCGTTCTGGGCCGCCCAGGAGGCGCGTGACGCCTCGGACGCGCCCACCCTGCTCGGCCTGCCGGACAGCGATCTGTTCCTGCCCCGGCAGTCGGACTTCGCGGGCCTCGAACACCTGGAGCCGGTGACCGAGCCTGCCGCCGACGCCGACGAGTTCGCCGGGGACTCCCCCGAACTGGCCGCGGCCCGCCGCCGTCACCCCTCGCACCCGGACTTCGTACCGGTCCAGTCACCGGGCGTGAACGACCACGAACGCACGGTGTCCTGCCTGGAGGAACTGGCCGAGTCCCGCACGGAACTCACCGACATCCGCCCCGGCCCCCTCGGCACCCTCGACGTCTATGTCTTCGCCGACGGCACCACCCTCTGCATGACCCCGGGCCACCGCGAAACGGCCGAACGACTCGCCGACTCCCTCCGCACCGGCCACCCCCCGGTCCTCCTGGGCGGCTCCGGAGTCTCGGGCGCCTACGCCCTGACCTTCGAATGCGCGGACGAAAACGTCTACGTCCTGGCGGACAGGGTCATAGCCTCGCTGTAGCCCTTCACCTCCAGGGCTCAGCGACGCGGGAACCCCTCAGACCCCCGCTCTCTTCTGCGCCTCCTCGACAACCCGCACCGCTTCCGCGACCCCGTCCTCGGAAGTCAGCACAACAGCCAGATCGTTCCCGGCCAGAGTGATCTGATCCGCCGCGGCGAACATCCCCGCGTCCGGCATCTCCAGAGGCTCCCGCAAGGGATCCTCCAGCCGCTGGGCACGCAGTGCCAACTCCCTGGCCAGCCCCAGCGCTTCCGCGGCGGCCCCCCGTTGCAACCGGCTCTGCGGAGCGGCCCGCAACCGGTCGGCGAAATGTTCCACGGCCCGCGTCAAAGGCGTCGTATCAAGCACGCGCCGACCCTACGCGCCTCATCTGGACTGTTGCCAACAGGCCAACGCTCAGGCACGGTGACTTGAAGGACCGGCTTACATCCCATGCGTCCGGAGGCGCCGATGTCCCAAGTCTTCTCCGAGGAGACCCATCGCAATCTGCTCGCCCGCATCCCCCACTGCACCGGTCGTGAGATCTCCGACTGGCTGCGCACCGTCGACGAAGGCCCCGCCCTCTTCCGCTTCGAGGAGAAGGTCAGCTGGCTCCGCGCCGAGCACGACCTCGCGTACGGCCACGCCAAGGCGATCATTCACGAGTACGACCTGAGGAGGGCCGCGCGCAAACTGCTCTGAGCCGTTGCGCTCAGCTCCAGCACCCGAAAAACACGGAAGGGCCCGCGAACCGAGGTTCGCGGGCCCTTCCTACTGCGGTCCTGCTAGTCGTTGCCGCTGAAGATCGCGACCAGGCGCAGCATCTCCAGGTAGATCCACACGAGGCTCATGGTGAGGCCGAAGGCGGCCAGCCAGGACTCCTCGCGCGGGGCACCGTAGGCGATGCCGTCCTCGATCTGCTTGAAGTCGAGCGTCAGGAAGAACGCACCGAGGACGATCGCGAGAATGCCGACGATCGCGCCCAGCGGGCCCATGCTCCGCAGCCCGCCGTCATCGGCGACACCGAAGACGACCAGCAGCAGGTTGACCGCCATGACGAGCACGAAGGCGATGGCGATGGCCATGCCGATGCGCGCGTACCGGGCGGTGACGCGGATCCAGCCCGCCTTGTAGATCAGCAGGGTGGCGCCGGACACCGCCATGGTGCCGAGCACGGCCTGGAAGGGCGCGCCGCTCCACCGGCTGTTGAACATCTCGCTGATCACGCCGAGGAAAACGCCCTCGAAGGCGGCGTACGCCAGGATCAGCGGGGGCGAGGCCTTGCGCTTGAAGGCCTGCACCAGCGCGAAGACCATCGCGATCAGCGCGGAGCCGATGGCCAGGCCGAAGCTGCTCGACGTGACCGGCAGCAGGGCCCATGCGAGCACGGCACCGACGGTGACCGTGCCGAGCGTCATGGCCGTACGCGTGACGACGTCGTCCATCGTCATACGGCCGGCGGCGGGCGGGGCCTGCGGCGGCGCGCCGTGCTGGAGGTCCTGCGGGGCGTAAGGATTCTGCGCGTACGGGTTGCCGCCCTGCGGGGCGTGCGGGGTGCCCGCGTACGGGTTCCCCTGCGTTCCGACAGCGGGGCCCCCGGCCTGCGGCGCGGTGTTGAAGCCCGCGTAGCCGTTGTCGCGGCTGAACCCCCGTCGCGAGAAGACCGGGTTGCTGCTCCTCATTTCACTCCTCCATGGCCACCCTGCGTGGCCTTGGCTCAAGAGTAATGGGTAGGCAAAAGAAAGCCTCTAGTGCCTGGGGAGGATCTTTCCCCTCTTGTGACCGGGAACACCGGGTCGGGACCCGGCATTCCCCGCACCGCTACAACGCCGGTACGCACTGTTCCGGTTCCCTCTTCCGGGGCATCTCACTCCAGCGGGAAGCCCGTGTATCCCTCGGCGAGGTCCTGCTCGGCGGCCCGCGAGCCGGCGATCCGCGCCAGCCGGGCGAGCTGGATCCGGTCCTCGAACGGCGTCGCGTCGGCCGTGCGGTGCAGCAGCGTCGTCATCTCGTACGAGAACCGCTCGGCCTGCCACACCCGCCGCAGACAGGTCTCGGAGTACGCGTCGAGCCGTTCGGCCGACCCGGTCTCCTTCTCGTACGCCAGAGCCCGCGCGAAGGTGACGACGTCACCGACCGCGAGGTTCAGCCCCTTGGCGCCGGTCGGCGGCACGATGTGGGCGGCGTCACCGGCCAGGAAGAGCCGCCCGTACCGCATCGGCTCGTGCACGTGGCTGCGCATGGGGGTGACGGACTTCTGCGTGATGGGCCCCCGCTCCAGCCGCCACCCGTCCCCCGTCTCGAACCGCCGCTCCAGCTCGTCCCAGATCTCCTCGTCCGCCCACTCCTGCGCGTCCGTGCCCTCGGGCACCTGGAGGTAGAGCCGCGAGACGACGGGCGACCGCATGGACAACAGGGCGAAGCCACGGTCGTGCCGGGCGTAGACGAGCTCGTCGTGCGAGGGCGGCACATCGGCGAGGATCCCAAGCCACCCGAACGGGTACGTCCGCTCGAAGACCCGGGTGAGCTCCGAGGGAATCGCCTTGCGGGCGACCCCCCAGAACCCGTCGCACCCGACCACGTACGAGCACTCCAGCACGTCCTCGCGCCCTTCATGCCGGAACCGCACCCGCGGGGCATCGGTGTCCGCCCCCTCCACGGCGAGGGCCTCCGCCTCGAAGAGCAGCGGACCGCCCTCCTTCAGCTGCAGCGCGATGAGGTCCTTGCACACCTCGGTCTGGGCGTAGACCATCACGGACCGCCCACCGGTGAGGGCGGGAAAGTCGACCCGGTGCCGCCGCCGGTCGAACCGCAGCTCGATGCCGTCGTGCCGCAGCCCCTCACGGTCCATGCGCTCACCGGCGCCCGCGGCCCGCAGCACGTCCACGGTCCCCTGCTCCAGGATCCCGGCCCGCTGCCGATGCTCCACGTAGGCCCGGTCCCGGCTCTCCAGCACGACGGAGTCGATCCCCGCGTTGTGCAGCAGCCGCGCCAGCAGCAGCCCGGCCGGTCCGGCCCCGATGATCCCGACGGTGGTACGCATCGACTCGCTCCGTTCGCCCAGTGAAATTTAATTCACCAAATCGCTACGCTGAGTTTCCGACGGACAGAACCCACTGTCAACGGTTGCGAGGTGAAGTCTTCAATGAAGGGTGCACCCTTCATTGGGATACGCCGGAAAAAGCGCAAGTGTCGGAGGTGCCCGGAACCGGACTTGAACCGGTACGCCCGCGAGGGGCAGCGAGGTTTAAGCTCGCCGTGTCTGCATTCCACCATCCGGGCAGGCCATGGGCTCCGCGTCGAGTGTTCCGAGCCTATCGGGACAGATCCCCCGAACAGCGGAAGGGCAGCCCGATGTTGTCTTATTTTATTGACGTCTGAGGGTGCATCAGCCCACGGTACGCGCCATCCGCACATGCCAAATGCCCTTCGACCGAAGCTTGACGGCGTATGGGGAATGACGTGATTTCACCGCCCGAACGAGCGGAACCTGACGAACCGTCGCCGATTCCCTCTCAGGGACGGACGTCATCCCCAGGTATGACACGGGCTCGCCGGGTCCGACCCAAGGCTGCCTTCGGAACCAGAACAGCGGGTGACTACACGGCGCCGATCGGCACAGACGATGGAACGGTCGTCCTCACTCGTCGTCGTACCGACAAGGAGCACCCTCCCGTGACCACCATGCCCCTCGCCGACCGTGCCACCACGGTGGCAGCCCGCGCCTCGGAACTGTCCAAGGTCTACGGACAGGGGGAGACCCAGGTGGTCGCCCTGGACCGGGTCTCCGTCGACTTCCGGCAGGCCGAGTTCACCGCGATCATGGGCCCCTCCGGCTCCGGCAAGTCCACCCTGATGCACTGCGTGGCCGGCCTGGACAGCTTCTCGTCCGGCTCTGTCCGCATCGGCGACACCGAACTCGGCTCCCTCAAGGACAAGCAGCTCACCAAGTTGCGCCGGGACAAGATCGGTTTCATCTTCCAGGCGTTCAACCTCCTGCCGACTCTCACGGCCCTGGAGAACATCACCCTTCCGATGGACATCGCGGGCCGCAAGCCGGACAAGGCGTGGCTCGACAACGTGATCCGGATGGTGGGCCTGGCCGACCGCCTCTCCCACCGCCCCTCCCAGCTCTCCGGCGGCCAGCAGCAGCGCGTCGCCGTGGCCCGCGCGCTGGCGTCCCGCCCGGACATCATCTTCGGCGACGAGCCGACCGGAAACCTCGACTCCCGCTCGGGCGCCGAAGTCCTCGGCTTCCTCCGCAACTCCGTACGCGAACTGGGCCAGACCGTCGTCATGGTCACCCACGACCCGGTGGCCGCCGCGTACGCCGACCGCGTCATCTTCCTGGCCGACGGCCGCGTGGTCGACGAGGTGCACACCCCCACGGCGGACGCGGTCCTGGACCGCATGAAGCAGTTCGACGCGAAGGGCCGCACCAGCTAGGCGCGCTCTCCCGTGTCGCGTTCCGTCCGCGGGCCGCGAGTGGCTGACCACGCAGTTCCCCACGCCCCTGAACGGGCACGCCCCCCAGCGGCAGGCGCACCACCCACCGACGTGCAGTCGCCCGGACCCGCACCACAGGCGTGCCCCTGCGCCCCACCAAACCTCGTACACCTCGTACACCTGGACTGAGAAGACATGTTCCGTACCGCCCTGCGCAACGTGCTGGCGCACAAGGCCAGGCTGCTGATGACCGTGCTCGCCGTGATGCTGGGCGTGGCGTTCGTCTCCGGCACCCTGGTCTTCACCAACACCATCTCCGACGCGTACCAGAAGAGCTCGGCGAAGGGCTTCGACCAGGTCGACGTCGCCGTCCAGCCGGAATCCAGGGAAGCCGAGGGCGACAGGCTCGGCAAGGACCCGGAGCTCACCCAGGCGCTGCTGGACAAGGCCGCCAAGGCCCCCGGCGCCGAGTCGGCCATCGGCGTGGTCACCGGCTTCACCGCGATCGCCGACAAGGACGGCAAGCTGATCGGCGGCGGCTTCCAGTCGCAGGGCGGCAACTACTGGGGCGACAAGGACCCCCGCTACCCGCTCGACAGCGGCAGGGCCCCGACCGGCAAGAGCGAGGTCGCGATCGACGCCGAAACGGCCGAGCGCGCCGGCTACAAGGTCGGCGACACGATCCGGATCTCGATCGACGGCCCGGTCCTCACCCCCACCATCACCGCCGTCTTCACCACGGACGACGGCAACGTCGCCGCCGGCGGCAGCCTCGCCCTCTTCGACACGGCCACCGCACAACAGCTGTTCCACAAGACCGGCACGTACGACGAGATCGACGTGAAGGCGGCCCCGGGCACCAGCCAGACCGCCCTCCGGACGAGCCTCGACAAGGTCCTCCCGAAGGACATCGCCTCCACCACGACGGGGCAGCAGCTCGCCGACGACCAGGCCGCCATGATCGAGTCGTCGATGAGCGGCCTCAAGACCGGCCTCCTGGTCTTCGCCGGCATCGCCCTGTTCGTCGGCACGTTCATCATCGCCAACACCTTCACCATGCTGGTCGCCCAGCGCACCAAGGAACTCGCGCTCCTGCGAGCCGTGGGCGCCTCGCGCAAGCAGGTCACACGCTCCGTACTCCTCGAAGCGTTCGTGGTCGG
Organism: Streptomyces sp. NPDC033178; assembly: GCF_055577685.1. Taxonomy (NCBI): domain Bacteria; kingdom Bacillati; phylum Actinomycetota; class Actinomycetes; order Kitasatosporales; family Streptomycetaceae; genus Streptomyces; species Streptomyces sp. NPDC033178. Next base: position 95,644 of record NZ_JBVIPT010000026.1, read on the forward strand.
CACGGTCGCGGCCGTCACGGGCCTGATCGCCGGCATCGGCATCGGCGCGGGCCTGCGCAGCCTGATGGGCATGCTGGACGCAACCGTCCCGGCGGGCCCGCTGGTCATCTCACCGGGCACGGTCGTCACGGCGTTCGCCGTCGGCATCCTCATCACGATGCTCGCCGCCTGGCTCCCGGGCCGCCGCGCCGCGAAGATCCCGCCGGTCGCGGCGATGAGCTCGGTGCACGCGGCGGCGACGGCCAAGTCGCTCGTCCTGCGCAACACCCTCGGCGCCCTGTTCTCCGCGGCGGGCATCGCGGTGGTCCTCTACGCGACGACGATGGACGGCTCGGACGGTCAGGCCCCGATGGGCCTGGGCGCGGTCCTGCTGATCATCGGCGTCTTCATCCTCACGCCGCTCCTCTCCCGCCCGCTGATCGCCGCCGCGGCCCCGGTCCTGCGCATCTTCGGCGTCTCGGGCAAGCTGGCCCGCCAGAACTCCGTACGCAACCCGCGCCGCACGGCCGCCACCGCCTCCGCGCTGATGATCGGCCTCACGCTCATCACGGGCATGACGGTGATGGCGGGCAGCCTGCAGACGTCGATCGACAAGATGGCCACCGCCGCGCTGAAGGCGGACTACGTGGTCTCGATGGCGAACATGAGCTCCCTCTCCCCCGACGTCGAGAAGAAGCTCGACAAGGTGGAGGACGTCACCGCCACCAGCCCCCTGCGCAACGCGCCGGCCCGCATCGACGACCGGACCGAGTACCTGACGGGTGTGAAGGGCTCCACGATCGGCGAGCTGACCGACCTGAAGGTCGACAACGGCTCCTTCAAGGTCGGCGGCGCGCAGGTCGTCGTGGACGACGAGACGGCCAAGGACCACGGCTGGAAGGCCGGTTCGACGTTCACGGCCTCGTTCGAGGACGAAAAGAAGCAGCAGCTGACGATCTCCGGGATCTACGAGGGCAACGAACTCATCCGGGGCATCATGATCGACACCGCGACGCTCGCCCCGCACCAGGCGGACCAGGCGGACCCGGCCGACATGCAGGTCATGGTGAAGACGTCCGGTGGCGCGTCCGACGCGACCAAGGACGGCCTGGAGAAGGCACTCGGCAACAACCCGGCCATCAAGGTCCAGGACAAGCAGGACGTCTCCAACGAGATCGCGCAGATGTTCACACTGATCCTGAACATGCTGTACGGCCTGCTGGCGATGGCGGTCATCGTCGCCGTCCTCGGCGTCATCAACACGCTCGCGATGTCGGTCTTCGAGCGCTCGCAGGAGATCGGCATGCTCCGCGCGATCGGCCTCGACCGCAAGGGCATCAAGCGGATGGTCCGTCTGGAGTCCCTGGTCATCTCGCTCTTCGGCGGCGTGCTCGGCGTGGGCCTGGGCGTGTTCTTCGGCTGGGCGGCCGGTGAACTCCTGGCCGGCAAGATGCCGACGTACGAACTGGTCCTGCCCTGGGCCCGGATGGCCGTCTTCCTGCTCCTGGCGGCGACGGTCGGCATCCTCGCGGCCCTGTGGCCGGCCCGCCGTGCGGCGCGTCTGAACATGCTGACGGCGATCAAGTCGGAGTAGCGGCGGTCAGCACGAAGCACCGGGAAGGGGCCCGTTCCACAAGGAACGGGCCCCTTCTGCACCCCTGCCGAACCGGAAAGACCGCCCGAGTGCTACTCGTGATTCCAGGTACGGGCCCGAAGAGGCATCCCCGACGCCCCCGACTCGGGCGTCCGCACCGCCAGCACCTGGTTCACCCCGATCCGGTTCCGCTCGAAGGCAAGGGCGGAGGCAGCCATGTAGAGCCGCCAGACCCGGGCCCGGCCGGGGCTGGTGAGCCGGACCGCGTTCGGCCAGTCCGCCTCCAGGTTGGCGACCCAGCGGCGCAGCGTGAGCGCGTAGTGCTCGCGGAGCGACTCGACGTCACGGACCTCGAACCCGGCCGTCTCCAGCCGGCTCACGGTCCCGCCGACCGGAGCGAGTTCGCCGTCCGGGAAGACGTACGCGTCGATGAACTCGTCGATCTCGTACGCCGATTCGTCGCGCCGGGGCCGACGCCCGATCTGGTGGTTGAGGAGCCGTCCGCCCGGTTTCAGCAGGGCGAACAGATCCCGCGCGTACTCCAGATAGCGGTCGCTGCCGACGTGTTCGGCCATGCCGATGGAGGAGATCGCGTCGTACGGACCGTCGGTGACGTCGCGGTAGTCCTGGACGCGGATCTCGATCCGGTCGGTGAGCCCCTCTTCCGCGACGCGCTTGCGGGCGTACGCGGCCTGCTCCTGGGACAGGGTGACGCCGACGACGCTCACGCCGTACTCGCGGGCGGCGTGGATGGCCATCGAGCCCCAGCCGCAGCCGACGTCGAGCAGCCGCATGCCCGGCTTCAGGTCGAGTTTGCGGGCGACGAGTCCGAGCTTGTCGCGCTGGGCGTCCTCCAGGGTGCCGTCCGGGGAGTCCCAGTAGGCGCACGAGTAGACCATGGACGGCCCGAGGACGATCTCGTAGAAGTCGTTCCCCACGTCGTAGTGGTGGCTGATCGCCCGTCTGTCGCTGCGCTTGGTGTGCAGATGGGAGCGCCTGCGCACCTCCTCGCGGGGCGGTGCGGGGGGCAGTGGCGGCCCCGCCATCCGCACGAGCCCCCACACGGCGGCCCGCACCTCGGGATCCCGCAGGGCCTCGCGCAGGGTCCGGGCGTCCTCGCCGCGCTCCCACACCAGCCCGGCCATGACGTCCAGGACGGCGTACAGATCGCCGTCCACGGTCAGGTCTCCGGCCACCCAGGCGCGGGCCATGCCCAGTTCGCCGGGCTTCCAGAGCAGTCGGCGCAGGGCCCGGCGGTTCCGTACGACGAGTACGGGGCTCTCGGGCGGTCCCGCCTCCGAGCCGTCCCAGGCGCGAATGCGCACCGGGAGCGGGGCTCCCAGCAACTGCTCCATCAGCGCCTTCAGCCGCAGCGCCGCGTCCTGCATGACGCACACCTCCGTGACGAGGGATCCCACAGACTCCAACACCACGTAAACACCAACGGGCCCGATGCGCAGTCCCGCCAAAGCGTTACTTCTGAGCAAAATACATGCACCCAACACGCAAACCGCGGGGCCGACGACCCTCGAACCCAAGCGTTGTCGCCCCCGCCGCCCCTACCCGTCCCGTCCCTGGGGGCTGCCGCCCCCTGACCCCCGCTGATCGGCCTGAACGGCCTGAACGGCCTCGTCCTCAAACGCCGGACGGGCTGAAAGTGTCGGCCCGGGCCGCGAAATCTTCAGCCCCTCCGGCGTTTGAGGAGCGGGGGTTCGGGGGCGGAGCCCCTGAGTAAGGGACGGGAATGGGTAGGGGCGGCGGGGGCGAGATAAGAACGCCGAAGGGGGCCTCCCGCACCACGGATGGCGGGAGGCCCCCTTCGGGGTGGAACAGGTGACCGGAGGTCAGGAGGCCTTGGCCTTCTCCTCGGTCTTGGCGACCGACGGCGCGGACGCCGACTCGGCCTTCGCGGCAGCCGCAGGCGCCGGCTTCGCAGCCTCGTAGAACTCCTCACGAGGAGTCTCCATGGCCCCGAGCGACACAACCTCACGCTTCAGGAACATCGCGAGAGTCCAGTCCGCGAAGACGCGGATCTTCCGGTTCCACGTCGGCATGGCCAGCCCGTGGTAGCCCCGGTGCATGTACCAGGCAAGACGACCCTTGAGCTTGATCTTCATCTTGCCCATGACGATCATCGCGACGCCCTTGTGCAGGCCCAGACCGGCGACCGCACCCTTGTTGGCGTGGCTGTAGTCCTTCTGCGGGAAGCCCCGCATACCGGAGATCACGTTGTCGCCGAGGACGCGGGCCTGACGCAGCGCGTGCTGCGCGTTCGGCGGGCACCAGGCGTTCTCGTTGCCGGCCTTGCGGCCGACGAGGTCCGGCACCTGGGCGTTGTCGCCGGCGGCCCAGACGTAGTCCGTGCCCTGCACCTGGAGCGTGGTCTGCGTGTCCACGTGACCACGGGGACCGAGCGGCAGACCGAAGCGGGAGAGCACCGGGTTGGGCTTGACGCCGGCCGTCCACACGATGGTGTTGGAGTCGACCTCCAGGCCGTTCTTCAGCACCACGTGGCCGTCGACGCAGGAGTCCATGGAGGTGGAGAGGTAGACCTCGACCCCACGTCCTTCGAGGTGCTCTTTGCCGTACTGGCCGAGCTTCGGGCCGACCTCGGGAAGGATCTTGTCTGCGGCGTCGACGAGGATGAACCGCATGTCCTCGCGCGACACGTTGTTGTAGTACTTGGCCGCGTCCCGGGCCATGTCCTCGACCTCACCGATGGTCTCGGCACCGGCGAAGCCACCGCCGACGAAGACGAAGGTGAGCGCCTTGCGCCGCACGTCCTCGTCCGTCGTGGAGTCGGCCTTGTCCAGCTGCTCCAGCACGTGGTTGCGCAGGCCGATGGCCTCCTCGATGCCCTTCATACCGATGCCCTGCTCGGCGAGGCCGGGGATCGGGAAGGTGCGCGAGACCGCGCCCATCGCGATGACGAGGTAGTCGAAAGGCAGCTCGTACGCCTCGCCCACGAGGGGGGCGATCGTGGCGACCTTGCGGTCCTGGTCGATGGTCGTGACCCGGCCGGTCAGAACTTCCGCCTTGGGCAGCACGCGTCGCAGCGGGACGACGACGTGCCGAGGCGAAATGCTGCCGGCGGCGGCTTCGGGGAGGAAGGGCTGGTAGGTCATGTACGACCGGGGGTCGACGACCGTGACGGTCGCCTCGCCGTAGCGCATCTTCTTGAGAATGCGCCGAGCTGCGTACAGGCCTACGTACCCACCGCCTACTACGAGGATCCTGGGACGCTCCGTGGTGCTCATGCCATCGAGTATCCACCTGCCCCAGGGGGGTCGCTCGTGCGCCCCTTCACAAGCTTCTTCACACCCTCTGCTACACTGCGCGGCCCACATGAGCGAGGTCATGGTCGGGCAGGGGAACCAGCGCGTGATGCGGGCCGTTGTCAATGCCGCGTGAGCTGCCGCTCCGGCTGTTCGACCCCTCCGAACCAGCCCCCTTTTTCATACGATCGCGGCACTCGCGGAACACCCTGTTGATCATGCTCCTGGGCCGCTCGGGGGCCCCGGGGGACCCATAGGGACGAAAACCTCGCCCAACAGGGCCGATTCTCTTGTGAAGAACTTCACGAAGTTTTCCGACGGGGCGTTCCCGGGGCCGTTTCCAAGACCGTTCAGAGGCCTTCCGGGGCGCTCATACGTCATGCGACCTGCTCAGTCGAGGGGCACTCCAGGCCGGCTCTAGGCCACTGACCACGCGATGCCGTCGAGGATGTCGTGCTCGCTCACGACCACCTCGTCCGCCCCGATCCGCTCCATGACCGAGAGCAGTACGAGGGCGCCGGCGCCGATGACGTCGACCCGGCCCGGGTGCATGGAGGGGATCGCGGCACGCTCGGCGTGGGTGGCCGACAGCAGCCGCTCGGTGATCTCGCGGACCCGGTCGTAGGAGACCCGGGAGTGGTGGATGGCCTCGGAGTCGTACTCCGGGAGGTCCTGGGCGATCGCCGAGACGGTGGTCACGGATCCGGCGAGACCGACGAGCGTACGGGCCTCGCGCAGCGGCACCGACTCCTCGGCGAGGTCGAGGGCCGCCTCGATGTCGGCGCGGATCGCCTCGATCTGCTCCCGCGCGGGCGGGTCACTGACCACGCCGTCCTGCACGAGGTGCCGCTCCGTCATCCGTACGCAGCCGATGTCGACCGAGCGGGCGGCGCGGACGTGGTCCTCACCCACGACGAACTCCGTGGAGCCGCCGCCGATGTCCACCACGAGGTAGGGCTTGGCGAGGTCGTCCCGCCCCGTCAGCTCCTTGGTGGCGCCCGTGAACGAGAACTCCGCCTCCTGGTCGCCGGAGATGACCTCGGGCTCCACGCCCAGGATGTCGAGGACTCCTCGTACGAACTCGTCGCGGTTCTCTGCGTCGCGGGAGGCGGAGGTTGCCACGAAGCGGAGGCGTTCCGCGCCGTGTTCCTTGACGATCGCCGCGTATTCGCGGCAGGCCGCGAAGGTTCGTTCCAGCGCGTCCGGGGCGAGTCGGCCCGTCCGGTCGACGCCCTGTCCCAGCCGGACGATCGTCATCCGGCGGTCCAGGTCGACGAGTTCCCCCGTCGCCGGATCCGCGTCCGCGACGAGCAGGCGGATCGAGTTGGTACCGCAGTCGATGGCGGCGACGCGAGTCATGAGTGGTGGTCTCCTGTTGCGATCGTGTCCGGGGGCCGTCCGGGCTTTTCCTCGCCCCCGCCGCCCCTACCCATTCCCGTCCCTTGCTCAGGGGCTCCGCCCCCGAACCCCCGCTCCTCAAACGCCGGAGGGGCTGGTTTTCAGTGGGGGTCTGGGGGCGTCAGCCCCCAGGGGAAGGGAACGGGTAGGGGCGGCGGGGGCAAAATCACACCTCGGTGGGCACCACGCACGCCCCCTTGCGCCACCACTCCGGCAGCATCGCGAGCGCCTCGTCGCCCAGGGGGTTCACCCCGGGCCCGGCGGCCAGGGAGTGGGCGACCAGGACGTGGAGGCACTTCACCCGGTCCGGCATACCGCCCGCGCTCGGAAAGCCTTCGAGCACCTCGATGGAGTCGCGCCGAGCGATGTAGTCCTCGTGCGCCGCCCGGTACGCGGCCGCCAACTCCGGATCCGTGGCGAGCCGGTCCGTCATCTCCTTCATGACGCCGTTCGCCTCCAGCGTCCCGATGGCGGAGGCCGCCCGGGGACACGTCAGGTAGTACGTCGTCGGGAAGGGGGTCCCGTCCGGCAGCCGGGGAGCCGTCTCGACGACGTCCGGCTGCCCGCACGGACAGCGGTGCGCGATCGCGCGCAACCCGCGCGGCGGCCGCCCGAGCTGCTGCTTGAAGGCCTCGACATCCGCGTCGGTGGGCTCGGTGCGCGGGGTGGGCGGCGGGGGCGTTTGCATGCCTGTGGGTAAGTCTCTCTAGTCAGTTCTCTGAGTGGATCACCGGCGAACCACCGGCTGGATCACCGGGGTCACCGGTCGGGTCACCGGTCGGCGGCGTCTGCCTTGTCGACGCCGTCCCAGACGTTGGCGTACCAGGCCCGGTCGGCCGCCGTCTGATCCGTACGCGTCTTCTTCGCCGCGTCGGGGTCGATCACGATGTAGCCGGTCTCGCCCGGCATCACGTAGTGCAGCCGCTCCCGGATGCGCTGCTCGGCGTACGCGTCGTCCTGCCACCGCGCCTTGAGGTCGCGCAGCTGCTCGACCCGCCGGCGGGCCTCCTCCCGCTCGCGCTGGAGGTCGGCGACCTCGGCGCGCTGGGAGACGTACTGCCTTATGGGATAGGCGAGGGCCACCACGAGCGTGCACAGGACGAGGGCGAGGAGTGCCGCCCGGCCGGTCAGCCGTGAGCGGCGGGCCTGCCGCTTGGTCTGCGAGCGGTAGACGCGGGCGGCGGTCTGCTCACCGAGCAGCCGCAGCCTGGTCGAGGTGGAGAACCGGTCGCGGTCCTTCACGGCCATCTGTCCCGCCTCCCCGGTACAAACCCGTCGAGTACGTCGAGCCCGCCGAGCCCGTCACGTACGTACGTCCCCGCACACGGTACGGGACCGAGTACGGGGACGTACGTACGACGGGGCTGTCACCCCGGCCGAAGGGCCGTGCTCAGCCCTTGCTGTGCCCGATGTCCGCGGAGCGGAACTGCGGGAAGGCTCAGCCCTTGAAGCGCGGGAAGGCCGAACGGCCCGCGTACACCGCCGCGTCGTCGAGGATCTCCTCGATGCGCAGCAGCTGGTTGTACTTGGCGACGCGGTCCGAGCGGGCCGGGGCGCCGGTCTTGATCTGGCCGCAGTTCACCGCGACGGCGAGGTCGGCGATGGTGACGTCCTCGGTCTCGCCGGAGCGGTGGGACATCATGCACTTGAAGCCGTTGCGCTGGGCCATCTCGACGGCGTCCAGCGTCTCGGTCAGCGAGCCGATCTGGTTGACCTTGACGAGCAGGGCGTTGGCGGAGCCCTCCTCGATGCCGCGGGCGAGGCGCTCCGGGTTGGTGACGAAGAGGTCGTCGCCGACGATCTGGACCTTGTCGCCCAGCTTCTCGGTGATGACGTTCCAGCCGGCCCAGTCGTCCTCGTACAGCGGGTCCTCGATGGAGACGAGCGGGTAGGCCGCGACGAGCTCCTCGTAGTACTCCGTCATCTCGGCGGCGGAGCGCTCCTTGCCCTCGAAGAGGTACTTGCCGTCCTTGTAGAACTCAGAGGCGGCGACGTCGAGCGCGAGGGCGACCTGCTGGCCGGGGATGTAACCGGCCTCCTTGATCGCGTCGAGGATCAGGTCCAGGGCCTCGCGGTTGGAGCCGAGGTTCGGGGCGAAGCCGCCCTCGTCGCCGAGGCCGGTGGACAGGCCGCGGCTCTTCAGGACCTTCTTGAGGGTGTGGTAGACCTCGGCGCCCCAGCGCACGGCCTCGGAGAAGGACTCCGCGCCGATCGGGGCGATCATGAACTCCTGGATGTCGACGTTGGAGTCGGCGTGCGACCCACCGTTGAGGATGTTCATCATCGGGACCGGCAGCAGGTGCGCGTTCGGTCCGCCCAGGTAGCGGAAGAGGGGGAGGTCGGACGCCTCGGACGCGGCGTGGGCGACGGCGAGCGAGACGCCGAGGATGGCGTTGGCGCCGAGCGAGCCCTTGTTGTCGGTGGCGTCCAGGTCGATCATGGCCTGGTCGATGAGGCGCTGCTCGGTGGCGTCGTAGCCGACGAGCTCCGGGCCGAGCTGCTCGATGACGGCGAGGACGGCCTTCTCGACACCCTTGCCGAGGTAGCGGTTGGGGTCTCCGTCACGGAGCTCAACAGCCTCGAAGGCACCGGTGGAGGCGCCGGACGGAACGGCGGCACGACCCGTGCTGCCGTCGTCGAGGCCGACCTCGACCTCGACCGTGGGGTTGCCTCGGGAGTCCAGGATTTCCCGGGCTACGACGACGTCGATGGACGGCACGAGCATCTCCTTCTGGGATGTGACGCAAGCTGTTCCGGGCCGAAGGCCCGGTTGGGTGCGGACCTGTGGTGGCCCCGCGGCATGAGCCTAACCGGCTGCCGGGGTTCGGCCAGCCCTCGACCGCCTCCTGGACAGAACCGAGAGTAAATTGTTTCCGAACGGAACAAAGCGAGAGGGAAGCGTGGGAACGCCGAAGAGGGAAGCGCGGGAACGAAAAGCCCCGCCCCGGTGCGTACGGGGGAACACGCACCGGAGCGGGGAGCCCGTGGGGGACGGGGGTGGCCCTCACGAGGCCTCCACTATGGGGGACACGGATGTGAGGGCACTGTGGTTCAGCCGCGATTCGAATATGGACCGGAGATCCGGCCGAGGCTGAGCGGCCAGGGCCTCGGCCGTCACGTGAGGTGACATGACGTCCGGACGATCGAAGTGGGGGTCGCGGCCGACGGGTGTCAGCTGAGGTGCAGCTGCTGGCCCGGGAAGATGAAGTCGGCGTCGTCGACGATGTCGTCGTTCAGCTTGTACAGCTTCTCCCAGCCGCCCTTGACGTTCTTCTTCTCGGCGATCTCGCTGAGGGTGTCACCCTTGACGACCTTGTACTCACCGTCGCCCTTCTCGACCTTCTTGCCGGTCGGGGTCTCGACGGTCTTCTTCGCCGTCGAGCGCTCCTGGGAACGCGAGGCGCGCTCCTCGGAGGACTTGGTGCTCTGCTGCGGCTGCGACTGCGAGGCGCCCTGGCCGGAGTTGCCCGAGTCCGAGGGAGTCGTGGCGCCACCGGTCGAGGCGCCGGACAGGCCCACGCCACAGCTCGGCCAGGCACCCTTGCCCTGGCCCGCGAGGACCTTCTCGGCGACGGCTATCTGCTGGGACTTGGAGGCCTGGTTGGCGGTGGAGGCGTACGCCGTGCCGCCGTACGCGGCCCAGGTGGAGGCCGAGAACTGCAGGCCGCCGTAGTAGCCGTTGCCGGTGTTGATCGACCAGTTGCCGCCGGACTCGCACTGGGCGACGGCGTCCCACTCGGAAGCGGTGGCGGCGGAGGCTCCCGTGGCGCCCATCAGCGGGACGGCGACGGCGGCGGTGGTGACACCGGCCAGCGTGGCAATGCGGGTGGCCTTGGACGGGCGGCGGTGCTTGCCCTTGCCGGAAAGCAGCATGAAGTGATCCCCTCACCGACGCCTGCGAGGTGAGCTGTCGGGTTCGGGCCGAGTGAGTTGCCCGGCCGCGCGACTGCTGTCACGCGGCTTAACCCCAAGCCGTACCTGGCCTCAACGACCGGGTCCGGCACTTACCTTGGGTCCCCCGCTCCTGCCTACGGCGCTTGACGCGACGACTGTTCCCGTACGGCCGCTGGCAGGATTCGGCGTTGCGACCATCGGGGCTCACCAGTGGCGAGCGGTCACGACCGTAGACACGCGATCCGCCGAATTTCAAAGACGATCAGGGTCTTGAGATCCATGTCTCACTTTCACCAAATCGGACATTCAACGCGAACTACCGCTGTTTTTCGCCCGATTCGACGCCTTGATGACCACATGGCACACCGCGCGGACCGCTACTTGTCCGCCGTCTGCAGGCCCTCCACGTCGAGGCTCTGACCGGGGATGATGAAGTCCGGGTCGTCGCCGACGGCTTCCTTGTTCTCGGCGTAGAGCGCCCGCCATCCGCCCTTGACGCCAAGGGAGTCGGCGATCCCCCAGAGACTGTCCCCGGAACGCACGGCGTACGAGCCCTCGGCGGCGACGCGCGACTCGCTGTCGCTGCGCGAGGCGTGCCGGCCGGCGGAGTCGTCGGTACGGGAGTCGGCGGCACCTTCGTCGGCACTGCCACCGCGGTGGCGGCCGGAGCCGGTGTCCTCCGACCCGGCACCCTCACTCGCCTCGGCCGAAGCCTCCCCGTTCTGGGACGACTTGTCCGAGTCGTCACTCTTTGCGGTGGCACCCGTGGAGGGGCTGTCGGAATTCTGTGAGTCCGCGCTGTCGCCACTGTCAGTGGACGAGTCGGATGAACCGGACGTGTCGGACTTCGTCCCGTTGGTGCCGTCCTCCATGCCCAAGCCGGACAACGGAGTGGGAGTGTCGTCCGCGACTCCCGTGTCGACGTCGGCCGAGTCGGAGTTCTGGGTCAGACCCGCGACGAGACCGCAGGTGGCCCAGGCGCTCGTGCCCTGGGCCGCGAGGATCTTCTCGGCGACGGCTATCTGCTGCGAACGGCTGGCCTGGTCGGCGCTCGGCGCGTAGTCGAGGCCGCCGTGGTCCTCCCAGGTCTCCTGGGTCATCTGGAGGCCGCCGTAGTACCCGTTGCCGGAGTTCGCACTCCAGGAGCCGCCGCTCTCGCACTCCGCGACCGCGTCCCAGGTGGTGCCGCTTGCGGCGCTCGCGCCGGTCGCACCGAGCAGAGGGATCGCGATGGCCGACCCGGTCACGCCCGCCGCGACGAGGAGAGCCGGAGCCTGACGGGGGCGACGGTGACGACCGTTCCCGGAGAGCATGCGGTTGCCTTTCGCGTGACAGCAGGGACTGCGCACAACGCACAGCCCGATGACTGTGCTTGTGACTGCTGCGGCAGGTGGGACCGGCCGCATTGATGGGTGAACGTATAGGCAGTCGAACTCTTGTCACAAGTCGATGCAGCGCGGATAACGTGAAGATCACAAACTTGACGGAGTCTCATGTTCCGTCGACCCGTCTGCTAGTCCGTACGGACCTTCCCCGAAGGGGCGAACTCCACCGGAAGCATGCGCAATCCCCGCATGATGAGCCCCCCACGCCATCGCAAATCGGCAGAATCTCCCGCGAGTTGCAGATCGGGGAGGCGCGTGAGGAGCGTGGCCAGCGCGGTCTGGCCCTCCAGCCGGGCGAGGGGCGCGCCGAGGCAGTAGTGGATGCCATGGCCGTAGCCGAGGTGCTGGTTGTCACGGCGGGAGAGGTCGAGGGTGTCGGGCTCGGCGAACCTGGCGGGGTCGCGGTCGGCGGCGGCGAGCACGACGAGCACGGGGTCGCCGGCGGCGATGTCCTGCCCGCCGATGCTCAGCGGTTCGGTGGCGAACCGCCAGGTGGCCAGTTCCACCGGCCCGTCGTAGCGGAGCAGTTCCTCGACACCGGTCGCGAGAAGGTCCGTACGGCCGGCCGCGAGGGACTGCTGGAGCTGCTGCCGCTGCTCGGGGTGGGTGAGCAGCGCGTACGTGCCGTTGCCGATCAGGTTCACGGTCGTCTCGAACCCGGCGAACAGGAGGATGAAGGCCATCGCGGCGGCCTCGTTCTCGGTGAGGTGCTCGCCGTGGTCGGAGGCCCGGATGAGACCGGAGAGGAGGTCCTCGCCCGGGGCGGGTACCTCCGTCAACTCCTCGCGCTTGCGATGGATGAGCTCGGCGAGATAGCCGCGCATCTTCTTCACCGACCGCGCCACGCCCCCGCGCGGCCCTCCTCCGTGCCGGATCATCATTCCGGCCCAGTCCCGGAAGTCGTCCTGGTCCTCGCGTGGGACGCCCAGCAGATCGCAGATGGCGTAGATGGGGAGCGGAAACGCGAACTCGTGAATGAGGTCGGCTTCCCCCTTCTCCACGAACCCGTCGATGAGCCGGTCGGTCAACTCCTGCACCCGGGGCGCGAATTCGGCCACTCTCCGAGGTGTGAACGCCTTGCTGACCAGTCGCCGGAGTCTGGTGTGGTCGGGCGGGTCGATGTTGAGGAGGTGCGTCATCAGCTCGGCCTTGCGCTCGCCGGGGATACCGGTCTTCCCCTTCGCGTGCGCGGGCTCGTCGTGATGGGCGGGGTTCTTGCTGAGCCGGCCGTCGGCCAGGGCCTGCTTGGCATCCGCGTACCGGGTGACCAGCCAGGCTTCTACTCCACTGGGGAGTTTCGTCCGGTGCACGGGGGCGTGCTCCCTGAGCCAGGCGTACGCCGGGTAGGGGTCGGTCGCGAACTCCCAGGTGAAGAGTTCCGGGGCAGGTTCCCCGGCGGAGGGCTTGGCAGGTGTTTCCGTCACTCCTCGACCGTATCGGGAGGGGTGGCGGGAACCGGTGCGGTGGGCGGCGAGGCCGATCCGGTCCGGGGGTGGCAAGGGCCGGTCCGGTGGGTGGCGGGAGCCGATCCGGTTCCGTTGTGGCGCGTCTCGGCGGCTCTCCGAGCCGGGCTTCACTCCGCAACTTGCACCGATTGCCAGAGAACGTCCCTGAATCACCTGCTCCTTGACCCCACGAGCCGGAACCTCCATACATTCGCGCCCGTGGACCCCGATCTCCTCCGGACCAGTTTCGCGGTCGTCGAAAGGCGAGCCGAATTCGCGGCCAAGTACTTCTACTCGCACCTCTTCTGGCACCACCCCGATGTCCGCGCCCTGTTCCCGCTGGATTTCCCGGAGGACATGGAACGTCAGCGGGACCGTCTGTTCGCCGCGTTGACGCTGGTCGTGGGGCGCCTGGGGGAACCGGGGATGCACGAGTACCTGTGGGAGCTGGGGCGGGACCACCGGAAGTATCTGGCGCGGCCGGAGCACTACGCGGCGGTGGGCACGAGCCTGACCGCCGCGTTCGCCGCCGTGTCGGGGTCGGCGTGGAGCACGGAGGTGGAGAAGGCCTGGGACGAGGCGTACGCCGTGATCGCGGACTCCATGATGGACGGCGCATGGGAGGCTGAGAGCCAAGGGGAGCCGCCGTGGTGGGACGCCGAGGTGCTCGACCGCACCAGGCACGGGGACGACCTCGCCGTGCTGAAGCTGCGCCCCCACCGCCCCCTCTCCCATCTGCCCGGCCAGTACGTGAGCGTCAACAGCCCCCGCATCCCGGGCGTCTGGCGCCCCTACTCCCTGGCCAACGCGCCGCGTCCCGACGACACCCTCGACCTGCACGTCAGCCTCGTCGAGGACGGCGTCCTGTCCACCGAGCTCGTCCGCCACACCCGCGCGGGCGACATCCTGCGGCTCGGCGCGCCCGGTGGCCGGCTGACCCTGCGTACGCCGGTGGAGCGGCCCGTCACGTTCATCGCCGCGGGCACCGGCTGGGCACCGGTCAAGGCGCTGCTGCAGCAACTGGCATGGGAGCCGGGCTCGTACGACGAGGCCCGGCTCTTCGTGGTCGCCCGGGACACCGCCTACCTGTACGACCGGGCCGCGCTCGGGGAGTTATGCACGCGGCTGCCGCATCTCGACGTCACCGTCATAACGCCCGCGCCCGGCCGGCCGAAGGCCCAGGCCACCGGCCGGCTGCTGACGGCGCTGGGCAACCGGGCCAACTGGGCCCGCCATGACATCTATCTGGCCGGTCCGCCCAGGCTGGTCGACGAGACCGCCGAGGTCCTCCCCGTGCTCGGCGCCGACCCCGAGCGTGTCTTCTGCGACGATCTGCCGCCCACCGATCGGGGACAGGCCCGCCCGCTCGGCCCGGGCGAATGGCTTCTCCACCGACCCCGTCCGCACTGGCACAACCCGTCGGCGCGTGCGCCCGACTGAGAGCCTCGGCACGGGATACCTGACCGGCTCCCGCCTAGCCTTCACTCGCCCGTATCGCGTCCCGGTACGCCCGCGCCGCCACCCGGAGCGCCGCCTCCGGGTCCACGCCGTCCGTCTCGGCGCGGACCGCCAGCGCCAGTAGTTCGTAGCCGACGCCCTCGCCCTGGGGCAGTGGCACCTCCAGGCCCGCCGTGCGTGCGCGGGATGCCAGCTTGGCGGCGAGTGCGAGGCCGGGCTGGCCGAGCGGGACGCCCTCGGTCACGGATGTCCGCTGCTTCTCGACGGCCTTGGTGCGCAGCCAGTGCTCCTTGACCTCCTCGGGGGTCGAGGCGGTCTCGTCGCCGAAGACGTGCGGGTGGCGGTGGATGAGCTTGGTGACGATGCCGCCCGCCACGTCGTCGATGGAGAAGGGCTCCTCCCCGTCCTCCGGGCGGCCCTCCTCGGCGATCCGGGCGTGGAAGACGACCTGGAGCAGAACGTCGCCGAGTTCCTCGCGCAGTTCGTCGCGGTCGCCCTCCTCGATGGCCTCGACGAGTTCGTACGCCTCCTCGATGCCGTATTTCGCCAGGCCCTTGTGGGTCTGCTGGGACGACCAGGGGCACTCGGCGCGGATGCGGTCCATGACCTGGACGAGGTCGAGGAGGCGGGCGCCCGGGAGGTCGTACGACGCGGGGAGCAGTTCGAGATCGGGCATCTGAACGCGCCCGGAGCCGGCCAGCCGGGCCAGGCCGTCGGTCAGGCGCGGCTCGCCCTCGCCGGTGGCCACGACGACGACCGTGTGCCCGCCGGCGCAGGTGTCGACCAGGTCCTCCGCGGTCGGCGCGGCCTCGTCGACCTGGATGCCCGCCTCGCGCAGATACGGCAGCTGGGGGTGCGTGCCGTCCGCGCACAGGACGCGGTCGGCGCCGTGCAGCGCCTGCCAGGCGGGCCAGGACAGGAGTCCGGGCGCGACTCGGTGGCTGGTGGTGAGCAGGACGATGCGCCCCGGGCTGGATGCGTTCACACACCGAACGTAACCCACGCCACTGACATCAAGGTCACGTGCCGTGAACAGGGCGGGGTCACGACATGGCCGGACCGGTTACGCCGTTTCCTTGCTTCCCGACGAGGTGACCTCGCGCAGCCAGGGCAGCTTGGCGTCGACGCGGCTGCTCTTCTCCACGTCCCAGTCGCCGTAGCGCGGGTTCAGGTCGACGTCCATCTTCTTGGAGGCCTCGGACAGTGCCTTCCAGAAGGCGGGCTGGCTGGTGTCCGTGCCGAGTGCGGCGGCGAGCTTCTGGGCCTCGATCTGGACGCGGAGGTTGTCGTCGAGCCGCTCGGGCGCGACGCCGTACTGCTGGAGCCAGGCCACTTCCAGTGCCTTCGCGTCGCCCGCCTGCTTCTCCAGGTCGCCGCGGAAGCTCTGGACCTCCTTGCGGGTGACGGTCACGCCCGCGTCCTGTGCGGCCCGGTGCAGGACGCGGTCGAGGACCATGCCGTGCAGGGTGTCGCGGGTGAGGCCGCCGGACTTGGCGATGGCCTGTTCGTACTGCGCTTCGCCCGTGGTGGCCGCCCGCTGCGCGGACCGTACCTCGTTCACCCGGTTCTCCAGCTGGGAGACGGTGATGCGGTCGCCGCCGACGACGGCCGCGGCACCGGGATGCGCGTCGTTGCCGCAGGCGGTGAGGAGGGGGGCCGCGGTGACGAGCGCGGCGGAGAGGAGGAACGCGGTGCGACGGCGGTGCAAGGAGACCTCCTGTAGGAGCTTGTGCGACGGTGCACAAAGTCTTGCGGTGATCGATGGTAGGCAGGGGACCGGCTCTCGGCCACCCATTCGACCCAACGATTCGCCAGGACTTCGGGCACCGTCCCCGGGCCGTCTCCATCCTCACGCCGCACAGCGGTCTCAGCCGGTGATCGCCACCGGCGCGTCCCAGGCGTCGCGGTCGACGATGATCGTGTGGCCGCCGCGGCTCTCCTTGGGCCAAGGCGGCGCAAAACCTGCCCGAAGGCGGGCGATCGGCCCTGGACTCAAGGCCCTTCGGGGCAGGTCAGCCGCGGACCTGCCCCAGCCATTGCAGGGTCCTGCTGATCTCCGCGACCAGCGGATGGCCGGGGCCCCTCAGCCGTTCGACGTCGTACTGGAGGCGGGCCAGGGTGTCGTGGGCGGCGGCGCGGTCGCCGAGGGCGAGCAGCAGGTGGCCGATGCGGCGGCGGACTTCGAAGGAGAGCTCGGCGTCCTGGGCGACGTACTGGTTCTCGTAGTACGGGAGCAGCGCGCGGTACTCGGCGAGCGCGGCGGCCGGTTCGCCGAGCTGTTCCAGGCACTGGGCGGCCTCGTAGCGGAAGCGCAGGGACTGCGGGTCGGCCTGGCCCGCCTCGGCGGCGCGCTCGTCGGCGAGGAGGCGCAGTTCGGGCAGGGCGCGGCGGTACTGGCCGTCGTCCATCAGCGTGGCCGCGTACTGCTTGCGCAGGGTGCGGACGACGGGTGAGTGCTCGCCGTGCTGGGCGGCGGCGGCCGGGAGGATGCCGCCGAGGATGTCGACGGCCTGCGTGATGCGGCCCTCGCCGAGGAGGCGCTTGACCTCGTCGACGGCTCCCGCGACATCGGGCTTCTCGGCGGCCGGGGTGGCCTGCGGCTGGGCCGCGGGGGTCCTGGCCCGGTCCGGCCAGGGGGCGTGCGGGCGCAGGAAGGGGCGGGTGGGGTCGAGCGGGCCGCCGGACGGGATCCCGCGCGCGGGAAGCAGGGGCAGCAGTTGCTCGTACGTCTCCTGTGCGGAGTCCGGGCGGTGCTGCGGGTCCTTGGAGAGCAGCCGCAGTACTAGCGCTTCGAGCGCTTCCGGGACCTCGGGGCGCAGGCGGCGGACCGGAAGGGGCGGTTCGTAGAGGTGGCGATGGAGGACGCCGAGGGCGGTGGAGCCCGAGAACGGCACGTCTCCGCTGAGGAGTTCGTGCAGCAGCACCCCGAGCGCGTACAGATCCGTGTACGGGCCGACCGCGCCGCCCATCGCCTGCTCGGGGGCCATGTAGGCGGGCGAGCCGATGGGTGAACCGGTGTGGGTGAGACGGGTCGTGTCCGTGTCCATGACCGACGCGACGCCGAGGTCGAGGACGGTGACCGTGCCGTCCTGCTTGACCATCACGTTCCGCGGCTTGAGGTCGCGGTGGACGATCGGCACGGCGTGCACCGCGGACAGTACGGCGCACAGCTGGGCCGCGACCGAGACGGCCCACTGCCAGGGGTACGGGTCGTGCTCGGCGAGGTGGTCGGAGAGGTCGGCGCCGTCGACGTACTGCATGACGAGGAACAGCTCCTCGCCCTCGCTGCCCGCGTCGTGGACGGTGACCAGGCCGGGGTGGTCGACCTGGGCGGTGACGCGGCACTCGCGCACGAAGCGGCGGCGCAGTTCGTCGGCCTCGGCGCCCGCGACCTTGTCGGGGCGCAGCAGTTTGACGGCGACGCGCCGGTCGAGGCGCTGGTCGTACGCCGTCCACACCTGGCCCATGCCGCCCTGTCCGATGAGCGTGGACAGTTCGTAGCGGCCGGTGATCACACGTCCCGACGCCACGGTCACCTGCCGTCCTCGTGCTTGCGGAGATAGTCACTCAGCTCGTCGAGCTCGGCGCGCACCTGGTCGATCCGGGCGGGCGCGGGGCGCTGCGGCTGGGGCGGCGGGGCCGGGGTCGGGGTCGGCGTGCCGGGCTGGGGCGCGGCGGGCTGGGGTATCGGCGCCATCGGGGGCACCGGGGTGTGCGGGCCCGTCGCGGCGGTGTACGGCGACTGCTGCTGCGGGTAGCCGTACACGGACGACGGGGGCTGCTGGTGCTGCGCGTAGCCCGCTGTCGCGTAGCCGAGCTGGTGGAAGTGGCGGATGTCCGCCGCCAGGTAGTACGAGATCACGACCACGAGCGAGCCGAAGAGCAGGGCGAGGCCGAGCCAGCCGCCGACGGTGTGGATCTCCTCGCCGGGCTCGGTGCCGAGCAGGACGAGGCCGAGGATCTCGGCCGCGAGGGTGGCCACGAACAGGCCCCAGTCGAGGGACTTGCGGGTCACGAGTGCCAGGCGCAGCATCATCGTCCAGCCGAGCAGGCCGAAGCTGCACACCGAGATCACCACGAAGAACACGCGCAGGAAGACCAGCAACCCGGTCGAGGGTGGCGGCTTCACCGGCTGCGCCTGGCCGTGGCCTTGCATGGTTGCTCCTGGAGGCCTGATGAGGACGGACGAAGGTCGGACGGAGAACGGACGGAGGACGAACCTACGAGTTGGAAGTCCGAGCGTATAGGCCGACAAGGACAACTGTTCCCGGGTTGTACCGAACCGTTGTCGTGCTGATCACTCCGTCCGCCCCAACCGTCTCAGCCGGGCTCGACAGTGCCGTCCGTCAGGCCGTCGTACATGCCGCGGACCAGCTGTTCGCCGAGGCGCCCGGCCAGCCGTAGCGCCTCCTCGAACTCGGCGAGCGCCCGGAACCGTTCGCCGTACGTGCGCTGCTGGTCCAGTGGCAGCCGGGGCACCTGGAGGCGGCGGACGTCGAGGCGGGTCGCGGTGGACGCGTAGCTGCTGGCCTGGCGGTTGTTGGCGGTGCCGCGCAGGAAGCCGGCGAGGAACCACGGGTCGATGGCGGCCGGGTCGGGCCGCAGCAGCGCGAGGTTGCGGCCGAGGGCGGCGCCCGCGGTCGCCTCGTCGACGACGCGCGCGATGGCGCCGCCGCCGAGCACGGGGACGACGACGTCTCCGGGCTCGGTGAGGACCGGTTCGTCGTCGCTCTCGGGCAGCGTTCCGGAGGGCGCTGTTCCGGCGAGGACGTCGTGGTCGGTGAGGACGGGCACGCGCGCGTGGCCGCCGTTTCCGCCCGTACGCAGCTGGAGTGCGCCCCCGCGCGCGAGTTCGCCGATCGTGGTGAGCGGCCAGCGGGTCGGCGGACGCGGGTCGGCGGCGGGCGGGGTGAGTTCGCCGGTGCGGCGGAGGGTCTCGCCGAGGCGGTCGCGTACGTCGGCGAGTTGCTCGGCGCCGCCGCCCGCCGCGGGGGGCGGGAGATGGCGGGCCGGGGCCAGGTCCACGTCGTCGTCGAGGAGTTCGATGACCGGCACCGAACGGCTGAGTCCCGGCTGTTCGGGCGCGCTGCCGGTGCGGTCGAAGGGGCGCCAGGCGTCGAGGACCGCGGCACGCATGGACTGCCAGTCGAGGCCGCCACGGCTGTCGGCCGTGAACACGCCGGTGTCGGCGAGCAGCACCTCGGGCTGCGCGGGGTGTGCCGTGAGGGCGGGCCTGCGCAGCACCCACAGGTGCAGCGGGAGGTTGTACGGGGGTGCCGCGCCCGGCGGCAGGGCGATCACCGCGCGCAGGGCGCCGCGGCGCAGCAGGTCGGCGCGGATGCGGCGGCCGGAGCGGCGCGAGGCGGCGGCGGGCGGCATCAGGAGGACGGCGATGCCGCCTTCCTTGAGGCGGGCCAACGCGTGCTGGACCCAGGCCAGTTCGGACTCGGTGCGGGCCGGGAAGCCGTACTCCCAGCGGGGGTCGTAGGCGAGCTCGTCGTGGCCCCAGTTGCGCTCGTTGAACGGCGGATGGCACAGCACTGCGTCGGCCCTCAGGGTGCCGTACGCGTCGTCGCGGAGGCTGTCGGCGGCGGCGGTGCGCACGGTCGTCACGGTGGCCTCCGCGTGGAGGGCGAGGCGCAGTGCGGTGAGGGCGGCCAGTTCGGAGGCGCTGTCCTGGCCGTACAGGTGCTGATCCTCGATGCCCAACGCGCCCTGCGCGGCGGCCACCGCGCGCAGCAGGGCGCCGGTGCCGCACGCCGGGTCGAGGACGGTACGGGCGGTGCCCGCGAGGTCGGTCATCAGGGCGGCGAGGCCGGTCGGCGTGAGCGTGTACTGGCGGGGGTTGGCGTCGAGGTGCCTTCCGAGCAGGAACTCGTACGCCTTCCGCGTGCCCAGCTCGGCCGCGAGGTCGGCGGCGCCGCGCAACAGGGGGGCGGACGGGAGCAGTTGGGCGGCGGTCGGCGTGTCCACGGCCCGTTTGCGGACCAGGCCGAAGCGCGGGGTGAGGACCTGATCGAGCGGCGCGGGCAGCAGTTCGGCGAGGCGCGCGTCGGAGCCGGCGCTCAGCTCCAGCCAGACCGTGGGGCGGTCGTTGACGAGCAGGAGCGCGCAGCCGACATGGACCAGGGCGGTGACCGGGCCCTCCGGGTGACCGGCGAGCTGCTGCCATACGCGCTCGCGCAGGGGCACCTCGGCGAGCTTGCCCTGGGTGCGCAGCCAGATCTCGACCTCGGTGAGCGCGAAGGAGGGGCTGGTCTCGGTGCCGCCGACGGGTTTGGGGAAGTCGGCGTGGCGGCGCCGCCAGTTGCTGACGGCGGCCCGGCCGACTCCGGCGAGCCTGGCGATTCCGGCCGCGGTGACCTCTGTCGCGTTGTCCTGCACCCGCACGGCTCCCCTCGTCCTGGTGTGTGGCGTCGAGCATACCGACGTACGTGGCAACAACCCATTCACGGCCGTGCACTCGCTCATCCTTGTGAACCGTGTTGACTCGGTTCACAAGCTCTGCTGTGATTGACCCATCGGATGAACGGCTGCCGAAAGCGGCGGCCGTCACCTCTGGGGGAGGGGACTGTCATGGGCGCCAAGGGCAAGATCGCGCTGGGGGTCGTCGTGAGTGTCGTCGTCATCGGCGCGGTGTCGGCGAACGCGGGCGACGACGGGGACAGCGGTTCCGGCGGCAACGGCAAGGACTCCGCGGCCTCCGCGGAGCGCGAGTCCGGCACGAAGTCGGACGCCGGGTCCGACACCGAGGCGGACGAGGACACGAAGAAGGACGCCAAGGCGGACAAGGCCGAGAAGAAGGTGGCGTTCCAGGGCGACGGCGACTTCGAGGTCGGCACCGACGTCAAGCCCGGCACCTACCGCACCACGGGCAACGCGGACGCCCTCTGCTACTGGGAGCGCGCCAAGGACGCCTCGGGCGAGATGGACTCCATCCTCGCCAACGACAACGTCAGCGGCACCAGCTATGTGACGATCCCGGCGGGCGACAAGCTCTTCAAGTCGAGCGGCTGCAAGGACTGGGAAGCCGTCGACGCGAAGGCCACCGGCACACCGGCCACGCTGATCAAGGGCGACGGCGGAATGCACAGAGTCGGCGTCGACATCGCTCCCGGCACCTACAGGTCCACCGGCAACACCGACGACCTCTGCTACTGGGAGCGCACCAAGGACGCCTCGCACTCCATGGAGTCGATCCTCGCGAACAACAACGTGTCCGGCACGGCCGTCGTGACCGTCGCCGCGGGCGACGCGTACTTCAAGACCACGGGCTGCAAGGACTGGAAGAAGACCGGCTGACACCGCCGCACGCCGCCGTCCCCACCACCCGGCCGACACCCGCCGCATCCGCGCCCGCGCGCCTTCTCTCCACCGCTCTGCACGCCCGCGCGCCTTCGCGCCCTCTCCTCCTCTCTTCTCCTCTCTTCACCTCGACACTTCAAGGAACTGTCATGCGTCGCACCGCACTTGCCGCTCTCTGCCTCGCCGCCACGGCCGCCGCCTCCCTCACCGGCTGCCTGCCCGGGGAGGAGAAGGCGGACAGCAAGCCGAAGGGCCCGTTCGCCGGGCAGACCGGCGGCGAGATAGCCGACCAGGCCGTGAAGGCCACCTCGAACGCCTCGTCGCTGCGCATGAAGGGCGACATCAAGGACGACGACGGCAGCCGCGTCGGCCTGGACATGGCCCTCGACAGAAAGGGCGAGTGCGCGGGCACCATGAGCGCGAACGGCCAGGGCAAGGCCGACCTCGTCAAGACCGGCGACACCCTCTACATGAAGTACGACGAGAAGTTCCTGCGCGCCCAGAGCGACGGCGCGTCCAAGGAGGAGAC
This sequence comes from Streptomyces sp. NPDC033178, assembly GCF_055577685.1. NCBI lineage: Bacteria > Bacillati > Actinomycetota > Actinomycetes > Kitasatosporales > Streptomycetaceae > Streptomyces > Streptomyces sp. NPDC033178. Next base: position 117,906 of record NZ_JBVIPT010000026.1, read on the forward strand.
CGACGGAGTGGTGGCCATGCTGGCCGGCAAGTGGACCAAGATGTCCGCGACCGGTTCGGACGCCAAGGACATCGCGAGCTTCTGCGACCTCGACACCGTGCTCGCGGACTTCAAGGACGTCAACTCCGACGCCACCCGCGGCAGGACGACCACGGTCGACGGCACCCCGGCGATCGTCCTCCACGAGAAGGACGGCAAGGACACCTACACGCTCTACGTCGCCACCGAGGGCAAGCCCTACCTGCTGAAGGTCGTCAGCAAGTCCGCCGAGGACCCGGGCACGGTCACCTTCGGCGACTTCGACACCCCGGTCCCGGCCGAGAAGCCCGCGGGCGAGGTCATGGACCTGGACGAGATGGGCGGCTGACGGAAGCCGCCCGGACCGACGGAAGCCGATGGGCGCGCCTTCAGGGGCGCGCCCACGAGGCATGCCATGCAGGCGCGCGCCTCGTCGGGCCCGCTGGACGCCCAGGCACACCCGCACACCTCAACCGGACACACCGGATGCGCCCCAACCAGACACACCGCACCACCGCACGCGTCTCAAAGAGCGTGCCGCACCCACACGTTGGGCTCGACGTAGACCGCGTACCCGCGGCGCGGCTCGCAGTGGACCGGCACCAGTGCGCCGGGCACCTCGACCTGGCCCTCCTCGTCGAAGGGCAGCCCCGTCCACGCCCGCCACTCGTCGAGCGACGCCGCCACGGTCATCGACGCCGGTGCCACCGCCTCGATGCGCGCGCCCGCCCGGACGTGGACCCGCAGCCACGGGTCGTGCGGCAACCCGTCACCGCGCGTCCGGAAGGCGTACTCCGCCATCTCCGTACGCGGCTCCAGATGCTTCGCGCTCGGGCGCACCGGGGCGACGACCTCGTCGAAGCCCTGGGCCCGGGCGTTGTCACGCATCGCGGAGAGCATGCGGGCGGACAGACCGGTGCCCTGGGCGTGCGGGGCGACGACGATCGAGATCGCGCTCACCGTGTCCGGGGTGACGCCATGGCGCCGGTCGGAGAACGCCCACACCAGCACCTCGTCCCAGCCCCGCGCCGGCAGCTCGCCCCGGTCTTCGTCCGCGAGGGCGAACGGCACGCTGTAGGCGTGCGCGACCACCTGTCCGCGCTCGTCCTCGGCGAACAGCACGTACTCCGGCAGCTCGGTGGCGATGCGGCCGTAGTGCGCGTTGCCGACGGGGTCGTTGCGCAGGAACTCGGGCCAGGTGTCCGCCATACCCGTCACCCGGCCGTGCATCTCGGGCCGCTCGGCGAGGCTCGATACCTTCAGCTCCATGCGGGACACGGTAGGCGTCGGCTCGGGCGGTGCGGAACGGATTTACCTCCGCGGATCCGGCCCGACCACGCGCGCCATCCCGCTCACCCCAGTCGGCCCACTCAGACCGCTGCTCACCCCACTGAGTCCACTCAGCCCGCGTGGAACCGCTTCGGCGCCTGGGTCGAGGTCCCGCCGGAAGGAAGTTTCTGCCCCGGGCAGCCGGACAGCACCCGCTTCATGGCGTCCCTCTCGGCGGCGGTGACCCACAGCTCGTACTTCTTCTTCACGGCCACCTGCCGGGCCACATACGTGCAGCGGTACGCCTTGTGGGGCGGGAGCCAGGTCGCCGTGTCCCCGTCGCCCTTGCTGCGGTTGCGGCCGGCGTCGACGGCGAGGAGGTTCAGCGGGTCGTTGGCCAGCGCTATCCGCTTGCTCGCGTCCCACTTCTGGGCGCCCTTCTGCCAGGCGTCCGACAGCGCGACCAGATGGTCTATGTCGACCTCGCTGCGGCCCCCTCGTACGAAGGTGACGTCCTTGTCGGTGTACGGGTCGGGGTCGAGTGTCCCGGAACTCACCTGGCAGTCGCCGTCGCTGAACTTCACCTCCTTCAGGTCCCGTTTGAGGATGTCGTCGCGGGTGTCGCAGCCGTTCGTGTCCGTGTCCGCCCAGGGGCTGCCGAACTTGTCCCGGTCGTATCCCGTCATGGGCGCCCGCCCCTTGACGGTCAGTCCGTCGACGGCGGTGAGGGCAGCTCCGCCGGCGCCCGTGCCCGCGCCCGCCGCCGACTCCTCGGGGCCGGCGGAACCCGGTGTCTCCACGGTGCAGCCGGTGGCGGCGAGCAGCAGTACCGCGGCTCCGGCGACCCTGGTCCAGAGCGTCACGGCGCTCCCTCCCCTTGCTTGCCCCTGTCCGCCCCGAGCGGGCGGTTTCCCTGGGCCTCACCGTACTGGCGAAAGGGTCGCGCAATAACAGGCAGCGAACGGACCTCATCGGACTTCAACGGCCAAGTGGTGCACAACCGGCGTGACACCGGTGGTGACCGGCAGTTGGGAATCCCCCCTCACACCTTCCCGATTCCCAACGTCGTCTCCGACGGCAGCAGCCCCGAGCCGAGGACCGCGACCCAGAACTCCCCCAGCAGATCGGCGAGTCGACCGGTGTCGTCGGGACCCAGCGCCCGCCAGGGTTCGGCGGCCAGCTCGTCGGTGTGCCGCTCCACCTCCTGTCGGAGGGCACGGCCGGCATCCGTCGCCGTGCCGTCCGCGGCCAACAGCCCCCGTGCGACGAGCCGTTCACGCGCTGCAGCCCACTCCCCTCGACTCCACCCCCGGCTCTCGAACCGCTCCACGGACGCGGCGCCTATCGCCGCGAACGACACGAGCGACTCGACGGGGTCGAGGCCCGCGACGAGCAGCGCGGCCAGATGTCCGTCACCGCGGTGCTCACGCAGGATCGTCGCCGCGTGCCACAACTGCTGATGAGGGGCCTCCGGCCAGGACAACTCGGCGTTGGCGGCGGCCAAGGGGCGGCCGGCCGTGGTCACCGACTCGGCCGCGCGGCGGGCGAGTGCGGCCGCTTCCGCCAGCTCGGGACTGTCGACACGGTCGCCGAATATCGCTCGATACGCCCGGTCGATGCCCCGCTCCCTGGCCTCCAGCACCTTCCGAGGATCGGCGGCCCGCCACGCACGATCCATGTGCTCGGCGACCATGCGAGGGCTGAAGCTGTAGAAGGCCGAGGCCACACGCTCGCTCCCGACGGCGCCCAACGGGGCGGCACGCAACGGGAAGTAGCTCGGCCAGCGGTCCCCGACGTCGAAGCCGAGTGCGGCCGCCTCCTCGAAGACCTCCGGCGCGTAATAGAGCACGGCATGCAGAGGCTCGATCAGATGCCACATCTGCCGCACCCTGCCGAGCTCGACCCCACCGCCGCCCAGCACCGCCTCATCCGCGTCCACAGACATGCCGTACCCCCTTCATCCGTTTCGTTCATCCCGACCGCCCGACAACTTGACACTGTCTAGATTGCCCGACCGCACCAAACTTGTCAATGCCTAGATTCGGCGTACGCTGCTGACCATGACGAAGCGCACTCGCACGCCGTCCACCGGGCCCGCCGGGTCCCCCAGGCCCACCGGACCGTCCGGACTGTCGGAACCGTCCGAGCCGTCCGAGCCGTCCGAACCCTCAGCCACCAGGTCCGGCGGACGCCGCGCGTACCACCACGGAGACCTGCGCCGCGCGATCGTGACGGCCGCGCTCGACGTCATCTCCGCCGAGGGCCCCTCCGCGCTGAGCCTGCGGGACCTGGCCCGCCGCGCCGGTGTCTCGCACGCGGCGCCGGCGCACCACTTCAAGGACCGCACGGGTCTGCTGACGGCGATCGCGGCGGAGGGCTACGGACTGCTGGCGTCCACGCTCACGGAGGCCGCGGATCTGAAGGACGCGGGCGTGCGCTACGTCCGCTTCGCCCGCGAGCACCCGGCCCACTTCCAGGTGATGTTCACACCGGAGCTGCTGCGCGGGAACGACCTGGAGCTGACGACGGCCCGTGCCCTCGCGGGCGAGCGCTTGCGCGACGCCGTGTCCTCCGTCCCCGCCGAGGGCCGCGGCGCCGACGCCCGTCTCGCCGGCGTGGCCGCCTGGTCCCTGGCCCACGGCTTCGCCACGCTGCTGCTCAGCCACAACCTGGACGGACCGGTGGGCGACCAGGACCCGGAGGACGTCTTCCGCACACTCAGCGGAATGCTCTTCCGGGCCACCTGACCTTCCGGTCACGCGGTCCTACCTTCCGGCCGCACGGTCCACAGGATCGCCCGCGCGGTCCACAGGGTCCAAGCGGTCCACAGGGTCCAAAGGGGCGCCCGGCGCGATCCGTCCGATCCGCTCAGGACCCCAGAATCGAAGCCAGGAACTCCCCGGTCCACCCCAGGAACTCCCGCCCGACCAGCGGCTTGCCGCCCACCTTCGCCGTCTTCGGGCGGGGCACCAGCAGCTGGTGTGCGGCCGGCTTGATCACGGTCCCCGGATAGAGCCGCTTGAGGCGCAGCTCCTGGGACTCCCTCAACTCCGCCGGCGCGAAGCGGATGTTGTTGCCCTGGAGGACGATCTCGCCGACGCCGCACGCACGCGCGAGCATCCGCAGACCGGCGACCAGCAGCAGGTTCTCCACCGGCTCGGGCAACTTGCCGTAGCGGTCGACGAGTTCCTCGCGTACCGCCTTGACGTCCTCCTCGGAGTTCACCGAGGCGATCGACCGGTACGCCTGCAGGCGCAGCCGCTCGCCCGGGGCGTAGTCGTGCGGGACGTGCGCGTCGACCGGGAGTTCGATCTTGACCTCCAGCGCCGGCTCCTCCACGACGCCGCCCTCCAGAGAGGCGCGGTAGTCCGCGACCGCCTCGCCGACCATGCGTACGTACAGGTCGAAGCCGACGCCCGCGATGTGACCCGACTGCTCGCCGCCCAGCAGGTTTCCCGCTCCGCGGATCTCCAGGTCCTTCATCGCCACGTACATCCCCGCGCCCATCTCCGTGTGCTGGGCGATGGTCGCGAGACGCTCGTGGGCCGTCTCCGTGAGGGGCTTCTCCGGCGGGTAGAGGAAGTACGCGTACCCCCGCTCGCGGCCACGGCCCACCCGGCCGCGCAGCTGGTGCAGTTGGGAGAGGCCGAAGTTGTCGCCGCGCTCCACGATCAGGGTGTTCGCGTTCGAGATGTCGATGCCCGATTCGACGATCGTCGTGGAGACGAGGACGTCGAACTTCTTCTCCCAGAAGTCGACGACGACCTGTTCCAGGGACTGCTCGGACATCTGGCCGTGGGCGGTCGCGATGCGCGCCTCCGGGATGATCTCGCGCAGTCGCGCCGCCGCACGGTCGATGGACTCGACGCGGTTGTGGATGTAGAAGACCTGGCCCTCGCGGAGCAGTTCGCGACGGACGGCCGCGCCGATCTGCTTCTCCTCGTACGGGCCGACGAAGGTCAGGACCGGGTGACGCTCCTCCGGAGGTGTCGTGATCGTCGACATCTCCCTGATGCCCGTGACCGCCATCTCCAGGGTGCGTGGGATGGGGGTCGCGGACATCGTCAGTACGTCCACGTTCGCGCGCAGCTTCTTCAACTGCTCCTTGTGCTCGACGCCGAACCGCTGCTCCTCGTCGACGATGACGAGCCCCAGGTCCTTGAACCTGGTCTCGGAGGAGAAGAGCCGGTGCGTACCGATGACGACGTCGACCGAGCCCTCGCGCAGGCCCTCCAGGGTCGCCTTCGCCTCGGTGTCCGTCTGGAAGCGGCTCAACGCCCGTACGTTCACCGGGAATTGCGAGTAGCGCTCGCCGAACGTCCCGAAGTGCTGCTGCACCAGCAGCGTCGTCGGTACGAGGACGGCGACCTGCTTGCCGTCCTGCACCGCCTTGAAGGCCGCGCGGACCGCGATCTCCGTCTTGCCGTAGCCCACGTCGCCACAGACCAGGCGGTCCATCGGGACCGTCTTCTCCATGTCCTCCTTGACCTCGGCGATGGTGGTGAGCTGGTCGGGCGTCTCGACGTACGGGAAGGCGTCCTCCAGCTCGCGCTGCCACGGCGTGTCGCCGCCGAAGGCGTGCCCGGGGGCGGCCATCCGGGCGGAGTACAGCTTGATGAGGTCGGCGGCGATCTCCTTGACCGCCTTCTTCGCGCGCGCCTTGGTCTTCGTCCAGTCGGCGCCGCCGAGGCGGTGGAGGGTCGGGGCCTCGCCGCCCACGTACTTGGTGATCTGTTCCAGCTGGTCGGTGGGGATGTAGAGACGGTCGCCGGGCTGGCCGCGCTTGGCCGGCGCGTACTCCACGACGAGGTACTCGCGGGTCGCGCCCTGGACCGTCCGCTGCACCATCTCGATGTAGCGGCCGACGCCGTGCTGCTCGTGGACGATGTAGTCGCCGGCTTCGAGAGTGAGCGGGTCGATGGTCTTCCGGCGGCGGGCCGGCATCCGCGCGCCGTCCTTGCCGGCCGCCTTCTGGCCGGAGATGTCGGTCTCCGTGAGTACGGCGAGCTTCAGCGCCGGGTCGACGAATCCGTAGTCGATGGAACCGCAGGCCACCTGGACGATGGAGGGGACGAGCCCGGCGAGGTCCGACTCCAGGCGGGCCGCGATGCCCTCACCGCCGAGCACCTCGACCGTACGGGCCGCCGGGCCGTGGGCCTCGGTGACGAACACCGTGCGCCAGCCGTCCGCGAGCCAGCCCTTGGTGTCGGCGAGGGCCTTCGCGGTGTCGCCGCGGTACGTCTCGGGCGCGTGCATCCCGAGCTTCAGCGTGTCCGCGTCCCCCGCCGCGTCACCGGCACCCGTGAATGTCTCGTCGGCCGCGAACGGCGACACCGACCACCACATCATGTCCAGCTCGCGGGCCCGGTCCCGTACGTCCGCGATGCCCCACAGGGACGCCGCGTCGACGTCGATCGGGGCCTCGCCGCCGCCCGCGGTGGCCGCCCAGGACGCCTGGAGGAACTCCTGCGAGGTCGCCACCAGGTCCGAGGCGCGCGTGCGCACCCGCTCCGGGTCGCAGACGACGGCCATGGAGCCCTTGGGCAGGACGTCGATGAGCAGTTCCATGTCGTCGACGAGGACGGGCGCGAGGGACTCCATGCCCTCGACCGCGATGCCCTCGGCGATCTTGCCCAGCAGTTCGCCCAGCTCGGGGTGGGCCTCGGCCAGCCGGGCCGCCCTCTCCCGTACGTCGTCCGTGAGCAGCAGCTCGCGGCAGGGCGGCGCCCACAGCCCGTGCGCGGCGACCTCCAGGGACCGCTGGTCGGCGACCTTGAAGTAACGGATCTCCTCGACGTCGTCGCCCCAGAACTCCACGCGCAGCGGGTGCTCCTCGGTGGGCGGGAAGACGTCCAGGATCCCGCCGCGTACGGCGAACTCGCCGCGCTTCTCGACCAGCTCGACCCGTGCGTACGCCGCTGCCGCGAGGGCCGCCACGACGTCGCCGAGGTCGGCGGTCTGGCCGGTCCGCAGGGCCACCGGCTCCAGGTCGCCCAGGCCCTTGACCTGTGGCTGGAGGACCGATCTGACGGGAGCGACCACGACGGAGACCGGGCCGGTCTCCGGGTCGTCCGGGCGCGGGTGCGCGAGCCTGCGGAGGACGGCGAGCCTGCGTCCCACGGTGTCGCTGCGCGGGGACAGCCGCTCGTGCGGCAGCGTCTCCCAGGACGGGTACTCCACGACCCCGTCGGCGGGCAGCAGCGACCGCAGTGCCGCCGCCAGGTCCTCGGCCTCGCGGCCCGTGGCCGTCACCGCCAGCACCGTGCGGCCCGCCTCGCGGGCCAGTGCCGCCACGGCGAACGGGCGGGCCGCGGGCGGGCCCACCAGATCGACGTGCATACGGTTGCCGTCGCCGGCGGCCTTCACCGCTTCGGTGAGTGCGGCGTCCTTGACGACGGCGTCGAGCAGACCGTGCAGGCTCATGAAGAGGTTTCCATCCGAGGATCCGAGGGAGCAACGCGAACCGCCCGACACGTCTGACGGGCCGGGGGTGTCCAGGGTACGACGCCGTGGTGACCCACGCCTGCGCCTGTGGATACCGAGGCTTCTTCGCCCCCGCCGCCCCTACCCGTTCCCATCCCTTCCTCGGGGGCTCCGCCCCCGAACCCCCGCTCCTCAAACGCCGGAGGGGCTGATTTTCAGCCCGTCCGGCGTTTGAGGACGAGGCCGTTCAGGCCGAAAGGGGGGTCTGGGGGCGCAGCCCCCAG